>JAFTTJ010000018.1 GCA_017466825.1 Clostridia bacterium
GATTATATAACCATTGTGGTGACGATAGCGCTGAGGATCCACCTGTTCTCATTCCGAACACAGAAGTTAAGCTCAGTTGCGCCGAAAGTACTTGGCGGGCAACCGCCCGGGAGGATAGGTTGTTGCCACATTCCACTAAAAGCACTTGGTATTCCAAGTGCTTTTTCTTGATTTAAACGTTTGCTAAAATTGCGCGCAAAAAATTTGCTTGACAAAATTTTTTATAGTATATATAATAGTACAAAAAATGGAGTAAATCCGTACGTTTTAGATTTTATAAGGGTGTTCGGCGATTTTGTATAATTTCAAAATTTAATAGAAGTCCGCCTATAAGTCGATTATTGGCTCATTTTGATTAAAAACGGAAGGTGAAACGTGAAGAGAATAATGTTTGTTTGCCACGGCAATATTTGCCGTAGCCCTATGGCGGAATTCATTTTTAAAAAACTAGTAAATGAAAAAGGTTTACAAGACGAATTTAAAATTTCGTCTTCGGCAACGTCAACCGAAGAGATTTGGCGTGGCGTGGGCAATCCCGTGTATCCCCCTGCTAAACGAGAACTTTTAAAACACGGTATAACTTGCGACGGCAAGCGCGCTCAGCAACTTAAACTATCCGATTACGACAACTACGATCTTTTCGTGTGTATGGATAGCGCAAACGTTTACAACGCAACTCGCATTTTAAACGGCGATAGTCAAAAAAAGGTCGTCAAACTCCTTACCTTTACAGGGCGAGACGACGACGTTTCCGACCCGTGGTATAAGGATAGGTTTGACGTTGCGTATAAAGATATATACGAAGGCTGTTGCGCTTTATTAGAAAGGCTACTTAATACACTTTAAAAACGCAAAAGTCCACCTATAAGTCGATTATTAAGCAAAAATCAACAAAACAAGCAAAATAAAGTCAATTTGTCCTACGGGGCATATTGACTTTTTTTGTTAAAAACGCGCTTTGCGTTTGCTTTTTAATAGAATTTGTAGTACAATAAAAACATGAAACTTACTTTTGTAAAAAGTAAGAAATAAATTTTTGCAACCGCCAAGCGTTTTATAGCGCAAAACATTCAACTTAAAAGGTTTGCAAAAAGGAGTAAAAAATGAAGAAGATTAAAGTGTTATTCCCATTTGTTGAAGCAGGTTTTGGGCACATTATGACCGAGCGTTCTATTTGCGACGCCTTTGAAAAAAAGTACGGCGATTACTGTGAAGTAGTCCGCAGTAATTTCTACAAAGATTCGGGTAGCGAAGCTATGAAAAAATTTGAAGATAGGCTTTGCGACGAAGTGCGCAGTTACAATAAAAATCATTTTTACGGATACGCTAGTATTTTGGCAATGAATATTTTCGGCTCTAAAATTACGAGTTGGTTTATTATGGAAAAACTCGTAAAAGACGCCTATAAAGACAGTTTGAAGTATATGGAAGATTTAGCCCCCGACGCAGTTGTCAGTACCCATTGGGCGACAAACTACTACGCCGTTAAATCGTCTAAAAAGCCGTATACCGTAATGTACGTGCCCGACGCGCACGCAAACGCTCTTTTCCGCTACCCCTGCGATTTTTCAATGATTTCAATGAAAGAAGGGTACGACCGCGCCATGAAGTTTAAGCGCAGGTACAACGAAGACAACTTTAAACTTGCGCCCTTTGCTATTCGTCAGCAAGCATTTGAAGTAACGGGCACGAAGCAAGAAATTCGCCAAAGGCTCGGTCACGACGACAAGTTTACCCTTTACATTACCGAAGGCGGTTACGGTATCGGTATGGCGGAGCAACTTTGCCAAATGCTTATTGAAGAAGACTTGCCAATCAGCGTTATAGTCGTTTGCGGTAAAAACCCCGAACTTCACGAAAGGCTTTTAAAACTCAAGAGCAAGGGCAATTTGTCTTTCTATCCCTACGGTTTTTGCGACAACGTTTTAGAACTTATCGCATCGTCCGACCTATACCTTGGCAAGAGCGGAAACGGACTTGCCGAAGCGGCTTTCTACGGCGTTCCTATCGTAGTAACCCACTCTGCAAACGATATTGAAAAACTCATTGCAGAGCATTACGTTACGCACATTAAAGACGCCGTAAGAATTTTCAACGCAGATAAATGCCTTGAATTTATAAAGGGCGCGGTAGCAGGTAGCGAAGAATATCTTGAACTTAAAAAACATATTAAGCCGAGAGAAGATTTCGGTGGCGAAGGCATTGCCGACCTTATCTTTGAAAAACTTAACGAAAAATTCCATTTAAAATAAGACGCTAAATAGCGCATAAAAAGCGCTCGGCAAAACGCGAAAAAGGCTAAAACTCGCCTATAAGTCGATAAACGACTAATTTTTAATTGGCTATAAGTTAAAAAACGACAAAACTTTAATTAAAGCGGTGGGGTATGTTAAAGATATCTAAGGTTGAAAAAAACTCAATAGGCGACGAAATAGGGCTTGTAAGCGGGGATGAAATTCTCGCTTTCGACGGCTACGACGCCGTTGATATTTTGGATTATCTTTACTATGACGAAAAGGAATTTTTTGCCCTTACCGTCCGTCAAGTTGGCGGCGACGTTTCAGTTTGCGAGATAGAAAAGTACGAAGACGAGAGGTTGGGGCTTACCTTTGAAGACGACAATTTGACGATAAAAACTTGCCATAACCATTGCGTTTTTTGTTTTATCGACCAAATGCCGTGCGGTATGCGAGATAGCCTTTACGTAAAAGACGACGACTACCGTCAAAGTTTTTTATGCGGAAATTTCGTAACGCTTACTAACCTTACCAAAGCCGACGAAGAGCGAATTGCAAGGCTAAAACTTTCCCCCTTGTACGTTTCCGTTCACACAATGAACGGCGAACTTCGCAAAAAAATGACGGGCAACCGCTTTGCGGATAGGATTGCTTACCAAATAGAAAAATTTGCAAAAAGCGGAATAACAATGCACACCCAAGTCGTGCTAGCAAGGGGCTTTAACGACGGAGAAGAACTTGATTTTACGGCGAGAGAACTCTTTAAGCATTACCCCTTCGTAAAGACGATGGCGGTCGTGCCGGTCGGCATGACGAAATTTCGCGACGGGCTTACCCAAATACGGGATATCGACGGCGATTACGCAAAAACCGTTATTGACAAGGCGCGCAAGTTAAACGCCGAGTTTAAAGCGAACTTTATCCAACTTGCCGACGAGTTTTATTTTAGGGCTGGGCTTGAAGTAGAGCCGTACGAGTTTTACGGCGAATTTGCCCAAATAGAGAACGGCGTCGGCTCAACGGCAAAGTTCACAAGGGAAATCGACGACGCTATCGCCGAAATTAAAAGCGAGCAAATAAAAATCGACCAAAACCCCGACGAGCAAATCAAAACCGAGCAAAATAGCGGTTTTACTAAAAAAGTTTTAATAATTTCAGGCACTTCGGCGAGCGAATTTACTAAACGGCAAGCCCAAAAAGTGGAAAAAGCCGTCGGCGGATTAAAGACGAAAGTCGTTGCCGTCAAAAACGAGTTTTTTGGCGAGAGCGTAAACTGTACGGGGCTACTGACGGGTGGCGATATTATAAACGCAGTTTTAAGGTTTGGCGACGGCTACGATACGGTAGTTATGCCAAGGCACGTTTTGAAAGAGAATTCCGACCTGTTTTTGGACGGAACTAGCCTTGAAAAGTTAAGGCTAATTACCCAAAAAGAAGTTGTAATTACCGACGGTAGCGGTGGAAGTTTCGTCCGCGCGCTATTAGGCAAAGCCGTTACGGAATAGAGAATAAAGAAAAGCCGTTGCGAAAACTAAAAAACCCGTTACGGGAACTAAAAAAGATTTTACGAAATAGAGAAAAATTTTTACGGAGAGTGATATAAGTGAGTAAACCATTAGTAGCCATAGTCGGCAGACCAAACGTTGGCAAATCAACCTTTTTCAATAAAATAACGGGGCAAAAACTATCCATAGTAGAAGACACCCCGGGCGTAACCAGAGATAGGCTTTACGCCGACGCCGAGTGGTGCGGAAAGGCGTTTACCCTTATCGACACGGGCGGTATTGAAATTAAATCGACGGACGAAATGTGGAAACATATAAAAAGCCAAGCCGAAATCGCTATCGATACGGCGGACGTAATTATATTTTTCTGCGACGCAAAAACGGGCTTAACCGCAAGCGATTACGACGTAGCGGACATGCTTCGCCGTAGCCGTAAACCTATCGTTTTGGCGGTAAACAAACTCGATACCTACAAGGAAGAAATTCTTTTCGACTTTTACGAGTTAGGTCTTGGCGTGCCCTTTGGCATATCGTCCGAGCAAGCAAAGGGACTTGGCGACCTTTTAGACGAAGTTTGTTCTTATTTTGACCAAGTGGACGCCGACGCGGACGCCGATAGGCTTAAAATTGCAATCGTGGGCAAGCCCAACGCCGGCAAATCTCGCCTTACCAATAAACTTTTAGGCTACGACAGAACTATCGTTTCAAATATTGCAGGCACGACTCGTGACGCTATCGACACCCCGCTTGAAATCGACGGGCAAAAATACACCCTTATCGACACGGCGGGCATTAGAAAAAAGCGTTCGGTTGAAGACGGCGTTGAGTATTATAGCGTTTTGCGCTCGCTCGCCGCAATTCGTAGGGCGGACGTTTGTTTAATAGTTATCGACGCGTCGGAAGGGCTTACCGAGCAAGACGTAAAGATTGCCGGCTACGTGCACGAGCAGGGCAAACCGTCGATAATTGTTATGAACAAGTGGGACTTGATTGAAAAGGACACCCACACCATAAACGAATTTGAAAACAAACTCAAAGTAGACCTTGCTTTTATGGACTACTTTAAATCAATATATATATCCGCCGCCACGGGGCAAAGGACGAATAAAGTTTTCGCTCTTGCAAGAGAAGTATATGAAAACGCTTGCAAGCGTATAACGACGGGTACGTTAAACGACGTAGTAGGCGACGCGATAAGGGCTACCGAGCCCCCGACCAAAAACGGCAGAAGACTTAAAATTTATTATGCCGTTCAAGACGGAACAAATCCCCCTGCTTTCGTATTTTTCGTAAACAATTCCGACCTTATGCACTTTTCGTATTTGAGATTTTTAGAAAACACTATCCGCAAAACCTTTGGTTTTGAAGGTACGCCTATAAGGCTGTTTACCCGTGAAAAGAACGAAGAGTAAAGCCCATAATAGCCACTAAAATTTATGAATATTTTAAAGTTAAGTTGATACAAATATACCTAAAAGGGGTAAATTATGAAAAAGTTTATTATTACGCTTTTAATGCTTATGCTTTGCGTAAGCACGGCGCTTTTTACCATTTCGTGTGAAAAAGTAACCAAGCCGTCTACCAATAAAGGTGAAAGTTCGCTTGACACGGAAAGCGTTATTGAAAGCGAAAGCACCGCCGAAAGTGAAAGCGCTTTTGAGAGCGAGAGTGAAACAGATAGCGAAATAGTCGACGACCAGTCTTTTATTGAGTTTAAAACGTTGACCGTTGACGGCTTAACCGTATACGGAAAAGTAAGCAACGCTACGGCAGACTTTTCCTTTATTGAAGAAATAAACGTTGCTAGCGGGGCGGACTTTATAGTTGCGTTGGACTCTTACGGTACGCAAACAGTCATTACAAAAAAAGCACCCCTAGCCGAAGGCGATAATACTTTTTACGTTTTTGAAACGACGGGTGGCAAACTCGTAAAAACTTACGTTGTAACTATTCGCCGTCGTCCGCTCTATCGAGTAACTTTTAATACAGACGGCGGTAGCGCAGTAGCCACCCAATACGTTGAAGAAGACTTTTTGGCTACCCAGCCTACAACCGAAAAAGTAGGTTATGATTTTGTTTCTTGGAATTATAATTTTAACGAGCCTATCACCCGTGACACGGCTATTGTGGCAAGTTGGTCTGCGCATACTGACACGAAGTATACGGTAAATTATTATCTTCAAAACCTTGACGATAATAATTACACTTTGCATGAAACGGTAGAACTTAAAGGTGAAACGGACACGACGGCAACCGCTGAGATTAAAACCTTTGCTCATTTTACTTACAATGCAAGCAAAAGCGTTGTAAGTGGGAATATTGACGGCGACGGCAGCAAAATTTTAAGCGTTTACTATACGAGAAACGTTTATACCTTGTCCGTCAATAATTCTGCGTTAGGTAGTATTACAAATACAGGTAATTATAGATACGGCACGGATGCGTTTACGACAACTGCAACACCGCCAAATTTAGGCTATGACTTTTTAGGTTGGTATAGTGGGGAAGTTTTGCTTACTTCTGATTTAACCTATACCTTTACGGCAACTCAAGACGTAACCGCTAAATTTGCAGTAAAGGCGGAAATGGCTAATTTCAACTTTACTTCTACTTTAACCGCTTGCTCTATTACGGGTATAAAAGACAAATCGGTCACTCAAATTATCATTCCCGACTTTGTGACTAATATTAGCTCTTCTGCGTTCTATGGTTGCAGTAGTTTGACGGAAATCACCCTACCATTTGTAGGAGCAGGCAAGAGTGGCACAAGCAATACTCATTTCGGCTATATATTCGGCGCAATCAGTTATATTTATAATTACGATTACGTGCCATCGTCTTTAAAGAAAGTGACGATAACGGGTGGAAATATCGGCAAGGAAGCGTTCTATAATTGCAGTAGTTTGACGAGCGTTGTAATCGGCGACAGCGTAACTAGTATCGGCTCTTTTGCGTTCCGTAATTGCAGTGGTTTGACGAGCGTTGTAATCGGCGACAGCGTAACTAGTATCGGCTCTTTTGCGTTCCGTAATTGCAGTGGTTTGACGAGCGTTGTAATCGGCGACAGCGTAACTAGTATCGGCGATTGGGCGTTCTATGGTTGCAGTAGTTTGACAAGCGTTGTTATCCCCGACAGCGTGACAAGCATCGGCAATTATGCGTTCTGGGATTGCAGTAGTTTGAATAGCATTACTTTTGAAGACGTTTCTACTTGGTATAGGACGACGAGTTCCACTAATTGGCAAAACAAAATGGGTGGGACTGAAACGAACGTAACAAATTCTTCCACCAACGCGACCTATTTTAAGTCAACTTATTACGATTACTACTGGTATAAGAAATAATACTTAAAGCAAAGCGCCGTGCGGTTTTCTCACCGCACGGCGCTTTTTAATAAAGCCGCCCCTTTTTAATAAGCCTCCCATTAAGGAAAAGGCTTAGCAATAGAAAAAGTTAAAAAAAGAAAATTTTGTTGCGTTTTGCGCGCAAACAGGCATAAACCGCCAAGCAAAGCAATAGAATATATTGAACTGATAGCAAAAGGAGATTGAGCGGTATGCAAAAATTCGATATATACGCAGACGTAGCAAAAAGGACGGGTGGAGACGTTTATTTAGGAGTCGTAGGCCCGGTAAGGGCGGGCAAATCGACCTTTGTAAAAAGGTTTGCCGAACTTATGATAATGCCTTTTCTTGCGGGCAAAAACAAAAAACAAATCGCCTTGGACGAACTTCCGCAATCGGGCACGGGCAAGACGGTAACGACCACCGAGCCCAAGTTTATCCCTAGCGAAGCGGTAAAGGTTACGCTTGGCAAAGCCCACCTAAAAATGCGACTTATAGACTGCGTTGGGTTTATGGTAAACGGCGCAATCGGAAAGGAAGAAGACGGCAAGCCACGCCTTGTGCAAACGCCTTGGAAAGACGAGCCAATGCCCTTTGAACAGGCGGCGGAAATCGGCACGGAAAAGGTGATAAGCGAGCATTCGACTTTGGGCGTGGTCGTAACGACGGACGGCTCTTTTACGGGCATTGACCGCCGTGATTACGCCGTTGCGGAAGAAAAGGCGATTAAGCGACTTAAAGAGATTGGCAAGCCCTTTACCATAGTTTTAAACACCACCGCGCCAAACGGAAAAGACGCTAATATCCTAGCCCACGAAATGGAGAAGAAGTACGGCGTAAAGGTAGTGTGCTTAGACGTGCTAAACTGTGACGAAAACGCGTTTAATCGTGTTATAGAGGGGGTTTTGGGGGAATTTCCCATAAATTCCTTTGAAATTTGCTTGCCTGACTGGCTTCGCGCGTTACCGCCTGAAAATAGGGTTGTCGGCGAAATTATTTCGTGTGTAAAAACGGCTTCGGAAAAGGTCTTTAAAATGAAGGATTGTGACCTTTTAGAAGAGGCGATAACGTGTGTGGATAAAATTATTCCCGAAAAAACCGAAGTGTTTGCAGGCGACGGCACGGCAAGGCTCAACTTAAACTGTGACAAGAGTTTGTTTTACGACGTCTTAAGTGAAACGTGTGGCGAAACGATTGACGGCGAATATAAACTTATGAGTTTCGTTAGGGATTTGTCAAAAGCCAAGTGGGAATACGACAAGATTAAAACTGCCTTATACGACGCCGAAGCAAAGGGCTACGGAATAGTTTTGCCAACCGAAAAAGACGTGGTTATCGGCGCGCCTACGCTTATCAAAAACGGCAACCGTTACGGCGTGGCGGTGAGCGCGGAAACGGAAAGTTTGCACGTGGTTAAAGTGGGCATAACGACTACCGTAAGCCCCGTATCCGGCACTAAAAAGCAATGCGAAGACTTCATTGAATTTATTTCAAAGGAAGGCGAAAGCGGTAACCTAAACGAAGTCAACGTGTTTGGCAGACCGCTAGGCAAAGTCGTTTTAGAAGAAGTTGCGCAAAAGAGCGGAGCAATGCCCGACGAAACGCGCGCTAAACTTCAACGCGCCGTGGGTAAAATGGTCAACAACGAAAAATATAAAATCTTGTATTTAGTCTATTAAAAGGCTTTTCCGCCGAAAGATAGGCGACTGATATTAAAAGGTTTAGATATCGCCAAAAAAAACGGCTCTCTTAAATGAGAGCCGTTAAGTTTTATTATAAAAGCCTACCTATAAGCCGATTATCGGCTAAAATTATTCTTTATCCGCCTTGTAGGTCGCACGGCAGATAGAGTAGATTATACCAAACACGAAAAGCACGGCGGTACAAATTATAGAAACGAGAGCAGACGACGCAAAGGATATTGCTACGCCCGAAATAATCGTTTTAAGGCTTGGGAAAATCGAGCCGATCCAACCCCAAATAAAGGACGCGGGGTCTGCAAGTAGCCAAACGAGAGCGGAAGGAATTATATACAAAATTGCAAAGGGTATCCAACCGAACATTATTGCGCTTTTGAGTTTGATATACGGATTTTTAGTGAGCGTGCGAAGAAGTATTTTGACTATAAGGAAGAGCCACCAAAAAGACGAAAAAGCAAGCATGATAGTTGCCGCAATGAAAACTTTTTTGAAAAAGCCTACGACGCCATCGCTTACTACTGCGTAAAGTTTTTCTCTTAAAACTTCCTTTAAGTCTTTTTCTTCGGGGTTTTCTTCAAGGTTTTCAAAAAGAATTGCGCTTGTATTCAATTTTTTGGTTTGGAAGGATATATCGTTAGTGAAAACCGCGCCCGTTTGCTCGCTCGAACTCTCGTCACCCGATAAAAGTTCGGCAAAAAGGCGGGATATAAAGTCGTTTCCGTCGACGTTGCCGTCTTCGTCGGCAATGAGCGAAACGAGCGATTTAACCGTTTCTTCAATAGCCGTTCTATCGTCTGTAGAAAGGTCTGCGATTTGGTCGGAAAAATCGCTGTTTTCCAACTTGTCGTAAACGTCGTCAACAACCGTCATAACCGAGTCGGTAATAGAATCGACGGTGGCGTCTTCCGCCCTTAAAGAGTCCAAAATATCGGTGGTTTTGCCCGAGATAAACTCGTCGTCAATGCCGATATCTTGCATAATTTGGTCTACGTCCTTGTCTAAAACGTCGGTAAATTTCGTTACTTGCGACTTGATTGCCGTCGCAACGCTCGCCCTTGCGATAGAGTCTTCAATGCTGGCAAGTTTTTCGCTATCGACGCTGTCAACCAAAGCGTCAATCGAGCCTAAAACCACGTTTTTAGTGTTTTCGTCTTCGGTGAGCGCGCAATTTATGACTTCCGCCGCAGCAAAATCGAGTTTTGCCGAGAGGGAAACGTTTTCCTTGGCGATTTCGTCAATGAGCATTTCCATAGTCTTTTCTTCTTCCGTGGGGTTTTCACTTTTGGGGAAGATTACTTCGGCAATCTCGGGCGTGAGCGTTATTTGTAGGTTAATAGTCCAAAGCGGTGCAAAAAAATGCCCAAAAACCGCCAAAAGACTTAGCGCTATTACTATTAAGTTCATTATGAACGAAAAAACGTTTTTCATTTTTTAGTCCCCTTTAAAAATCTTTATTATATAATACTCTCTTTAACAAAAAATGTCAATAGTAGGAGAAAAGTTCTTGCGAGAATTTGGTTTTCGCGTAAAGGCGGACGGGAACAAGCCGAAAAGTTGCGCGGCGCGTAAAAATTAGCCTTTAAGTAAATAATATTTAAATATTTTATTGATTTTATACGTGGTTTATGATAAAATTATACTAATAGGGCGCAACGAGGCGCAAAAACTGTGTTTTTGAAAGTTTTGCCCCGCCCGAATACGAAAGAATTTTGGAGAAATTATTATGAACAAATGTCCTAACTGTAGCGGAACTTTAGAGTCTATCGGTGGCGGTAGATATAGATGTATTTACTGTTTTAGCGAATATTCCGAGTCGGATTTCGTTAAACCTGCGTCATATACCACTAATCGCGCGAGCGAAGGTGTAGACGTTTTTGAGAAGAATAAAAACGGCGTTTTAGAGATTTTTTGTAGGTTTGCAGGCGGTGGCGCGGCAGGCTCGGGACTTTTGATTACTCAATCGGGTTACGCAATTACCAACGCTCACGTCGTAACCGACAACGGCAAAGTAAGTAGCGAAATAGTCGTAAATATCGCAGGCGAGAGAGTAAAGGCAACCGTAGTTGCCCTTGGCGACGATCGTGGCGGTAGCGGTAGGGGAGTAGACCTTGCCCTTTTAAAACTTTCGGCTGTGCCGTATAAGGCTAACGTTATTACCTTGGGCGATTTTTCAAAGGTAAGAATAGGCGAACAAGTTTTCGTAGTAGGTAACTCTTTGGGCGACGGAACGTGTATAACTAGCGGTATCGTAAGCGACAAGAGCCGTCAAGTCGGCGGAAAAACTCTTATGATGACCGACTGCGCTATAAACGGCGGTAACTCGGGCGGACCTATCTTTAACGCGCAAGGCATTGCAATAGGCGTAATCGTATCTAGCCGTATCCATGCGGACGGCTCTGCAACCGAAGGTATGAACTACGCTATCCCTGCAAATATCGTAAAAGATTTCCTTGCAAAAGCAGGCGTAAGAGTATAAAACTAATTTAACGACAAAGGGGCGGATGGCACAGCCATCCGCCCCTTTATATTTATTTCAAAGTTTTACAAGTTGTAATATTTAGCCTAAAAGTCGAATAAACGACTTATAGACGGGCTTTTTTAAAGAATTAGTCGATAATCGCCTTGATTCTTCTTACGCCTGCGGAAGACGCTTCTTCCTTTTTAATTTTAAAGTGATGAAGTTCGCCCGTGGTCTTAGCGTGCGGGCCACCGCAAATTTCTTTACTGAATTCGCCCATGGTGTAGACCTTAACTTTTTCGCCGTACTTGTTGTCAAACACGCCTTCAGCGCCTTGGGCTTTTGCTTCGTCAACGGTGAGTTCCTCAAGCGTTACGGGTACGTTGGCTTTGATTGCGTCGTTTACCCAGTTTTCGATAGCGGTGAGTTCTTCTGGGAGAAGTTTACGGGGGAAGTTGAAGTCAAAACGAAGTCTTTCAACCGTTATGTTAGAGCCTTTTTGGTGAATACCGTCGTCACCGAGTACTTTTTTCAAAGCGGCGTTTAAAAGGTGGGTGGCGGTATGAAGGCGAGCAGTCGTGTCGTTTTGTTCGGCAAGACCGCCCTTAAATTTTTGCTCGCTACCAGCCTTAGATTTTTCGATGTGCGCTTGTTCCGCCGCCTTATAGCCGTCCTTATCGACGGTAAAGCCCTTTTCCTTTGCGAGTTCTTCGGTGATTTCAATGGGGAAGCCGAAGGTGTCGTACAAACGGAAAGCCGTCTTGCCGGGGAAAACGTCGCCCTTTATAAAGTTGATAACTTTATTAAACTCTTTAAGACCGTCCGCAAGGGTTTTTGAGAACTTTGCTTCTTCTTTGTTTAATTCGTCGTAGATTTTTTGTTCGTTGTCTTTAAGTTCGGTGTAAACGTCTTGATATTTTTCAACGTAGCACTTTGCGATTTTTGCAAGACTGCCTTCGGGTAGGTCAAGCGTTCTGCCAAACCTTACCGCTCTGCGGATAAGACGGCGAAGAACGTAACCTTGGTCGACGTTGGACGGAACTACGCCCTTTCTGTCGCCGATAAGGAAGGTCGAAGTTCTTACATGGTCGAGAATAATTCTAAACGCCTTGGTAATTTCTTCGCTTTCGTCGTACTTTTTGCCCGTGAGTTCTTCAATCTTAGCCTTTGCGCCGTGGAAGGGGTCGGTTTCGTATACGGTTTTGTAGCCGTTTGAAATGCAGAGTACGCGCTCTAAGCCCATACCCGTGTCGACGTTGTGTTGTTTAAGTTTAGAGTAGTTGCCCTTTTCATCCTTGAAAAATTCCATGAAAACGTTATTCCAAATTTCAAGGTATTTACCGCAATCGCAAGACGGATCGCAGTTTTCAGAGCAAGGCTCGTAGCCACGGTCGATAAACATTTCGGTATCAGGTCCGCAAGGGCCGGTAGTACCTGCTATCCACCAGTTGTTCTTTTTAGGAAGATAGAAGATTTTTTCCTTAGGAATACCGCACTTTTCCCAAACTTTTGCGCTAAAATCATCTCTGGGCGCGTCTTCGTCGCCAGCAAAAACGGTTACCGCAAGGTCGGAAACGGGTATGTCGAGATAGTCTTTACCCGTCAAAAATTCATAACTCCAAGAAATGGCGTCTTCCTTAAAATAGTCGCCGAGCGACCAGTTGCCGAGCATTTCAAAAAAGGTAAGGTGGGACGGATCGCCAACTTCGTCGATATCGCCCGTTCTCACGCACTTTTGCACGTCGGTAAGTCTAACGCCGGCAGGGTGCTTTTCGCCGAGAAGGTAAGGAACTAATGGGTGCATGCCCGCCGTGGTAAAGAGTACCGACGGATCGTTTTCGGGAATAAGGCTTGCCGAAGCGATTATTTTATGACCTTTTGATGCAAAAAAGTCAAGATACATTTGTCTTAAAGTTTCGGAAGTGAGTTTTTTCATAAATTTCTCCGTAAGGTTAGCGCCTAGTTTTGTTAAAGCTTTAGCGCAGGTTTTTATTGAGTGGTTAAATTTCGTTTAACATTATATATTAAATATAAATTTTTGTAAACTTTTTTTGCTTAATTGTTCGTTTGAAATAGTTTATCGGGGCTAAAAAGGGGCTAAAAAAATCAATCTTCGCAGAGTTTGCTTTTAAAACGCCTGCAATCTTTGGGACTGGCAAAATCAAAATCGCAAAAGCCGTTTGACTGCCAAACGCAGTTTTCGCAAGACTCGGCTTGTCCGCAAGTAGACCTATCGACTTTTTCTAAAAAAGCGTCGCAATCGTCGTCGGTAAGGTTTTTTTCGCACCCGTCCAAGGGGTTAAATTTTTTGCAGTTTATGCACTTAATATCAAACATAAGTCGCCGAATAAGTCGATTATTTAGGCTTTTTTAACGGTAACACCGTCTTTGCTAATCATTACCGTATAGCCTTTTGCAATTATTTCCGCCCTTAACGCGTCCGCGCTAGCGTAGTCTTTTTCAAGCCTTGCCGATTGCATTTTTTGAGCGAGAGCGGTTATCTCTTCGGGTACTTGTTCGCCGTGTTTTTTCTCGTAGCCGTCGACTACCGCTTTGGGATCTTTGGTGAAAACGCCGAGCAAAGAATAAGTCTTTTTAATTTGAGAGAGCATTTTGCCCGCCGTTTGGTCCTTAGCCGAAATCAAGCCCCTAATTTTTTTGAAATAACCAAAAAGTTCTGAAAGGGCGAGAGCGGTGTTAAAGTCGTCGGAGAGCGCTTCGTCGAATTTTTGGTCGATTTCAGGGTAGTCGCCGTCGATTTTGATGCCTGCTTCGCTCGCCATAACGAATACCTTGTAAAACTCGTAAAGGTGTTTTTCGGCTTCGGGGAAAAGGTCGTCGGTTATATTTATGTCGTTTCTGTAATTGGTTTGAAGCAATGCGAATTTTATGCTTTCGTTAGAGTGCTTTTTAAGCAAATCGCTCATGAGTAAACTGTTGCCGAGCGACTTGCTCATCTTTTGGCCGTTTACCTTGATAAGTCCGTTATGCACCCAATATTTTACGAACTGTTTGCCCGTGAGCGCTTCGGTTTGGGCAATCTCGTTTTCGTGGTGGGGGAATATTAAATCTCTACCGCCGCCGTGTAGGTCGATTTGCTCGCCGAAAGCCGTTTTGTTCATTGCCGAGCATTCAATATGCCAACCCGGTCTGCCTTTGCCCCAAGGCGACGTCCAACTGATTTCGCCTTCCTTCGCCGATTTCCAAAGGGCAAAGTCAAGGGGGTTTTTCTTGTCGTCGTCGTTTTCAATTCTAACGCCGTTTAGCGCGTCTTCGGTGTTGCGGTGAGAGAGCCTGCCGTATTGCGGAAAAGACTCAACCGAAAAGTACACGTCGCCCTTTTGAGTGGGGTAGGCGTGTCCTTTTTCAATTAAAATTGAAATGAAGTTGATTATATTTTGGATATTTTCAGTCGCTTTGAGCCAAAGGTCGGGGTCGCCCACTTCCATATCCGCCATAACTTTGTCGATTTTTTTAATCATCATTTTGGCGTATGCGTCGGCAGGAATGCCCGTTTCTTTAGAGCGCGCAATAATTTTGTCGTCTACGTCGGTATAGTTCCTTGCGTAGGTTACGTCGTATCCCTTTTTAACGAGAAATTTGCGTATTACGTCGTAAATGAGCGCTTGATAGGTGTGACCTATGTGCGCTTCGCCCGAAACGGTTATTCCGCAGGCGTACATATTGACTTTGTTTCCGCTGATTGGCACGAATTCTTCCTTAGTGCCCGATAAAGTATTGTAAATTCTCATAGTATTCGTCCTTTTGAGATTGTTGTGTTTTTAGTGGTTTAGGCTCGGTGTTTTACTATTTTAGCAGGCGCGCCGACTGCCGTTGCTCCGTCTGGAACGTCCTTTAAAACTACGCTGTTTGCTCCGATTTTTGAGTTTTCACCTATGGTGATATTGCCTAAAATCTTTGCGCCAGCCCCTAAAATAGCCCCTTTTTTGACAGTTGGGTGGCGTTTGCCTTGGCAAGATTTGCCCGTTGCGCCTAGCGTTACGCCGTGGTAGATTAAAACTTCGGTTTCAACGACGGCGGTTTCGCCTATGACAACGCCCGTGCCGTGGTCGATAAAAATTCCGCTTGCAATCTTCGCCGCGGGGTGTATTTCAACGCCCGTTAAAAACCTGCAAAATTGACTTAAAAGCCTTGCCAAAAATTTGAGCCCTAAGTCGTGTAAAAAATGCGTAAGTCGGTAAAAAATTAGAGCGTGCACCCCCGAATAAGTCAATAAAATTTCAAACTTATTCCTTGCCGACGGGTCGTTTTTCATGGCAAAATCAAGGTCTTTTTTAAGGTTTTTAAACAAAGTTTAACCGTCCGATATCGGCTTGCCGTAAAAGAAGCGAGCGTTAGTCCGTTTGAAAGCCTAGGTCTTCTTTGTATATATCCTATTCATTATAGCATTAAAAGGTGAGTTTGGCAAATTTTTTTACGATAAAGGACGGCTAACTTTATAAAAATTTAAAATTTAGATTGATAAATCTAAAAACGGTTGCATTATTGCGGAATTTAGTATATACTAAAACCATAATTTTATCAAAGGGGTATATTATGCTCGATATTAAACTCATTACTGAAAATCCCGCGCTCGTAAAAGAGCGCCTTGCAAAAAAAGGCTACGACGTAGACTTTACTGAAATTTTGAAAATAGACGCTGAAAAGAAAGCGCTTATGGCGCAAATCGAAACGCTCAAAGCAGAGCGTAATAGGGTTTCTGCCGAAATTCCTAAACTTAAAAAAGAAGGCAAGCCCGTAGACGAAATATTTGCAAAAATGCGTGAAATCGGCGATACTATTTCTGCAGGCGACGCTAAAATAAACGAACTTCAACAGCAAGTTACCGACTTTATCGCCTGCCTTCCCAACATGCCCGACGACGACCTTTTGCCCGGCGAAAAGGAAAACAACGCGGTAGTTAAGGTTTTTGGCGAAAAGCCCGAATTTGACTTCAAGGCTCAAAACCACGTAGACCTTTGTACTAAACTCGGCATAATCGATTACGAAAGGGGCGTTAAACTCGCAGGTAACGGGCATTGGCTTTACCGTGGCGACGGCGCAAGGCTCGAATGGGCTCTTTTAAACTATTTCGTAACGACACACCTTGCCGACGGCTACGAAATGATTTTGCCTCCGCACATGCTCAACTACAACTGCGGTTTCGGCGCGGGACAATTCCCCAAATTTGCCGACGAAGTTTATTGGCTTGAAGGGGACGAAGATAAAAAGAAGGGTAGATTTATGCTTCCCACGGCGGAAACTGCGCTCGTCAACATGTACGCAGGCGAAATCGTCGACGAAGCAAAACTTCCTATGAAATTCTTTGCGTATACGCCTTGTTACAGAAAAGAAGCAGGCACTTATAGAGCCGAAGAACGCGGTATGATTCGCGGTCACCAATTCAACAAAATCGAAATGGTACAGTACGCTCACCCCGATAAGAGCAAGGAGGCCTTTGAAGAACTCGTAAACAAGGCTTGCGCTTTAATGGAAGGCTTAGGGCTTCATTTCCGTCTTTCTAAACTCGCTGCGGGCGATTGCTCGGCGTCTATGGCAAGGACTTACGATATCGAAGTTTGGATTCCGTCAATGGGCATTTATAAAGAAGTTTCTTCCGTTTCTAACGCAAACGATTACCAAGCGAGAAGAAACGGCACGAGATATCGTGATTCAAAAACGGGCAAGCCTGCCTTTTTACACACCTTAAACGGTTCGGGCTTGGCAACTTCAAGAGTTTTCCCCGCCCTTATCGAACAGTATCAAAATGCGGACGGCTCGATAACCGTGCCTGAAGTTTTGAGACCTTTTATGAATGGTCAAGAAAAAATAACCTTATAAAACGACATAAAAACGCCCGACTATCGGGCGTTTTTGATAGGAGAAATGTTATGTGGAACGGAAAGTTAAAAGCCGTTACTTTTAGTTTTGACGACGGCGTATTGCAAGATAAACGCGCTATAGCCATACTTAATAAGTACGGGCTCAAAGCGACTTTTAATTTAAACTCTTCTTTATTCGGCTTAAAAGACCAATATGAAGCAAACGAAAAAACGATAAGAAGAGATAAGTTTTTGCCAACTGAAATTAAAGGGCTTTACGACGGCCACGAAGTCGCCGTGCATACTTTAACTCACGCCTTTTTACCCCACCTTGCCGACGAAACGGTTACTTGGCAAGTAGAGCAAGATAGAAAAACCCTTTCAAAAATAGTTGGCTACGAAGTGGTCGGCATGGCGTACCCTTGCGGTGGGGTAAACTTTGACGACAGAGTGGCGAGCGTTATTAAAAATACTACGGGCGTAAAATACGCAAGGACTACCGTTTGTACCCACAACTTTGATTTGCAAACCGACTTGTTAAAGTTTAACCCGACGACTTATTACGTCGACGTTGAAAAAACCTTTGACCTTGCCCGTAAGTTTATCGACCTTAAAACGGACGTTCCGCAAATTTTATATATTTGGGGACACACTTACGAAATGGACGCAGGGATTATCTCGTGGGAAAAGTTTGAAAAGCTTTGCCAACTTATCTCTGGTAAAGACGATATCTTTTACGGCACTAACGCTCAAGTTTTGCTTAAATAATCGACTTATAGCCCTACTTTTTATAAAAGTATTAGCAAACGCCCGCTTGCCACGCGCAAAGCGGGCGTAAATTTTAGCAAAAGAAATTTCAAAAACCTATTGACGGCGAAATTTAAAATATGATAAAATATAAAGTAGGAAATTAAGGGGAAACCTATTTTCAAAAACACTAAAGGAGAAGACTTTTATGAAACTCACTTATGCACCAGATGCTAGACCGGGACTTGTAAAGACGATAATTTTTGCTCTTCAACAAGTTTTGGCTATTCTCGCTGCAACAATCGTCGTACCCGTAATTGTCAACACCAGTCCCCAAGGGATAGCTAAAGGCGCGGAAATGTCGCAATCGGCAGCCCTTTTCGGCGCAGGCGCAGGTACGCTCGTATACCTTTTATTTACCAAGTTTAAGAGTCCCGTATTCTTAGGCTCGTCGTTTGCATTCATAGGCTCTATGTGCGCGGCGTTTGGCGGAGCAGTATCAGCGTCCGTTGGATATCTCGGTATTATTATCGGCGCAATCTTCGCAGGTCTCGTTTACGTCGTAATCGCTTTCGTAGTTAAGCGCGTTGGCACGGGTTGGATCGACAAGATTATGCCCGCCGCAGTTATCGGACCTACCGTTGCGGTAATCGGTTTATCACTTGCAGGCAACGCTATCGGCGACCTTTCAAAGGGCAGCGTTCTTAACGTTTTAGGCGCGCCCACCGCAAGCCCCTACGTTGCTCTTATTTGCGGACTCGTAACCTTATTTACTACTATCGCTTGTTCGGTTTACGGCAAGAAGATGCTTAAAATGATTCCTTTCATTATTGGTATAGTAGCAGGCTATGCAGTTGCCGCTATCTTCACGGTTATCGGTATCGTTGCTAAAGTTCCCGAACTTCAAGTAATCAACTTTGGTCTTTTCCAAAACATGCAATGGCTTCCCGAATTTACCTTCGTCAAAGCGTTTGACGGCTTTAAAAATCTCGGAGACTTCGGTTCGTATATCGGCACGGTTGCAGTTGCTTATATTCCCGTTGCTTTCGTCGTATTTGCCGAACACTTGGCAGACCACAAGAACATCTCTTCAATTATCGAGCACGATCTTTTGAAAGACCCCGGTCTTGACAAAACCCTTCTCGGCGACGGCGTCGGCTCAATGGTAGGCGCGTTCTTCGGCGGTTGCCCCAACACCACTTACGGCGAATCGGTTGGTTGCGTAGCAATCTCTGGCAACGCTTCGATAGTAACTATCGTTACCGCTGCAATCATTTGTATTCTCGCGTCCTTCTTTGCTCCTTTCGTAACCTTCCTTGCAACTATCCCAAGTTGCGTAATGGGTGGCGTTTGCGTTGCCCTTTACGGCTTTATCGCAGTATCTGGTCTTAAGATGATTCAAAAAGTCGACCTTGAAGACAATAAAAATCTCTTCGTAGTATCGGTTATTTTAATTGCAGGTGTAGGCGGTATGGTAGTTAACTTCGGTAACGTAACTTTAACTAGCGTAGCGTGCGCTCTTATCCTTGGTATCTTAACCAACGTTTTAACTCATTGGAAAAAAGATGGAAAAGAAGAAAAAGAAGTAGCGGTAGTAGACGCTCCCGCTGAAGAAGTCGCTGATGAACCCGCGCAGGATTGTGATAACGACGCTATTGAATAATTTTTAAACGAAAAAACTAAATAAACGACCTATACGGGGCTTTTTGCAAAATAACTTTACAAAAAGCCCCGTAATTTTTTTGCAAAAAAGTTTGTACGGAGAGTATTGATTTTTGAAAAAAGAGTGCTAAAATTAAATCAGCGCGATTGGGCGAGCGTCCGTTTGGCGATAAGCCGAAACGTCCAAAAGCGTTATGCGCCTTAATATATATACGGCAAGGGGGTAAAATGCAAAAAAGGTTTTACTTAAAAGAAAAGCGAGAAACGCTTGAGTTTTTGGTTGCGCCCGTACTGCCCGAAGGTTTTTTTGCCCCCAAGAAAAAGGCGGTGCAAAATGGAAAACTCAATTGCAGTATTAGCCGAAACTTTTGGAGCGGAAACCGTTCTGTCGGCGGTGGTAGTTTGCGTCGTGATGATGCTGATTAGAAAGTTTAAGCCCGAACTTTCGCCTAAGGCGGAAGTCGGCGTGAGATTTATCATTTCGCTTTTGGTACACTTACTTTTTATCTTGATTTCGCAAGGTGAAATTTTAGGTTTAGCGCAAGGGGCGACGAGCGTTTGCGGTGTGTCTATGATAGTTTGCACGTTGATTAGTAAAAAGGGCGGAAAGGAAAAGGTCAAGGAAGAAATTTCGCAACTTCTTCCCCAACTCGACGAGCAAAAACTAAACGCCGTCTTAGGCGAAAGCGAAAATTTGGCAAGGGAAATACCCGTGGAAATTACTACCGAAGAAATTTCTCAAATTTGCGATAGACCTACCGCAATGGAATAAAAAATTTTTGCTTCCAAAATTCACTGGCGAACTCGGCAGATTGATTTCTGCCGAGTTCGTTTTTTATAAAAAGACAATTGGGTTAAGGAAAAAGGCAAGAAGAAAAGTCTGTAAACCGCTTGCTTAAAGTTGACAATATCGGCGCGTTTTGTTATAATATGAATATTATACAAAGGAGGTGTGCCGTGGATCTTTTTCAAGCGTTTGAGTATTTATGCAAAAATAAAGGCGTTACGTTTTTATCGGACGAGAGAATAGCAAACGGCGTGCTCGACCTTTGTACGGAAAATAGAACCGAGCGTGAAGAAGCCGAACTCTTTTGTAAGTTAAACAAAAAAGTCGCTTTCTTTTCAAAACTCGTTCCCTATACGAAAAGTGGCGAAAATCAACTTATAGGCGAGTATTATAAGGTAAGTTCCTTCGTTTCGCAAGATGCGTACGTCAGTTTTATAAAGGCGTTAGCAACTCTCGTTCAAACGGGCAAAGCCCCCAAAACTTATCCAACGCTAGTCGATTCTTTAGGAGAAGTATCCAGCGAAAAGAGTAGTAAGTATAGCGGTGATACCGATCACAACAAAAGCGATTATAAAAACATGTTTAAAAAGGGCGGAAGGGAAGATAGAGCGCCTAAAAAGCCTTCTTACATACCAAAGCCCACCCCAGCGCCTGTGCCAGCGCCTGCGCCTAAGCCGACTACTACGCCAAAGCCAGCGCCGAAACCTGCGCCAAAGCCGGCTACTACGCCAAAGCCAGCGCCCAAGCCCGTTCCTAAACCCGCTCCCGCGCCTACCCCTGCGCCTACCCCTGCGCCACAATCCGATCCCCCCTATTTTGGCGGCGGATCCGTCGATGAAGAATCCGTTTACGGCGCTATTGGAATTTCGGCAATAGCGGCGGTCGTATGCGGTTTACTCGCTTGGCTCATATCTTGGATATGCAGTTGGTTTACGCCCTACGTCGGTTGGAACGTTTGGCAATGGCTCGTGGGTATTTTCGTAGGTCTATTCACCTTCGTGGTGTTTGCGTCGGTCGTTTTCGTCGAACAGGATAGCAGTTTAGACAGGCGTGTAGTATCTACCGTAATTTTAACGATTTTAGTCGGGGCAAACTGTTTGCTCCGTATGATAGTCGGCGACGATTACTCGGTCGTATTCGTGTGGTTTAACGTTTTCAACTCGATTGCGTCCGTAGTTGCGCTCGTAAGTACAAGCGACTCGTACGATTCGTTTAAATGCGTTTCGGGTGGCATATGTATTGCCGTATCCGTACTTTCTTTTATTCTTTTACTGTCGAATATCTTTACTGGATGCGCCGACGGTTGCGCAGGCGGATGCGCCGGTTGCGCCCCGACCGTACCCGACGATCCATATTACCCGTCAACCCCGTCCGAGCCCGTTGAATTAGGGCTTGAGTTTTGGCAATGGTTTATCGGTATTGGCGGCGGTATAGCAACCGTTTTGATAGTAATTGGATTATCTGCCTTAGCCTACTCGACGGGATCTGATAAATATGCTCTTGCATCCCTATTTTTGGGCTTCGTGGTCTACGTCAATATGCAAATTCAATTTTCGGCAATGGACTTAGGCGCGGACTATGGCGCGGGCTTTTTCATCCTAAATCTAGCGTGTTTGATTTCTTCCTTTATTATAATAGGGTATAAATCGACTGATTACGACGAAATTCACGGTTTCTGGGGGTGGTTACCCTACGTTATCGCTTTGGTCGTAGGTCTCTTTATTTTGTCGAACGTAAGCAGTTGCTTGGGCTTTGACGGTTTCTTTGGATGTACTAGTTGCTTGTAAAGGCGACTTAACTTAATAATATTAGGGCGACTACAAAGGCGTTTGTGGTCGCCTAAAAAACGAGTGTAAAGCAAAATTTGGTCAAAGGAGGTGATGGACGTGAAACTTTTTGAAGCGCTCGAATATCTCGTCAAAAATAAAAGCGTTGACGATTTTCTTGCCGATACGAGTAAACTGTCCAGCGCCTTAAAGGACCTTTGTATTTCAACGAGAACTATTCGTGACGAAGCCGAAGTGTTTTGTCAAATAGACCATAAATTAAAGATTTTTAAAACCCTTAAAAAAGACCCAAAAACGGGCAAAGACGAACTTATAGGCAAGTATTCTAAGGTAAAGTCGCTCGTTGCGGAAGACGTTTTTGAAAGGTTTATAACAGCGGTAGCAGGGCTTTTAGATCCCAGTTTAAAATGCGTTGCGCCAAGCCTTCTCGACGCGGGCGCGCCCAAGCCGAAAAAGCCGGGCAGACCTAAAAAGGTTGCGGTAGAGCAGGGCTCTACACCACCTAAAAAACCCGTAGCGCCAAAGCCTGCAACGCCAAAACCCGTAACTCCAAAGCCTGCAACGCCAAAACCGAAACCTATCGTTCCACCGCCACAGCCTAAGCCCAAATACACACCGCCGCCGCAACCGCAAAGACAGCCCAAGCCCGCTAGCAAAGAGCCGAGTTTCTTTGCAAAGTGCTATAACTTTATATTTACGATTATCGCGCTCGTTTTAACGGCGATAGCGTGTTTTATAGCGGTGATTTCAAACGCCGATTGGGGCGCTTGGCAATGGATAATCGGTATCGGTGGGGGACTGGTTTTCGCCACGGCGATTATGCATATTTTGCTTGGAATCGTTGAAGACGACGAAGGCATAGATAAGACCGTCGCTTGGGTAGACGGAGTAGTCGTAATTTTAAATATCGTCGCTTTCGCCATTTTAGGCGAAGGTTATACGGGTATATTTTACGGCTTGTCTATCGTAATGCTCGTCGCTTCGGCATTTTTTTGCGGACTGTGTTTTTACACGGGGGATACGGTTGGGGCTATATTTAATCTCGTGGTTGCAATCGCGACTTTAATAGGCGTTTTAGTCTTCGTCCTGATAGCCTTTTCTATTTATTGGAACGTAATGCAATGGATAACCGCAATCGGCGCTCTGATAGTTTTGTTTGGCGTAGGCGCGCCAATAGTTTATCTTTTAGACGACGAGGGGGACTGCGATTATTATACTACGACGGGTATAATTTTGGCTATCGTAACAGTTGCTAATATTATACTTCAAAGCCTGTTAATCGACTTATACGCGGTTATTTTCTACTTTATCAACGGCGCGTCGCTCGTGGTTGCCTTTATTTTTATGGTTATCACCTTTGACGATTATGAAGAAGAGTGGGGATGGTTTTACTTGCTCACTTGTCTTTTAAACGTCTTTTCAGTAGTGTTCGTCGCGCTTATAAAACCCTTGGCTGGCGACGCCGTTTCACCGTGGGTGCTCGGCGTTGGCGGTATTGCAATAATCCTTCCCATGGCGATTTTATTCTTGCGACGTCTTGAAGACGATTACGTCGTTGAAGGGTATAGTTTAGGCACGCTTATCTGCGCAATAATTCAAACGATCAACGTTATACTTATGGCAAAAATTGGTCAAGACTATTTCTTAACCTTTTTAATCGTGGCTACTGCGGCGTTTATCGGCGCGCTCGTCATGGTCGTAGTCAACGTCGTTACCGAAGAACTCGGCTACTTAATCTTTTTAAATATAGTCGTTATCGTAGCAATACCGCTAACCGTTTGGCTTTTCGGCTTTGACGGGCTTACGGCAATAAGCACTTATTTTTCAACTGTTACGCAAGCGTAAAAAAGATGCGAGCGTAAGAGCAGTAAACGTTACGCCCCGCTTTTGCGGGGCGTTTGATTATTTGAGCGGAAACCTATTATCCGTCAACATCTTGCAAACGAGTGGCAGAAAAGCTTAAAATCTTATAAAACCCCCAATATTTTTAAAAAATCTTTAAACGAGCCTTATCTCCGTTGACTTATTTAAAATTTTGTAGTACAATACTGTTGCAAAAATCCTTTGCAAGGCGGTTTTATTTTCGCTAGAAATTGTTGTAAAACTAAATAGTCGCTTCCATAGTTAAATGGATATAACAAGCCCCTCCTAAGGGTGTGCTATTCCTAAAATGAACCCATCAAAACGGGGCAAAACAATGCGAAAACTGCTCAAAATCGCGCATTTTGACGATATGGCAGTCGGCTAAAATAAAATTTGGTGACCTATTTGGTGACCACGGCGAAAAAAGTTCGCCAAAGTGGGTATTGCTATATCCTGTAAAATTGAATACTTGTTCTCATAGTTAAACGGATATAACGGAGCCCTCCTAAGGCTCAATTCGGGGTTCGATTCCCTGTGGGAACACCAAAACTTAAGGCTACATTAATCAATGTGGCCTTGATTTATCTCAGGAGTTATTTATGGAAATAAATATTGAAACTTTTAGGAATGGTGATTGGTATATTAAATACTTTTCTAAAGAAAAATATGCCCAGGCCTTTTATGATTTGGGACAAATACAGGTTTGCCCCTTAAGTTATTTTATTGGTTTAGAAAAACAAGGACGTGGAGACAATAATGAAGGTTTTATTAATGGTCCTGGAATATTGTATTGTAAGGAAGAAGGAGAAACAAAATATAAGAAATTAGTGGATTATACCGTTTTACGTGCTAATACACAAAGTCTTATTTTTTGCATTTCCGACCCACCTAGGTTTGTTTATGAGGGTGAAACTTTTATAATAGACCCTAAAATTTATGACGATTTTGGAGAAAACACAGCTGAATTATTTGCAGTATTTGTTAATAAAAAGTTTTTTGAAGAAAAATTATTGCAATATTGTAAGACAAAAGGAATAGGTCTAATTTATGGACATGTTTGTTATAGCGACAATGAATTGCCTCCAGAAGAAATAGGTAAAATTATTGGAAACGAATCTCATAAACATTACTTTAAGAAAAGTACGAAGTTCCACCATCAATGTGAATATCGTTATGTAATACAAAACACATTAGAAAGTTTTTTGACACGAACCAGCGCAACAAAGACTGCTAATGGTTATATATTTGAAATAGGAAGTCTTCAAGAAGGAGCATTTCTCGCTAAAATAGTTCGATAATAAAACGACCGATTTCTCGGTCGTTTTTGCATTATAGCGCGTTTCTATTCTTCTTTAAATTCGGTCAGCATTCGCAGGTGCGCTTGGTTGTAGTATTTTCTGAAGGTTGCCCACGGTAGGCTCGTATCTTGCGAGAAGGCGATTATCACGCCTATCAGTTCGCCTTTGTCTTTCGCCTCGGTAATTGCCTTTTCATAGTCTTTGTTTTTTTGTGGGTTATCGAAGTGTTCTAGGAGTTCTTTGACCCGTTGCTTGGCTTTGGGCGTTGTGGGTATCTTATCCCAGCCACGGTCGTAGTTTGCCATGCCGTCTATCCATAATCTGCTTATTCTGCCGTCTTTGATTCCGTAGCCACTCGGCTCATCAAACACTTGTACGTAGAATTTTATTCCGCCTATTGTTCCGAATTGCCAGTTGCCTTCCGTTTGGGTGATTTTTATCTTCATATCGCACCTCCGTATCGTTAAACAAACAATACCGTAAACGGCAATTAAAGTCCAGCATAACCCGCCGAAAAGCCAAAGAAAAACGACCGATTTCTCAGCCGTTTTAATTTAATCTATTTCCACTTTTTTATAGCGCAAACTAAAGTCTTCTGGTAAAGTAAAATAATAATTGTCCAAATTTTCATCTTCCAAAGTAAAGATTATCATATCAGGAGGTGCAACCATTCTTTCGGCTAGAATTCTCTTGATTTCGGGTAATGAATATGTTGTTGCCCAGAAAGCATAATTTGAATCAATTTCTTCTGTTCCATCACCAGTGTAAAGAATATTTTTAGCTTGATAATATATTTTTTGAAATTTAAAAATTTTATCACCGTTTTCCATTGTGTCGATTTGAACACATTGAATATGCAGTTCGATCCGCTCTTCAGATCCAGGAATATAAAGAAATAAATCGCTTTCATCGCGAAGTTTTTCTGCGATAAAGTTTTTGCTTTTTTGAAAGTGTTCGTCCTCTAATAATTTTAAAATCTCTAAAAATAGTGAATTTTTAGGTCGTTCTCTTAATACGCCATAACTATTAAAATATATTTCATAAGCCATACCATTTAATAAATGAATTTTCACATCATGAGAAATGGTAGTTTGATTTGAAAAGGTTTTTATAAAATTTATTACAGTCCAAGCACCACCATCGGCTGCTTGATAAATATTTCTTCCTAACACAAATAAATCACTTGCGCTTACTGAAGAAAAATTTATAGTTTTAATGAGTGGAATTGCTTCATTTTGAGTATTAAAATAATAACTTTTTAGCTTTTCTACTACTTTTCCTATCTGGGTATTGGGGTTAAAATAGTAGGTTCTATCTGCTAATGCTTCCGCCGAATAAAAAGCAAACGCGTCAATACGGTCTTCATTAAAATAATAATTGCCTATCAAAGAGGTATGCTCCCACGAAATTTGTTTACCGCGAGAATCTGCAATAAGTATTTCTCTAACATGCTTAAACATGTTTTCTACGGGAATTCTAGGTGTATCAATAGAAGCAAGTAGTGCCTTTGTGTATAGACCGTGATTTCCTGCTTCTAGAGACAATTGTCCAGGTGAAGTCGAGAAAGCTATAATAGTTCCACTTGGTGCAAAAACAGGAGCAAATCCTTTTACTTGATTGCCACGAGCATCAGGGTTTTGTCTGCAGGCGTCAAGAATAATTATTTTTGTGGTTAGGTGGTTAAATACGTTTTTACCTTCAAGTGCTGAAATAACAGTATCTAATGTAAGTGCCATCCATTCTCTATATCCATTATCGCCTTCAGCAACATCAATAGGCATTAAAAGATTTTTACCATTGCATTCAAAACCATGTCCAGCAAAATAAAATAAAGCGACTTCATATTGGGGCAAGCGAGACTCAAAATCGTCAATGGCTTTATGTAATTTTTCGCGATCTAAATCCTTATATAATAATACTTCATAGTTTAAGGATTCAAGTTTTTGTGCTACCGAGGTAGCGTCATTAATGGCGCAACGTAATTTAGGTAAACAAGAATATAAATAATTATCGTTACCAATACAAAGCGCTAACTGTTTTTTCATAATTACACCTTTTTGTATTAAAAATCTATTTTACCAATGCTGTATATTTCACTCATATTTTCTTTAAATTTAAACAGCGTATATTCAACAAATTTGTTATTATAATCCTTATATTTCAAAATAATTTTTTTCGTTTTTAATGTATCGTATAAAGTACAAGAAACTGAAATGGAAATCATTTCTTTTGGCTTTATCATCGTTGGCAAAACATAATAACATTGTAGCTCACCTAATGAGTTTCTGTGTTGGTCATCATATGTTTCCAGTTGAATTTCTCGAAAGTTTTCTTTTCCGTCATTCAAGCATAGAAACAAATCTTGAAATAACTTTGCTATATTGCTAGGATTATAGACCGTTATAATCGCACGAAAATAGTTTTCTTTTACAAAGTGCTTTGATGCAAAAAACTTCAAAGCTCCTTTTTTATTGTATATATTTACACAAACAAAAGAAATCCCCGCTGTTAATAGTGAGGTTGCCAACGATATTAAAAGTGTTTGCCACCAATTCATAGTTTTGCTCCTATTTATAAATGTATATTGTACATCAGCCTGTCTTCACGGCCGTTGTCGTATAAAAATGCTTTTTGGTCGTAATTAAAGACTGGTTTGGCTTTGTGTATTATGCGGTGATGGTCTGGACAAACTATCATCACGTTTTTCGCGTCGTTGTTTGCGGTGAGGGAGAAGGGTTGAATGTGATGAGCTTCACTTACGTCAACGCCATACATTTCAATTGCTCGTGCTCCACATATTTGGCAACGGTATTCATACAACCCTTTAAGCGATTGTTGAATTTTAGGGTCGAATACGCGGTTCTTGGATTCTTTTATAGTTTTAATAATGTGAGCGGTGCTGTCCTTACCGTTTATTATTGCTTCTAATTCGTCTTCAGTACATCCGTGAATAATTTTCCGTGCTTGCTGTCTTTCGTGTTCCTCAATGGTTATTACTTCGTTATCGGCTATAATGGACTGAACAATTTTAGTTAATTCTTCAAAGGTATAGTGTTTTAAGCCATTGTGAAAAGTTTCAACAACAGCGTTAGGCATTCTTTTATTGAAACCAACGCGGTGGCTACCTGTTAATGGGTCAAACTCATCACGACGGAGTTTTAGGTAATGATTATCTTTACCAAATTTTAAGGACAAATCACCAAAAGCCTCGGTTAACGTAGAATAACCAAGCGCTTTCATTGCATCCCTATCAAATTTTGAAAAATAATACGCCAATATCGTGGCTTTTCTATTATTATCGGTTAGCAAGTTGATCTCCTTAAAGTTGTTTTCTTTAATTATACTGTTTTTTATGAAAAATGCAAGGACATACGTATTGTCACTTAAAATATAAGAATTTTATATATCAAGATATAACAATACCCCTGCGGAAAGGCTTGATTTTTTTTTCGTTTTACGGTATTATATTGTTATAAAATTGCGGCGCGCCGCAAAAAGGAGAATAGAATGTTTATAGGCAACATTGAAACCCTTACTTGTGCATCTTTTTTTGCTGGTGTTGGTGGTATTGATTTAGGTTTTGAAAAAGCAGGGTTTAAAACTACTTACGCAAATGAGTTTGACGCATTTCCTGTAAAAACTTTTGAAAGCAATTTCCCCATTAAGGTTGATTGTAGGGATATTAACATTGTTTCAAATGCTGAAATTCCCAATTTTAATATAATGCTTGCTGGTTTTCCTTGTCAGGCTTTTTCGGTTGCAGGCTATCGCCAAGGCTTTGAAGACGAGAAAGGGCGTGGTGTGTTATTCTTTCAATTGGCTAGAATCTTTAAAGAAAAAAAGCCAGAAGTTGTCTTTTTGGAAAATGTAAAAAACCTGGTTAGTCATGATGGCGGAAAAACCTTCAGAATTATTATTGAAGCGCTAGAGTCAGAAGGCTATCATGTTAAATATCAAGTGTTAAACACTATGGAATATGGCAATATTCCACATAACCGTGAAAGAATTTATATTGTAGGTTTTTTAGACGAACGTGCTTATAAAGAATTTGACTTTCCCAAGCCTATTGAATTAACTACTAAATTGTCCGATATTATTGATTACGAGACTAAACTTGATGACAAGTATTATTATACTCCTGACAACTTTGGCCATTATGAAGAACTTAAATCAGGTATGACTAGAATGGATACGGTTTATCAATGGCGCAGGGTATATGTTAGGGAAAATCAAAGCAATGTGTGTCCGACGCTAACTGCAAACATGGGAACTGGTGGACACAATGTTCCCTTGGTGTTAACGAAACACGGTATTAGGAAATTGACCCCGCATGAATGTTTTAGACTTCAAGGATTTCCCGTGGACTACAAATTACCTGAACTTTCTAGTTGTCATTTATATAAACAAGCAGGTAACTCTGTTTCGGTAACAGTTATTGCTAGAATTGCTCAAAATATAAAGCAAGCGCTTATAAATTCACAAGTATAAAAAAAGAGGCTAATGCCTCTTTTTTCTTTATATTTTTACTATTTCAGTTTTAGTTATCTTAAAGGTGTTCTTTGATATGTATTTGCCGAATTCGATTAAACCGCTGTAAATACTAAATCTCGGTCTACGGCCTTGCGCTTTTTGGTCTTCAACGGTTTGTGTAGCGTTTACGGGATAATTCATAATTTCGGCTGTATCTATTTCGTATACGTCAAATGTGCCATCCCAATTGCCTTCTCTATAAAAGTCGACAAAGAAAATTCTATCCCATTGTGAATGAGGTCCAAAAGAAGTAAGGTCAGGTAAAACGCTACAAGCCTTAACTTGTACACGATTATTGTTTCTAGAACCATTAGGGTCATAGCAGTCAAACGAAGAGTTTGCTCCAACAATGCTCGACGTACATCTCCACATGTTATGAGCTATTGCAAAACCTATTTCTGAAAGTCCTTCGGGTAAATTTACTGACCTAGCATTAAGTTCATTTAAGTTAGCGCAGAGTTTACGCCAACTTTCATAAATATTGAACAACTTAGGAATATCGTTGTTGTCAAAAATAGTAACTTCCGCGCGTTTATCGCCTTCAGGCAAATGCAAAATTCTATGCTCAATTTTCATTTGTATAATTCTCCATTAGTTATTTTTAATTATATCGGCTAAAGACTTTATTAATTCTGCCTCTTTGTTTGGTAAATGATGCAAAAGACCACGGTTAATAAAATATTCCTCGCCAGCAATAGCGCCAAAGGTTGCAAAATTTATGTTATATTGCTTATCTTTTTCTAATTTATAACCATTTACAAATGCGTCTTCTTCAGCAATAACGGTTATTGCGTTATTTGTTTTCTTTATTACTTTTAATGCGTTGGGGTTGGTAATTTCTATATCAAGAGTCTTTTCGTTTGCCGTAGTGAAAAGTTCATACCAGTTAGTGTTAAATCTATACAAGCCAGATTCTTGAACATCGCAATAGCAACTTAATGGCTGATTATATTTACGTGCTTCTTCTTTAACAAGCGTGGAGCGCTCTGTTACGTCAACAAAATATCGTGGAATTTCTCCGCCCAAAAGTTTAAGCGCTACGTTCTTAAACTCTGTAGCAGTTGTTACGGTAAGGATTTCTATTTTGCCCAATGTAGACCGATTGAACTCAACAGGTTTTGTTTGAGATAACAGACCTTTGGTATCTGAAACTATGAAATCATTTGGCATGTGCAATTTAGTAGTTTGTTCTTCGTTAAAAATTTGACTGTTGAAGAAAGACAGTAAGTAGTCAACGTCGATTCTAGCGCCAATCATAACTAAAAACTTATCCCCGTAATGTTGGTCACGTAGGCTTACCATATATTTACGTCCAAAAAATGATTTTACTTCAATTTGCGGGCAACCGTCTTGAGCGACCCAAAAACATTTTTTCTCTTGAGTATCATCGTATTTTACGAAAGGAACAATTTTATCATTTATTTTTAATCCGATAACATCTGGAGCAATACCAACCTCTTTAGGATCATACATATAAAAATCCGAAAAAACGCGCACATTTTTATTTTCCCCAAGTTGTTGCAATGCTTTAGGTAGAAAATATTGATTGAAGGACACGCTTTCAGGAATTATGTTTATCCATCGGTCAAATATACCGCCGATTAAATCGCTTTTGGAGCTTAAAGAGCCAAACATACCATTAGTGGTTTGCTGTGCCATGCTACTAACAAAATAAACATAGGGAATAATATCTTGTTGTTTTACTTCTATTTCCATTTGTTATGCTCCTAGTCAAAATATTTTTCTAATTCACTAATAGGTTTCATATCAATTGCTTGGCAGTAGTAGTTTTCAGCATCCATACGCATTCTGCCGTTTAGCATCGCTCCTTGAGGAATAATAAACCCGTTCCTAATTATGTAAATCAATTCTTCTCTTGTAATAAAACCAGGAATATCGTATTCCCATTTTTCAGCCAAAATGGCGCTTTTTAACAAATTATAATCTGCCATATCTGAATAATAAAGTTTAAGGTCTTTTAATAAATCCGCAGCAAACGGGCGCATCCTAACCAAAAAGAAAAAATCGTATTCGCTTTCGCCAACGCCTTTATTGGGAATATAACAGCCATTGTTGTCCCAGTCTTTTGTTTCTAATAAAAGTAATTGACCAAATGCTTTGGTGGATTTAATAGCAATTTTTGCGCCGTTGACAACAAGGTCGCAAGAATCCCACTTACCTAAAGACCAAACATCTAAGTCGGGAACATTTACGTCGAAATCTTTGTATAAATGATTATATATAGCAAATTCGGCTAGTTTACCTTGAAATGTATCCGCAAAAATTTCACCTTGACGTCTTACGTGAGTGCCACCACTCCTATGGTTACGGTGTTCGCCTTGTTTATTAAAGGTCATGTCGTAGGCAAAATCGAAAGTTTTTTCTATTGTACTTGGTTTTAATCCTATACCAGGGGTAAAAGGAATTTTTCCAGTAAAAAACATAGACCCATTTAAATCATCTTGTAATCTTCTCATAAAAACTCCTTTTTACCAAAATTAGGAAATTATAAAATAATTATAACATATATAAACAATTTTTTCAAGAATTAAGCACCCGTACAAAGAAAAAAGCCCCAAATGCATTTTTTGCACTTGGGGTTTATGTTCAGTCGAATATTTCTTCGAGTTTTTGGGCGGCGGAACGGTCGGCTGTTTTTAGGAAGTGACTGTATATGTCGGTGGTCGTGCTGGTTCGCGCATGACCCGCTCGACCTGCAACCGTTACGATAGGAACTCCAGCAGCGATTTGCATGGTGATATTTGTATGTCGTAGGCTGTGGACGGTTCGCTCTTCAAGTCCTGCCGTCTGACATATTCGTTTCATCCACATATTTATCGTGCCGGGGTAAATGTTTCCGCCGTATTCGCCTATAAACAGACGGTTGCTGTTTTCCCATTTATCGCCGTGCATCTCTCGGTATTCTTCGTACCAAGCTTTGTATTCGGTCAGCACCGTTATCAGCTTATCCGATATGGCGATTACGCGCTTACTGCTTTCCGTTTTAGGGTCTTTTAATACTAACCCAACCCTACGGACGGCGGTGAGCGACCTTGCTATGGTTATCGTAGCGTTATCGAAGTCGATATCCGACCATTCCAGTCCACACAGTTCGCCACGGCGCATACCCGTTAGAAGAAGGGTGAGCATAGCCGTCTTGTATCTAATATCTGGGAACTCGTCCGCCGCCTTGTAGAACCTTTTAGCGTCTTCATCATCCATATAGTCAATATCGCGTGGCGGACGCTTGGGGAAGGTTATGTAGTCGGCGCTGGCGTAGTTATCGGCTATCAGTCGTTGTTTTTTCGCCGTAGCAAGAACTGCTCGTATGGTGCGCTTAATCTTACTTATCGTTTCGTAAGCGTACTTTTGCGTCGTATGCGTGACATTGAATAAATGTTCCGTTTTCTCGCCTAGCGTTTCGGCTAGCCGTTTGGCGTACTCGTAACTAATTTGCTTGCCTGCCAGCGCGTTGGAAAGGGAGCAACTACTGAAGTTTTTCTCGTATCGAAGTTTCATATAGCCTATACCAGTTTGGTTCATTCGCTCCCGTAATGCAGGCTTTGCCGTGACAACCGTCACAGTCTTTTCCATACGGTCTAGTTTGTCGTAATATTGTTGTATGATATTCGGTGTAAGTTCTTTTAGTTTATAACCGCCGATATGCTTGTTGGTGAGCTCTATGGCGCTTTCACAGTTGACGAAGTAACTTGCTGCGACTTCGTTTTTTCGCCTTTTTAGCCACCAGAGCGCGTAGTCCGAGAAAGTGGTTTCAGCCGATTGTGTCGGCTCTCCTGATGCCGTTTCTAAGGCTTTAATTGCGTTCTCGTATTCGCTTGCAAATATCACGACTTCTCGTTCCATTTGCTTGGGTGTAAGTCCTACGGGCGGTTTCCATGTGGTGGAGTGAACTTTAATTTCTCCGCTACCTTTGTCCTTGATTTTGACCTGTATTCGGTAGGTCATACCGCTTTTACTAGGTCGTTTGCTTATGCTTGCCATTTGATTACCTCCTACGGTGTTTTCGTTAAGGGGACATAGCAATCCCCTTAACAAAAGGAAGCCGTAAAAATTTAGAAAAGTCTAGCGATTTAGCCTTGCGAACCGCTAAAATATTTGAATAAATCGTCTAAATCCACAAGAAGTTTCTTTCCCGTGAATACACACCGTATTTTACCGCTTTTGCAAAGGGTTCTAATACAGTTAGGGGTTACTGCCGTCATGGGGTCGATTGCCTTAATTTCGGCGATGGTTTCGGTTATCGTTCTCATTCTAGGTATTGTCATCTAATGCTCCTTAACACTCATAAATTTTTCTCCTTTTCTTTGAATCTTTGTTTCTTTGTATCTTCGTAGCGTCGTTCTTTGTATCTTCGTATCTTTGAAATCTTTGAATTTTTGAATAAATTTTGATTTTCGTTTGAATTAAAATCAAAAATCAAAACCGAGCAAAGTGGCGCATTTTTAGTGTTTTTTAATGGTTTTGCCATAAAAATCGCCGTTTTCGCCACTTCGAACGGATTTTGAAAAGCAATTTTGATTTTGCTCTTTGATTTTTGATTACGCGAAAATTTGCGTGTGACTGGGGGCCCGCTTATAGGTCGATTCGCGTAGAGATTTGACCTCCCCCTGGGGGGGGTACACGCTGTCAAATCCTACCAAGTTCATCTTCCATTTGCTTGATTTCATAATGCTTCATTAGTGCGAAGTAGTGTATGTACGCGCCGTCCAGTTCTTGGGTGTACTCGTGCTTGATATAACAACGACGTTTCAAGAATTCTTCAAGTTCAAACGTTAAGTTGTAAGCGGTAATTATATCGATTTGTTCGTTTTTGGGTAATCCGTTATTGTAGATATCCTGCAATTCCTTAGTATTGAGTACCCAGCCGTCGTCACCACTTTCTTGAGCATAAATTCCGATAATATTTTTCATTCTTTTTTCTTGTGCGTTTTTAAGTTCTAACATTTTAAATTCCTCCGTTGATAAATTTTAATAGTTTTTCCTCGTTTTGTTTGCGTACGAGGTCACGCATGTTTTCGCAGTCTAACTGCTGTTCGAATAGACACGAGCCTTTAATTCGGTGTGCCGTTCGTTCTTCGTAGTTGCAATTTGCCATAAGGGCGCTGATGCGGTAGTTGCTGGAATAGATGGTCGGTTTTTTAGCGTTAATGCGAGTGTTAATAAGGTCAAACGCTATTGTTTGTAGCCAACCCGTACCAGCCTTAATGTTTTCCGTACCGATATCGTCTAGGAAGAGAAAGTCAACCGTTTCGGCTCTACGGAGTACGGCGGACTGTGCCGAGTTATTTCCAAAGCCTTCTTTTAGTTTGCTTTCAATCTCCACAAAACTGGTAAATAGCACGGTGTACAGTTTGTCCGCCAGGGCGTTGCCCATACAAGCGGTAAGGTGGGTTTTTCCCACGCCGGGGACGCCGTAAAGATAAGCGCCGACACCCGCCTCATACATCTTATCCGCGTGCGTGCAATAGTTCTGGCACTTTTGGTAGACGACTTTGTTGCTAGGTATAATCATAGCCGTTTCAAAGGTGCAGTTCCTAAAATGCTTTCCTAGCGCGCTGTTACGGCGGGATTCTTCAGCCTTGGCTTTCCGCTCCTGTAGTTTGCGCTCTCGTTCGGCTTTTTCATAAGCCTCCTGACGGCATTTACAAGGAATGTGAAAGAAGTTGTCTTCATAACGGTACACGCGTGGGGTGTTACAGTTTTTGCAATAGGCAAGACCGTCTTCGCCCAAGTATTCGTCTGGTTGTAAATCAATCGTTTTCATTTTTCCTCCTAATCCCATTTGATGCCAAATTTGCTTTCGTAAGAAATATTACTTTTCATATTCCTTTTATTATTATGGTTGACGTCCTTGTCAATGGGGGGACGCCGTTCTTGACAAGGGGGGATTGACATATTTGTCATACCCCCTTGCCGTTGAAGAGGGTAAATACACCTAACTATATTTCCATCTTCTCCAGTTACAGTTTCCAGTTTGATGTAATTCGCGTTTTTAAGTTCTACCAAGTGCCTATTAATCGTACGTTTACAGACCTTAAAGTTTGTTGCGAAAAACTTGTTCGTAGCAAAACAATATCCTTTTTGATGCGATAATGATTCTATAAAAGCGTAAAGCAGTTTTGCTCGCTCCGACAGGGTATCGCTTTCTAGGACGTCATTTTGCATAGTGATGAAAAATTTGCTCATCCAAGCCTCTTGTGCCTCCTTTAACGTGATTTCAAATATTTAGTTGTATAATGTTTACTGTCTACGTCATAGACCACCTCCTAAAATAAGCATCGTAAGCGTGTCGACCCGCTTGATGCCGTTTTTGAGCATAAGAAAAAAGCAGAGAAATCAATCCCTGCTTTTCGCTTATTGTTCATTCTACCTATATTATATCATAGGGGGTTTTCTACGTTCAGCATCTGTTCAAGTGTCGTATTTATTGAACCTTGGTAGGTCTTGGTGAATGACGTCAACGCTATGAATAGAACCGTCATCTAATATGTCTATACTTTTTTTACCCGCTATTGCGCCTTTTACGATAGCATATTTTTGTTCGCCTTGTAATCGTTTTGATAAATGTATTTTTTCCAGGCGCTTATATTCTTCTTCGATTAGCGCGTCGAACACGTCATCATCCGCATCATCCATCAAAACGAATTTTTCAAATGCAATACTTTCCGCCTCGTCAGCGATTTTTTGAACGGTTTCAAAATATTTTCTAGTGTTGCTTTCGGAAATTTCTTGCAAATGCATCGCGCTAACAGTTTCTAGCTCTTTAGCGATAGCCTTAATAAATGCAATTTTAATGTTGGTTGACGTTCCTTTGCTAACTCCGCATTGTTTAGCAAAATCGGTTTGGGTAACACCTTGAATACATACCATATTAAAGAATTTTTGATGCATAGGATTACGTTTGGCGACTTTTTTCATTAACGCAAAATCTCTGCGAATATCCATAGCGACCTGTTTTGACATTCCATAGGGGATACTTGTATCTACTTGGTCGCCGTTTTGCTTGCGAAACCCTAAAGCCTCTTTATATTTTTTGACGTCTTCTCCGATACGCTCCACTAGTACGTCAGCGCGCAAATCAAATTCAACGGGAAGAACCCTAGACATAAATTTTTTAGGTTGACGCGCTTTGTAGGCTCTCGACGCGTATTCTAATTCAAAATTCTGCGTCATACGTAAGATGCTTTTAAGTTTGCTTTTAAGTTCTTCTGTATCGGTTATTTTGCTTAAATCGTCACGCGTACACTCGGAATAGATATCCGCAATAAGCGTGCGCGCTAACCGTAAATGTTCTTCATTCGTTATCGTTTTTAATTCGCGTTTGTTCATATTCTTTCCTTGCATCCTTTCTTCCATAACCCAGTCACTATCGTTCTTGGGACAAAGTGTCGTATCTATCCAACGTCGTATAAAACCTTTTTCTTCGGCGGTTTTAGACCAGTCTTTTTTTCGGCATAGACCACGGATTTCGTACTCTTGGTATCCGTTATAAATTTTGCCTCTAAAAATGAAAAGCAAAAGCATCTTTTGACGTTTTTCATCGTAATATTTCACACGAAAATAGTAATCGTCAAACGGAGCGCGTGACTGTTGCCTAAATTCTATATAGTCTTTTAACTCCGTAACGATATCGTCTATAGGCGGTTTAGGACAGTATATTTCTTCAATGTTCTCGTCCCAAACAAAATCATGCAATTTTTTAGGCAAAAGTCTACCGAATAGTGTTTCATAGTCTGTAAGCATTTCGTCTGTTATTATAATTTTGACGGGTGTTTTTTGGAGCATCTTTCATCCTCACGTTTCGTAATTTTTCTTCATTTTTTTGATGGTTTGCAACAGTATAGCGATTTTGATTTTTTATGTCAAGCGTAACCTGTGCGGATATTTGCATACCCCCTCCAAAATAGGGTAACCCATGCGGATATGCGCACACCCTATGGCATAATGTAAAACATTTTTGAGTTTACAAGGCTATTTTAGCATAGTAAATATGACAACATTTGTCACCTTTATAAAAATTGTAATAAAAAACCGCCAAGGGTGTGTCCGTGGCGGTGAAGGTTTATTCTATTATAAAGTCATTTGTTGAACGATATATTTTTAGTTCCGTGATATCCGTGCGATTGCTCATTTTTTGGGCGGTGTCTTCGCTACACATCATGCTGTAGGAGAAGTGCGTTTTTGCGTCAGTATACGTGACAAGGCAGGAGTAGCCTTTTTTGACGGCTTTTTTATATTCCTTTTCGTCATCCATCAGTTGTAGAAGTTCCGCCATGAATAAATCTTCGTCACCGTCTAATTCGCCGTACTCCGTGATTATCGGTCGTTCCTTAAAGTAGCGCTTAATCGTTTCTTCCAGGATAGGAGCGTAGGAGTTATCGTAGTAGACGATATCGCACGAACCGCCGTTTCCGCTGTCGTTATACCAAGCTACCTTTTTCCCTTTATAATAAAGGTTGCCTTGGTTTCCTTGCCAGTCGAGCCCTTGAAAGGTTTTTCTGTTCTTTAATGTAAATCCGTATATACTTGCCATTTTTGCCTCCACATATTATTGTTAAGCAAAGTATACCGTAAAGGTTTTCAAGAGCCCAGCGAAAACGGCTTAAATTTTACAAACAAAAAAGTGTTAATATATGAGCAATTTTGTATTGTTTTTGGCTTAAATTGCTAATATGTGAGCGATTTTATTTTATCACGCTTTTTCTTATATAGCTTGTTTATGGTTGATTTTTTTGCTAGGGAGTGTTATAATATTAATGTTAGGTTACCTAACGGGGTTTTACTCTATTATAAAGGATTATAATAACAAGGAGTAAAAATCATGAAACAAACAAAACAATTTGACTACTCAAAGTTTTCAAAAGAACAGTCGTGGTATAATCCCGAACAAAAAGACCCTGCTTGCTGGGGACTGCACGAAATTGACGGTGAATTACATATTGACATTGCTCGCTATAAGAAGGTTTGCAACGAAATAGGTATTACTGACTTTATCCCTAAGGAATGGGAAGACCTAAACGAAGGTTGTTTTATTCCAGCGAAAAAAACGAAGTATGACTACAAAGTCAATATGTTTAGGGACTTGATTTTTGAGTTTAAGGGTGACTGGTTTCAAGAATATAAACCTATTTTTGAATTTATACGCACTCCTGCCCAAGTTCGTGAAAACGCAAGGCTTAACGGATTATCTATGATTTCTTCATCTGAGGATATTGATTCAGTTGAAGAAGACGCTATGTTTGCAATGGTGCGTCGTTACAAGAAATACAATAGCGTTATTCAATCGTTATATTGTTCTTTCATCTCAAAATTGGCGACTGAAATTGACCGTTATACGCTTATCGTGATGTGTGAACTTGGTTATAAAGGTAAGGATTATAGTTTTGATTCATTCCGTAAATTTTCCGATGGCTTACAAAATGACAAAGCAGGTAAAAAAATTAGTCATTTGAAAAAATATGATGCGTATAACTTGTTGCATAAAATCAACAATTTCTTAAAGCATAATACCATTGAGGCTTATAATAGGCTGAAAAAGTTTTATCCCAAAAATGTTTGTAGCGTAGAAAACGGCACAGCAAAACATGAATACGAAAACGGCATGTTTGCTGGCAACTGGATTATTCTTGAAGAAAACTACATTGACGCGCTCTTGGACAAGTTAGTGGAATTCTTCGACGATTATTGTGTTCATTTCTTAAAAGAAAACATTGACGAGGCTGACTGGAATTACGCTGATTACTTCTATAACGCTATTCAAGAAATGCGCTATCCTCACGAATACTTCGGATTACCATAAAAAACTAGGTCACCAAATTTGGTGACCTTTTTGGTTGCCTTGGTTTTTTGAACGCTATAAAAGTTATTAAACGGCGTGAAAATTACGCAAAATACGGCGAGTAAACGGCGAAAATCGTGCAAAATATGCATTTTAGGTATTTTGCAAACCCTACATTAGGGGCAGATATATCCTCCTAAGGGCTAGTTGTGGGTTCGATTCCCGCTGGGAGTACCATAAAAGACAATACCGCTTTTGCGGTATTGTCTTTTATATTGCCCTTTAGTAATTGAACACTTTTGCTCGCCACCACTTATATTTTTGCAACACCAAAAAGCAAAAGAGTTCGCTTAGCCGAGCAAGCAACGCTTGCGAACGCACTCATATGTCAAGGAAAAATACTTGCTTGCAATAGTATTTTTCTGACGATATTTACTCTTGCAGAGCAAGAGTTCGGAGCGTTAGCGAGTATTCCCGCAGGGACTACCAAAAAAACCACAATATTTTGTGGTTTTTACTATTTTTGGGGCAAAAGCGGGTGCAAATAGCCAGTTTTTGATAGATAAAAAGTTTTAGGAATAATTTTAGGAATAAAAATAAAATAAATTTTATACATTTTGCTTCCAATATAAAGGGGCTTTTTGCCGTTTTGGGGGCAAAATCTTCATTTTTAGTGTAAAAATTTTTGTTCCTCACTTAAAAGGGCGATTTTGTAGCAAAACGTGGTGGTCTAAACTTAAAAATTTTTCTTTTGGGCGCAAAAAAGGCAAGTAGAATAATTCCACTCGCCTAAATAGGGTAGATGTTAAGTTAAATAAATTTAATAGGCAAACACCCACGTTATTGGACATCTGCCTATTTTTTCAGTTTAGTTTTACTGTTCGCATTAGTATCGGCGAGTATAGCGAGCCGACGTGTATAATAGACGTGTATGTTATAAGAACAAGCCCCAATCTATTTTAGTTGCTTGCGGTGGCGGTAAAATTAAAAAGTTCTTTTATCATACTCTCTACGAAGGGGTATTTTATACGACAATCATTTAAAATCCTAATGAGCTTTGAATTTAATTGAATTTTGAACATGTCCGACAAACTTTTCTTGATGTTTTCCGTTGCCAAATTTGACAAAGCAAAAGTAACTTCTTGACCACGGTCAGGATTGGCATTGTTCTTTTCATTTTCAATTAAAGAAAGAATTCCGTAGTTTTTAAAAGCTGGGGCTTTAATTTTTTTAACAACTTCTTTTTCGTTTATCAAATTCATCGATTTCTTTTTTAGCAACTGATTAACTAAATAACACATTATCTCTGGATAAACAAAATCTTCGACTTCATTGTTTGTATTATTTTGTTGTTCATTAATATTAGCGTCCCCAAGATAATTATTTAGAAGAATTTTCTGTACAATTATATTGGAATATTGATTAGGTTTAACTTTTTTATATGTTTCTCTTCCTTCCGAATCGTTATCAAATACCACTTTTACTATCGGTTTTTTATCGGGAATATCTTTATAAAAAGCATTATAAAACTGTAGCCATTTAGGGATAGCGGTTACACCATTAGCGGAAATGAAATTAACTTCTTTACATCCAAAATATTTCGCTAACTGTGAAAAATAACGTACGTCGCTTTCGCCCTCACATAATATGTTGAATTGGTGCAAGGGTTCTGCTATATCTCGTTCAATTCCCAAGTGTTCACAAATTTTTTCATAACCATTATCCTTGTTTAAATCTACTAAGGTAGATAAATATACTGTATTTTCTTTGCCTTTTACATTACGAACCTCAGGTTTGAGTTCAATAAGAAAAACGTTTCTCATTTTATAAGTATCAACAAAGACTGGTGAATGCGTTGTATATAATATTTGATTTGTTTTAGAAACAGAATTTATAAATTCGTATAATTTTTTCTGAAGCCCTTCGTGAATATACAAATCTGGTTCATCAATTAAAATAATTGCTTGCGTTTTTTTGTTTCTTTTAATTACTTCAAATTGCAACAAAATAGCCGCTAGTCGTTGTAGACCAGCTCCTTTATTTACAATACCACTTGCGCCTTTGTCATATAAATTAAAAACTACATCTCTAGTAATAAGCTCTTGAAAAGTAGACGATTGTTTAGGAACATTAAAATCAATAGACCAGTTTTTATTAAAACTGGTAAAGGTATTGCTGATTTGAGTAGAAAACTCATTTAAAATTTCTTGCATCCCGTCAATATATTCATCATAATATTGTTTCAATTTTTTACGACTATCTGAAAAACGCGCATTTTTATATTTTATCTCTAAAACGTCATCAGCAACATCGTTTATCGTATCATATAAAATACTGTCTACCGATTCTACGAAATACACTTTTATTTTTGAAAGAAATTTTATTACATCTTTTTCCGATAAATCTGTTTTAATGTTCCCTGCTTTTTTATAACATTTTACTAAATCAGGTTTTCCATCTATCCATTTTTTAAAATCCCGCGTAAAACAGTATATGGAATTTGTGTCTATATCAAAAAATGTAATAGTAATTGTAGTATAAACAGAGCCACCGCCATATTCATTTGCTTGTTTATAATGGGGAACATCTAATTTATAGTCATATTTATTTGGATTAAAAAATAAATCAATCGCACGTAAAACATTGGTTTTCCCAACATTGTTTTGCCCACAAATTGAGGCAATGTTGCAGTTATCATCTATCTTTAATACAATTTCATTTATTGAACGAAAACGAACAATTTTTATTTCTTTAATTTTTACCATCTGCTATAATCCTCTTTAGAATAATCACTTAATCACATATAGGTTAATCATTTGCCAAAATTGAGTTTTCTATAATAGAATCTATTTTCCCACGTAAGATTGCAATTTGATTTTTGATTTCATTTTGCTTATCAATTTCTAATTGAATAGCATCAACAATTTTTTGCTGTTCATCAAGGGATAAATCAGGCAAAGGGAACTCTTGTACAACAATAGGGAAAATATTAGTATTGTTCCCAAGCCCTTTCTTATATATCTCAACTAAATATTGAAAATAAGTTGAACGCATATAATAATATGCAAATTTAGGATTGTAATTTTTCAGTCTAATTCTCATGGTAAAATCACAAAAGATAGCATTAACATCTTCTTCAATTAATGCCACTTTACCAATTGTACCTTCCCCTGAACGAGCAAGAATTATATCATTTTTCTTTACACGTTTCTCATTCTTTGCTTCAGCGTAATCGTTAGAAACAATATTTGCAGCATCCTTGTCAAATTCCCAAGTTTTAATCGTTGCCATCGAAATATAACAAAACTCGCCATCTTCACAGCAATCTGTAGGCGCTATACTTGCGCCCAAAACTATAGGCTCTGCAAGATAATGCTTAAAGCGCTTTTTACCGATACGTCGTAATTCGTTTTCTACATATTCACCAGCAGGACGATAAAATTTTGCACTAAATCGCAAATCAGGATTATCAGAATATACGCTTTGTGTAGTTGAATACAGTTTAATTGCTTTTAAAGTATTAAATTTTTCATAATCAAACTGAAAAACTGTTTTTAAAGTATTATCAATTATGTTTTGAGTTGATTTAATGTTCTTTTTCAAGGATTTAATGTTTTCTTCAATTGGAATAATTGCTTCCACCGCAGCAACTTGATGCTCGATAAGGCATTTCCCAATTTTAACCTTAAATAAATCCTCGATTTTGTATGACGAAATGCCTATTCCTCGATAAATATTATTATCAATCAGAGCCTTTAATTTTTTAGACCTTAAGAGATATAAAACAAATTTTTGATTCCAATCCTTTTTTATCTTAAAAATATAAAACCCATTTGAGAATACGTAATCATTAATCTTGTCAAAATCATAATTTAAAGCTGGAGATTTAGCAAGCCTTAAGCTTGACAATAGAATATTTTCTTTTGATACAATGTATTTAAGCCTTTCAGGGTGATTTTCTGCATCAACTAATTGATAATCTATAATATCTCCGTCTTCGTCTATATAAGTCTGACCTGTTGGAATGCCGAAATATTCTTTATCTTGTTCATAAAGGCAAAGCGAATAATTTTCTTCAATTATAGTAGAAAGGTTAACATTGTTTGTCGTACCAAAAAGGTTAAACAAATTGTTTTCTATGGCATAATAGTATTTAAAATCATTTCTTAAATATCTATCTTTTGCCAATGTAGATATATTTGTTGTTGTTGTCTTCATAACTAATCCTTTAATCCCAATGCAAATCTCTCATATAATCCAATATTGTTGTTTTTGTGCCGTCATCTACACTAATAATATCTACCCCGTTTTCCACACGAGAACGGTATAAATCATTGGGCATAGGTTTTTCTCCTCTCTTAGTGCGTTTATAACCGACATTATCAGCCTCTGCCATAAATATTGGATAGTTTAAAGTGTTAGATACTTCTCCAAAAACCCACCACGTATTGACGAACCCAAATGTGTCTTTTGTATCTTTATCGTAAGTACATAAGTCTTTAAGCTCATCAATATATTTGGTGATTAAATCTATAACATTTAACTTCTTATCTTCTTCAACAAGATGATTTTTGAGTAGTTTATATAAAATTTCAAGCTCTTGTTTATCCGTTAAGTCTTTAATTGAAGGGAATTTACCTTTAGGCTTGTTATCTTTATAAACAGCGATTAAATTTTCCACTCTCGTTTTTAATAAATTATATTCCTTTGAAGCCTCAGCCCAAGTTTTATTCCATAATTTAACTTCTGCTTTTGTTTTCTTTTGCATAAACAAAACACTTGTCTTTGTTGAAGTATATGGTTCAAATGTAACCTGTGGCAAAGAAACAACTGCTTTTACTTTGAAATATTTGTAGATAAACAAACGAATATATTTGTTTTCAGTTGTATCAAAAACACTTTCAGGTAAAACTGCTGCGCATCTACCATTTTCACGCAATAATTGATACCAGCGTTCTATAAATAAATTTTCAGAGTTCTTTTTATTGCCGAAAAGAAAATCTTTTTTGACTGTCTTCTTTGTGTCGTTATCTAATTCAACGCTAAACGGAGGATTTGTAAGAATTAAATCGAATTGTTCATTAATTTCTTTATCTCCGTAAAGGTCTGATGTAGTGTGCTGATTCATTGCGTTGGTCCCAACGGCCTTATGGTACTTGTCAAAAGGAGCAAGCCCATCTTTCACAAATATATTTGTAGAACCATCACCATGCAAAATCATATTTACCTTGGTTGCCGTACCAAGATTAAAGTTTATCTCTGAACCATAAATATACGTTTGGGCCCACTTATTTTCTCTATCGTCAGGATAGAACCAATCAGAATTTACCTTATCTTTAACTGCACGAGCTGTTCCTAAATCTTTATTGAAATTTAAAGAACCACGATTCATATATTTCATCGTGTAGGTTATAAATTTCATATATTCAATCAAGAAAGAACCGCTACCCGCAGAAGGGTCTATCATATATGGTATTTCTTGATCTTCTTTAATTCTTTTAATCGCAAGTTTATCCGCTTGCAATGCCCACAACATAAAGCGAACTATATTTATATGGGTAAAGAACTGTCCTTTACTTTGTTTAAATCCGTTTTGAATAATTCCTTCAAAGAAATCACCTAATATATCTTTACCGCTTAAACTGTTTTTACCATCCACAAAGGACAAGCCTTCAAGCTTTTGAATGGTATATTTTAATTTTGAAAGGGAGAATTTTTTAGTGTCAACAACATACGATTTATTTAATTCTGTTTCATCAGTAATATTTAATTTGTGCTTTAACGCTCTACGATAAGTGCTATTTATTCTTTCAAAAAGAGCTTCGTTACTTTCAAATTCCTCATCACCGTCTTTCTCGAAGGTAAGTGCTTGGAAAGCATAAGTGTCTCCGTCTTCTTTTTCGCTTTCATCTTGAATCTTTGTTAAAATCAAGTTAGTTAAAGAAGAGAAAATTTCGTTATCGTCAGTGCCGCCACCGCCCCAAAGGACATTGTGCAAGTCTTTTTGGAGTTGTTCTAACATTTTATTGGTAAAGTTAGTTTCTAAATCTTTTTCTGAACCCTTAATATAAGGTTTCTTTTGAGCCTTGCCATAACGGTCAGGGATATCATTAGAACAATCTCTTGAATTTTCCCAATCGGAGAAAGACGAGAATTTTTTATAGTCTATAATTAAACAGTTATCTTGAAGCTTGTCCGCAAATTCTTTGTAAGTATAATATACCAAATACTTTATTGATTTGCCTAAAGCAACTTCAGCGCCCGCCAAATTAAATAACTGTTTTTCGATTGCCTCTTCTTTTTCTTCTTCAAAAGATTCAGGCTTTTTGCATTCGATAAAAAGGAATGCATTTCCCTTATTATCTCGAACAATTATATCTATTCTCGGTTTATTAACTTTAGGGCGACCAATATCATATTCCTTTTCTATTTCAATATTTTCAGGCTTATAACCAAGCTCATTTACAAGACGCGTAATTAGATAAGCACGAACTAACTCTTCAGGGTCAGCCTTGGTTCTTGTTTGACATTGTTTGATTTGTTCGTATTTTAAGGTGTTTTTGTCCCAATCTATATAAACAACTTTAACCGGTTGAGCTTCAATATATTTTTTAATCAATTCTTTAATCATAATCTTCTCCTGTTTTAATCATCAATACGCAAATATTTTTCAAAGTGTATATCAAAGTTTTCATACTCAAATAGCGGTAATAGTTCTTTTATCATATCGTTTAATAGGTCCGTTTCTTTATTTGAATATAATTTCATAAAATCTTGACAGGCGATAGGATTATTTGCAAGAGCCATATAATCACCATAACCAATATTATATGTTTGTGTAATTTTGTTCCACGTTTGGTTGCGATAAAATTCCGCAGCTCCTGTATTTATATAATCAATAACCTTGGACGTTAACTCTCTATATTTTTCAAAAACGGTTTTCAAAACATCTAAAAAGACCTTGTCGCAAGTCGGCAACAATAATCGAGCTCTATTCATTGCTTGACAAACACCATTATTTGCATTTATCAAATCATTTGTCCACGGCAAAGCTATATTTGGATTAAAGAAAATGTTAGGTATATTGTCTTTTGCTTTACCAATTACACTTTGTGCAATACAAAAATCATCGTAGATTTTTAAAAAGTCCCCATGCATTTGTACTTTTGTTTCTTTTGCACTAATTTCCTTTTGCAACTTTTCTTCGCTGTTGGTTATTTGTTGTTGTAATTCTATATTCCTTCTATTTTGGCGATAGCCTTGCCATAATACTAAAAGGGATATTAAAATAGGAACAAAAATTCCTATTATACTAAGCCATAACGGAACGGAATTTGCACTAATCTTATTGATGAGTTCATCTATCTTTTGTATAAGTTCTTCCATATATTACCTCTAGTTTTAATAATAGCATATTAAACATGACAACTTCCGTCATATTTATAAAAGTTTTTATTCTTCGTCTATTACTTCCACAATATCTTCTATATTGCACTCTAAAACCTTGCAGATTTTAGCCAAAATTTCGGTGTTTACGTGTTCGTTTTTGCCGAGTTTAGCAAGCGCAGTAGTAGTCATACCCGTAGCAATACGAAGGTCTTTTTTCTTCATATCTTTATCAATTAAAAGTTTCCATAGCTTTTTATAACTGACAGCCATTTTATAGCACCATCCTTAATAAAAATCAGTTTTTATCATTATAGCATATATGCCTAAAATTTTCAACAAAAAATCCAATATTTAGATTTTTAATTTTGAAAATAGTTTATCTTGATATTAGGTAGGGAAAATACAATTTGGAATATGCACTTTTATTAAAAGATCACTTGAACACTAAAGAGATTGAAAAATACTTTATGGATATGCAAATTGGAGACCCTGCCTCTCGTAGTGTTACTGTTAAAGAGTTTTATCAAATGGGACTTGAATTAAATAATAAACAATAAGACATTTAAAATCTTTACTTTTTGGCTAAAATCGGCTTTTAGAAGTAAAGATTTTTGTTTTAAAGGCAATATCAAAAAACAATTGAAAAAAGTGATAAAAGGGGGTATAATATAGATATATAAAAATAAAGGAGATATTATTATGAAAATTGCAGTAACTTATGACAATGAACAAATTTTTCAACATTTCGGGCATACCGAACAGTTTAAGATTTACGATGTAAAAAACGATAAAATAATTTCTAAAACCGTTATCAGCACTAACGGTCAAGGTCACGGCGCATTATCAAGTTTCTTAAAAGAAAATAACGTTGACGTTCTTATTTGTGGTGGAATAGGTGGTGGCGCTATAAGCGCGCTTAACGAACTTGATATTAAATTATTAGGTGGCGTTAGTGGCGATTGCGACAAAGCAGTAGAGGCATTTTTGAAAAACGAACTAGAATTTAACCCCAGCGTTAGATGCTCTCATCACGACCATGAACACGGTGACGGTGCACACACCTGTGGCGAACACGGTTGTGGAAAGGGAAGTTGCCATCACAACTAAAAAAATTAAAACGCCTTTATCGGAGGGTAAAATGAAAATTGTAATCGTGGGTGGGGTTGCAGGTGGTGCAACTGCCGCAGCAAGAATAAGAAGACTAGACGAACGTGCAGAAATTATTATTTTTGAGCGTTCGGGCTTTATTTCATACGCAAACTGTGGTTTGCCGTATTATATCGGTGGCGTTATTGAAGATAAGGAAGATTTGACTCTTCAAACTCCCGAAAGTTTCTTCCGCCGTTTTAGAATAATCGCTAAAGTTAATCACGAAGTAACCGATATTGACGTGCAACACAAAACCGTTCACGTAACTGACCTAAAAACGGGAACGAGTTTTACCGAGAAATACGATAAACTTATTTTATCACCTGGGGCAAAACCGATTTTGCCAGATTTCTATACTGAAAACGAAAGGACTTTCACTCTTCGCACCGTAGAAGATACGCTTAAAATTCGTGCCTTTATAGAACAAAATCAGCCTAAAACGGCAGTTGTTATAGGTGGTGGCTTTATCGGTCTTGAAATGGCAGAAAACCTTGCGGAATTAGGAATTAAAACGACCATTATTCAGCGTGACAATCATCTTTTGCCGACGGTTGACTGTGATATGGCGTCGTTTGTCCATGCAAACTTCCGTCACCACGGCGTACAATTATTACTAAACGTTAATACAAATAAAATGAGTATTACAGGCGAGAAAGTTTCGCTTGACTTTGATAACGGCTCAAATCTAAGCGCTGATATGGTTGTGCTTGCAGTTGGAGTTGCGCCTGAAAACACACTTGCTAAAAAGATAGGTTTAGAACTTGGCGTTAAAGGTGCAATCAAAGTCAACGCAAAAATGGAAACTTCAATTCCTGACATCTATGCAGTAGGGGACGCAGTAGAAGTTAGACATTTTATAACTGATAAAGATTCAGTAATTTCACTTGCAGGGCCAGCCAACAAGCAAGGACGAATAGTTGCCGATAATATTTGTGGAATAAATAGCGAATATAAAGGCTCACAAGGGTCTTCGGTTATTAAACTCTTTGATATGACTGTTGCTACTACTGGAATTAACGAACAGCAAGTTAAAGCAAACGGCATAGAATACGAAAAAGTAATTTTAACGCAAAACTCACACGCGGGCTATTATCCAGGGGCAACGGCAATGACCGTTAAACTCATTTTTGAAAGGGCAACCTATAAAATTTTAGGTGCGCAAATCGTTGGATATGACGGAGTTGATAAACGCATTGACGTTATTGCAACGTGGGTTAGGGCAGGGATGAAAGCCGATGAACTAAAAGATTTAGACCTTGCTTACGCTCCGCCGTATTCTTCTGCGAAAGACCCAGTAAATATGGCAGGTTTTGTTGTAGAAAATATCAAAAACGGCATAGTGAAACAGTTTTATTATGAAGATATTCCGTCTTTAAGAGAAAGAAAAGACGTAATTTTACTTGATACTCGCACACCGTTTGAATATATGCGTGGACACGCTGATGGTTTTATCCATATTCCACTTGACGATTTAAGAGAGCGTTTAGGCGAACTTGACAAGTCTAAAAAAATTTACGTTATGTGTCAAAGTGGCTTGCGTAGTTATCTTGCAACACGCATTTTAATGCAAAACGGCTTTGATGCCTATAACTTTGCAGGTGGATTTAGATTATATAGCAGTATCAAAAACGAAGAAATGCTATCCAAACAATGCTACACCTGTGGTATGGATAAATAAAAAACTCTACTTGAAGACGTAATTAAAAACGACGATAAAACAGTATAAGGAAAATAAAATGGAAGAAAGGATATTGCAAACGTTAAACGAAATAGAGCGGAAGGAAAACGTAAAAATATTGCATTGCGTTGAGTCTGGCAGTAGAGCGTGGGGTTTTGCTTCGCCGGATAGCGACTACGACGTGCGGTTTGTTTACGTGCGCAAAAAAAACGATTACTTAAAATTAAACGAAGAGCGCGACGTGATAGAGTGGCAACTAGACGACGTGCTTGACGTAAACGGGTGGGATTTGAAAAAGGCGTTAAAACTTTTATATAAATCTAATCCGACGTTGTTTGAGTGGAATTCTTCTCCTATCGTATACAAAACGACTGACGAGTGGAATAAAATAGCAAGCGTAATTGAAGACTACTTCGTTCAAAAGTCGGGGCTCTACCATTATTTGAGCACGGCTAAAAGCAACTACAAAGAGTTTTTAACGAAAGAAACCGTTAAATACAAAAAGTATTTTTACGTTCTTCGCCCCGTGCTTGCGTGCAAATGGATTTTGGCAAAAGGCACTCCGCCACCTATGCTTTTCAGCGCCCTTGCTAAAGAGTTTTTAGACGAAGAAGTCCGCCCCGAAGTTGATAAACTGCTATTTATAAAGATGAACGCCCCGGAAATTGCTCAGGGAAGCCGTATAGAAAAACTCAACGAATATCTTTTGAAAAGCATTGAAGCGATCGGCTTGAAAATAAAAGAACTTCCGCCAAGGCACGAAAAAACGTGGAATGATTTAAACGAAATTTTTATAGATATAATCGGTTAGGAAGGCCGACCGTTTACTAAAAACCGAACGCTTATTTAAGGTTAAGCGCGTATGTAACGAAAGTTTAATATAACAAAAGTTTAAGCCGAAGATTTTCTTCGGCTTTTTTAGTATGGGCTTACCCCATAATTTTTTAAAAAAGGCAAAAAAAGGGTTTTTTAATTTTACTGCGAATAATTAAGTAAACGAAAGAAAAAAGGAGAAAATTAGTGCCTATACAAATTACCAAAGCAAAAATAACCAAAGTTAAGTGCGACGCAGTCGTAGCCCCAACCAACACCTTTTTAAAGCCTAGCGGCGGAATTGGCGGGGCTATCTACGCAAGAGCGGGCGAAGCCCTTGAAAAAGCGCGCAACGCCCTTGGCGAGATTGAAGTGGGGCAAGCCAAAATTACGCCCGCGTTCAATTTTCCGAGCAAGTACGTCATTCATACGGCGTGCCCGAATTGGCAAGGCGGCGGTTTTAAGGAAAGGGAACTGTTGCGCAGTTGCTACGTCAATTCTTTAAAAGTTGCAGTCGAAAACGGGTGCGAGAGCGTAGCTATCCCCTTGATTACTCTTGGGGACGGCGAATATCTAAAAGATAGGGTTATAGGGGAAACGGTTTCCGTTATAAACGAGTTTTTGCAAACCGAAGAATTGAACGTATATTTAGTTGCTTACGACGTAACGGCTTACGAGTTGAGAAAAAGCCTTCAAGAGCGAATTTTAAGGCATTTAAGGCGCAATTATAAGCAAGAAGATCCGTCCATAATGTCTTTAAAGAAGCCGACCTTTGACGGCTACGACGAAGAGAAAGATTTATTGCATAGCGGATCGTTCGACCTTTGTTACAGCGCGCCGTACGGCGGAACGAGTAAAAGCGAAAGTCTTTACGGATGGCTTGACGACGACGAACAAGATTTTTCCAAGATAGAAAAGTTGCTTAAAAATTTAGACGAAACCTTTGCGGTAACCTTGCTAAAACTTATCGATTTAAAGGGTATGACGGACGTAGATTGCTACAAAAAGGCTAACGTAAGCAAACAAACTTGGCACAAAATACTAAACGACAAAAGCTACAAGCCTAGCAAAAATACGGTCATCGCCTTTGCAATATCCTTGCAACTTACTCTTGCCGAAGCCCAACATTTGCTTTCAACGGTGGGTTTTACACTTTCAAAAAGCAGTAAATTCGACGTTATTATCGAGTATTTTATAAAAAATCGCATTTATAATATAATGAAGATTAACGAAGCGCTGTTCGCTTTCGACTTGCCCTGCTTGGGGGTGTAAACGTTAAAATTTGCGCAAATAACCCCGTTTTAAACCTAAAACTTACTAAATCCACTTAAATTAACCGTAAATCTAACCGAAAAAACAGGTCAATTGCCGATTGACCACAAGCCTTTTTAAAAATGATATACTTTAATCGTAAGGTCAAACGGCCAAAAAATTTTTACGGAGGCGTTTTATGAAAAACGGAATTACGGAATTAGTATTTATTTTAGACAAGAGCGGATCGATGGCAAACATGGTCAAAGACACTATCGGCGGTTTTAACTCAATGATAGAAAAGCAAAAGACGGAAGAAGGAAAAGCGTACGTGTCAACCCTACTTTTTTCGACGACTTCGACCGTTTTGCACGACAGAAAGGACGTTAGGGAAATCGAGCCCATAACCGAAAGAGATTATTTCGTCGGCGGTGGAACGGCGCTACTCGACGCAATCGGCAGAGCCATTTGTCATATCGGCAACGTTCACAAATACGCAAGGGCAGAAGACGTGCCTGAAAAAACCATTTTCGTCATAACGACCGACGGTATGGAAAACGCAAGTAGGGAATTTACTAGCGTTAAAGTAAAAGAGATGATCGAGCGCCAAAAGGAAAAATACGGCTGGGAATTTTTGTTCGTCGCGGCGAATATCGACGCCGTTGAAACCGCAGAGTCCATCGGCATTAGAAGGGATAGAGCGGCAAATTACAGCGCCGAATGCGGAACGCCCGTAATGTACCAAGAACTCAACCACACCTTGCGCGATTTTAGGCGAAGCGGTAAGATTAGCAAGGGGTGGCAAAGCGGTATTGAAGACACCATAAGTGCCCCTATAACACCGAAAACGGCTAGTAAGCCCGACGAAAACAAGTAAAAAAGGGGGGTAAAAATGGACGATAAGAAAGTTATAGATATCATTTTGATAGTTTGTATTGTCTTTACTGTTATAGGCGGGATTTTAATGGGTTTAGGGGAGACTAAAACGGAGTACCCAACCAGCGAATATTGGGTGGCAAAGGACTACGCTCACGTTTACGAAAACTATTCTGGACGAATAGCCGACGTTATTGAAGACGACGAAACTTGTGAAATAAAAGGGGATACGATTATCGTTATAAAGCGAAATCAAGTTCTGTGGGGCATCGGGCTAGCGATAGCGGCTATATTTGGAATGGGCGTTATAGGTATTATTTTTCAGGTTTTAAGAGATATAAACGCAATTTCATGTTAAACGCAAGGAAAACTCAATAGTAAAAAGGAGAAAAGTGATGCAAGAAACGACGGTTAGTCACTTAAAAGATTTAATTGAGCAAAACGGGCTAATAAAAGCCTTGCGCTCGGTGTACGGCTCGGCGGTAAAGGTAAAAATATTCTTTTCGGACGCCGTTTGCAAATTAAAAATAGAAGAGTTGGACTTGCCCGTAAGGGGATATAATTGCTTAAAGCGAGTCGGCATAAATTTTATTGAAGACTTGATTTGCAGGATAGAAACGGCAGACTTGACCGCCATTAGAAACATGGGTAAAAAGACCGTTTCCGAAATAAAAACTAGGCTTTTAGAGTTCGTTTACGACGGTTTGTCAAGCGGTCAAAAAACGGCTTTTTTGCAAGCGGTGATAGCCGACAATCAACCCCTTTAAAGTTAAAGGAAAACTTAATAATTTACGCTAACCGTTGCGTTTTTTTATAAAGTGTGTTAAAATGTAGCCGTTAGCCAAAAAGGGCTTGACGAAAAAGTTGGGCCCTTTATTATTGGGCTTGCTTAAAAAACGAAGCCCGAAAAGGGGGGTGAGATTAGCATGAAATATTACGTTGTTTCCGACGTGCACGGCTTTTACGACGAACTGATTTTTGCGCTTACGGAAAAGGGCTTTTTTGACGAAAAGTCCCCGCATAAGTTGATTATTTGCGGAGATTTGCTTGATCGCGGTGAAAAACTACGCAGATGCAAGAGTTTATATTAGACCTTATTCAAAAGGATTTAGTAGTGCTAGTTCGTGGCAATCACGAAGACTTAGCCCTTGAGTTTGTTGAAAACGCATCAAAGTATATGACGCCTACGCTAATGCTAACTCACCACTATCGAAACGGCACGGTTGACAGTATGCTTGCGCTTACGGGGACTAGTTTAACAGAGGCTTATAACGATCCGCTCGCCTTTGCTAAAAAGTGTAAACAAACCCCCTTTTTTACCCAAATTGTTCCTAAAACCGTCGACTTTTATGAAACTGAAAACTACGTCTTTTTGCACGGTTGGATGCCGTGCGGAAAAGATTACCAAAGCGTAAAAAACGGGGAGTTTACCCCAGAAGAAAATTGGCGAACCGCCAACCCCGACTCGTGGGAAATCGCGCGGTGGGTAAACGGGATGCAGGCTTGGGCGCAGGGGTTTAGAGAGCCGAAAAAGACGGTAGTTTGCGGACACGTGCGCGCGTCTTACGGGCACGCCGTTATCGAAGGCAGGGGCGCAGAGCGTGGCGAAACCGCCGATTACACGCCTTTTTACGGGTACGGAATCGTTGCGATAGACGGGTGCGCCGTCCGTTCAAAAAAGATAAATTGTATCGTCATAGAAGATTAAACGGGCAAAAATCTCAAAAAAAAGATAAAAATTGTATTAAATATTAAAAAAAGATTGCAAAAAATTGTCTTTTTCTCTTTTCAAACGTTAAAATATATGTTATAATAATATAAAAGTGGGTATATCCTAATATGAGAGGTGTGTTATGAAAGAATATAAAGTAGTACCTTGTCAAGGCAAAGTCGTCGCAAATAACGATATCGAAGCAAGCAAGCAAATCGCAGCGTTAGCAAACGTAATCGTTCAAGAAACCGTAGGTGGATGGCAACTCGTTTCAACCATGCCCGTATTGGTTTCCAATTCTAAAAAGAGCGTAGGAAGCACCGAGCATCCCTACAACGCTCTCATTTTTGCTAGAGATATTTTAGACGATTAAAATTTGATTAAACTCGGCGACGGACAAAAAGCCGTCGCCTTTGTTATGTGAAAATTTAGCCGAGCCGAAATGCAGTTAAATTTTTGCGGTATATATTATTTTTTAGGAGAGAAATGTTACAGGTAAATGGTGTAAGCCTGCAATTTGGCAGTAGAAAACTTTTTGAAGACGTGAACGTTAAGTTTACCAAAGGTAATTGCTACGGGATTATCGGCGCAAACGGCGCGGGTAAGTCCACGTTTTTAAAGATTTTATCGGGCGATTTAGAACCGCAAAAAGGCGAAGTAACCTTGGATAAAAACGAGAGAATGTCCGTTCTTCGTCAAGACCAAAACGCTTTTGACGACGAAACCGTTCTTCGCACGGTTATGCTCGGACACAAAAAACTCGTCGATATAATGGACGAAAAGGACGCCCTTTACGCAAAGGAAGACTTTACGGATGAAGACGGCATAAAGGCGGCGGAACTCGAAAGTGAGTTTGCCGAACTCGGCGGATGGGACGCAGAGAGCGAAGCCGAAAAACTTTTACAAGCCCTTGATATTCCCACCGAGCATTATTACGTTACCATGGGCGAACTCGACGGTAAGGAAAAGGTTAAAATTTTGCTTGCGCAGGCTCTTTTCGGCAACCCCGACGTCCTTCTTTTAGACGAGCCTACCAACAACCTTGACTTAAAGACTACCGAGTGGCTCGAAGACTTTTTGATGGACTACGCGAATACTATAATAATAGTATCCCACAACAGATATTTCTTGAATAAGGTTTGCACTTACATTTGCGACGTAGATTTTGGCAAGATTAACCTTTATTTCGGCAACTACGATTTTTGGTACAGAACTAGTCAACTTCTTGCTCGCCAACTCAAAGAGCAAAACAAAAAGGCTGAGCAAAGGGCAAAGGAACTCAAAGAGTTTATCGCGCGTTTCTCGGCTAACGCTTCAAAGTCAAAGCAAGCCACCGCAAGAAAGAAGGAACTTGAAAATCTTACCATAAACGACATAAAAGTTTCTTCAAGGAAATATCCTTATATCAACTTTAAATACGATAGAGAAATCGGTAACGATATACTTTTCGTTGAAAACCTTACGAAGGAAGGCTATTTTGAAAACCTTTCCTTTACCGTAGGCAGAGATGAAAAGATTGGTATCGTTGGCAAAAACAGTAGGGCAATCACCATGCTTTACGATATTTTAATGGGCAAGGAAACGGCGGACGGCGGTTACTACAAATGGGGTAAGACGATTACGGCAACCTACCTTCCCCAAAACAACGATGAATTTTTCGTCGGTTGCGACTTGTCGCTTGTCGACTGGCTTTCAAGATTTTCATACGATCATTACGAAGAGTTCGTAAGGGGTTGGCTTGGAAGAATGCTTTTCTCGGGTGAAGAAGCCCTTAAAAAAGCGTCGGTTATTTCAGGTGGTGAAAAGGTTAGATGTATGCTTGCCAAAATGATGCTCGAAGGCGGTAACTTTATGGTGCTCGACGAGCCTACCAACCACTTAGACCTTGAATCTATCACCGCCCTTAACGACGGACTCGTAAACTTTAAAGGTTGTATGCTTTTGACCAGTAACGACCGAGAACTTATGAACACCGTCTGCAACCGTATTATTGAAATCGACAACGTAAAAGTATACGACAGACCTGTTGATTACGACACTTATCTTGCGGAAACGGTTAAAAAATAATCGGCTATAAGTCGATTATCGTCCGTTTTTGCAGTTAAACACCAAACTTTAATCGAAAGGAGTTAGATTTATGAAAACAATATTAGTTACCGGTGGCGCAGGTTATATCGGCACGCATACTTCAATCGAACTAATTGAAGCAGGCTACGATATCGTAGTGGTTGACAACTTGTCAAACAGTAAATACGAAGCCGTAAAAAGAGTTGAAAGTATCGTTGGTAGAGAAATTGCTTTTTACAAAGCCGACGTTTGCGATAAAGACGCAATGCGTAAAATTTTCAGCGCGCATAAAATAGACGCCGTAATAAATTTTGCAGGCTATAAGGCGGTTGGCGAATCGGTTTATAAGCCCCTTGAATATTACGAAAATAACATTTACGGCATGCTCGCTCTTTTAGACGTTATGAGAGAATTTGGCGTTAAAAATTTAGCGTTCTCGTCTTCGGCTACCGTTTACGGCAATCCGCATACCGTACCCATCACCGAAGAGTTCCCCCTTTCGACTACCAACCCTTACGGTAGCACCAAACTCTTTATCGAATATATTTTAAAAGATTTAGCAAAGGCGGATAAAGACTTCAATATCGCTATTCTTCGTTATTTTAACCCCGTGGGCGCGCACCCGTGCGGACTTATCGGCGAAGATCCCAACGGTATTCCCAACAATCTTTGTCCCTACATTACCAAAGTTGCCGCAGGCAAACTTGAAAGGGTAAACGTTTTTGGCAACGATTACGACACCCCCGACGGTACGGGCGTTAGAGATTTTATACACGTAGTCGACCTTGCCAAAGGTCACGTACTTGCTGTAAACAAACTTTTAACAGGCTCGGGGCTATTTATAGTAAACCTTGGCACGGGCAGGGGTTATAGCGTACTCGAAATGATAACGGCGTTTTCAAAAGCGCTCGGCAAAGATATTCCATACGTCGTTGCGCCGCGTCGCCCCGGCGATATCGCAACTTGCTACGCAGACCCGTCTTTGGCGGAAAAACTCATTGGCTTTAAAGCGACAAAAACTCTCGACGACATGTGTCGCGACGCTTTAAATTGGCAGATGAAAAACCCCAACGGTTACGAAGAATAATAGGCTATAAGTCGATTAACGGTATATTTACGAGTACAAAACGGGGCAAAAGCGCCCCGTTTTTTAATTGATAAAACCCCACGTGGACGGAAAAAATTTATGGGACTATTAGAAGATTTAAAAAGTATATTTTATTCTCGCAAACTCACTTGCTCCGTTTGCCGAAGAGAAAACTTTTCGGATAGGACTGTTTGCGACGAGTGTTTTGCAACTTTGCCCTTTAACGGCGAGTCTATTTGCGGTCATTGCGGACGGGCTACGCCATACCCTGCGGAGTATTGCGACTACTGTAAAAATAAAGAGAGTTTTATTGACCTTGCCCGTAGCGTTTACGACTACGAACAGCCGATTAAAGGACTTATACATAGGTTTAAGTACGACGGAGAGAAATATCTTGCTGAAGAATTTGCTCTTGAAATGAACAAGATTTTCACTAAGTCAATGGGCTTTGTCGACTGCGTGGCGTTCGTTCCTTCGACGGATAAAAAGTTAAAGGAAAGGGGATATAATCAAAGTAGGGTTTTAGCCGAAGAATTTTCAAAACTTACTGAAATTCCACTAATTGACGCAGTTCAAAAGATAAAGGAAACCGAAAGTCAAGTAGGGCTTTCGGTAAAAGAGCGAAAGGAAAATTTAAAGGGATGTTTTAAAGTGGTTGAAAAGGCGGAAGTTAAAGGTAAAACCGTGCTTATAGTCGACGACGTTATGACTACGGGTTCTACCCTTGAAACACTAGCCGAAAAACTCAAAAAGGCGGGCGCTATCAAAGTGCTTGCGCTGACGGTAGCGTCAGTTTCCTTTAACAAAAATAAGGGTGAAGAGCAAGGTGAAAAAACGCCGAAAACAGAAAAAATGAACGAAAATTTGTAAAACGGGTAAAAAAGTGGGCTAAAAACCGTCAAAATCTAAAGATTTTGCAAAATTATCACACAAAAAGCATTGTAAAAATTTCAAACATATAGTAAAATATATTAGTAATTATTAAAATGGCAGTAAGTTGCCAAAATTTAAAGCGGACGAGCTTTGGCAAAACCAAAACTTACCGCAAAACAAAAAAAAGGCGCGACCGCGCCAAACGGAGTGTTTTTAATGGGACTTATCAAATGGCTTCTCAGCATGGATTCCAGAAACAGTTTAAAACGTATTAAAGCGCAAGCGGAAAAGATCATGGCTCTTTCGCCTAAGTACGAGCAGATGAGCGACGCTGAACTCAAAGAACAAACCCAAATTTTAAAGGGTAGATTGGCAAACGGCGAAACTTTAGACGGCATCTTAATCGACGCTTTCGCAGTCGTTAGAGAAGCGGCTTACAGAGTACTTAATATGCGCCACTATCTCGTTCAACTTATGGGTGGTATTTGCGTACACCAAGGCCGTGTTGCAGAACTTAAAACGGGTGAAGGTAAAACCCTTATGGCTACCTTGCCCGCATATCTTAACGCCCTTTCAGGCAAAGGCGTACACTTAGTTACCGTAAACGATTACCTTGCTAAGCGTGACGCCGAGTGGATGGGAAAAATCTATAGATTTTTAGGTCTTACCGTAGGCGTAAACGTACACGAACTCACCGACGATCAAAAGCGCGACGCGTACAACTGCGACATAACTTACGGTACTAATAACGAGTTTGGTTTCGACTACCTTCGCGATAACCTTAAAAAGAGAATGAAGGACATGGTGCAAAGAGGACTTAACTTTGCAATCGTCGACGAAGTTGACTCGATTTTAATAGACGAAGCGAGAACCCCCCTTATCATTTCGGGTAGGGGCGCTAAGTCGTCAACCCTTTATCTTGACTGTAACAGATTCGTCAAGACCTTAAAAAGGGATGAAGACTACGTCGTTGACGAAAAGGATAGGACGGTTCAAATTACCGAAAACGGTTCTGAAAAGGCTGAAAAGTTCTTTGGTATCGAAAGTCTTTCGGACGTTGAACACGCAGACCTTAACCACCACATCCAACAAGCCCTTAAAGCGCATTTTATATTCAAAAGGGACACCAACTATCTAGTTAGCGACGGCGAAATCGTTATCGTAGACGAATTTACCGGCCGTTTGATGATTGGTAGAAGATATTCCGAAGGCTTGCACCAAGCAATCGAAGCCAAGGAAAACGTTACGGTCAGAAATGAAAACAAGACTCACGCTACCATTACCTTCCAAAACTATTTCCGTCTTTACGCCAAACTCTCGGGTATGACGGGTACTGCTAAAACTGAAGAAGAAGAATTTAAGACTATCTACGGGCTTGACGTTTTGGAAATTCCCACCAATAAACCCGTACAAAGAGTCGACCTTCCCGACGTTATTTTCTCGACCGAAGCGGGCAAACTTAAAGCAATCATCAAAGAAATTATTGAAAAACACGCTTTAGGTCAACCTATTCTCGTCGGTACGGTTACCGTTGAAAAGTCTGAAGAAATTTCAAGATGGCTCATTAAAAACAAGATTAAACACAACATATTAAACGCTAAAAACCACAAGCGTGAAGCGGAAATTATCGCCCAAGCAGGTAAAAAAGGCGCTGTTACTATCGCTACCAACATGGCAGGTCGTGGTACGGACATTTTGCTCGGCGGTAACCCCGAATATCTTGCAAAGCAAGACCTTAGAAACGAAGGCGTTAGCGAAATGCTTATCGACCTTGCTACGTCCTACGCTCAAGACGTTTCGGACGAAGTAAAGGAAATTCGCGCGAGATATCAAGAATATTTTAAAGAACATTCCGAAGTTACCGAAAAGGAAAAAGCCGAAGTTATCCAACTCGGCGGTCTTCACATTATCGGTACTGAAAGGCACGAGTCAAGGCGTATCGACAACCAACTTCGCGGTCGTAGCGGACGTCAAGGCGACCCCGGCTCGTCACTTTTCTATATTTCGCTTGAAGACGACCTTGCCCGCAGATTCGGCGGTGAAAGACTTCAAGGCATTTACAATATGTTCAAGATGAACGAAGACGACGCTTTGCAGTCAAAAATGCTTTCAAGGTCAATCGAAAACGCGCAAAGGACTATTGAAGGCAAAAACTTCGGTATAAGAAAGCACATAATTCAATACGACGACGTTATGAACACTCAACGTAAAATTATGTACGAAGAAAGAATGAAAGTTTTAAGGGGCGACAACGTTCACCAAGACGTTTTAAACCTTATTCCCGACTACGTAACCGAAATTATTGACGAAAACGTAAATGCAAGCGACGAGCCGTCTTCTTGGGATAAAGAAAAACTCAACAAAGCCCTTGAAATCAAGGCTCTTCCCCCCGAAACCAACTTTATAACCGACGAAATTTTAGAAAAATGGGATTACGGTTTTATCGTTAAAAAGACTATTGAAAAGGTTATCGAGTGCTACGAAGCCAAGATAAAGGCTATTGAAGACGACAACGAAGGCAGACCGGAAAACGAACAAATCGATTTTAGCGATTTTGAAAGATTTATCTTCTTGCAAGTAGTTGACAAAAAGTGGATTGACCATATCGACGCAATGGATAAATTAAAGCGCGGTATTTCTCTTCGCGGTTACGCCAACGAAGATCCCATCAACGCTTACAAAAAGGAAGGTCTTGCAATGTTTGAAGAAATGACGGCAAGCATTCAAGACGAAGTTACTTTATTGCTCTTAAAGTCGGAAATTAAACGTAAAGAAAAAGTTGAAGAAAAACAAGAAGATTTAGTAGCGTCCGGCGGTAGTTTAGACAACTCTTCTCGCGGACCTATCGTCAAAACCGGCGTCGTCGGAAGAAACGAACCTTGTCCTTGTGGGTCGGGGAAGAAGTATAAGCATTGTTGCGGTCGTTAAAAAATTTTTTTTAAAGCCTTATATACTTCGCCCCGCGTCGTTTACTGCAAGTGCTTGCCGACTGGGATGACCAACAAGGTCTATCCCATCCGTCAACCCCTTGCGAGCCTAGCGGTGCTCGTATCTAAGCCTTTAAACGAGTTTAAAGCCTTACATACTTCGCAAAAGTGCGTTACTGTGTCGCCTTCAAAACCTTGGTGACCAAAAAGGTCTACCAAGTCTTTTCAGGCTCACGAGCCTTGGCTAACTCGCATCTAAGCCTTTAAACGAGTTTAAAGCCTTATATACTTCGCAAAAGTTCGTTTACAAATCCTTGTAAAAAAACAAAAACGAGTTTTTCGTTGCAAAACAAAAAATAGCGGACTGTCAAAAACAAAAAGGAAAAATGCCAATTCAAAAAAGCGCAGTCCCTTTAACCGCCCCAAAAGGGCAAAATAAATTTTTAAGGAGAACGATTATGGTAAGATATGACGTTTACGAAGAAAAAGTTAGGGGACTTTACAAGACTTTAGAAGAGGCAGGATACTCTCTTTGACGTCGACAATCTCCGCATAAAATTAAAAGATTTAGAAGCCGAACTTGAAAAACCCGAAGTTTGGTCGGATATTAAAAAATCGGCGCAAATCGGTCGTGAAGCGCAGTCTGTTCGCAACAAACTCGAAGTTTACGACAAGGCTATGTCTGCGGTTTCGGACGCCGAAGTTATGATTCAACTTGCCCAAGAAGAGAACGACGAGAGCATTTTGGAAGAAGTCGACAGGGATTTAACCCTTGCCGAAAAAGAGATTGAAGAAATCCGTCTTCGTACCCTTCTTCGCGGCAAGTACGATTCTTGCGACGCAATCTTAACCCTTCACGCTGGCGCAGGCGGAACTGAAGCGTGCGACTGGACGGAAATGCTTTACAGAATGTACATTTGCTACGCTGAAAAGCACGGGTTTAAACTCACCGAGTTCGACAGGCTCGACGGCGACGGCGCAGGGCTTAAATCGGTTTGTTTTAAACTTGAAGGTGATAACGTTTACGGTTATCTCAAAGCCGAAAAAGGCATACACAGACTTGTTAGAATTTCGCCTTTCGACGCCAACGCAAGAAGGCAAACTTCCTTCTCGTCGGTTGACGTTATGCCCGATATTCAAGAAGACGGCGATATAGAAATCCGCCCCGAAGACCTTAAAGTGGACACTTACCGTTCAAGTGGCGCAGGCGGACAACACGTCAACAAAACCGAATCAGCAATAAGAATTACGCATATCCCCACGGGTATTATCGTCGCTTGCCAAAACGAGCGTAGCCAAATTCAAAACCGTGAGCAAGCAATGAGAATGCTTCGTTCAAAACTCTTGGAAAAGAGAGAAGAAGAGCGTTTGGCGGAAGCGAGCGAAATTAAGGGCGAAATTAAAAAAATCGAGTGGGGCAGTCAAATAAGGAGTTACGTTTTCTGCCCGTACACTATGGTTAAAGACCACAGAACGGGTAGCGAAACGGGTAACGTCGACGCCGTTATGGACGGTGAAATCGACCAATTTATCATTGATTATCTCAAAAAGAGTTGATTATGTACGCCGAAAAAATTAAAGATTATACAATAAAAAAAGACGCCGTTATCTTAGCAATAGAATCTTCTTGCGACGAAACGGCGGCTTCGGTTATAAAGGGCGGAAGAAAAATTCTTTCGTCCGAAATTATGAGTTCGTGTTTAGAACACGTGCGCTTTGGCGGAGTCGTGCCCGAAATTGCTTCAAGGGCGCATACTACTGCCATTTCGCTCGTAGTTGAAAAGGCCATAAAAAGCGCGAATATCACGCTAAGCGATATCGACGCCGTTGCCGTAACCTACGGTTCGGGGCTTTTGGGCGCGTTGCTAGTCGGCGTTAGTTACGCCAAAACGCTTGCCTATTCGCTCGGCGTTCCGCTTATCCCCGTCAGCCACATAAGGGGGCATCTTTCGGCGGCGTATCTTGAAAACGAAGACTTAAAACCCCCGTTTATAAGTTTGCTTGCAAGCGGTGGACACACGGCGATTATCGTAGTAAAAGATTACGACGATTACCAAATTTTGGGCGGTACTTTAGACGACGCCGTAGGCGAAGCCTTTGATAAAGTAGCAAGGGTTTTAGGGCTTTCCTATCCGGGCGGACCAAACGTTGAAAACCTTGCCAGACAAGGCGCAAACGCCGTCAAATTGCCCAAAATGTTAAAGGGCGAAGGCGGTTACAATTTTTCATATAGCGGGCTAAAAACGGCGGTTATCAACTACGTTCACGGCAAAGACCAAAAGGGCGAAGTCGTAAATAAAGCCGACGTCGCTCACTCTTTCCAATGCTCGGCGTTAGATATTTTGATTGAAAAGACCATTCTAGCGACTAAGGAATACGGCGTTTCTACGGTTACCGCAGGCGGTGGAGTCGTCGCAAACGGCTATTTAAGAGAAAACCTTACCTGCGCTTGTCAAAAGGCAGGGGTAAAACTCGTACTTCCGCCAAAATGGCTTTGTACGGACAACGCCGCAATGATTGGCGCGGAAGGTTATATCCAGTACCAAAAAGGCAACTTCGCCGATTTAAGTTTAAACGCAGTTGCAAGGATAAATTTCAAATAAGCCTGCCTATAAGTCGATTATTTAGGCAAAATATCTATAAAAGTGTGGTAAAGCGTACCGCTTAGCACCCAAAAGTCATTGATGTAACCCATAATTATAAAAAACAAATTTACTACTACGATTACGGGCATAAACACCATAATAAAAAGACTTTTAGTGCGGAATTTTAAAACGAAAGTTCCAACGTAAATACCGAGCGCGCCCCCCAAAAGGGCGGTTACGAAAAGGTTTCCGTCCCTAATTTTATTGCAGTCGCCTTCTTCTTCGGCTTTCTTTTGAGAGCGAAGTAGCAAAAAGGAATATACGTTAATTGAAGCGTAATAAACGAAAACGAGTATTTGAATAAGTATTAACATAGCCCTTTAAGTATGGGCAGAATTAGGAGAAATAAACAATGTTTTTACCCGTATCTTGGGAAGAAACCGAAGGCTATCTCGATTTCGTCTTGATAGCGTCGGACGCCTACGTAGACCATCCTACTTACGGCCACGCCGTAATAGCAAGGGTTGTTGAAAGCCGTGGGTTTAAAATAGGCATAATTCCCCAACCTATAACCGACGACGAGTATAGGGTTTTACCCACCCCGAATATCGCCTACCTTGTAAGCGGTGGCGTCGTCGACTCTATGGTGAATAATTATACGGTTGCAAAAAACAAGCGAAAGGGGGACGTTTACAGTCCACCGTCAAAGCAAGGGCTACGCCCAGATAGACAGGTTACCGTCTACACAAAGACTTTAAAAAGGTTGTTCCCCGAAATCCCCGTAATAATCGGCGGTGTAGAAGCGAGTTTGCGCCGTTTTGCCCACTACGACTATTGGGCGGATACGGTTATGCAGTCAATTCTTACCGAGAGCGGAGCGGATATGCTCATCTACGGCATGGGCGAAAGACCTGTTTGGGATATTTTAGAAAGACTTTCAAAACATATCCCCTTGCATAAGATAAAGGACGTAAGGGGTACTAGCGTTGTCATTGGCGGTGACGAAGTTGAGTCGTACCGTCAAAAAGGCGCGGTTATTATTCCGTCTTACGATGAAGTTCGCTCGGACAAAATGAAGTACGCCAAGGCGTTTAGAGCGCAGGAGCGCAATACCGACGCAATCAACGCAGATATTCTTATACAAAAGCAAACGGATGGCAGATACGTTCTTCAAAACAAGCCCGCCTATCCGCTCACCGAGCAGGAAATGGACGAAGTTTATTCCCTTCCTTACGAGCGTACATGGCACCCAATGTACGATAAAGAAGGGGGCATAAAATCGATTGAAGAAGTTAAGTTTTCAGTAACTAGCCATAGGGGTTGCTATGGCAGTTGTTCCTTCTGTTCGATTAACTATCATCAAGGCAGGCGCATACAAAAGCGTAGCGATAAGTCGATTATCGACGAAATCACCCTTTTAACGAAGGATAAAGACTTCAAGGGTTACATAAACGATTTATCCGGCCCGTCGGCAAATTTTAGAGAGCCTGCGTGCGAAAAGCAACTTACCTTAGGCGTTTGTAAAGATAGGTACTGCATTGGCTATACGCCGTGCAAAAATCTTAAAGTAGACCACACGGGCTTTTTGGAACTTTTGAAAAAAGCAAGGGCAGTCCCCGGCGTTAAAAAAGTATTTATCCGTAGCGGAATAAGATACGATTACGTCGTTTACGACAAGACGAGCAACGTTTTAGAAGTCCTTTGCGCTCACCATATAAGCGGACAGTTAAAAGTTGCGCCCGAGCATATGAGCGACAGGGTTTTAAAGGCTATGAACAAGCCTTCGTTTGCGGTTTACAAGACCTTTGCGGACAAGTACAAGGCGATAAACGCGTCGATTGGCAAAAAGCAGTTTATAGTGCCTTACCTTATATCTTCTCACCCCGAGAGCAGGGTGGAAGACGCCGTAAAACTTACCGAGTATTTAAAGAGTATTCACTATATGCCCGAGCAGGTGCAGGACTTTTATCCTACCCCGTCTACAAGGGCAACGTGCATGTATTATACGGGTATAGATCCCGATACCTTACAAGAAGTTTACGTGCCTAAAGCCCCAAGGGAAAAGGCTATGCAAAGGGCGCTTTTGCAATATAGATTGCCAAAAAACGCCGAACTTATTAAAGAAGCCTATCGCTTATGCGGAAATAAGGGTGAAATTGATAAAAAAAGACCGATAGGTAAAGGAAAATCTTCAAATAAGGTTGCAAAAAATAAAAAATATGGTAAAATTAAATAAGTGGCGTTTTAATCGCCCCTTAACGGATACCTTTAGGTAAGCCGAATATCTTGCGGAGAAATTGCTATGAAATGTATGTATTGCGGTCATAACGACAGCAAGGTTATTGACTCTCGCCCGTCGGACGACGGAACGGCAATTCGCCGTCGTAGAGAGTGCTCTAATTGCGGAAAGAGATTTACCACTTACGAAACGATTGAAACAACCCCCATCTTGGTAATCAAGGCAAACGGCAACCGTCAAGCCTTTGACGCAAACAAACTCAAAAACGGCATAATCAAATCTTGCGAAAAACGCCCCGTGCCAATGTGGAAAATCGACGAACTTGTCGAAAATATCCAAAAGAGCATTTATAATTCGTTAGAGCAAGAAATTTCGTCTAAAAAACTCGGCGAAATGGTTATGGAAGGATTAAAGGAAATAGACGAAGTCGCCTACGTTCGCTTTGCGTCCGTATATCGCTCGTTTAAAGATATTTCAACCTTTATGAAGGAACTTAAAAAATTACAAAAAAAGGACTAAGGTAAAATTTGATGAAAAAGTTATTCAGTTTAATTTTATGTGTGATTATGGCTTTTTCGGCGCTTGCAATTAGCGGTTGCGCCGATAACTCGGTTGGTAAGGCGTGGGAAGTAAAGCCCATTACTTACGACGGTGAAAACGGCGACGCCGTTTTGCAAAGAGTTGGTTTTTCGGTTACGAGAAAGAGCGCAAATCTTGCTTACATTTGGATAAACGTAGAGTCGATTAAGGGCAACTCGGTTGAAATCGCTTTCCAAAAGTATACCGTTGTTACTAGCGACGGCGGTAAGGCGGAAATGAGCCCCACGACCGGCACTATTTTAGGCGGTGACGAAAGAATTATCACCGCAGAACAGGTAAGGGAAGCGAACTCTTCGTCAAAGGGTTGGATAAAGGTAAACGCTACGGCTTGGGACAAATCTTACACCACGGTTTTGATGTCGCTCGAAGGCAATATCGTTATAAGAGAAGTCGTTTTCGTCGATATGGACGGCAAGCGTTTAGACGCAACTATCGACAAAGCTAACGTAATGATAGAGTTTGAATCGGGCAGAAGACTTCAAAAGACTTTTACTGCAGCCGAACTCTCTACTATAACCGACGCTAAATACGGTCTTCCGACCGCGCTCGTTGACAGTCAAGAGTCTTTTGACGGCAAAGACGCGTAAATCAAACGAAAATAAAAATCCTAGACGAAAATAGCAATAGACATAGGGATATAAATTCAAAATAAAAGTGTAGCCCACTATACTTCGCAAAAAGCGAAATATGGTGGGCTTTTCTTATCCACAAAAATTAAAGATTTAAGTTATATTTTTAGCCTTGTGGCTAAAAGTGATATGCAAGTATCTTGCGTTATATTTTGACCTGTGGTCAAAGTTATATTATATTTGCCTATCTTTCACTACAAGTGAAAATATCACTTTGCGTTAGCAAAATATCACGCCGAAGGCATATCACTTGCCGTTAGGCAAATATAGTTGTGGCGTAACGATAAATCCCTATCGCTACGCCACTAAAAGTCTAGGATTTTTTGTTTCTCTTTTTAAAATCGTAACTAATATTTGGGTTTTAAACTACGGATAAAACCGCGCCACCGTAGGTGGAATTGATAAAGTTTTTAATCGTTTCAGAAAGTAAAACTTCTTTTAAAGCGAGTATTTTAGGCAAGTTTTCGTTGCCTTTTTTAACTACTAATATATTTGCGTAAAGGCTTGCCGCGTCGCCGTCTGCCGATTCTACCGCAAGCGCCGAATCGATTGAAATATTAGCGGAAAGGGCGTAATTGCCGTTGATTATGCCGAGTTGACCTTTTTGCAAAGACGAAGAAACGAGCCTTGCTTCCATTGAAGTGATCTCGTTGCCGTTGTCGCTTACGATATCGCTTAAAGTGAGATTGACGTTGGGGTCTGCGTCTTCGGGCAAGGTGATAAACCCTTCTTGAGCGAGAAGAAAAAGTGCTCTCGTAAGGTTTGAGCCGTCGTTGGGAATTTTAATCGTCCAGCCCGTTTTCTTAGACGAAAACTCGCCGGCGGAAACGTCTTTGCCGTAGATTGCGAAAGGCTCGTAATGCACTTTGCAAACCGCCACGAGCGAGTCGTCGTTTTTAGCGTTAAAACTGTTTAAAAAGGGAGTGTGTTGGAAATAGTTTGCGTCCACGCTACCGTCTTTTAAAGCAATGTTCGGCACGTTGTAATCGGAAACCTTTCTAATTTCAAGGTCGTAGCCCTTTTCTTTAAGCAAGGGTTTACATTGTTCTAAAATTTCAGCGTGGGGGGTAGGGCTTGCGCTAACTACTATGGCGTTGGGGTTTTCACCGCAGTTTACCGCGCTTAAAACGCAGGTTAACGAAAGTACTGTAACGAGTAAAATTTTAACTAATTTTTTCATCTGATTTTCTCCTAAATATGTAAATAACGGGCTTATAGCCTTATTTTTTTGAAATTCGTTTGTCCAAAATATTTGCGAGTTTCATGCCCAAAACCTGCACGAGTTGAACTATTATTACCATGAATAATACGCAAGTCCAAATTATTGCCCAATCTGAGTTGACGTAGCCTTCGTTAAAGGCGAGAGCGCCGAGCCCCGTTCCGCCTATTGCGTACGACATTGCCGTATAGCCGAAAACGGTAACCGTTGAAATCACACCGCCGACTATAAGCGACGGCAAGGATTCGGGTAAAATGACCTTATACACTATTTGCCAAGTGTTAGCGCCCATTGATTTAGCCGCTTCAAGCACACCGCCGTTTACTTCTTTTGCTGAAGATTCGACCATTCTTGCAACATACGGCGCGGACGCGATAACAAGCATTAAAATCATTGCCGGGTTGCCCGTCGAGTCGCTCAAAATAAAAGAAGCAAGAGGCATTAGTGCAAGCATTAAAATTAAAAAGGGAATACTTCTAAAAACGTTTACTATTATACCTAAAACCGTGTTGAGCCACTTAATAGGATATATTCCGCTTTCGTCCGTAACCGTCAAAATTATGCCGAGAGGAAGCCCTATCACGTAGGCGAGAAGGACGGAAATAACCGTCATGTAAATGGTTTCAAAAGACGAAATAAAAATGGTGAAATCTTGAAAAAGGGCAATTAAATCTTGACTGAAAAAAGAGTTTGAAGATAATAAATTTAAAAATCCCATTATAATTGCTCCTTGTAGTTTATTCCGTTTTGGTCCAAGTATTTTACCACTTTGTCAAATTCGGCTTGTCCGCCCGCAACGGTTATAACCATGTGGCCGTAAGGTCTGCCGTCGTAGTTTTTAGTGTCGGCGTACAAGATGTTGACGGCAACGCCAAGGTCTTTTGCGAGCGCCGAAATAAGCGGTCGGTCGGTCAATTCGCCGTTAAAGACTAATCTCAGTTGCCTATCCCCCGTCTTATGAGCGGTATAGCGGATAAGGTCGGGTATTATGAGTTGTTTTGCAATGTCCGATTTAGGATCGGCAAACACTTCCGAAACCCTACCGTTTTCAACGATATTAGAGTGGTCAATAACGGCAACTTTAGTACAAATCTTTTCAATAACCTTCATTTCGTGGGTGATTATTATCACCGTTACGCCTAAAGTTTTGTTTATTTCCTTTAAAAGGTCTAAAATAGATTCGGTCGTTTGTGGGTCGAGAGCCGAAGTCGCTTCGTCGCAGAGCAGGTACTTAGGACTAGTTGCAAGCGCCCTTGCAATGGCAACCCTTTGCTTTTGTCCGCCCGACAGTTGCGACGGGTAAGCCTTTGCCTTGTCTTCAAGTTTGACGATTTTTAAAAGACTTGCTATGCGCTCGTCTTGTTCTTCCCGTTTAACCTTTGCTATTTCAAGCGGAAAACGGACGTTGTCTTCTACCGTGCGCTGGTCTAAAAGGTTGAACTGCTGAAATATCATGCCGATATTACGGCGAATTTCCAAAAGCCTTGCCCTTTTTACCTTAGTAAGGTCTTCTCCGTCGATAATTACGTTACCGCTCGTCGGTTTTTCAAGAAGGTTTATACATCTAACCAGCGTAGATTTGCCAGCGCCCGAAAGCCCTATTATGCCGTAAATATCTCCGTCTTCTACTGTAAGGTTAACCCCTTTTAGAGCGGTTACCGCCCCCGATTTTGACGGATAAGTTTTTTCAAGATTTACAAGTTGAATCATAAAACTCCTAAATTTTGCTATTTATCATTATATTAAAACGCTAGGTCTTAGCACGGCTAAAACGGCGCGGTTGTAGAGCAAAGACAAACGCTATGACGAAAAATAAAAAAGTCCTTACGGGAAAACCCGTAAGGACGATTATGCTAACCGTGTTACCACCTTACTTCGCCTTTATTTCGCAATAAAGACCTTATCGAGTACGCAAGCCAAGACTTTTAATACCCTATCGCTATTTCGGGCGAAACCCGTTGCTCTCTAAATATCGAAAGCACCGCTCCAAGACCATGTTCGGCAAGATTCCTTTTACCCCTTTCACCAAACGGGGCTTCTCTGTGCAAGTAGGCTTGCTTACTCTTCTTTTCGTCGCGTTTATCATTAAGTTACGTTAGCATTGTACACTATAAAGTGCGTAATGTCAAACGTTTTTAGTAAAAATTTTTCTTTTTTTATAGTCAAATTCCGTCAAAGGTTATTAAAAACTGCCCAATTACGTAATATATAATATAATATGCAAACCAAGGCTTTGGTTAAAAAAAGGAGAAAATATGCAAAATAATAAGGCGGTAGCCCTTTTAAAGGAAATCGAAAAAGGCTTTTCGCAAGCCGAAGTCAGGGGCGTTGCTAGGCTAGAAAAGGGCAATCTGTCCATTTCAATAATAAATTTACAAATTGCGACGGACTGCGAGTATTACGTTTTTTACGACGGCTGCGCCTTTTTGCTAAAATCGCCTAGCGGTGGCGATTTTACGCTAGAACACGGCTTAAAAAACGATTGCGGAATAAGCCTATTGAAAAAACGTGGCGACGAAATAACGACGGTGGCGCACGGCAAATTTTCTCAAAACGGAAAAGACGAAGAGGAGATTTTGCTAGATGCGAAAAAATTTTTTAAAATCGAAAGTCTTTCGGGCGAGAAGGCGTTGCCAATTTTTCAAGCGCAAGAATACGACGACGAAGCGCTTGCAACCGAAAACTATTACGGATTCGATATAGAAAACGAAGAAGGCGGTGAAGAGTTTGAAGACTTGTTTGATAGCGCAAGCAATGATGGTGGCGAGCCTTTCGGCAACCGAGAAAAGGAAGAAAAAAGAGAAAAGGGCGACTCTTGCGAAAATGCAATTAGTGAAGATGATGGGCAAAACGACGGCGGGCAAAACGATTACTATTTTAAAATAAAAAGCCGATTAAACGACTTATTTAAGGACTTTCCGCCCCAAACACAACTTTCAAACATGGTAAAAAATAGCCGTTGGGCAAAGATTGAGAGCGGTGAAAAGCACTACGTTGTCGGCGTCGTTTATGAGCGCGGTTTAGCAAAATATATATGTTACGGCTTGCCGGGCAATTTTTTAAAAGAACCCGAAAGTTTAAACGGGTACTCGTCCTTTATTCCCCTTTCGCCCTTTGACGTAAAGGGTAGCGGATATTGGGTAATGTTTCAAGACGCCGAAAACGGAAAACGCATTGCGAAAGGTTGATAAAATTTTTCTTTCGTGATATAATAAGAGTATGGTTAAACTTTGGATAAAACTTATAAAAGAAGACAAGATTATAAAAGACGTCGTAGTTGACAAGCCCGACGATTTTGACTACGCAAATTTTTCGGAATACCTAACCGAAGGGCTTTTCACTTTAGATGAGCCGACGCCCGTCGTCATAAAAAACCATATTTTTGACTTTGCAAAGTTTCACGTGGTACGTTTTCGCCCGTCGGACTTCGTCGAGTCGGTAGACTTCGACTATATGTGGGTGGAAAATTTGGATAGATAAAAGGTTTTGAGTATAAAATCCCAAAGGTTGGCAATAATTGCTAAAAAGGGGTGAAATATGCGAATAACCGTCTTATTGACCAACTTTCTTGCTTTTTTAGGCGGGATAGATTTTTTAATTTCAGGGCTTTTTGGCGTAAACTTATCAGGCATAATACTCGGCGTGGGCAGTTTTTGGCAACGCCTTTATTTTTGTCTAGTGGGCGCGTCCGCCTTATTTTTCGTCGCGGTAATTTTAATTTATTCCCCCTTAAAGGCATGGTTAAAACGCAAACCTTAAACTAAAAGCGCAAAATTTACCCTAAAACGGTTGCCAAAATCAAATAAAAAGTGTAATATCTTAAAAGAAGGTTTTCGGAAAACACTTCAGTAAAAAAACCGAGGTAACAAATGAACAAGTTTACAACTTCAAAAATTTGCAGAGCAGGCATAATTGCGAGCGTCTATTTCGTACTTACTTACTTTTTACAAGCGATAGCGTTCGGTCCTATTCAGGCTAGAATATCGGAAGCCCTTTCAATTCTTCCGCTATTTTTCCCCGAAGCGGTGCCTGCGCTTTTTATTGGCTGTTTTTTAGCCAACTGTTTTTCGGGTTTTCTCGTTTTCGACTTGACGTTAGGGACTTTCGCAACCCTTTCTTCGGCGATTTTTACCTATTTTATAGGTAAGTGGATAAAAAACAAGCACTTGCGCTTTATAGTTGGGGTTATTCCCCCTATCGTTATCAACGCCCTTTTAGTACCGCTCGTAATATATCTCGGCGGTGGGCTAGAAGTGGCTTATTGGGTGGAAGTCGCTTTAATCGGCGGTGGGCAAGCCGTGTCGATTATTCCCTTTGGCGGACTTTTGTACTACGCCTTGGCTAAAATCAAAGAGAAAAACCCAAACTCTTCACTCTTTAAAGAGTGATTTGGAGCAAAAACTTTTCTTAAAAGCGTGGCGTTTGGTTTTTTCGTTGACAACGATAAGTATTTGTGTTAATATTATAAAGAATAATATTATCGAGCAGTATGCTTGCTCGGTTTAGGAGTAATGATGGCAGAAAACGATAGAACTCAAAGGGCGTTTGAGTTTAAAGAACTTTTTTACGTCTTAAAAAAGAACTGGATAGTCGAACTCATTATCGCCGTAATTATTTTAATTGCGGGCGTGGCGTACACCTTCGTCAATACCGACTACTTCGTTTCAAGGGCAACCATCGTTATACAAGCGGAAGTCGGCTCGTCGACGTCCGAATATAACGACACCGTCCTTTCAAAGATGTATCTCGTAACGATTTCAAACCTTATGACCGACTCGTCGATTATCGATAGGGCTAACGCCGAATACGAGCCGGGTGGCATAAGCGGTGGAGCGCTTACCGTTTCTTCTCAAGAAGACGACCTTTCGTTAAAACTTTCGTATAGAGATTACGACAAGCAGGCGTCAATCGACAAGCTTGACGCGATAATCGACGTATGCGAAGAGATTTCTTCAAGCGGTGAATATTTCCCCGCAAGCATAAGAATTGTAAAACTCAGTTTACAAACCAAGAGCAGTCCTGATTCGGACGATAAAAAAATCATATTTTTAGCGGGACTTGCCGCAGTTGCGGCGGCGGTAGCGTACGCCGTGTTAATGTACTTTATTAGAGATAGAGTTTCTTCGGTTGAACGTTTGGAATCGGTTACCGGTAAAAAGAACTTCGTCGTCGTTGAAAAGAAAAAGACGGGCAATACCCCCCTTCCGCTCGGCGAAGGTGAAGCGGAAAGCACTCATGTCGAACTCGACCTTAGTAAACTTTCCGATACGCTCATCTATATGAGCGACGGCGAAAGTAACAAGGTTTTCCAAATTCAGTCGGCAATTTCGGGCGAAGGTAAAACGACCGTTTCTACCAACCTTGCAAAAGCGCTTGGCGACAGTCAAAGAAAAACGCTCGTTATCGACTGCGACTTTTCAAAGCCGTCTATTCACAGGATTTTCAAGTTGCATAGAAGCGTTGGTATTACCGATTACTTTAAAGGCGAAAAGACCTTTGACGAAATCGTCAAACCGACCGGCGTAGACAACGTAGACCTTATAACTTGTGGCGATAGAATTTCAAATCACACCATTTTCTTTGCGTCGCCAAAGTTTAAGGCGATTATTGAAGAAGCGAAAACTAAGTACGACTTTATTATTTTGGACTGCGCGCCCGTAAAAGCCCTTTCCGACTATATAAACATTTCGGCGGTTGCCGACGCGACGTTACTCGTCGTTGGTAGTGATAAACTCAGCGCAAGAGATATAGATTACACCGTGCAAGAACTCGAAGCCTGCAACGCAAACCTTATCGGTACTGTATTTAACTTTAGCGCCGCTGAAAACAGAAGTCATTACAATTATTACTATTATCGTAAGAAATAAAATTACTAATATTCGGCGAAGCCTTTACGGGCTTCGCCTTTTTTTAGGCTTTTTTAAATCGGGCATGCGCTGAGATAGAGCCTTTTTTATTCAAATAAAACCAGCCCCGTTTTAATCATAATTAAAAGCAAATCGCCTTGTTGTTTGTATTGTGCTTTTGTGGGTTTTTAAGGTTTTGCAACAACTTGCCAAAACTGTCAAAATTGTCAAAAAGCCCAAAATCCCTTTATTTATGCCGAAAAATGCCGATTTTATCAACCTGCGCGCAAAAAAGCCCTAAAAAAATTTTAAAATAAAAACAACAAAAAACAAAAAATCTATTGACAAAGGGCTTATTATTATATATAATGATAATAGCATAATGGATAATTATATTGCGATAGTATCCCCATAAAGGAAATTAGGGGTGCGGTCGCGGTATAATAAAGGACGGAAATATGGCAGAATTTTATTCTGAAAAAATTGCAAAATCACCGAGAATTGACCTTATTAAGGATAATATGCTCAAAGAAATGCCTCAAATCGAAGCGGATAGAGCCGTTTACCTTACCGAATCGTATAAGCAGACCGAAGGCGAGCCTATTTATACGAGAAGAGCGAAGGCTTTTTATCATATTTTGGATAATTTACCCGTTACTATAAGGGATCACGAACTTATCGTCGGCGCGGCAACCGTTCATCCTAGGGGCTGTCAAGTTTTCCCCGAATATTCTTTCGAGTGGGTAGAAGCCGAGTTCGACACTTTGGCAACCCGTTCCGCAGACCCCTTTTATATTTCGGAAGAAACAAAAAAGACCTTGCACGAAGTATATAAATATTGGAAAGGCAAGACGACTAGCGAACTCGCGACGTCCTATATGTCCCCCGAAACGCTCACCGCTATGGAAGCGAACATGTTTACCCCGGGCAACTATTTCTATAACGGAATAGGCCACGTAACGGTAAAATACGACAGAGTTTTAGAAGTCGGTTATTCGGGCATCATCAAGGAAATTGAAGACGAAATTGCTAAAATAAGGGTTGGCGACGGCAATTACTGCAAAAAGCGCAACCTTTTAGACGCCATGATTTTGTCTTGTAAGGCGGTAATTCGCTACGCAAACAGATACGCGCAAAAGGCGAGAGAACTCGCTCAAAAAGAAGGTAATTCAACGAGAAGAGCCGAACTTTTAAAGATTGCCGAAGTTTGCGAAAGAGTGCCTGAATTCGGCGCAAGGAATTTCCACGAAGCGTGCCAAAGTTTTTGGTTCGTTCAACTTTTAATACAAACGGAATCTAGCGGACATTCTATTTCGCCCGGTAGATTCGACCAATATATGTACCCCTACTATTTAAAGAGCAGAAAAGAAGGCATGACGAGAGAGCAGGCTCAAGAACTTATGGATCTCGTTTGGCTCAAACTCAACGACTTTTTAAAGGTTAGGGACGAAGCGTCCGCCGAAGGTTTTGCAGGTTATAGCCTTTTCCAAAACCTTATTGCAGGCGGTCAAGACGAGCACGGTAACGACGCCACTAACGACCTTTCGTTTATGTCGATTACGGCAACCGAGCACGTTTTCCTTCCCCAACCGTCTTTCTCAGTAAGGGTATGGAACGGCTCGCCGAGAGCCTTTTTGCTCCGCGCTGCGGAACTCACTCGTACGGGCATAGGCTTCCCTGCGTACTATAACGACGAAGTTATTATCCCTTCGCTCATGTCTCGCGGTCTTACCTTAGAAGACGCTCGTAAATATAATATAATCGGTTGCGTTGAGCCCCAAGTTGCGGGCAAAACCGACGGTTGGCACGACGCCGCTTTCTTTAATATGTGCCGTCCCCTTGAAATGGTTTTCAAAAACGGTTACGAAAACGGCAAGCAAGTCGGTCTTAAAACGGGCAACGTTGAAGATATGACTTCGTTTAGCGAGTTTTACTCGGCGTACAAGGCTCAGTCGGATTATTTCGTTTCGCTTTTGGTAAACGCCGACAACGCTATCGACGTTGCGCACGCCGAAAGATGCCCCCTTCCTTACCTTTCGTGTATGGTTGACGACTGTATTAAAGTCGGCAAGAGCGTGCAAGAGGGTGGCGCGGTTTACAACTTTACCGGTCCGCAAGGCTTTGGTATAGCAAACATGGCAGACGCTATGTGGGCGATTAAAACGCTCGTCTTCGACCAAGGCAAGTATACCTTGAAAGATTTTAAGGAAGCGCTTGAAAATAACTACGGCAAGGATATGGATTGGCATAAGGGCGAAAAACTTACCGTTCAGGTCGTAAAGGAACTTGCCAAAAAGGGTAAAACTGTTAGTGATGCCGACATAAAGACGGTCTATAACACGATTATCGCCAATAATTGCACCAAAGAGCAAAAAGATTTTTACGCAAAAATGCTCGCCGATATCGAAGGGCTTCCCAAGTTTGGTAACGACGACGTAAACGTCGACGCAATGGCGAGAGAAGTTGCTTATATTTATACTAGAGAAGTTGAAAAGTACACCAACCCCCGTGGCGGAAGATATCAAGCGGGATTATATCCCGTTTCGGCAAACGTTCCGCTCGGCGCTCAAACGGGCGCAACTCCCGATGGAAGACTTGCGTTTACGCCCGTAGCGGACGGCGTTTCGCCCGCTGCAGGTAGAGACGTTAAAGGTCCAACCGCTTCGTGTAATTCCGTTTCTACGCTCGACCACTTTATAGCAAGTAACGGTACTCTTTTCAATATGAAATTCCACCCCACGGCGCTTGCAGGTAGACACGGACTTGAAAACTTCGTTGCGCTCGTTCAGTCCTACTTCGACAGAAAGGGCAGTCACATGCAGTTCAACGTCGTCAGTCGTGAAACTCTTCGCGACGCGCAAAAGAATCCCGAAAAATATAAATCGCTCGTAGTAAGAGTTGCAGGTTATTCGGCGCTCTTTACGTCCCTTTCTAGATCTTTGCAAGAAGATATCATAAACCGTACCGAGCAAGGGGGATTTTAATTGATGGATTATTCTGCTGTAAAGGGTAGAATTTTCGATATTCAAAGATTTTCGGTGCACGACGGACCGGGGATTAGGACTATCGTCTTTTTAAAAGGTTGTCCACTCCGTTGCCGTTGGTGTTGCAATCCCGAATCTCAATCGTACGAAATACAGCAAATGACCTTAAACGGCAAGGTAAAAACGGTCGGCAAAGACGTTACCGCGGGTGAAGTAATTGCCGAAGTAGAGCGCGACTACGGTTATTATAAGCGCTCGGGCGGGGGAATGACTCTGTCTGGCGGTGAAACGCTCACTCAACCCGATTTTGCCACGGCTCTTTTGGCGCTAGCGCACCAAAGGGGGATAAGGACGGCGATTGAATCTACGGGTTTTGCCGAATTTTCGGTAATATCAAAACTTTTACCCCATTTAGATTTATATCTTATGGATATAAAACACATGGATAGCGACAAGCATAAGGCTTTTACGGGACAAGGTAACGACCTTATTTTGGCTAACGCCCAAAAAATAGCGCGTTCGCCCGTAAAACTCATTATCCGTACCCCCGTTATCCCCGGCTTTAACGATACCGTTGAAGAAATAGGCGCAATCGCAAGGTTTGTCGCAAGTCTTCCCGGCGTTGAAGAAATGCATCTTTTACCTTATCATCGTATAGGTAGCGATAAATATAAAGGGCTAGGCAGAGAATACACTCTCGCCCATATCGATCCCCCTTCGCAAGAGCATATGCAAAAACTTTTGCAGGTGGTTGAGGGGTGTGGGTTGCGTGGTCAAATAGGCGGTTAAACGCGTATAAACGGCGCAATACTGCGTTTCTGTTTTAAAGTCTAAACCCCAATGACCGCGTCGCAAATCGGCTAAAAATCAAACGGCAACCAAAGGTAGCCGTTTAGACCTAAAAGCCGTTTGCTCCTTTTCCCAAAAATTCTTTTGCGGTGCAAAATTATTTTCGGGATATGTGTTAAAGCACGCCGTAGGGGAGGGGATTGCTCCTCCCGTCAAACCAAGGGTTGTTTTAATCGGCTTTTTGTCAGCCAACCGCAAAATGCGGTTAGCAAGACTTTATAGCCGTTTGCTCCTTTTCCCAAAAATTCTTTTGCGGTGCAAAATTATTTTCGGGATATATATTAAAAAATACCGTAGGGGGCTTGCTCCTTCTATCAAATCAAGTTTATTTTAATCGATTTATAGTAATAGGATTATAAAAGTCGGCGTATAGGTCGATTATTGGCAATATTTTACTAAAAAAATAAATTTTACAAGGGCGTATTATGAAGATTTACACAGGTAACGGCGACGGCGGTTTTTCAACCCTTTCGTCCAACTTGAAAATTTCAAAGGCGGACGAGCGTTTTGAAGCGCTCGGATGCATTGACGAACTCGTCAGTTTTATAGGAAACTGTCGGGCTATCGTCGTTTGCCCAATTTTAACTAAAAAACTTGAAGACTTGCAGGCTAAACTATTTTCAATAGGCTCGGCAATTACTTTCCCGCAAAAGAGAGAATATTTGCCCACCCTAAAAGATTTAAAATATCTAGAAGAGCAAATCGACAAAACCGAAAACTCTTTCGATAGAGAAAAAGATTTCGTATTGCCCGGCAAGTGCGAACTTTCCGCAAGGCTTGACCTTGCCCGTTCGGTTTGCCGTAGGCTTGAAAGAAATATCGCTTCGCTCGATAAAAAGTTTGGCGTTGACGGCTCGATTAAAAAGTACGTAAACAGGCTTTCGGATTACCTTTACGTTTTGGCAAGGCGAATTGATTACGATTACGCGAGCGGTAATATTTCTAAAATTGTCGGCGATAATCAACCTATAGCCCAAGATAACGGCGAAAAAGACGTTGAGAGAATTTATAAAGAAGTATTAAAGCGCGTAAGCATGGGTAAGGAAATTACTCTTGAAAAAGCGCGCGCTCTTTCTCAAAGGGTAAGAGAAAAAGCCGAAGAAATCGGGCTTAACGCAGTAGTTGCAATATCCAACTCGCAGGGTAGACCTATATTAGTAGAAGTTATGGACGACGCTTATCTCGTAAGTTTCGACGTCGCAATTAAAAAGGCGTACACTTCGTCGGCGGTAAAAATGAGTACTGCAAGACTTTGCGAAGAAGTAAAAGACGGCGGTAGTTTAAAAGGTCTTGAAAGCGAGCAGTCCTTAATCTTCCTTGGCGGAGGCGAGCCACTTAAAGTCGGTTGGGAAGTCGTCGGCGCAATAGGCGTTAGCGGTGGAACTGCCGAGCAGGACGCTAAACTCGCTCTTTTCGGCGCGCAAGTCTTTAAAGATTTATAATAATAAGTTATTAAAAAAGCGTTTACGGTAACCGTAAACGCTTTTTTTATTTGTTAAATTTTACCGTTAAACGACTTATAGACGGGTTTTATATCGTTTTAACTTCTATTTTTCGTCTTTTATAAGTTCTTCTTGGATACTCTTTACCGAGTCGCCTGTAAGGTCTAAAATAAGTTCTCCGCCTTTAACGGAATAAACGTCCGTCCAAATTAGTTCAACGGGCTCGCAATCAACTTAAATTTAATCCATTTTTTTCATATATTAGCCTATAAGTCGATTATTGCCATTTTTTAACAGTAATAGGTCGAGGTGTATCCGTGTTTACGGACGGAAAAGATTGATTCCGCCTTTTACGATAGAAACGTCAAAATCTATATTCTCGTAAAGTTCGCCGTCGATTTGTATGGTAACGGGTTTATCAAACTCTATTTTTACCCGTTCACGGCGTTCAAAGGTAGTAAAATCTTGCTCTAAAATCTTGCCTTGCATAAGTTTAATGAACGCGCCGGGTATTTTAGACTTTTTAAGTTTTCCAGCCACGACGAAATCGAGTTGTCCGTCGTCTATTACGGCTTCGGGGCACATTTTAATTCCACCGCCGAACTGACTGCCGTTGCCGACGGCTACGATAAGCCCTTCTTTTTCTTGTTTTTCGCCATCCTTTTCAATAAAAAACTTGTAAAATTTGAATTTTATAAGGCTTATGATGAGCGAAACTAGGTACTGCAATTTACCCTTTAAAATCTTAAAGGTCTTGCATCTTTTTAATATGTCTACGTCTATGCCCGTGCCGATAATATTCATACCGCGCACCCCACCGCAAACCATAAAGTCGGTGGGTTTTGCCTGCCCGTAAAGTATAAGGTCGAGCGCTTTTTCGGCGTCGGTAGGAATGCCTGCGGCGGCTATAAAGTCGTTTCCGCTACCGCTTGGAATAATGCCGAATTTGGCGTTTTCAACGTTTAAACCGTTTAAAACTTCGTTGACAGTGCCGTCACCGCCTACGGCGACGACCGTAGAATCGGGCTCTTTCGAAAATTGCGTTGCAAGTTCGGTGGCAACCCCTTTAGCCGTCGTGTAGTGTATTGCGTACTCTATTTCCCTTTCGGTAAGCAATTTTTCAATAGTTTTAACTTTTTTCTTGATTTTGCCCCTATTGGCCTTTGGGTTTATTATAAAATGAAGCATAATCCCCCTTTCGTCTTTCGTGGCAAGGTCTTGATTTGTAAACGATTTAACCCGTTTTACACCTTTCCTATCCCAAGGGGCGAGCCCCTTTTTATGGTATTATATCCTATTTGTCTGAAATTTGCAACTACTTGTCGAGATTTGTCGAAAAGGGGTTTTTTAAGACAAATTTACCGAAAGTCAAACGAAAGTCAAATTTTTAAAAACTTTTTGCCGAGAAACGAAAAATTTTTGTCAAAACCCCAATTCAAATATTGACAAAAAATTATATTATAAATATAATATATATAAATTTGCGCGCCGCACAAGGCGCGTAATCCATTAAAGCAACAGGAGATGCAATTATGGGAAAAATCTTTAAGAAGGTAGTGTGCTTATTGCTCGGCGCCGTAATGGGTATTTCGTCCATTATAGCGACCGTTTTCACGTCTGCATACTACATGTACAGCGAACTTCCCGTCGGCGGTATCATAGCCCCCGATAAGGAAGAAGAACTCGGCGAATTGGGCGATTATTCAATTGAAGACCTTCTTACGCTTTTGCAGAAGGGCTCTGAAGCACCCGAGAACTTTACGATAGCCGACTTAAAGGAAAAGTATGGCTTTGATATCATTGGTCTTATCAACGGCCTTGGCGGCGACACTCCGCTTATCGACTCTAACGACAAGCAGTTTATAGCCGACCTTGAAAGTCTATCGTTATTTACCTTGCTTTCAGAAGAAGGTTTAACAAGATTCCTTGCAGACCTTCCCGTAGGCGCTATTCTCGGCTTTATCCCCGAAGATAGTTTCCTTTCTAAAGCAGAGAGAGATAAACTCCGCGGTTACAGCGTCGGTCAACTTATGGCTACCGACGAAGCGACCGGGGAACTCGGCATAATTTCCGCTCTCGGCGAAATCAAACTCGGCGGTGTTCTTCCGTCAATGTTTGAAGACGGCGATAAAGACGGCAATTATTCCGTAAAAGAAGATTTACCGTCGTTCTTGAATCTCATAGCAAACGTAGAATTCGGCGGAGTGCTCAACGTGGCTCTCGGCAAGACTACTATCGGCTATGAAATTGCAGAAGGCGGGCTTTCTGCTATCGGCGAAAAGAATATCGGCGACGTTATCGACGCGTTTATGGGCGAAGATAGCCAACTCGGCGACACCGTAAACAATCTTTTCAACGGCATGGCAATCAAAGATATGTTCGAAAAGGATATCGCAACGGGCGAATATAACTTCGTTGAAGATAAGGTTTTGGACAATATCAAGATAGGCGCCCTTCTCGGTTATGAGAAAGACGCTGACGGCGTATGGTATGAAAAAGACGAAGACGGCAATTTAACCAAGCCCGTAACCGGACTTATGGAAGAACTTGCTTCTTTGGACCTTACCACGCTTTATCACGTTCTTACCGGTGAAGGTGAACTCAGCGATAAAATTCACGACGCTCTTTCAGTAATCGGCGACCTTTGCGTAGGCGATATTTTCGAAACGCTCGGTTACACCAAGGAAGGCGACGAATGGTACGACGCTGAAAATAACCCCGTAGAGAGCGAACTTTTAAAAGCCGTTCTCGGCATCTCCATACAAGATATTATTGGCGAAAAGGGCGAAGAACTTTCGCTTGATACCGTACGCGTAAATTTGGCTAACGCGCTCGCTGAAAATTGCGAAGGCGTTACTATCGGTGAAGGTCTTGGCGAACTTTTCGGCGTAGAAAAAGGCGCTGACGGTAAGTACGTTGACGAAAACGGCGAAAAGGTAAACGCGTTTATGCAAAACCTTTTAGACGTTGAAGTTTCGGACGTTATCGCTACTTTAGGCGCAGACGAAATCGACGTTAACGACGTAGTAACCGTATTTGAAAAGGCTCTTTCGGGTTGCACGGTAGGCGACCTTCTCGGCGCTGAAAAAGTCGACGGCGAATGGACCGTAGACGGTGAACCCGTAAGCGCAATTATGTCCGTTATCTACGACCTTGACTTTGCAGGTATTTTTGCAACCTTAAAGCAAATTCAATCCGACGACTTCTCGTACGCAGCGATTATCGAATCTTTCCTTCCCGACCTTTGCGTTGGCGATATCGCTTCGATTTTAATAGATCTCGAAGTTGTTGAAGCCGTAGTAGGCGACGAGATCGTTACCGAATATTACTTTGCTGAAAAGGCGGTTCAACCCGGTCTTAACACCTTGCTCAACCTTAAGTTGTGGCAAGTGGTTGCAGGCTTTGACGCAAATCACCCCTACGACCTTAAAGCGGTTATCAACGATATTCCCGTAGGCGAAGTACTCAACCTTCAAAAGACCTATCACGGTTGGAGAATAGCCGAAGATAGACTTGCAACGGGCGCAATCGGCGATTTACTCGATTACACTCTCGGTGATTTCCTTGCCGACGAAGACGGCGACACCGTTGAAAGATTGACCGAAACCTTAAAACAAATTTCGTTTGGCGATATCTTTACGCTTGCGCTTTGTTACAACGCGACGTACAACACTTTCCCCTTCGTTGAAGAAGGTGACGTTCCCAACGAACTCTTAGTTGCCCTTTGCAAGTGGGATATGAACGTTAAGGAAATTTTGGATATTGTAAGCGGTGAAATAACCGTTGATATCGATTATATCCACGGCGAAATTAACGACCTTTTAGGCCACGTTGCCTTAGGTGAAACCTTCAGAGGCTTACTCACCGACTTTGCCGGTGATCCTGCGGTAGATAAGGCTTTAACCATCACCGTTCTTCCCGAACTTTCAGGTTTCTTAGATCCTATCCTTAACACTAAATACGAATTCTACATAGATACTGTATTTGATATTTTAGCGGGTGAAGAACTCGACGTGGTTGAAGTTCTCGACGCTATTTACGGCGACACCACCGTAGGCGACCTTATCGCTCCGTTTGCTAAACTTGAAAGAGTTGACGGCGTATGGACTACTGAAGAAGGCGAGTCCGTCGGCAACGGCATTTCGGGCTTGTTCGACACTCAAATCGTCGCAACCGTTGACGCTTTCGTAAACGGCGAAGAAGACGCTTTGGCTAATATCGAAAAGATTTTAAATGAAAAGATTATAAACGTTGACTTTATGGTTGGCGAATATCTCACTCTTTTCACCAAACATTCTTACGTTGACGGCGTATGGAAAAATGAAGACGGTACCGACGTTTACGCTCCGCTTGCCGACGTTCTTTCGGTAAATCTTCTCGACGCTGTAAACGTTCTCTTGCTCGACAGCGAAGTTACCGTTGACGAAAAGATTGATTACGTTACCGATATCTTCCACGACCTTACTATAAGAGAAATTCTTGAAATTATCCCTGCCTTTGCAGATAGCGAAAAAGACCTTATCGTAAAGATTGGCGACGTTAAAATCGTAAATCTCGTAAGCGATATAATCAAGGGCGAAAAGAAGATTACTGAAATAATCGACGAATATATCGGCACGCTTGCTCTTGGCAATATCGTCGATATGATTATCGTTGCAGACCAAAGGGAAAACGCTTGGTATGATGCAAACGACGAACTTTACAGTCAATTATTAGCTGACGTATTCGGTATTACCGTATCTAAAGTTATCGGTTGGATTGACGACGGCGCCTCCGTAACCGCAATCGTTGACGACGTACTCGGCGAAATTACCCTTGCCGACGTTGTAAAAATCTTCGTTGAACTCGGCGACGGACAAAACGCAGAAGGCTTCGACGTATTTACCATCGGCGAAAAGGGACTTCCCCTTATCGTAAGCGATATTTTAGCAATTTCGGTTGACGAAATCACCGATTGGATTGACTCTGACGACGTTCTTAACGCAATTATCGAAGGTATTGCAAAAGATAGAACGTTTGGAAACCACCTTAAAGATATTGAACTCGACGTAGTTTACGACAACCACGCGTTTGCTGAAATTTGCGCAACTAAGGTTGTAGACTTTATAAATGCAATTTTAGACGAAGAAGTTGACACCTTAGATTACATTCTCGACCTTATCGACGGCGCAAGAATAGGCGATTTCGTTAAATTTGCTATTCCGAACCTTAACGAAGAAAACGGCGTATGGGCAATCGGCGACGAAGAGCCTTTCTCTGCAATAATCAATAGTATATTCAACGTTGACGGCATCTTAATCCGCAATTGGATTGACGAAGGCGAGTACAACGTATTCGACATGCTCACCGACGTATTCGGCGACGTAAGAGTAGGCGACTTTGCAATGATCGTAATGACCGACCTTGTCGAAGACGAAGGCGTTTGGATGAACGGCGAAGAATCCGTGCCCACTATCGTAGCGGACGTTCTTAGCATTGCTATTTCGGACGTAAAAGCATGGTTTGACAAAGAACTTGGCATATTTGAAATTGTAAACGACATCTTCCCCGAAAGAGCAATTATCGACGTAGTTGATATTATCTTCAACGTTGGTATTGGCGTAAAAGAAAACGGCTTTAAAGTTTGGAAAATCGAAGATGCGGAAATGCTTCTTATCGTAAGCGATATCTTAAGCGTTAAATTTGAAGAAATCTTCGACTTGTTCGCAGAAGACGCTGATTTGGTTGCTGACGCAATCGAAATGGTATTCGACGCAAGAACGTTTGGCGATTACTTTAAAGACTTTGGTCTTGAAATCATCACCGACAACCATGCGTTTGCAGGTCTTTGCGCAGAAACTATCGTAGATTTCGTAGGCTCAATCTTAGACGAAGAAGTTGACACCGTAGACTATATCCTTGACCTTTTCGACGATGCTAGAATCGGCGATATCGTAAGCATTATCGTAAGCGACCTTGCAGACGATGACGGCGTATGGGCTGTTGGCGACGAAGAGCCGTTAGAAGAAGAAATTTGCAGAGTATTCAACATTACCGTAAAAATGATCCGTAACTGGATTGACGAAAGCGGTGTTGAAGGCGCAATCAACGACGTATTCGGCGATTACACCTTTGGATATTTCTTTGATAAACTCGCTCCCGAAGTATTCGCTAAGTCTGTATTCAATTGTATTAGAGAAGAAAAGGTTGCTGATTTCATTATTTATATAATAAAGGGCGAATTTGACGAACTTCTCGACATGGCGGGTACTATCCGCGTTGGCGACCTTGCAAATATTGCTATCGAAGCTCTCAACTGCGATACTGGCGTATGGGCAATCGACGGCGAAGAACTTCCCGCAGTCGTAAGTAGCGTACTTGACGTAAGCGTTGAAGACGTTCTCGGCTGGCTTGAACTCGATCCGTTCGACGTATTCGAAGTTCTTAACGACGTATTCGGCGACGTAAGAGTAGGCGACTTTGCAATGATCGCAATGCCTGACCTTTACGAAGATAAGGGCGCATGGCTTAACGGCGAAGACGCAATGCCTAACATGGTAGCGGACGTATTTAACGTAACGCTTAGTGACGTTAAGGCATGGCTTGATCAAGATCCTATCGACGTAATCGATATCGTAAACGATATCTTTACGGATAGAGCAATAATCGACGTAGTAGATATAATCTTCAACGTTGGTATGACCGTAAACAAAGACAACAAGGTATGGACGATCGAAGAACAACCCATGGCGCTTATCGTAAGCGACATCTTAAGCGTTA
>JAFTTJ010000029.1 GCA_017466825.1 Clostridia bacterium
TAATGCGCCTTCTATCGAAACTGCCGTAAGTAGGGCAATGCAAAAATTGGAAGGAGCGTTTTCGCTCGTTTTAATGTCAGCGACAAAGCTTATTGCTGTGCGTGATCCGCACGGATTCAGACCGTTATGCTACGGAAAAACCGATGAGGGAGGTTACGTTGTCGCGTCTGAAAGTTGCGCCTTATCTGCCGTAGGAGCAGAATTTATAAGGGATCTGCAACCGGGTGAAATGCTTGTGTTCAATAACGAGGGGATAAAATCGTTTACCGATTATTGTGATACGAAAGAGAAGAAAACCTGTATTTTTGAGCACATTTATTTTGCCCGTCCCGATTCTATAATCGACGGTGTTTCGGTGCAAAGCGCAAGAATAACGGCGGGTAAAATTTTGGCGCAAAAGTTTCCCGTAAATGCGGACCTTGTAATCGGCGTTCCCGATTCGGGACTTGACGCTGCACTCGGTTATTCGCAGGAATCGGGTATACCATACGGAATAGGACTTATCAAGAATAAGTATATAGGCAGAACCTTTATATCGCCAGGGCAAAGTGACAGATTTGATAAAGTTCGGATAAAACTTTCGCCCGTAAATACGGCAGTAAAGGGGAAAAGGGTTATTTTGATCGACGATTCAATCGTTCGTGGAACGACGAGCGGCAGAATCGTAAAACTTCTGCGTGATGCAGGCGCAACCGAAATTCATATGCGTGTTTCCGCTCCGCCTTTTTTACATCCTTGCTATTACGGGACAGACATAGATTCCGAAGAACATCTTATTGCTTGTCATCATACGGTAGAGGCTATTGCCAAGATGATAGGCGTTGACAGTCTCGGCTATTTACCCAAAGAAAGTTTATCACAACTTATCGGTGGCAAAAATTTCTGTTCGGCTTGTTTTGACGGTCAATATCCGACTGAAATACCGAAAAATACTTGTAAAAATCGTTTTGAACAGAAATTGTCAGAGAGAAAGAAGTAAGCGAGGTTAACATGAAAAGACCGTATGACAGAAAACTGATTTTAGAGGATGGCACGGAATACTACGGATATGCGTTCGGCGATGGGGAAGATAAAGTAACGGAGATAGTATTCAATACTTCGCCGGTTGGATATCAAGAGATTTTATCCGATCCTTCGTATACGTATCAAACGGTAGTGATGAGCTATCCGCTCATAGGGAATTACGGAATTAATTCTGATGATTTTGAAACGCAAACGCCCACCATAGGTGGATTTGCGGTAAGAGAATATAATGATTTTCCGTCGAATTGGAGAAGTGAAAAAACACTTTCTGAAATAATGAAAGAGTATAAAATCCCCGGTATTTACGGAATCGATACGAGAAAGCTCGTGCGCTCCATTCGAGATTACGGAAGCAGACGCTGTTTGCTTACAGGAATGGAAACGACTGCGGAAGATGGCGTAAAAATCATAAGCCGTGCGCCGATTTTGACGGATGCGGTTGCAAAGGTGAGTAGAAAGAAAATAACGGAATATCCCGCAGACGGAGAAATAAAAATTGTTGCCATTGATTGCGGTATGAAACAAAATATAGTACGTTCCCTAAATAGGCGCGGCGTTTCGGTTACGGTCGTTCCTTTTGATACAAGCAGTGAAGCGATAGAGAGTTTGAGTCCTGACGGCATATTTATTTCCAATGGGCCCGGAGATCCAACGGATGCAGTTCCCGTAATCAACGCAATCAAAGATTTGAAGGGAAAATATCCGATTTTCGGCATCTGCTTAGGGCATCAGATTATATCGCTTGCATACGGTGCAAAAACGTATAAATTAAAATTCGGACACCGAGGCGGAAATCATCCAGTTAAAAACTTGGCAACGGGAAAGATAGAAATAACTTCGCAAAATCACTCTTATGCAGTCGAGGCGGGAAGTCTTAAAAATACGCCGCTTACGGTTACGCACGTAAACCTTTTAGACGGGACGATTGAAGGGATAGAATGCAAGAAAGATAAGATTTTTAGCGTTCAATATCACCCCGAAAGTGCCCCTGGACCACAGGACAGTAGCTATCTTTTCGATAAGTTTATCAATATCATCAAGGAGAACAAAAATGCCTAAAAGAAACGACGTTAAAAAGATACTTGTCATTGGCTCGGGACCAATCATTATCGGTCAGGCAGCGGAATTCGATTATGCAGGCACGCAAGCCTGTCTTGCTCTTAAAGAAGAGGGATATGAAGTGATTCTTTGTAATTCCAACCCTGCAACGATAATGACAGATACGACAATTGCGGATAAAGTTTATATGGAGCCCTTAACGCTTGAATATATTGCAAAAATCGTAAGATACGAACGCCCTGACGCAATCTTGCCGGGGATAGGCGGTCAAACGGGTTTGAATTTGGCAATGCAACTTGAAAAGAAAGGCGTTCTTAAAGAGTGTAGATGCGAACTTTTAGGTACGAAAAGCGAAAGTATTGAAAGAGCGGAAGATAGAGAACTCTTTAAGAAACTCTGTGAAGACTTAGGAGAACCCGTTTTGCCTTCCGAAATCGCTAACACGATAGAAGAAGGATTACAAATAGCAAAGCAAATCGGTTATCCCGTTGTTTTACGTCCTGCGTTTACGTTAGGCGGAACGGGCGGTGGTTTTGCTGATGATGAA
>JAFTTJ010000003.1 GCA_017466825.1 Clostridia bacterium
TGCGAGCCATAAAGGGCTCCCGCAAAAGATTTTGAAAAAAGATTTTGTGGGAAAAGGAGCAACCGATAGAAAAGTTTTACCAACCGTAGCCACGGTTGGTTGACAAAAAATCGAGTTGCGACGCGCTCGTATCTAAGCCTTTAACGAGTTAAAGTCCTAGTCTAAAAAATTATCATAAATCGGAGAAATTAAAATGGAAAGTTATAAGAGAGAGTTTATACAATTTTTACAAAACGCAGGCGTTTTAAAGTTTGGCGATTTTACTGCAAAGAGCGGTAGAAAAATACCTTATTTCATCAACGCAGGCGAGATTAAAACGGGTGAAAATATCGCAAAACTCGGTGAGTTTTACGCAAAGAGTTATTTAGATAAAGTAGGCGACAAAAAGACCGTTTTATACGGCCCTGCATACAAGGGTATTTCAATCGCCGTTTCGGCTTCGATCGCCCTTGCGAAAAGCGGACTTAACGTGCCTTTCTTCTTTAATAGAAAAGAAGCAAAAGACCACGGCGAAGGCGGAGTTTTCGTAGGTTATAAGCCCGCCGCAGGTGAAGAAGTAGTTATCGTTGAAGACGTTATTACGGCGGGTACTGCTATCCGTGAAACTATGGAAATTATGAAAGCCCTTCAAGGCGTAAAAGTCGCTGCGACCTTCGTTATGGTTGACCGCAAGGAAAAAGGTCAGGGCGAAAAGGGCGCTATGGCGGAAATCGGTGAAGAATTCGGCTTCCCCGTATACTCGGTAGTCGACGTTTACGATATTATCGAATATCTTGAAGAAGATCCTGCTAACGAAGAAAACGTAACCCGTATTAAAAAATATCTCGAAGTTTACGGCGCAAAGGCGTAAAAGGTTAATTATGAAAAGAAGTGTAATCGATACCGTCGATTTGACGGTGGAAGAACTCGACGGTATTATCAAAACCGCTTGTGATATAATAGACAATCCCAAAGCCTATTCTGAAAAATGTAAAGGCAAAAAACTCGCCACGCTCTTTTTCGAGCCGTCTACGAGAACTCGTCTTTCCTTTGAAGCGGCCATGCTCGAACTCGGCGGAAGCGTAATAGGCTTTTCCGAAGCGAGCAGTTCGTCCGCAGCAAAAGGCGAGAGCGTTGCCGATACTGCAAAGGTTATCAGTTGCTACGCGGATATAATAGCAATGCGCCACCCCAAGGAAGGCGCTCCTTACGTCGCCGCTAAAAACGCCAGCATACCCCTTATCAACGCGGGCGACGGAAGTCATTGTCACCCCACTCAAACGCTTGCTGACTTACTTACTATTTATAGAGAAAAAGGTCGGTTAAACGACTTATCGGTGGGTTTTTGTGGTGATTTAAAGTATGGAAGAACCGTGCATTCGCTCATAAACGCCCTTTCAAGATACACGGGTATTAAAGTCGTATTGATTTCCCCTAACGAACTCAGACTTCCCAAATACGTTAGAGAAGGCGTGTTGGAAAAGAAGGGTATGGAATATATTGAAACTACCGATTTAGAAAGTTCGTTAAACAGCCTTGACGTGTTGTATATGACTAGAATTCAACGCGAGAGATTTTTCGACGCCGACGAGTATGAGAGGCTTAAAGACAGTTACGTTTTAACGGCTGAAAAAATGCAACTTGCTAAACCCGATACTATCGTTTTGCACCCCCTTCCGAGAGTAAACGAAATAAGCGTAAAAGTCGACGAAGATAAAAGAGCGTGCTATTTTAAGCAAGTTTTAAACGGTAAATATATGCGTATGGCGCTCATTTTAAAACTCTTAAAAGACGCTGAAGAAGGGGTTGCTCCCACTCATAGCGAAGAACACGCTTTTGTGGGTAAACTAAAATGTTTAAATCCTAGATGTATCACTTCTACCGAGCAAGAACTCGAACATAAATTTGAAAAAACCGACGTAGAAGGCGTTTATAAATGTATCTATTGCGAAGCCGAATATAAAATTTAATCACAAGTAAAACGCGGACTAAAACCCCGCGTTTTTTAATTGTTTTTCGCTAAAATTTTCCTTTTTTTGAAAGGGCGAAAAAAAAGAAGTATTATTTCATAATAAAATTGCGAAATGTGGCGTTTCTTGCTTGACAAATTTTTAATAAATATGTTAATATTATGTCAACTTAAAGGTTTTCTGCGACTGACGGATAGCGTGGGTACACCACGGTGAAACGGAAAACCAATTTATGCCGACCGTCTGGGCGCACTTTTTCTAAGGAACGAGTGCGCCTTTCTTTTTTAAAGGCTTATATACATCGCAAAAGTGCGTTACTGCATTAAAGTCTAAACCCCGATGACCACAAAGGTCTATCGTGTCTTATCCTTTAATGCGAGCCTTCTTTTGCTCGCATCTAAGCCTTTAACGAGTTTAAAGTCTTATATACTTCGCCCCGCGACGTTTACTGCAAGTGCTTGCCGACTGGGATGACCAACAAGGTCTACCCCATCCGTTAACCCCTTGCGAGCCATAAAGGGCTCCCGCAAAAGATTTTGAAAAAAGATTTTGTGGGAAAAGGAGCAACCGATAGAAAAGTTTTACCAACCGTATCCACGGTTGGTTGACAAAAAATCGAGTTGCGACGCGCTCGTATCTAAACCTTTAAATCGACTTGAAAAGGGGTGGCCGGCAAGGTCTATCCCGTCCGTCAATCTAAAAAAGGAGATTGTAAAATGAAAAAAGTTGGAATAGTAATGGGTAGCGATAGCGACCTTCCTATCGTAGAAAAGGCAATAGCCACTCTTAAATCGCTTGAAATTCCTTATGAAGTGCACGTATATTCCGCTCATAGAACGCCCGACGAAGCAGGCGCTTTTGCCGCATCCGCAAGAGCAAACGGCTTTGGCGCAATCATTGCTGCGGCAGGCATGGCGGCTCATCTTGCGGGCGCAATCGCTGCTAGGACGACTCTTCCCGTAATCGGTATACCTTGTAAATCAACTAATTTAGACGGCGTAGACGCTCTTTTGTCAACCGTGCAAATGCCTTCGGGTATTCCCGTGGCAACGGTTGCAATCAACGGGGCAGTAAACGCCGCTTTAATTTGCGCTCAAATATTTGCCGTTGAAGATAGCGTTCTCGCTAAAAAACTCGACGACAAAAGGGTGGCGGACGCTCAAAAAGTTCTCGCAAAAGACGCCGAAATCTCGGCTAAGTTCAACGCATAACCAAGTTTTAAATCAAAACCAAAATTTTTAATATAAAAGGAGAAAATAAAAATGACAAAGACTCTCGTTTACACTGGTAAAACCAAAAACGTATTCGCACTCGAAAACGGAAATTACCTTCTTAAATTCAAAGACGATTGCACGGGCAAAGACGGCGTGTTCGACCCCGGTGAAAATACGGTAGGTCTTACTATCGACGGCGTTGGCGACGTAAACCTTCGTATGTCGATATATTTCTTTGAAAAGGTAAACGCTGCGGGCATCAAAACTCACTATATTAGCGCCGACCTTAAAAACACCACTATGGAAGTTCTTCCCGCAAAGCCTTTCGGCAAAGGTCTTGAAGTTATTTGCCGTCACAAGGCGGTAGGTAGTTTTTACAGAAGATACAGCGATTATATCGAAGAGGGCGCGGACCTTCCCGAATACGTTGAAACTACTTTCAAAAACGACGCGAAAGGCGATCCGCTCGTAACTAAAGACGGACTCGTAGACCTTGGCGTTATGACTGCTAAACAATACGACGACGTAAAGGCAATGACTCAAAAAATAACCCGTATCGTAGCCGACGACCTTAAAGAAAAGGGACTTATCCTTTACGATATCAAGTTTGAATTCGGTTATGATAGCGACGGCAACGTAATGCTTATCGACGAAATCGCGTCGGGCAATATGAGAGTTTATAAAGACGGACAGTATATTGATCCTATGACGCTTTCAAAACTCTTTTTTGAAGCGAAATAACAATGCAATTAGGCGCTTGCGCCTTAAAAACGTAAAACACTTTTAACTTTAAATAGGAGCAACAATGGGCGGTTTTTTTGGAATAACGTCTAAAAAAGAATGCCTTGTCGACGTATTCTTCGGCGTAGACTACCACTCTCATCTCGGCACGAGAAGGGGTGGTCTTGCCGCATACGACGAAAAGATAGGCTTACAGAGAAAAATACATAATATAGAAAATGCGCCGTTTAGGACGAAGTTTGAAGACGACTTAAACGAAATGCACGGCGTTGCGGGTATTGGTTGCATAAGCGATTCCGACCCCCAACCCATGCTCATCCGTTCTAGGTCGGGGTCGTACGCAATATCTACGATAGGCGTAATAAACAACGCCGAATCGCTTATAGACGAAATAGTTGAAAACGGTGGCCATTTCGACGCAATGACGGGCGGTAGGGTAAACTCTACCGAACTCGCCGCCGCCTTGATAAACTGCAAGGGTAGTTTTGCCGAAGGTATTAAGTACGCGCAAGACAAGGTTAATGGCACGCTTTCGATTTTGATACTTAAAGATAACGGACACCTAATCGCAGCAAGGGATAAACTTGGAAGAGTCCCCGTGATAATCGGCAAGGGTGAAGATGGATACAGCGTAACTTTCGAGTCCTTTGCAAACACCAAATTAGGCTACGTAAAAGTAAGGGAACTAGGCGCTGGTGAAATTGTCGAAATTTCCCCCGAAGACGGCATAGTTCAACTCGCAAAGCCCCAACAAAAAATGCGTATATGCGCCTTTTTGTGGTCTTATTACGGCTTTCCTACGTCGACTTACGAAGGTATTAACGTAGAGACAATGCGATATAGAAACGGCGAAATTTTAGCCAAGTACGATCAAGAAAAAAAGAACGCCGAAGGGCTTGATTACGTAGGTGGCGTACCCGATTCGGGCACACCCCACGCAATAGGCTACGCAAACGCTAGCAAAGTTCCCTTCGCCCGTCCTTACATAAAATATACGCCTACTTGGGCGCGCAGTTTTACCCCGTCTAACCAAATACAAAGGAGTAAAATTGCAAAGATGAAGCAAGTCCCCGTACACGAACTTATCGAAGGCAAAAATCTACTTTTCGTAGACGACTCAATCGTCCGCGGAACTCAACTTAAAGAAACGGTAGATTTCCTTTATTCAAACGGCGCGAAGACGGTGCATATGCGTTCTGCTTGTCCGCCGATAATGTACGGTTGTAAATTCCTTAACTTCACTAGGGCGACGGGCGACCTTGAACTCATTACGAGAAGGACGATTTTAGAACTCGAAGGCGAAGAAGGATTTAAACATCTTGAAGAGTATAGCGACGCCGAAACCGAGCGTGGCAGAAAGATGAGAGACGCTATATGTAAAAAATTCAATTTTGCGTCCCTTGAATTCCAGTCTTTAGAAGGACTTATAAAATCAATCGGCATAGAGCCTTGTAAACTTTGCACTTATTGTTGGAACGGCAAAGAGTAAAATCTAAGGAGAGAAAGAAATGAAACAATCTAAATCTGACAGTTACGCAGCAGCGGGTGTAGATATTACCGCGGGCTATAAAGCAGTAGAACTTATGAAAAAACACGTCGCTCGTACTATCGTCGACGGAACTGATACTGATATCGGCGGTTTTGGCGGTCTTTTCGCTCTCGACCTTACGGGGATCAAAAACCCCGTGCTCGTTTCGGGTACGGACGGCGTTGGTACTAAACTTAAAATCGCTTTCCTTATGGACAAGCACGACACGGTCGGTATCGACTGCGTAGCAATGTGCGTAAACGACGTTATCTGTTGCGGAGCAAAGCCCCTTTTCTTCCTTGACTATATCGCTTGCGGTAAAAACGTGCCCGAAAAGATTGCCGATATAGTTGCGGGCGTAGCCGAAGGTTGCGTGCAGTCGGGCAGTAGACTTATCGGTGGCGAAACTGCCGAAATGCCCGGTTTTTACCCCATTGACGAATACGACCTTGCAGGTTTTTCGGTAGGCGTTGTCGACCGTGACAAAGTTATCGATAAAAACAGTATGAAGGCAGGCGACGTTATGATAGCCCTCCCTTCTTCGGGCGTACACTCTAACGGTTTCTCGCTCGTAAGAAAGGTTTTCGACGTAGAAAATTGCGATTTAAAATCTCCCGTAGCAGAACTTGGCGGTAAATCGCTTGGCGAAACCCTTTTAACCCCAACTAAAATTTACGTAAAGCCTATGCTTGCCCTTTTCGACCAAGTTAAAGTCAAAGGCGTTTCGCATATTACGGGCGGTGGTTTTTATGAAAATATGCCTCGTTCAATCCCTGCTGGACTCGGCGTAAAAATTAAGAAAGAAGACGTAAAAATTCTTCCCATTTTCAAACTTTTACAAAAGGTCGGCGGTATCGACGAAAGGGATATGTTCAACACCTTTAACATGGGCGTAGGTATGTGCGCCGTCGTTGCTAAAGAAGACGTCGACAAGGCAATCGAAATTTTAAAAGCCCACGGTGAAGACGCTTACGTTATAGGAGAAATCGTCGAGAGTGACGAAGGCGTTATCCTATGTTAAAAATAGCCGTACTCGTGTCGGGGGGCGGTACTAATTTACAAGCCCTTATCGACGCCGAAAAAAGGGGAGAGATAGGCAACGGAAAAATCTCGCTCGTCATATCTTCAAAAGCGGACGTTTACGCCTTGGAAAGAGCGAAAAACAACGGCATAAAATCCGTCGTTTTGGCTCGTAAGGACTATGATAGCATTGAAAATTATTCAAAGGCCTTAGTCGAAAAACTCGTTCAAGAAGGTATAGATTTAGTGGTTTTGGCGGGTTTTCTCACCATTATCGACGAGCAAGTTTATCAACAATTCCCAAATAGAATATTAAACGTACACCCCGCGTTAATACCGTCTTTTTGCGGTAAGGGGTATTACGGACTCAAAGTGCACGAAGCCGCTTTGCAAAAAGGGGTAAAACTCTCGGGCGCAACCGTGCATATAGTAACCCCCGAGTGCGACGCAGGTCCTATCGTATTGCAAAAGGCGGTAGAAGTTAAGCAAGGGGACACGCCCGAAAGTTTGCAAAAACGCATTATGGAAGAAGCCGAGTGGCAGATTTTACCGCAGGCAGTAAGGCTTTTTTGCGACGGACAAATTGAAGTTATCGAAAATAAAGTTTATATTAAAGGAGAATAAAGATGAAGGTTTCAACTATTGCAAACGAGTTAAACTCTTTGGCATACCACGGCAGGGGTATTATTATCGGCAAGAGCGCCGACGGAAAAAAGGCGGTTACCGCCTACTTCATAATGGGTAGAAGCGTAAACAGCCGTAACCGCGTTTTCGTTTTAGAAGGCGACGCAATGCGCACTAAAGCCTTTGACGAATCAAAAATGGTTGACCCCCATCTCATCATTTATTACCCCGTAAGAGTGCTCGGCAATAAAACTATCGTGACAAACGGCGACCAAACGGACACTATATACAACCTTATGGACAAGCAAATGACTTTTGAACAAGCCCTTCGCACCCGTGAGTTTGAAGACGATAAACCCAACTTTACGCCGAGAATTTCGGGTATTATTCACCGTGAAAACGGCGATATAAATTACGCAATGTCAATTTTAAAGAGCGCGGAAGGCGACGACAGCAGTTGTGAAAGATTTACTTACGCTTACTCAAACCCCGTTGCGGGCAGAGCAAAGTTCATCCACACCTACGCTTGCGACGGCAACCCCCTTCCTTCCTTTGAAGGCGAGCCTAAGACCTTAGAACTTCCCGACGTAACTATTGACGAACTTACCGATTTAATTTGGAACAATCTTAACCAAGACAACAAAGTTTCGCTTTTCGTAAGATATATCGATATCGCCACGGGCGAAACTCAAACGAGAATAATAAATAAAAACGCATAAGGAGTACGAAATGAAAGAATTTGCCCTTAAATACGGCTGTAACCCCAACCAAAAACCTTCTAGAATATACATGGCGGACGGAACAGAACTTCCCGTTGAAATTTTAAACGGAAGACCGGGATATATCAATTTCCTTGACGCTTTCAACTCTTGGCAACTCGTAAAAGAACTCAAAATTGCAACGGGTATGGTTTGCGCAACGAGTTTTAAGCACGTTTCGCCCACTTCCGCCGCAGTAGGCAAACCCCTTTCTGCAAAACTTAAAAAATCTTGTTTTGTAGACGATATCGATGGTTTAGACGATTCACCGCTCGCTTGCGCGTACGCAAGGGCAAGGGGTACGGACAGAATGTCTTCTTTCGGCGACTGGATAGCCCTTTCGGACGAATGCGACGTAGTAACCGCAAAGATTATCGCCCGTGAAGTATCCGACGGCGTTATCGCGCCTTCTTACTCAAAAGAAGCGCTTGAAATCCTTTGCGCTAAGCGTAAAGGCACTTATAACGTAGTTAAAATCGATCCCGATTTTACCCCCGCTGAAGTTGAAACTAAACAAGTTTACGGCATAACTTTCGAGCAGGGCAGAAATAATTTCAAAATCGACCGCGACCTTTTAAAGAATATCGTTACCGCAAACAAAAACTTGCCCGAAGACAAGGCTATAGACCTTATCATTTCGCTCATCACTTTAAAATACACTCAATCTAACTCGGTATGCTTTGCAACCGACGGTCAAGCAATCGGCGTTGGCGCAGGTCAACAATCTAGAATACATTGTACCCGCCTTGCCGCTCAAAAGGCAGACCTTTGGCATCTTCGCATGCACGACAAGGTTTTAGGTCTTCAATTTGCCGAAGGCGTTGGCAGACCTGAAAAGAACAATATAATCGACATCTATCTTTCCGACGACTGCGACGAAGTTTTAGCAGAAGGCAAGTGGCAACAGTATTTCGCCGTAAAACCCGAAGAGTTTACGAGAGAAGAAAAAGCCGCATACCTTAAAACTATCACGGGCGTTTCGCTTGGCTCAGACGCCTTCTTCCCCTTCTCGGATAATATTGAAAGGGCTTTCCGTAGCGGTGTTTCATATATCGCTGAACCCGGTGGTTCAGTCCGTGACGATTTAGTTATTAAAGCGGCTGATGATCACGATATGGTTATGGCGTTTACTGGGATGAGGCTTTTCCACCACTAATTTTTAAAGGTTTATATACTTCGTTAGCCTGCGTTACTGTATCGCCTTCAAAACCTTGGTGACCGTCAAGGTCTACCAAGTCTTTTCAGGCTCACGAGCCTTGGCTAACTCGCATCTAAACCTTTAACGAGTTTAAAGCCTTATATACTTCGCCCCGCGTCGTTTACTGCAAGTGCTTGCCGACTGGGATGACCAACAAGGTCTATCCCATCCGTCAACCCCTTGCGAGCCTAGCGGTGCTCGTATCTAAGCCTTTAAAACACTTGAAAAGTGCGTTACTGCATTAAA
>JAFTTJ010000019.1 GCA_017466825.1 Clostridia bacterium
AGTAAACGCTTTAGCATAATTTTCGTCCCACGTTACGTTCCAACAACCGCTTACTGAATCCGCCGTATTAAAATATCCAAACGGCTCAAGCGTTACGCCACCAAAATAATATTCGTCGTCGCCGTTTGCTCCCCACGAAGTTCGGTCTTCAAGACCTAATTTATTAGTATAATCAATAGCCTCAATAACAGGCTCTTCTGGTTCGCTCTCTACTATTTCACCAAACACGCCGTCTGCCCAGCCGTAAACTGCAGTATCGTTTTGTAAAACGTAAGCGTTACCGTCCGTTGCAACAAGCGTAAAGCCTGCTTTTAATTGAACCGTGTAATCTTCTAAATAAAATAAAATTGCATACGCTTCAATCCAGTCCGTTTCAGTATAAACTTCAAATAAAGAATCGTTTTCTTGATACAATTCTCTTGCAGACCTACCGTTTATATAGGTATACGCAAGCGGGTCTACGTTGTTGTTTACTGAAAAATCTTCTGCGTCGTGCCATGAATTGCATTCCACCGTAAAACCGGTGAAATCAACTTGTACCCACTCGTTTTCTTCCGAATAGATAACGTTAATTTTGTCATCCATAGCAATAGTTTCTGATGCTTTTGCCGTCTTGTCGTTTGCAACCCAAGAAAAAGCCGCGCCTATGAGCGCAAGCGCCAAGGCAAAGCACAAAAACAATTTTGTAAGATTTTTTGTGTTAGTTTTCATTTTTTCCTCCTTTTTATATGAAATTTATAGGCTTAAAGCCTTTATTTACTTAAATTTACGCCATTTTTATAAAAAGCCGTAAAACGACCTATAGCCGTGCAAAAAACAAGGTAAAATTGCTTTTCGCACGGCTTATATTATTAGTTAATTTTCAAAACCTTCGCCAAAGTCAGGCATATCTACTACGGTGTCTTCAGGAGAAGTTCTTATTAAGTCTTGACTGTCGATAACTATCGTTTCAATTAAAGCGTTTTCGTAAATCTTTTTCATATCAAACTCTCCTTATCTAACTTCTACTACGGTTGCGCCAAAGTCTACGTTAACGGTTACTTTGCCGTTTTCAACGGTGTAACCGTCGCTACTTAATTTAACGCCGTTTACGTAAACTGATTGACCATCGGTATATTTTAAAACGATTTGCAAACCAAGACCGCTTACGCTACCCCTTACGTCCGTAATTTGTACGGAGTTACCCGTAATCTTAAGGTCGTACTTAACGTCGTTAAACAACAAGTTTTCCATCTTCCAGAAGTCTAACTCACTGGGTTTTTCGGGGGCAACTTGTAAAGTTTTGCCGTCAAGCGAATCTATACCGAAGAATCCGTAAGCAACGGACGCTAAAGGAAGGGTAGATTCTAAGAATTCTCTATCAAGACCTACTGCGCCGTTAGTGCCTACACCTTGACATTGAATACCCTTATTATCGTAATAATAACGGTAGAAGTCGTACGGGTCGGAGCCGTTTGCTACGTAATAGTCGTAAACTTCTTTATACCACTTTTGAATTGCTTGAAGTCTTTCAAACGCGTTGTCAGCGCCACGAGTTTGAATTCTTGCCATAATGTCGTAGAACGAAGTGTAAAGGATTGCACCGCCGTATTGACAGTTGTCGCCAAAATCCCACTTGCCTTTCTTTGCGGAGTATTCGCCGTTGAGCATATCCGTACCTTCAACGGTGTTAGACCTTGGAGCAAAGACAAAGTCATAAAGAGCGTCTTCGCTTTCAAGCCAAGTCATAATCTCTCCCGCCTGATAGTCGGTAGCGATACCGTAATAGATTGCTTCTAAGTTCCAAGCGACGTAGCCGTAATCGTACCACTTGCCTTCACCGCTAGCGTAACCTGCAACGAATCTACCTTTTTCGTCATCCCAGAATCCCGTATGGTTGGTATCTTCTTTAGTTGCTTGTATTGCACCAAGGTTATTGCTTGCATAAGTTTTAATCTTATTTGCGTTAGTACCGTACTTAGTATACGCGCAAGTTGAATATCCACCGCCTCTTGTAGCAGTCTTTACGTTTGCCAAACTCTTAGTAACGGTCTTTCCCGCATCAGTTAAAGTCTGCTCAAGGTAAGCCATATCTACGAGCGCTTTTTGGAAATAAACGTTAGACTGGAAGTCGTACTCAGGCATATACATAATATCCCAGTAGCCTTGTGAAATTGAACTTGCTATAGACTTATTCGTTGCCGAATAACCAAACAAGGAAGTTCCGCTCAAAGATTCTTTAGTACCGCCGTGTCCTACGAGATAAGATTCTTTTTTGAGTTGTCTCGTAGAATCGTACATTTGCATAAGGAAGTTATAAGCCTTTCTTGCCCTAGTAATGTTTTCTACCAAGAAATCTATATCGCCCGTATAGTCGTATGCGGTACGAAGTGAAGAAATATAAATTGAGTTGTTGTTTGACATTCTCGTATCTAAGGTAGGACGTACGTAGTTGAGAGCAACTGCTCCGGAAAGCGTAGTGCCTGACTTTAATACTATTTCAATCTTAAGTTGTTTTACGTAAACTGAAGTGCTCTCGCCCCAAGCAGTTTGAGCGTACATAGGAAGATATAAGATATGGTCGTAAGCACCCGTTGCGTTAGAGATATCGTAAGATAAGAAAGCGCGCTCTTTTACGGAAATCTTTTTATCGTCGCTAAACGAAGTTGAAGAACTGGTAGTATACCAAACGACTATATCGTCAACGTTAGTTACGTCTTCAATTCTTACTTCAAACTCTAAAAGCGGAGCGTAGTACGTGTAAATCTTTTTACTGGTCCAACTGCTAAACGTGTTGGAAGTAAAGGTAATATTAGACGATTGATTGTTTAAGGTTGCACCGAATAAACCGTTGTTTTTACTTGCGGAAACGTTACTTGACCACGAACCGCTATCGCTACCGCTATCGTTAAATTCCCAATGCGCCGTAGACACGGTATCGTTATTTGGGAATGGCCAACCCATTCTTTGTTCGCCTGATGAAATCTCTGAATACGGGTCGCGAACTCTGTCGTTAGAAGACCAAACGTAGCCGTAATCGTCGATAGGAACGGTAGTTAATCTTTCGTTTAACCCTGCAATTCTATCTTCAGCAATTCCGGCTTCGTTTACGAACGCTCCGTCCGTACCGTTAAACCAGTAGTAAGACATAGAAATCCACTCTTGGTTAAAGAACTCTTCGTTTCCTGCTCCGGCAATAGCAGAGTTAACGTTTAAACGCTCGCCGTCTTCAACGACGCCTGTATGACGCTTAAAGAAGTCGTTAAGGAAGAAGTCAAGGTCTGCTTTCGAACTTACGAATTTGAGCGTTTCGTCGCTTTCTTTAGTTGCGTCGAAAGTACCTGCGCCTATATTAAACGAAATTAGATCGCCGTCTATAGAAAGTTCGCTAAAATTGTAAATCAAATCGCCGATAACGACGTTTACGTTGGTTGAAGCAGTCAATCTTTCGCCGTTGATGACAACCGAACTTACGCCGTCCGCTTGCATTGAAGCGGTTGCGCCCGACAACGTAATATTGCTTATAACGTAACTACCGCAAGCGTTTTCGCTTCTTTTGATATTGTGATTTTCATCCCAAGTTACGTCTAAAACACTATTTACGTATTTTAAAATAGTTGCGTGAGTTTTAAATTGGGGGTTGTTTTCGTCTTTATACGCCGAAGTTGCAACTTGATAAATACTTCTTGAGTTTAGTTCTTCGTCGTAGTTAGTGTAAACGTAGCCTTCGCCGTTTGCAAACTGAACTTTTAAATATCCCCTTGCGGAATACTTTCTTGCGTAGTCTTTAGGTTGAATATTGCTAAACGCCGCCGAATATACGTACGCGCTAGAATCTTCAAGATAAAGGAATTGCGCTTCGTTACTAGTATTGACTACTACTTCCGCATAGTGCTTACCAGCCGTTCCTAAGGAGTGAGTCAACACTCTGCCGTCAAGGTAACTGGTGGGGCAAAGTATTGCGCCAACGCCCTTTATCAAACTTAAACTTACGCCGGCATCGTAACCGCCTTTATCTACGAATATTTTAAACTTAATACCCGACGAATCGGTTGCAAGCCTTACGGACGCGCCGTCTTGCATTTCAAAGTCTATCCATACCGCGTGTAAAGTCACCGCCGAGTCGGGCGTCCATACGTAACCTGCGGGATAAAGATTTGAAGAAGTAATATTATTAGCGTCCGTCGTCCAACCGACGAATACTTGACTTATACCTTCGTCAACTATAACGTTGGGCACGGCGGGAAGAACGATACGAGCGGTTGTCTTTACTAAGTAATCTTCGCCGTTATTTTTTAAAGTTACCGTTTGACCGTTAAGGGCGTCTAAATCTTCATCGGTGATTTCACCTTTAGATAAAGTACCCGTTCCGTTCAATACGATATATTTATAAGTTACGTCTTCGGTTAAGTATACTCTTATACCTGCCGAATTTATTAAACTGAAACCGCTCTTTAAAGTGATTTCAAAGAAATTGCCAACGTAAGCGGTTAATACTTTTATCATAATACCGCTACCGTTAGTTGTTTCTACGTAAACGGGGCTTGCGGCAGGGTTAGAAAGCCAACAATCCCCTTTACCATAAGTTCCATCTCCGTTACAATCGTTTTTAAGTTGAGAACCGTTTACGTTTGCCGTAATTAAAGCCCTTGCGGACGTGTCGTTGATATAGATATATTCCATAATATCTACACCGCCGTTTGCCGTGATGACATCGTCGTTGCCGTGATACCAACAGTCAGTTACGGTAGAATTGAGATAATAAGTTTCACTTTCGCCGTTTACGACTTTATTTGCCGCGCGCATATCTAATACGCCGAAATAATATTCTCCGCCTTCCTCGCACGCGCCCCAAGCACGATCTTCTAAAGCGATAAACTTAGAAATATCTTTGCTGTACGACGCTACTGCAGTTTTATCTACGCCGTAATTATAAACGGTGTTAGCGTTGATTTCAACGCCGTCGATAGTCCAAACGCCGTCGTAATCGCCGTTTGCGGGTACGCTAGGTAAAGAGCCTATCGTATTTCCGCCTGTTACGGTAAGAGTATCGCCAAGCCCATCAAATGAAAGGGTATAGTCTTCGACTTTAGTTACACCGCCACCGGTAGTGCAAATAAATTCTACGTCTTCACTTATAACCGAAGTTCCGCCGTTAGCGTCTAAAATAGCAAAGCCTGCTTTTAAAGTAACTTTATATTCTTCGGATGAGAAAGAGTGTAATACGGTTACCCAAATACCTTCGGCGTTAGTTTCTACGAATACGGGACGACACTGGTCGCTATTAGTAAGCCAACCCGTTGCTTCGCCTACGGGGTAGGTATTGTTCGTACGGTTATCGTCCGATAATTCACGGATATTTTGGCCGTTGATATAAATATATTCCATTATATCCACGCCGTTATTTTTTTCAGTTAAAGTCGTGCCCCAACTTTGAATATTCCAAGCGCCGTTTTCACACAACGTGCTTGCGGGGGTAATAAATATTTTGAAATTAGACTGTACCGAAGTATGCTTTGCAAATTCAATCCTTACGGTGTCGGTTACGTCTTTAGTATAAACTGCGACTGCGGTTTTGTCAGCGCCGTAGTTATATACGGTATCCGCAGTAATTTCTACTCCGTCGATAGTCCATACGCCCGTATAACCGTCTTTTGCAGGAACTTCGGGAAGTTCGCCAATAGTTGAACCGCCTTCTATTTGCCTACTTGAAACGTCTTCAAAAGTAAGCGTATAGCCCGTTACCTTTGATACGCCACCGCCACTCGAACAATTAAAACTTACGTCTTTATTGATAACCGTAATACCGCCGTTAGCGTCTAAAATAGAAAAACCTGCCTTTAAGGTAACTTTATAATTTTCTGAAGAGAACGAGTGTAATACGGTTACCCAAATACCTTCACTGTTAGATTCTACGAATACGGGACGACATTGAGCACTGTTACCAAGCCAGCCTGTACCATCACCTAAAGGATAGGTATCATTCACTCTGTTATCGTCAGATAAAGCACGAGCATTGTTGCCGTTTACGTAGATATAATTCATAATATCTACACCGTTGTTGTATGCAATTAGCGTCGTAGACCAATCTTGAATGTTCCATGCACTGTTAGAACATAATGCATTGGCAGGATTAATAAATATTTTAAACTGTGACTGCACGGAATTGTGAGATGAGAACTCAATTGTAACCGTATCAGATACGTCTTTAGAATATCCAGCGACTGCGGTTTTGTCAGCGCCGTAGTTATATACGGTATCCGCAGTAATTTTTACGCCGTCAATAGCCCAGTAGCCTTCATAACCGTCTTTTGCAGGAACTGCGGGAAGTTCGCCAATAGTTGCGCCTGCAGTTACCCTTCTCGTTTCAACGCTGTCAAAAGTAAGATTATATTGTTGTTCCTTATTTAGCGCAACCGCTGTTTTGCCTGCGTATTCACCTTCAGATAGAACGTATGAAGAACAATTATAGGTAACATCGCTAGAAAGGTATATAACTTCGCTATCGTTTCTAATAAGCGAAAACCCAGCCTTAAAAGTAAGGGTAAAATTATCTCCTGCGTATGCTCTTAAAATTTTAATTAAAAGACCACTACCGTTAGTTGTTTCTACGTATACGGGAGCACAAACGCCACCGTTTCCAATCCAACCACCATATGCGCCTGCATATTTATTATCAATACCGTTTTGAACGCAGGCTGCTCTTGCTTGCTCTCCATTTACGTAGATATATTCCATAATATCTACACCGTTGTTATTTGCAATAAATTTAGCAGCGTAATTTGCATCCCATGTTACGTTCCAACATCCGTTCACGCTACTTGCCGAATTAAAATAGCCAAACGGCTCAAGAGTAACGCCACCGAAATAGTATTCGTCATCATTCGCACCCCAAGCAGTACGGTCTTCTATGCCTAATAAATCTTCATATTCCACGCCGTAGACGGGGGTTGCGGTTTTGTTTGCAGAAATAATAGTGTTTTCGTTAATAGCAGTTCCGTCAATAGTCCAAAAACCGCCGTAACCGTCTTTTGCAGGTACTGCGGGAAGTTCGCCGATTGCTTGACCTGAAACTACTCTTTTAGTAGCAACGGCTACACTACTTTCATTATTAAACGTTACGGTATTCTTATCAACTCTAGTAGGAACGTTGCCAACACAGTTGTAAACAACGTCATCAGATACGTAAAGAACGTTACCGTCGTTTAAAAGAAGTCTAAAACCTGCTTTAAAGGTAAGGGTAAAATTATCCCCTGCGTATGCTTTTAAAATTTTAATTAAAAGACCACTACCGTTAGTTGTTTCTACGTATACAGGCGCACAAACGCCACCGTTTCCAATCCAACCACCATATGCGCCTGCATATTTATTATCAATACCGTTTTGAACGCAGGCTGCTCTTGCTTGCTCTCCATTTACGTAGATATATTCCATAATATCCACGCCACCATTGTTTTCAATATAGGCAGGAGCATAGGTAGGATCCCACGTTACGTTCCAGCATCCGTTGATGCTATCATCCGTATTAAGCCAATGAACATTATTTGTAGTATCCGCACCGATTGTGTATCCACCAAAATAATATTCATCTGCTGCTGCGCCCCAAGAACGGTTTTCAATAGCAAGTAAATCTTGATATTCGACCGTATCGGCTTTTGCGGTGAGATCGCTACTACCAACAAAACCAAGTACCGCCCCAAACATAGAGAGAGCCAAGGTAATGCAAAGCGCGAGTTTTAAGAAAAAGGTTGTTTTTCTTGTTTGAGTCATCATAAATTCTCCTTATTCAAAGATTTTAAAATTTCAACGCTGGGGGCGGGTATTCTACCTAAATAGTCTGGTCCGACGTTTAAAAGGTAGTTTATTCCACGCGCGTTTAAATCGTTTTTAATTTGAAGCACGGTTTTTGCGTCTTTCCAGTTTTGGTCGTACGCCTTGTAGCCCCAAGTATCGTTGAGC
>JAFTTJ010000004.1 GCA_017466825.1 Clostridia bacterium
ATGTCCTACCGGCGCAAAACCTGCAATCAAAATGTATGCAAATTATATAAAAGCAGGAGATAATAGCAGAGCGCCCCTTTGGGGTAAAAACGGCGCGCCCGTCAACACTATTCACGGCAACGGCTTGTCCGCAGGTTGGGGTTGGAATAACGATATATCTTATACCGAAGGCGACACCTTCTTCATTTCGGCGGATAAAGAAAGCGTGTTCGAGATAGAAATTTTCGAGTGGCAAAGCACCAATAACGAGTGGAGCGGAACTTCGTTTGAAAAAATCGACAGCGACACGATAAAAGTGACTGCGTTAAGCGGTCAAAAACTTTTCCTTAGTACCTATCAAGACTACTTATCGGCAGGTTATACCAAAGTAACCGTTAGCGCAACTTACGCAAGCGGTGATTTCTGGGTAGGTAACGACGTTTGGGTTGAAAACGGTTATATGCACTCGCTCGCAAGCGGAAATTCTATCGAGTTGGATATGAGTAAAATGGATAAACTCTGTCTATTCTTCAACGCTGCAATGTCCGACGTAGAAATCACTTACGTATTCGGCGGTTTAGCCCAAACCGAAACCCTTTTCTTTGAAGGCGAATCGGCTAACTACACGGTTACCGACGGTAGCGGAAAGTCGGTAGACGGCTTGATTACCGCTAATAAAGACGAAGAAGTATCCTTTACCATAAGCGCAAACGACGGCGCGAATACGAGAACTTTCGTATATTATAACGGCGACCTTTTAACCCCTGAAAACGGCGTTTATAGCCTTGTAAATCTCGGCGGAACGGTCAAAGTTTACGTAACCCCCGCTCAGCCTATCGTTTACGTGGCTGACGACGGCAAGGTTATTCACTATGCAATCGTAATACCCGATATAGCAACCGATACTCAAGTTTACGCCGCTGACGAATTGCAATATTTCGTAAACGAAATAACGGGCGTAAATCTTCCCGTTTATAAACTTAGCGAATCAAACGGTTTTGAAGGCAGAAGAATTATTATCGGCTCAACCGATTTAACTTCTTCGGATATTCCGCAAACGGCAGACGCTCTTTGCATAAAGGCGGACGGCGGAGACCTTTTGATCGGCGGTTACGGCGATAGGGGAGAGTTGTACGGCGTTTACGAATTAGTAGAGAGTATGGGCGTTAAATTCCTTACTTCGGCGTATACTCATATACCCGAAACTGCTAAATTAACCCTTGCAATCGATATCCTTCAAAAATCGCCTGCATTTGCGTATGCCGCTTATTATACGGGCGAAACTCACGACGTAACTACTATCGACAAGGTAAAATATACTTCAAGACTTCGTTTCGTTCACCAATTCACGGGCGAAAATATGGATAATATCTATTACGCGCCCAACGGCGGTAACGACCAACTCGTTTACGGCGCAGGCGGAACGCTTTCAACTATTGAAGCGACAGACCTTCGTATGGACTGGTTTGCAAACGGCGCTATTTCGTCTTCGCACAACGCTATTACTTACGCGGCGCTCGGCGTATATGCTATGAGAGATTCTATTGCCGACTGGTACGAGATGATTGAATTCGGCTACGCTACCGGCGGTTGGTACTGGGGTAACGACTCGACGCCCGCAACCCTTGAAACTACTTGGGGCGGTTACGACGCGCCTAATATCAAGCCCATGTTAAGCGGTGAAATCGCTTACGAATCTATCCGTTTAGATACGGCGTATATCACGGCAAATTACGGTGGAATTTTATATCCTAACGGTAGCGATTTGTGTTATTCAAGCGGTGTGTTGAAAGACACCACTAGCGCGGTGACGGCGGTATCGCTCGTAAAAGCGGGTATAGATTTCGCTATTGACGCTTGGGGCGAAAACAATCAATACTTTATGCTTGGTTATACCGACCAAGAAGACCGTTGTACTTGTTCGACCTGTAACGCAAAGACGAGTAAGAGCACGATTTCGGGTACGGTTGAAGTATATCAATACAACAAAACTTATTATTACTATAAATTCGTTCAAGAGGTAGCAAACGATATGCTTGCTAAACATCCCGACAAAAAACTCGTAATGTTCGCTTATTCGAGTTCTTCGGGCGACGTTCCTTCGACGGGTTCGTTAGAAGGTAACTGGCTCACGGGATACGATCCGTATATCGAGCATATCAGCGTAAATACGATTGGTAAATTACCTGCAAACGTATACGTTCAATGGGCTCCCATTTGGCTTGACGAAGCCTACGCTTTAAGCGATACGACGAGCGCGGGCGCAAGGACGGAAGTCGCTGCTCAAATCGCAGATTGGAGCGCGTACGTTCAGAATAATCAGTTTATGCATTGGGGTTACGACAACTACTACTTTATTTATAGCGATACCCTTTCGGTAATGGCGGAAAATATTGAACTCGCTAAGCAGTACGGTTTCGCAAGTTATATGGTACAGGCGTCCAATAGCGAAAGTATTCTTCCCGAAATGTCAATGAAGTCTTACGTTCTCTCTAAGGCGGTTTGGTACGACGGCACGGTAACCGACGCTCTCGTTGAAGGGTGGAGAAATGAATTTATTCGCCACTACTACGGCGACGCCGCTTATTCGTACGTAATTCAGTATTATAACGAATTAAACCAGGCATACCAAACAACCTTTGCGGAAGGTTATAAGACTAACGATTGGGCGCTTGGTTATACGGGTGACTATCCCATGATTCCCGCTGACACTATAAAGACTTTAATAGGACACTTAAACAACGCAATATCGGCGGTCGGCGCAGATACCGAGTATGCAAACCATATCAACTTATTAAAGTTTACGCCAAGGTATATGTACGTCAATAGTTACGGCGACGATACTAGCGGTGTGGTCGGTACGGAAGCTTTGCTTAGAGCGGATATGAAAGCCGCGGGGGTAAAATATATTCGTGAAAACGTAGGAGTTGATTCTAGTTTTACCGCTTAAAAACTAAATATTTCCTAAAAGGAAAAGCGTAAAAAAGGGCGTTGGGATGATTTCCCAACGCCTTTTGCGTATTAACTTTTTCTATATTGTAAAGGGGTTATACCGTATTTCTTTTTAAACAGGTGAGAAAAGTGTGAAAGAGAGTCGAACCCGAGCGAACTCGAAATTGCCAAAATCGAAAGGTCGGTGTGCTTTAATTGGTTGCAAGCATAGTTCAATTTTAAGTCGTTTACGTAGGCAATAAGCGTTTTTCCAACGTGTTTTTTAAACTCACGGCTAAGCGTCGTTTGAGAGTAGTTAGAAAGGGCGTATATATCCGAAAGGTTAAAATCTGAAGTAAAGTCAAAGTCGTTTAGTTTAAGTATAAAATTTTGCAACCAGTCGGGTATAGGCTTTTCGGGAGCGATGTTTTCATTCGTGTTAAAAAGGCTAAATACAAAGGAAATAAACGCTTTTACGGCAAGTGTTTTAGCACTTTCCGTCTGCGCTTCTAAAACGAGTTGTTGAAAAGCCAAAACCATTTCAAACGCCTTGGCGTTGAGTTTAATCATTTGATTATGAAAGGTTGGCGTTTCGGTTTTGAAATACATTTTAAAAATATCCTTCGCGTAAGGGATATTACACGTTAAATTTACGTGTTGCGAAGAGTAGTTTTTATAAGGACTATGCTTATGGAATTGATTGGGTAGCATAATAAATGCGTCGCCCGTTTGCATAGTCGTTTTTTCCTTGCCGAAGTGGTGGGTGAGTTTACCCTTGGTAACTATAAAAATTTCAATATAGTTCTCGTGTGAGTGGTAGCAAGACGTAGGTTGAGTCCAAAGGTGAAAGGTAAAATCGTTAGGTGCTTGCAATATTGCCGAGTTTTTTAAAATTTTAGCCGCAGAAAAGACTTTTATAGGATAGGCTACGGACGGCGCGCTCGTTAAATTATCATTTTTCATAATTTATATCTCCGCCTATGATTATATAGTAAAAAAACGCAAAAGTCAATAGAGAAAGTAATAAATAAAATAATATTTATAAATTTTAAAAAACGCTAAAATATTAGATAAAATCTTAAATTTTTAAAATTTTAGAATATAATATTCGACTAAAAACAACAAAAAAATAATTAAAAAAAACAAGACAATGGCTATGATATATGCTATACTTTATTCACATAGTCGGTTAGTATCTTATATAAGATACTACTTAAACGGTAGGTAGGAGAGCGTTTTAATGAAGAAAATGCATTTGATTTGCAATGCGCATATAGATCCGATTTGGCAATGGGAATGGGCAGAAGGTATGTCCGCCGCCCTTTCGACCTTTCAAAGCGCGGTAAATCTTTTACATAGGTTTGATTACGTATTTTGTCATAACGAATCGAGCCTTTATAAATATACCGAAAAATACGCTCCCGCGTTATTTTCTGAAATACAGTCGCTCGTAAAGCAAGGCAAATGGCGAGTTATGGGCGGTTGGTATATCCAACCCGACTGCCTTATGGCAAACGGCGAAACCTTTATCCGCCAAATTCGCGAAGGGGAAGTGTTTTTTGATAAAAAACTTTCGGCAAAGACAAAAACTGCCGTTTGTTTAGACGCTTTCGGGCACTCGCGCGGACTCGTGCAAATAATCAAAAAATGCGGTCAGGAAAATTATTTGTTCGTCCGCCCGTACAACGCTTACAACGGCGAGCAGTTAAAACTCCCGTCCGAAGCCTTTATTTGGGAAGGTTACGACGGCAGTAGGGTAAAAGCGTATAGGGTTACCGCCTACAACACGGGGCTCGGCATGGCGCTTGAAAAGATTAAAAAGGACGTTGAGTTTTATAAGGATTACGAAGTCGCTGCTTCTTTATGGGGGGTAGGCAATCACGGTGGCGGTCCGTCTGCAAAGGACCTTGGTGATATAGCCGAGTTTATTAAAAGTACGGATATTGAAGTAGTTCATTCCGATCCCGATACTTTCTTTGATGAAATTAACCCAACTAACGTGTTTAACGAGTCGCTCATCTCGTGTATGCCCGGTTGTTATTCTTCAATGGTAGGTTTAAAACAGCAATTCCGCCAACTTGAAAAAGAGTTGTTTTTCGTTGAAAAAATGCGCTCGGTAGCCGCGCTCAAAGGGGCTTGCCCCTACCCACAGGAAAAGATTTCCGACGTGGTTGAAGACCTTTTAAACGTGCAGTTTCACGACGTTTTGCCCGGCACTTGCATAAAGGCGGGCGAAGACAACGGATTGCGCTTTTTAGGTCACGGGTTAAAGGAATTAGAGCAGATAAAAATTGACGCTTTCTTCGCCCTTTGTAAAGGACAGCGTGTTGCCGAAGAAAAAACCTACCCAATTTTGGTTTTCAATCCAAAAACCTACGAGTCCGAGCAACTTATCGAGTGCGAACTCTCTATTATTCCTACCGAACTTTACGAAGAAGATTTTTCTCAAATTGAAATATACGATGAAAACGGCGTAAAACTCACTTCTCAAACGGTAAAAGAGTCTAGCAACCAAAGTATAGACTGGCGCAAAAAAGTGGTGTTTTACGGTAAGTTAAATCCCCTTGGAGTTACCCGTTTTACGGCAAAAACGGTTGAAAAACCCCAAGTTAAACATGCTATCAATAAAGACGTTACGTTTGATAACGGCGAAAAGAGAGTGGTTATCAGCGCGGAAAGCGGTTTGATTGAAAGTTATCAAGTAGGTGGGGTTGAATACGCCAAAGGTCAACTCTTTAAGCCCTTTATTTGGCAAGACAACGCAGACCCCTGGGCAATGTCGGTTGAGCAGAGAACGGCAGGCGTTGGCGAAAGCCCTATTCCAATGGAAAAACTCACCGCGCCCGACGGCGCTTTCGAAGGGTTGCAGTCCTTTGAAATTATTGAAGACGGCGACGTGTATTTGGGCGTTGAAGCCTTTTTCGGCGTTGGGCTCACCCGTATGAGAATAGGCTATAAAATATACAAACAAGGCACGGCGGTCGATATCGACGTCAATCTCTTCCCAAGCGAAGCGAATAGGGCTATAAAATTACACGTCCCCGTAATTGGCGAAGGGTATTTGGGCGAACAAGTCTTCGGTAGAGAAGATTTGTATCAAGACGGAAGAGAGTGCGTTTCGCAAAACTTCGTTGCAAAAAGGTGTGGCGATAAGTATTTGCAAATAGTAACGCCGTCTACCTACGCGTCGTCTTGTAGTGGAAATGAAATAAGGTTTACGCTACTTCGCACGGCTACGTATTGCGCTCACCCCGCAGGGGAAAGACCTTTGTTAAAACCGAATATCTTTACTCAAAAGATAGACCAAGGTCAAAGGGATTATTCCTTCCGCTTGCAAATTGCAGGCGAGAGCGAATTGACTAAACTCTCTCAGGAATTTATTGAAAAGCCTTACGCTCAAAATATATTCCCGACGGTTGACGACTCTTGCGACAACGGTTTTGAAATAACCACGTCGTGTGGCGAAATACACGTCGTTACCATTAAAAAAGCCGTTCAAAAGGACGGTTATATAGTAAGACTTTATAACGGTAGCGAAAGCGAAGGTAAAACTCTTTTAAAATGCGGTAATAGTCAAATTAGCCTTAAATTTGGCAAATTTGAAATAAAAACCGTGTTGTATGGCGACGACGGCTTGATCGAACTTGCCCAAGCGTATATCTAAGAAATTATTTGTGCATAAGCATTTAATATAAAAATTAAGGAGAAAAAAGATGAAATTAAGTAAAATTTTCAGCATTTTATGCAGCGTAGTTTTAGTTCTTTCCCTTTTTGGGTTAGTCGGCTGTATGGAAAATGGCAAACAAGATTCCGTCGAGTCTACGCCTATCGTAGAGAGTTCTTCTGAATCCGAGTCTACTATAGAATCGGTTTTAGAATCTACCACTCCCGCAGAAGTCGTTTTTGCCAACGTTCCTACCTGTTTTAATTTAAAACTCGACGCTATAGACGAAAGCGTAAAAGCAGAGTCTTACTATCTTGCGGACGTTACGGCGACTAGTGGAGATCAAACCCTTACCGTAAAAGCCGATTTATCCGCGGTAGATTTTACCGTTGCGGGTGAATATCAAGTAGTTTATTCGGTAGACGGCTCTGATAAAACCGCAACTAGCGCGGTTAAGATTTACGGCGCTCCTACGGTTACTATTAACCAAGCCGAAATCAGCGCTACTTGGTTTATGATAGATGACCAACAAAGCCTTATAGATATTATCGCAGACAGCGTAGTTATTAAAGACAGTTTCGAGCAAGTTTTGCCCCTTACCGTAAGCGGTATGGCTAAAAATGAGTTCGGCATATACGAAGCGGGCGAGCATACCGTAATCCTTACCGCAACCGACGAAGTCGGCAACGTGGCAAGCGGTGAAATCACCCTTACTTTAATTATGGGTGAAATGCCCGTAATTAGCGACGTTTCAATCGACTTATCCAACGTTGCGGTCGCTTTGACCGATTACGAAGTTTTCGTAGACTTCAACATGTACGAAGTTACAGCCGAAGGTTTAGTCGCTCTTTCCAATAGCCAAGTACAATACGATCTCGGCGTTGAAGGTACGGTATTTACCGAAGAATATTTAGTTTCGTTAGCAGGCGCAGGCGAAAAGAAGTTTGCAGTCGTTTTAGAAAACGCTTACGCAATCGTTTCGGCAACCGTTACCGACGACCAAGCTCCCGCTTTCAGTTATTTAGAAGAAAGTTCAATTTGTTACCTTACGGGTGCTGAATTCGCCCTTCCTACTGCGACTAAAAATTTAAATAGCGCGCAGGTAGTCGACGTTAAATACCTTTTAGACGGCGAAGAATATACTCAAAACCCCACTTTGGCAGGTAATTACACCTACGCTATTGAATTTTATCGTGGCGAAGAAAAGGTTTTAAGCAAAGAATATTCATTAACCTTAGTCGACAACTACGGTTGGTCGGCTACGGGCGTAAAAGCAACCCAAAACGGCAATATAGCAATTTCGGGTAGCGAAGGCGACGTAAACGCCGTACTTTCGGCAGAATATATTGCGACTAAGGGTGATTGCAACACCGTGGTTTTAACGGGTGTTATTATGCAAGAAAGTAGCAATCAAGCAGACGACGGCGAAGCGACCGGTCCTAGCATGTGGTGGATTGAAGGTAGTGTTTTTGCAATGACGGGCGCAGAGCAGTATTACGGTATTTCTAAAGAGAAAGTAGCCCAAGGCGCAAGCGTTTCTATGACATTACGCGTTGAAGTGGACGGCTCGGCAACCTTTATTTTGCGTAACTTCGACGGTTGGCTTGAAATTACCGATCTCGAATTTATGAAATTAGATCCTAAACTTGCCGCTCAACAAAAACTAAACGCTAATTTCCCCGGTTGGGATTACGTTCACCACGATGACGGCAACGCTTACGTAGAAGATAAAACTTACCATTTAAGCGGTAACTTTACGCTCACTAACCTTTTGGTTTCGGACGCTATCGAAGCGGGTTATAAGTACGTAACTATGCGCGTAAAGATGACTCACTCTACTAAACCCATTGAAGAGATTTATTTCATAACCTTAGCAAGCGGTTATGACTGGGATTATTATTGGGATTCTTACGTAGGAAACGAAGTCGTAGTTCGTTTCGATATCAGTAAGTATTTCGATTCTCAAGACCTTGCAAACGCAGGTAATAATATCGTTCAATTCAAGGGTAGAAAATTGATGGGCGAAGATATTTCAGCCGAATCAATCGAAGTTGAACTCATCGGTTTTGAAACCGAGGAAGTTAGCGACTGTTTAGTCAGCGTACCCACGGGCGGTAATTACGTCGTCACGGGCGCAACCTACCAAAAAGCAGTTGAAGGTAGCGCAACCTTTGCAATTACCGCAAACGAAAATTACGCTATCAGTAGCGTAACCGCAAAAGACGCAACCGTAACCGACAACGGCGACGGCACTTATACCGTAACGGGCGTTGCTAAGGATACCTACTTAGTCGTTAATACTAAAAAGACCGTTCACACCATAACTATTGCGGAAAATGAAAATATAACCGCTAGTGAAACTTCCGTAACGGTAAGAGAAAACGAAACTCATACCTTTACGATTACTGCCGACGAAGGCTTTGAAATTGATAGCGTTACTGCTGATAACGCAATCGTAACCGACAACGGCGACGGCACTTACACCGTATCTAGCGTTACCGCAGATACTATCGTAACCGTAGTTACTAAAGCGGAAAAATCGAGTTATATCATCACTTTGCTTGCAGGCGAAAACTTCGTTGCAAGTTTCGACCAAGTTGAAATTGCCAAGGGCGGTGAACACACCTTTACCGTAACCGCAAACGAAGGCTATCAAATCTCTTCGGTTACCGCGGATAACGCAACCCTAACCGCAAGCGGAAACGGCAATTACGTTTTGACTGATATCTTAAACGATACCACCGTTACCGTAACCGTTATTAAGCAAGTAAATCTCGGTGAAAAGATGTTGTCTAGTGAAGGCGATTTCTGGAATTATTTCCACTTCGGCGCTTGGGGAACTAACGATTGGGACGGCTCGTCCGTAAACGTAACGACTAGCAACTTCCAAATTCAAAAAGCCTTTATCGACGACGCTTTGGCGCAAGGCTACACCCACGCTAAAGTAAGCGTGCAATCGGCGTCTAGCGATATAGCGTCGGTAGTTCTTCTCACCGACGGAAGTTTGGGCTGGAATTATTATTGGAAGGATTATAAAGGTAATAGCGCGGACGTTCGTATTGATTTAAGCGCTTACGCAGGCAAAGATTATAGTACTTTGACTATCGAATTTAGAAATTCGGCGGGCGTAGGCACTAGTTCTAGCGTAACC
>JAFTTJ010000020.1 GCA_017466825.1 Clostridia bacterium
CGCCAAGCGATAAGGCTATGATAACGTGCGCTTTGGTTACTTTATACCCACATAATTTTATTATGGTAAACAGCATACAAGTAGAAAGGAACACGCTACCTAAATACGCCACGTCGTTTGCAAATATAGCAAATTCAACCGACTTTGCAAGCGAAAGCATAAGGTAACCTACGTTTACCAACGCTATACACGCAAAAAGTAAAGAAAGCCAAAACTCTCTTTTTTTAATTAAAATTCTATATAAAACGAAGAAAAGCACGGAAAGAGCCGTCGTTATTCCATAACCGATTATCATAATCTTTTCTCCTTTTCAACAATTTTCGATACTTAATTATAGCAATTTTCCCTAAAAAAATCAAGGTCTTTTGATATATGAGCGAAAAATAGTGCCATCCTTTACGAAATTTCTTTATTTTCTTTACCTTTTGTTCATAACTACGATTTTTTGACGTAAAAGAAAAAATCAGACCCCGTGTGGAATTTGATTATTTCTTTTCTCCGCTTGAAAGTGCAATTTCCTATAAATTTTTAACGTTTCAAAAAACCCCTAAGAGAAGAGCGCCTTAAACGGCGGAGTTTTATTTTTTAGTATTCTACTGTCTTTAAGGTCAAGGCGTTGGGCGGAAGGGTAAGAGCAGGGTTAGAATTTCTCGTTGAATTACCGCCGAGCAGTTTTTCAAAGTCCGCTAGGCTCAATTCGCCTAATCCGATTTTTACGAGCGCTCCTGCAATAATTCTAACCATATTATATAAAAAGCCTTCGCCACGAATTTCAAATGCAAGTCTTTTACCGTTTAAAATTAGCCTTGCGCTAAAAATTTCTCTCACGGTAGAAATCTTGTTTTTTTCAACGCTTTTAAATGCGACGAAATCTCTTTTGCCTACGAGCAACTCGCACGCTTTTTGCATCTTTTCGATATCTACGTTAGGGCTAAGTCTATAATTTTTAGGGTTTAAAAGGGGCAATAGGTGGTCGGAAATATAAAAGCCGTATTCGTAGGTTTTGGACTTGGCGCTATGGCGAGCGTTAAATGACATGTCTACTTCATTAGCGCTAATCGCCTGCACGTCTTTTGGTAAAAAACGATTGAGTTTAAAGGGCACTCTGTCCGTCGGCAGTTTGGTGTCAATGCAAAAATCAAAGAAATAACTTTCAGCGCTAACGCCTGCGTCCGTACGGCTACAACCCGTTATTTCGACCTTTTGCCCAAAGACTTTGTTAATTGCGGACACGAGTTTATCTTCAATCGAATTGCCCGTGCTAACCGACTGAAAGCCGTTGTAATTTTTGCCGTTAAATTGTATTTCAACTAAAAATTTTCTCATAAACCAAAAAGAAAAAAGGGGAAGAGCGCAAAGCAATTCCCCTTGATAATTATTCTACGATAATAGCCGATTCAGCAAAGCGTTTAGCCGAATCAAGCGCCTTTTCGCATTGATATTTAGTAGAGTATTCGTCGCTTTGAGTAATAGCGCGGTTGTTTTTAGAAAGCACTTTATAAACGAATTTACCCGATTTTACTTGGCTTACGGCAACGTTTGAAGTAGCAAGAGCGTCTTTTACGTTTGCTATTGCGCCCTTAACGCCGTTAACTGACGAGTAAGCGGGGGTAGTAAGCATAACGCCACCGTTTGAAGCAAGGAGTCTTGCAAAGAACTTTCCGTCTTGGTAAGCGATAGCCCACTTGCCGTTATAACCCGTCTTTACGTGCGCGTCGCGCTTTACGGGCTCTTCGGTTTGAGCAGGGGTATCCGTCGTAGCCTTTTTTACTATTCTAGTAACGGGCTTACTAAACTTGCCTTTTTTGCGTATCGGCGTAGCGGGGATGCCGTCGTCGTAAATCTTGCCCATAGGTCTTTTCTTAGCGGGGGCTACGATTTCAATTTCGCTTACAGGTTCTTGGATAGTTTCGGTAGAAGTTGCCGTTTCAACTATTTCTTTTTCAGCGGGCTCAACGGCTTGCTCTTGATTGGGTTCGACGATTTCTTCTTGAAGGGTGTCGTCGCTTGCGCTTTCAGTAGTGGTTTCTTGGCTAATTTCAGCCCTTTGAGCGGTGAGTTCGCTAACGCTTATCGCAACTTCGTCTATTATTTCTTCGCTTGCAGGGGCTTCGGTAGGTTCAAAAGCAAGCGGTTCTCTATTTTCTAAATCTTCTTCACTTAAAACCGTTTCGTCGTCGATTTCTTCTAAAAAGGCTTCGATAAATACGACGTCTTCTTCGGGAATAGTAGTGATGTCAACAACTTTCACTTCGGGTACTTCGTAAACGTGCTCTTCAACCTTTTCTTCGGTTTTTTCTTCGGGAGAGAAAACGGTTTCGCAATTTACGTCCGCAATGATAATGTTTACGTCGTCGGGCTTTTCGTCTTCACGACTGTTAGTCGTAACGGTTACCGGTACGAATTCGCTGAGCGCTAAGGACTTGAGTTTGGCTTGTTCTTTTTGCATTTCCTTTACGTGGTCAACGATTTCGGACATGTCTTTTTCAACTTGAACGCGTCTTCTATACGCCGCTTCGTAGGCTTCACGGGCACGGCGAATGGCTTCGTTGCGCTCGTCTTCTGCTTGTTGCTCTAAAAGTTTGCGTTGACGATCGTATTCTTCAATCATTGTCTTAGCGTCTTCAATAGTGAGCTTATGAGCGCCTTCTGCGGTCATTTTATCGAGTTTTGTCCTAATAGCCGTTCTCTGTTCTTCAAGTTTATCTCGCTTTGCAACGAGTTGTTCGCGTTTAGCAGAGCATTCGTCGGTTATCTTTTGAATTTCAACTACTAAGTTTTCCTTTCTCAAGTTTGCTTCGTTAGTTCTTTCTAAAATAGCCCTAGCCGACTCGTTTTGCGCTTTTGCGAAAGTAGAGATGAGTTGACGGGTGCTTTCGGCTTTGGTTTTATCGTGGAACCAACCGCGCTCTTGCTGTTTCAAAAGTTCGGTTAAAACCCTTTGCTTTTCAATCGAAACCGAAATTTTATCGTGATGCTCGACTAGGAATAAATAGTCTTGCGCGCAAGCCGTCTTTTCTTGCTCTTGAAGATTAAAGATAGTGTCGTCAGCCTGTTTTTGGGTGAGAACGATTTCAAGGTTAATCTTATTGATTTCTTCCGAAATTTCAGTAAAGTTCTTGCGTAAAGATTCGTATTCTTCCTGTCTTTTAAAAAGGGCAGCAAGTCTCTTTTTTCTGCGCGCGGCGGGGTTGACGATCGCCACGATTAAAAAGATAATCAAAAGAATCGCCAAAAGTCCTACGACTGAAAGGGTAACGATTGCAAGTATCGGCGAACCGAGATAGGTTGCAAGAAATTCGTACACGGAAATGAAAAACGCAGAGCACGCGTTCCAAGCGTCTACGAAAAATTGACTTACCGCCGTCCAAGCGACGGTCAATGCGTTAACTATGGATTCCCACATAGTAAACCTCCAAACTCAGTATATTATATTACTTATATAGTTATTTTAAAATAAAACGCACATAAAGTCAACCGATTTTACAATAAAGGGAGCAAAGTGGCTTAAAAATAATTTATTTTTTTAATAAATTATGCTATAATGTAGTAAAGTTTAAGCCTTTCGCTTAAACGTAAGCCCTTTTTCGAGCAGAAAATTTGGGATTTTAGGGAGTAGAACATGCAAAAAACTTATTACGTAGCGATAATAGGCGGCGGTTTTTCCGGTCTTATACTTGCCGACGTTTTGTCGTCTGCAATCGGCGCTGAAAAGGTACTGCTTATCGAAAAAAACGATAGAGTAGGCAAAAAGATTTTGGCTACCGGCAACGGCAGGGGCAACGTTACAAACCTTTCCGTCGGCGAAGAAAACTACCACTCGGTAAACGGCGCAAACGTTGGCGAAATTATCAATAAGTATGGCAATAAGTCGATTATCGGCTATTTTAACGGGTTAGGCGTAGCAGTTTCGGACGAAGAAGGCAAGGTTTTTCCGTCGTCTTTTCAAGCAAATTCCGTGTTGGATGCGTTAAGGCAAAAACTCGATTATTTAAAAACGGATATTAAAGTTGGCGAAGGGGTTACTCTCGTTGAGAAAAATGGCAAGGGTTTTAAAATCACTACGCAAAGCGGTGAGTACTTTGCTCAAAAGGTAGTATTCGCTTGCGGTGGTAAAGCGGGCAAACAGTACGGCACGGACGGTTCGGCTTATTCTCTTTTAAAGCCCTTTGGTCATACCGTCACCAAACTTTATCCGTCGCTCGTACAAGTCAAGACGGACGTTCAAAAGATAAAAGGGCTCAAAGGCATAAAACAGCGCGCTACGGTTACGGCTATTTCAAACGGTGAAAAGATCAAGAGTTTTACGGGCGACCTTTTGTTTACCGACTTTGGCGTTAGCGGAAACGCAATCTTTAATTTAACTGCGTATTTTCCCGTTGAAAAAAGCGTTACGCTTTCAATAGCCTTTCTCCCGGATAAGTCCTGGGGGGAACTCAGCGAGTTTATCGCAAGCAAATTTAAAAATATGCCTTTTGTCAATGGTGAAGACGTTTTAACGGGCATAATAAATAAGCAGGTCGGCAAGGCAATCGTAAAAGAGTGCCAAGGCTTAACCTACGACGAAAAGGGCGCAAAAAAATTGGCGTCGCTAATAAAAGATTTTAGGCTTGAAGTAAAAGGCACACTCGGTTTTGACTACGCTCAAGTGACAAAGGGCGGAATTCCTTTTAATCAAGTTTCGCCTAGGGATATGCAAAGCGTAAAGGTTAAAGATTTGTATATCGTCGGCGAGATGCTCGACGTTGACGGCGACTGTGGCGGTTACAATTTGCAATGGGCGTATTCTAGCGCAATGACGGCGGCCGACGGGGTTATAAATGATTATGAAAATAGATAATATAAAAATGCCCGTTTTAGCGAGCGAGAGTGAACTTTTTGAAGTTGCTATAAAAAAGAGTAGGCTCAAACGCTCGGCGATAAAGGGTGTAAAAATCTTAAAAAAATCACTCGACGCAAGGGATAAAAACGACTTAAAATACGTCTATTCGGTTGAGATTTTAGACGGAAAGGAAAGGTCTAAAAATCCCGTTTTTCCAAACTGTTCAAACGGTAAAAAAATAGGTGTGATCGGCTTTGGCCCGTGCGGAATTTTTTGCGCTTTGTACCTTGCAAAATGCGGTTTAACCCCTATCGTGTTCGAGCGTGGGAAAAAGGTTGATGAGAGGCAAAAGTCCGTCAATAGGTTGATTAACGATAAAATTTTGGATGAAAATTCAAATATTCAGTTTGGGGAAGGGGGCGCAGGCACTTTTTCGGACGGCAAATTAAACACGGGCACTTCAAGTCCGCTAATTAAAAGGGTTTTAAAAGATTTCGTCGAGTTTGGCGCGCCAAAGGATATAGAGTGGCTTGCAAAACCGCATATAGGAAGCGACAATCTTCCAAAAGTCGTTTCGGCTATGCGCCGTGAGATTGAAAGGCTTGGCGGTGAAATTAAATTCGATAGCAAAGTAGACGATATAAAGATTGTAAACGGCAGGGCGGTTTCCGTCCGCTCAAACGGAGTAGACTATCCCGTAGACGACGTCGTTATCGCAATAGGACACAGCGCGAGAGATACCTTTTATATGCTCAAAGACAAGGGCTTTGAAATGGAACGCAAGGCGTTTGCAATGGGCGTTAGAATAGAGCATTTAAAAAGGGATATCGACGTTGCGCAGTACGGCGAAAAGTACGCAAACCTTTTGCCGTCGGCAGATTATAGATTGGCGACTAAAAAAGCGGGCAGGGGAGTGTTTACCTTTTGTATGTGCCCGGGCGGTTTCGTAATGCCGTCGGCGTCAGAACAAGGCGGCGTCGTTACCAACGGTATGAGCCTTTACGCAAGAGACGGTGTCAATTCAAACAGCGCCGTTTTGTGCGAAGTTTACCCCGAAGATTTTTTAGACGGAGTATTGGGCGGTGTAGAACTTCAACGCCGTATCGAAAGGCTCGCCTTTACTAGCGCAGGCGGTGATTATTCCGCTCCCGTTCAGACCTTTAAAGACTTTTTAGACGGCGGTACGAAAACGCCGTTTACCACCGTAAAACCGACTTATAGCGCGGGATTTACTCCTTTTGACCTTAATAAAATTCTGCCGAAATACATTTCCGAAAGTCTTAAAATCGGCATTTTGGACATGGGCAATAAACTCAAAGGTTTTTCCGCTCCGCAATCGGTTTTGACGGGCGTTGAAACGCGTTCTTCAAGCCCCGTTAGAATTTTGCGTAACGTAAGCGGACAAAGCCTTACCGTGGTCAACGTTTACCCCGCAGGCGAAGGCTGTGGGTACGCAGGCGGAATTATGAGCGCCGCCGTCGACGGCATTAAAACGGCGCTTAATATCGTTGAAAAGTATACGGGAATTAAGGTTGAAATCTAAAACCGACCGCTCAACTAAAACCGTCCGCGCAAATTTCATAATTACGCGTATTTTAAAACGGCTTTGCTATCGCAAGGTCGTTTTTTATTCAAAAATCGTGAAAAATAGGTAAAATTATTAAATTTTTTACAAAATTTATAGTAAGTGCGGTCAAAAACTTTACAAAAAGCAGATATTATTTTATAATATCTCGTATGATGGAAATTAGGGCTTTTTTTCGTTCGACGGCAGGCGGAGTTGAATTTAGAAAAATTTATAACGGCACTTTGCAAGTTATCGGCAATCAAACGGTCGTAAATTATTGTGAAGAAGACGACAACGGCGTTACTAAAACGGAAATTCGCATCGTCGGCGACGATTTCGTTGCCGTTTCACGCACGGGCGTTTTTTCTAACTACTTAGAGTTTGCCAAAAACTATCATTATACGGGTGAATATTTAACTCCGTACGGCAAAATTCCCGTCGAAGCGTTTACCAAAAGCCTTGAAGTCGAGTTTGAAGACGGATGCCCAACCGTTACCGCAAAATATTTTTCGTCGCTAATGGGCGAAAAGACCGAAAACGAATTTTATTTAGTCGTAAGAAAAAAGAGCGCAAAATAAAAATTCTAGCGCAAAAAAGCCGTTAAACACGCTTATACAAGGGGATTTTATGAAGATAACTTATTTAGGACACGCCTGTTTTTTAATCGAAGGCGAGCAAAAATCAGTAATAACCGATCCGTTCAAAGATATCGGGTACGACCTTGAACGGGCAACCGCCGATTACTGTACGGTTTCTCACGGTCATTTCGACCACGACAACGTAGACGGCGTAAACGTAGCCCACGTCGTAAGGGGAGCGGAAAAAGGTTTTTTGGCGATAAGGACTTATCACGACGCAAATTTGGGCGCGCTCCGTGGCGAAAATACGGTGTTTAAGTTTGAAATCGACGGGGTTACCTTTTGCCACATGGGGGATATCGGCGAGTATTTTTGCCAAGATTTAGTCGAAGAGATCGGCAAGGTAGACGTCTTGTTTATTCCCGTCGGCGGTAAATATACGATAGACTGTAAAGAAGCGGTAAAATACGCTACCGCCATATCGGCAAAAATAACTATTCCAATGCACTACAAAACCCCCAAAAGTCAAATCGACGTGAGCGACGAAAGGGGTTTTACTAAAAAGATGCTCGGCGTTGAGCGAGTTGCAAAGTCGGTTGAAATCGACGGTTATTTACAAGGGGAAGACGACGTTACGCTAGTTTTCGACACGTCGGCGTTTTAGGTGAGATTATGAATTTATACACGAGAGAAGATTTAAACGCAATGAGCGTTCACACTTTAAGAGTAGTACTTCGTACGGATTTTAAGGGCGTGCCCGGCGTAATGAACAAAGCCGAACTCATTGATAAAATTTTAAGCATACAGTCGGGCGAAAAGCCCCCCGTCCGCAGTACCAAGGGCAGAAAACCGCTAGGCGAATTTTTAACCCCTGCGGATATCGAATTGCACCTTAGCGATTTTGAAGGTGTTGACGGCGACGTCCCCCAATCGGTCAAGGGCGTTTTGGAACTCCACGCTGAAGGCTACGGCTTTATTAGGCTCGGCGGTTTGGATATAACCCCTAGCGACGTGTACGTTAGCAAAGCTCTTGTCAAAAAGTTTTCTTTAAAAAGCGGTGACGAAGTCGAAGGCGACTGCGCGCAAATGCGCGATAGTGGCGTCGTTACTTTAAAGTCTGTAAAAAGCGTCAACGGCGGGGCTAATTTCGAGCAAAAAAGGGTGGATTTTTCAACCTTTACCCCCAATTATCCTAACAAAAAAATACTTCTTTATAACGGCGAAAACCCAGCCCTTGGTCTAATCGACCTTTTCAGTCCGCTAGGCGAAGGGCAGAGATGTTTGGTTTTAGACCAAACGGGCAGGCGTAAGACCGAGTTTTTAAAAGACCTTATCAGTTCGCTCGTAAAAAGCGGTAAAAAGGTGTGTCTTACTTCCGTTTGTTCAAAGCCCGAAGACGTTACGGCGTATAAGCAGAGCGGTGTTTCGGTGGTTGAAATCTCATCCGACTGCCAACCCCAAAAAATTGTGAGAAAGGCTATTTTGTCGGTTGAAGTTCTTAAAAGACAACTCGAAATCGGCAATTCTTCGGTGCTTATCTTAACCGACGTAAATTCGGTTATTTCCGCTTATGAAGACTGCGCGTTAACCGATAAAATAGACCAAGGCTTTTTATCCGACGGATTGACCGCCCGTAGCGTTGCTAAAAAAATATTAAACTGCGCGGGTTGTTACGGCGAAAGGGGTTCGCTCACCGTCATAGGCGTTTTAAAAAGCGATTTGAAAGATAGAGAATATTCCGACCTGTTCGACGTGGCGACTTCGGTTATAACCCTTGCCGACAACCCCCGTAAAAGGCGTGGTTACTCGGTCGACCCCGTAAACAGTTTTACCGACGGCGACGAAAACTTGCTCACCGCAAAAGAGATTGAAAAGGCGGACTCGTATAGAACCAAACTCGCCGAAAACCCCGATTTTATGGACGAAATTTTGGCGGAAATAACTAGATAAAGTTATTTATGATTTTCAACTAAACGGGCAAAACTGCCGTAAACTTTTACCGTTGAGTGCAAGTCCATCCTTTCGGGGTGGAACTGAACGGCTAAAATATTATCGCCTACCGTAAACCCTTCGACGGTATCGTCGGTAGCGTAGCAAATATTTTCAGCGTGTTCGCACAGTTTGTCAACGCATTGCAGATGGTTTGAGTTTACCAACTTAAAGCCCTTTAAAAATCCGTTTTTCGGCGGAATAACGGGGTGGGTGATATCTTTGCCTTGATTTTCGTGTCCCACTACGGTTTTTAGCGTTCCCCCAAAGAAAACGTTTAAAATTTGTAATCCCCTGCAAATTCCTAAAATCGGTAGGTTTTTGCTAAAAAAGTGGTCTATAAGTTGAAATTCAAGTGAATCTCTAATTAAATTCTCGTTAAAAAAATCGGTTTTACCCCCGTAAAAGGGCGGAAAAACGTCGCCCCCACCCGTAAGAAGCAACCCCGTAAAAGGGCTTAAATCGTTGGGAAAGGGGTGCGCTTTATAGTTTAGTCCAACTAAATTTAAGGCTCGTAAATAGGTTGACGGCGGTTTTGCGCCGGCGACCAAAATTAAATTGTTCATATTAAATTTTTATTCTAAATAAAACCAAAAGGTTACTTGTATGAAAAAGATTGGAATGGTTGTTGCAATGCAGAGCGAAGTGGAGAATTTTTTATCCCAAAAAAATCTTCAAGTAGAGCGCTTTGAAAAACGCGGTTTTAAGGTTATGACGTTTAGTATCGGTCAAAACCTTGCAATATGTGTTCAGTCGGGCGTAGGTGAAATTTTCGCCGCGTCCGCAACCCAAATGCTCATTTGCGAATACGACGTAGACGCCGTAGTCAACTTCGGTGTGTGCGGATCGCTTGTCGACGGGCTTAAAGTGGGCGAAGTAGCCCTTGTAAAAGGCGTTGCTCACTACGATTTTGACACTAGCGCAATCGACGGTTGCGAAGTCGGCAGATATCTGCAATTCCCCGAAGTTACCATTTGGGCTAGCGAAGACTTAATCTCGAAAGTGAAAAGCGTTTCCCCCGATATTCAAACGGTAATTTGCGCTTCGGCGGACAAGTTCGTCGCCGACGAAAAGATCAAGGAAAACCTTGCTAAAACCTTTGGCGCGTCCGTTTGCGAAATGGAGAGCGCAGGCGTGCTTTTAACCTGCCTTAACGCAGGCGTTCCCTGTCTTATCGTCAAAGCCGTTTCGGACGGAAAAGGCGGAGCGGAAGAGTTTAAACGGATGGTAAACTATTCTTCACGCCAGTACGTGGACTTGATATTCAACCTTTTTCAAAACTATTAAAAGGTGAAATTTTCGGTTAAAAACAAGGAATTTTCACAAAGATAAAATATTTGGCGTATTATAGATAATACTATTCTTATGTACGCAAACGGTAAAAAAATTAAACTTGGTTTAGCGCTCGGTAGCGGTGGGGCGCAAGGCATGGCGCATATAGGCGCTATTAAGGCGTTTGAAGAAGAAGGTTTAAACTTCGACCTAGTCGCAGGGTGCAGTATAGGCAGTATCGTCGGCGCGCTCTACGCAAAAGGTTATTCGTCGGACGATATGCTCTGCCTTTTAAAAGAGAGCGGTTTTTCAAATTCGGAATTTCCCTTATCCTTTATGCTCGGCGCGTTTAACTTAACCGATTTTTTAGATTCCTTTTTGGGCGGAGCGCATTTTTCCGACCTAAAAAAGCCCTTTAAAGCCGTTGCGGTCGATGTTGATAGGGGTAAGGAAGTAACTTTTTCTTCGGGCTCGCTCGCAATAGCCCTTTCGGCGTCGTCGGCAATACCCCCGTTTAAACCCGTCGTATACGGCGGAAAGAGATTGGTTGACGGAGCGTTTTTGAATTACGTTCCCGCCGATTTAGTCAGGGAAATGGGCGCGGATTTTGTTCTTTCAATAAATCTCGGCAAAGGCAAGGACACCAATCAAGCCATAAAGCGCGCGTTGGACGAAACTTATCCTAAAAACGCAATTCCGCTTGCGGTGAGAAGTAAAAAGTGTTACGAGTTTTCGGATTTTGTGATAGAGCCTAATTTATCCGCCTACGGCTCGGCTACGTCTCGCGGATTGTACGAGCGGTACGAAATAGGCTACGAAACGGCTAAATCAAATATGAAAAGAATTATAAAATTAATAAAAACAAAAACCAAATATTAGGCTATAAGTCGATTTTCGGCGTAAAACCGCCAACAAATCGTAAAAAGTCAAAAGGTCGGTATGAAAATACATTCTAAAGAAAATCTGTACGGCGAATACGTCGTGCCGTCGGACAAATCAATAACGAGCAGAGCGATAGTCCTTGGAAGTATCGCAAAGGGTAAGACTTACGTCGTCAATCCGCTTATGGGTAGCGACGTTCTAACCCTTATTTCGTGTATGAAAAAACTCGGCGCAAAAGTAAAACTTAAAGGAAGAATTCTCGAGATAAAGAGCATTAAAAATCTCGACGGCAAATTCTTTAAACTCGACTGTGGAAACAGCGGAACGACCTTGCGGTTTTTATGCGGTTTAGTGGCGGGTAGCAACTGTGAAGCCGTACTTACTGGCGATAAAGCCTTGCAACAACGCGAAATGCGCGGTATCAAAGACCCCTTGCAAGAAATGGGCGCAACGGTATCTCTAAACAGGGGCGGTCGCCCACCCGTACACGTTACGGGGGCAAAACTTCGCCCTATCGACTACCTTTTAAAAACGGCTAGTTCTCAAATTAAGTCGTCAATTTTACTCTGCGCATTGCAAAGCGGTGTAAAGGCGGACATTCACGAAGAATTTCCAACTCGCAACCACATGGAAATTTTGCTCAAAGAAATGGGCGCAAATATTGAAAAAGACTCTGAAACGGGCATAATCACTCTTTTTAAGAGTGAAATCAAAGGCAAACGAATATTCGTCTGCGCCGATTTTTCGGTGGCAATGAATTTCGTAGCCCTTGGTCTTTTGTGCGGTCATACGGTGTGTAGAAACGTCGGCATAAACCCCACCCGCACCGAAGTTTTAAAGATTTTAAAGCGCATGGGCGCAAAGATAGAAATTAAAAATAGAAGAATTCTTTGCGGTGAGCCTATCGCCGATATCTACGCTTACAAGAGCAAGTTGATAGCAACCCACGTCACGGGCGACGAAGCCTTAAAAATCACCGACGATATCCCCATTTTAGCCGTGCTTATGGGCGTTGCCGAAGGCGAGAGCATTATCGGCGGACTCGGCGAAGTGCAGTATAAAGACGCCGATAAAATTGCGATTATCGCAAGGATGCTAAACGACGTCGGCGGAAAGTGTAAAAAGTTTGACGGCGGTTTGGTCATAAACGGCGTCGACCGCTACGAAGGCGGAAACGTAGACGCTCAAGGTGATTCCCGTATAGCAATGAGCGCCGTAATAGCCCTTTCTTCAAGCAAAAACGGTGGTGAAACGGAAGACGATTTTAGTATAAACGCAGATTTCCCCGGCTTTTTCGAGTGTTTGAGAGAAAATTCCTTCGTAAGGCTTAGCGCATGCCCCCCAAACGACGACAGCAATTTTATGCACTCGTTCATACTGTCTAACTTAAAACTTAAAAATTACACGTATTCCTACTTAAACGTAGCCGAAAGCGGTATCAAAAAGCGGTACGCCGAAGCAAAGGACTTCGACGGCTTTACGGTGAGCAACCCCTATAACGCCGAAGTAGCGCGCCGAATAACTAAATTCGGGCACGTGGCGAAAATAGTCCGTAGCGTTGACTGCGTAGTCGACGGAATAGGTTATTCTACGATTGGTCAAGCGGTTGCGTACGCAATCAAAAATAGGGGCGTAGATCTCGTCGGCAAAAGAGTTTTGGTCTACGGATGCGGAAGTTCGGCAAAGAGCGTAATCGTATCCCTTTTAGAAGAAAAAGCGGTGGTTACCGTGTATAATCGCACGTCTAAAACGTCAAACGAATTCAAGCGCAAAATTCTCGCTTTATTCGTCAAGGAAAAACTCACCGACGATTTAGTGTACGACATAGTAATAAACGCAACTCCGCTCGGCGGCGGTTACCACGCAGGCGTAATGCCCATCAATAAAAAGATCGTTGAAAATTGCCATGCGGTTATAGAACTCGTTTCCGTACCCGAAAACACCGAACTCGTCAAAACGGCTAAAAATGCTGAAATTACGGTGGTTACCGGCAAGGAAATAGCCTTTTTTAACGCCTATTTAGCCGATTGCGCGTTTACCGAAACAGATCCGTCGCTTGAACAAGCGTCGCAAATTTATTCTGAGTATATAAGGAGCAAATATGATAAAGTTAAAGTCGATTAAAAAAGACTATATCACCGACGAGAGAAGGTTGGCCGTATTAAAAGGTATAACTTTAGAAATGCGCAAGTCAGAATTCGTCTGCATTTTAGGCCCGTCGGGATGTGGTAAAACAACCTTGCTCAATATCATTGGCGGACTTGATAGATACACTTCGGGCGATATAGAGATAAACGGTAAATCTACCAAAAATTTTACCGAAGAAGAATGGGATACGTATCGCAGTAGGCAAGTAGGTTTCGTATTCCAAAGTTACAACCTTATCCCACACCAAACCGTACTTGAAAACGTCGAAACTGCGCTCGTCATCAGCGGTATTGGCAAGGAAGAGAGAAGAAAAAGAGCAATTCAGGCTCTCGTTGAAGTAGGTCTTTCAGAGCATCTTCGCAAAAAGCCCCGTCAACTTTCGGGCGGTGAAATGCAAAGGGTAGCAATCGCAAGGGCAATAGTAAACGATCCCCAAATGATTTTAGCCGACGAGCCCACGGGCGCGCTCGATAGCGAAAACAGCGTTAAAATCATGGAACTTCTCAAAAAGATTGCCAAAGATAGGCTCGTTATAACCGTTACACACAACGACGAACTTGCTAAAAATTACGCCACTCGTACAATAAAGATGAAGGACGGCGCAATCGTTTCGGACAGCAATCCTTTCAAAACCCCTTCAAAAACAGACGAAAAGTCGGCAACTGAGAAAGATGTTAAGCAAAAAAATTCCTTTATGCCCTATTCGTTAGCGGCAAAACTCAGTCTTAAAAACCTTGCGGGCAAAGCGGTTAGGTCGCTACTAACTTCAATAGCGTCGTCAATCGCAATAATAGGCATAGCCCTAGTACTAGCGTGTAGCAACGGCTTAAACGCCTTTATCGATAAAGTTCAAAAGGATACCCTGTCTAGCATTCCCATAACGGTAAGTTCCAAGGAAGTAAACATAGCCCCCATTATCGACGGGGTTTTGGGGCAGGTTTCGTCGTCCGCAAGCGGTGAAAACAAAAAGCCTGCAACGGATAGCATCTTTATAAACCATACCCTTAAAAACATAACTCTTGAAGAAATAACTAATGAAATTTCTCAACATTTTATAGACTACTTAGGCGGTTTAGATCCTGATAGAGTAAGATTCGACGCCGTTAAAAACGTAACGAGAAACGTCTATAAAAAAGTACTTATGCCCGTACACGCAAACAATACCCACAAGGTCGTAAACGTGTTAAATACGATGGGCAGTTGGGCTTGTCTACCCCCCGAAAGGGATATTGTAGAAGAGCAGTATACGTTAGTCGCAGGTAAGTACCCTGAAAAATACACCGATTTACTTCTCGTCGTAGATAAGAATTATTCTATTGCCGACACTCAACTTTTAAACTATTTAGTTGATATAAGCGCAATGGACGAGAGTAAGACGAGTTATACTTACGACGAAATTTTAAGCAATCCTTTACTTAGCGAATACAACCTTATTCTAAACGACGACTATTACGGAACGGAAAACTTCGCAGTAAGCAAAAACGTCGATTTAGCGACTTATATCCACACTTATTACCGTCCCGATACTCAAGTCGGCACTATACAAAAGGATATTTTAAAGGCAAATAGTTTTATCGCGGGCATATACGATAAAGTTCGTTGTTACAAAGCAGATCCAACGGTTGAAGATACGCGTTCAATCAAACTCAATATTGTCGGCATAATTAAACTCAACGACGATACGCAGTACGGTATGCTTTCCGCGCCTATCGCCTATACGAGAGCGCTCGACGAAGAAATTATTCGCATGTCGGCAGATTCTGCAATCGTCAAGGCTCAAAAGGCAAGTCCAAGCGCAAGGGTTTTAGGCGGCGGTAAAATTTCTTCTAACAAAGATTATATAAACGTTCTCGCGTCTTTGGGATATACCGAACTTCCAACGAATATTAAGTTCTATCCCAAAACCATTGCTGACAAAGACTACTTACTCGCATATCTCGACGAGTATAACGTTATCAACAAAGACAACCCCGACTTGCCCAAAATTACTTATACCGACCACGTCGGCATAGTTGTCGGCGTAGTTAAGTTAGTCGTAGGTAGCGTAAGCGCAATACTGCTTGCCCTCACGTCCGTATCTTTAATCGTTTCGGCAATTATGATAGGTATTATAACTTACGTTTCGGTTATTGAAAGAACTAAGGAAATCGGCGTTCTTCGCTCGGTCGGCGCAAGAAAGAAAGACGTTGTAAGGCTCTTTATCACCGAAACGGGCATAATCGGTCTTGCCGCAGGTATAGTCGGCGTGCTTTTGACTATGGTTTTAACCTTGCCGTTAAACGCAATAATGCAAAATCTTACGGGCGTTGCAAGTTTTGTATTCCTTAACTGGTGGAACTTCATTATAATTATCGCAGGGTCTGCCCTTTTAACTATAATTGCAGGCTTAATTCCATCTCTTCTTGCAAGCAAGCAAGACCCTGTAAAGGCTTTGCGTTCGGAGTAATCTTATATGAAAAATTCACTTTTAAAGGCTCAAAACAAGGCGAGTTATTCGGGGCTTTACTTTACGGTATTAGTCGTCGCTATGCTCGCCATGAGCGTGCTTTTGGGGTTGATTTTCCCCAACGGTAACCCGAGCAAGCCCGACGAAAATTTAGCGTTTACCTTTCTTTCGTTTTCTCTTTCGGGTTTGACTATTTTGGGTATAACCGTATATTATTCATTTGCCAACGAAGAAAAAATCTTAACTACTTTTAAGTGGCAAAAAACGTCCTTAAAGTATTTTTTGATAGCGATTTTCGCTTTCGTCGCAGTCTTTTTCGGACTCGGCAACTTAAACGAAATCTTCATTGATTTTTTAAGCGAAAAGTTCGGCTACGTGGCAAATACCGTCGTGTTGCCCGCCTTTACACCGCTCAATTATATCTTAGTGGTTTTAACCGTGTGCGTGCTCCCCGCCGTTGCCGAAGAGATTGCTATGCGCGGTGTAATATTAAGGGGCGTTACGACGGGCAAAATCGCCGTTAACGCGCTTATAGGCGGTCTTTTGTTCTCGATTTACCACATGAATCCCGCTCAAACGCCCTATCAGTTTGCAGTTGGGTTTATCTTTTCGTTAATAGCCATAAAAAGCCGTTCCACCCTTCCTACGACCATAGCGCATTTCCTTAACAACTTTATAGTAATAAATATCGAATACTTTTTTCCCACGTTCTCTTTCTTTTCGGGCGCAGGCATTTGGGCGGTGGCAATTCCCGCTATTATATGTTTCGTAGCAATCGTCGTTTTACTACTTATCGATAAAGAAGACTCTTCCTTAATCTCAAAACCCGTCGAAGGCGAAGAGATTGAAGACGGCAGTTTAAAAAACTTTCTACTTTCGGCGTCGGTCGGCATAGTAATTTGCCTTTTAGTCTGGATAACCGGCTTTTTCGTAGGGTGAAAAATGATAAAGGTCAGAGTAGTAGCCGTTGGCAAAGTAAAGGAAAGTTATTTTACTCAAGCGATAGCCGAATATTCAAAAAGGCTAAACGCCTATTGCGATTTTACTATTGTTGAAGTCAAGGAAGAAAATTTTAAAAACCCGTCTAAATCGGATATACAAAAAATTCTCACCATTGAAGGTGAGCGCATTGAAAAGAATATCAAGGGTTATCCTATCGTGTTGGCAATCGAAGGCGCAAAGGTAAGTTCGGAAAACTTTGCAAAAAAGATAAAGGGCTTAACCGACCGTGGCGAAGGCGAATTGACCTTTATAATAGGCGGTAGTTACGGCGTGGACGAAAGGGTTAAAAAACTTTGCAAGGAAAGGCTTTCCTTTTCGGATATGACTTTTCCGCATACCTTGATGAGAGTGGTTTTAACCGAACAAATATATAGGGCGTTTTCAATAAACGCAGGTAGCGAATACCACAAGTAATGATTATGAACGTAAACGAAAAATTTATGAAATCGGCAATTCGAGAAGCGAAAAAAGCCGAAAAAGCCGAAGAAGTCCCCATAGGTTGCGTTATCGTGCGCGACGGCAAGATAATTGCAAGAGCGCATAACTTGCGCCAAACGAAGCGTATGGCAACCGCTCACGCCGAAATTTTGGCAATCGAAAAGGTTTGTCGTAAGATAAAAGATTGGCGACTCGACGGCATGGAAATGTACGTAACCTTAGAGCCTTGCGCAATGTGCGCGGGGGCAATAGCCAATTCCCGCATTAAAAAGGTTTGGTTCGGCGCTTACGAAAAAAAGGGCGGTGGGGTAGTCAGTAAGTTCAATATTTTGTCTGAAAGCGGGCTAAACCACGTGTGCGCCTTTGAAGGTGGCGTTTTAGAAGAAGAATGTTCTTCAATTATAAAAGAATTTTTTAGAGCAAGGCGCAAGCCTGCGGAAAAATTAGAGCAAGACGAAAAGGATTAAAACCCCCAAAATTACGGCTACAAAAGAGAACTACTTTTACTACTTTTCATTTTGCCCTTGTTTTAAATAAAAATTTTATAATTTTTAATGGCAAAATGCCCCTTTTAACGCTTGATTATTTTTAAAATATTTATTATAATAATATTGTTTTGCAAAAGCCTTGCAAAACGACAATACGTTTATTTACTTTGGAGGAGACATGATTACACACGGCACCGAAATTAAACTTTTTGCAGGTAATTCAAACAAGGCGCTTGCCGAAGCGATTGCAAAGGAACTTAAACTTCCTTTAAGTAGCGTTGAAGTAGGTCATTTTAGCGACGGTGAAACTAGCGTTCACATTGGCGAAACCGTCAGAGGTAGAGACGTTTTCATTATTCAATCTACTTGTTCGCCCGTAAACGAAAACCTTATGGAGCTTCTCATCATGATCGACGCCGCAAGAAGAGCGTCCGCAGGTAGAATTACGGCGGTTGTTCCTTACTTTGGCTATGCAAGACAGGATAGAAAGTCCAAACCCAGAGATCCCATTACCGCAAAACTCGTTGCCGATATAATCACTTCAGCCGGCGCTGACAGAATTTTAACGATGGATCTTCACGCCGCTCAAATCCAAGGCTTTTTCGATATTCCCGTAGACCATCTCGTAGGCGGTCCGCTCCTTTATAAGTATTTCAAAAAATACGTTGACGACGATTTCGTAGTCGTTTCCCCCGATATGGGCTCGGTTACGAGAGCGAGAAACGTCGCTGCAAAACTCAACTGTCCCATGGCTATTATCGACAAGAGAAGACCTAAGGCAAACCAAGTTGAAGTTATGAACATTATCGGTGACGTAAAAGGTAAAAAATGCCTTATGGTCGACGATATGATCGATACCGCAGGTACTATTTGCCAAGGCGCGGCAGCCCTTCACGCAAACGGCGCAAGCGAAATTTACGCTTGTTGTACCCACGCAGTTTTAAGCGGTCCTGCTATTGAAAGAATTCAAAATTCTGCAATCACTAAACTCGTCGTATTAGACACTATTCCTTTGACCGAAGAAAAGAAACTTGACAAAATCGAAGTATTGTCAGTTGCTAAACTCTTCGCAATCGCAATCGAAAACATTTACTTTGACAGAAAGATGTCCGACATTTACGACAACTAATCATATCGATACACCAAATTAAATTTTAAGTGGGCGGGGTTTTCCCCCGTCCATTTTTTAAACGGTTAAGGAGTAACAATGAAACTTATCGTAGGGCTCGGCAATCCGGGTTTAAAATATCTCAAAAATTTGCATAATCTAGGTTTTATGGCGGTCGAACTTCTCGCCGAAAAGCACGGCGTAACCTTTAATAAAAAGGGTTTTAAAGGCGTTTATGGTGAAAAGAATATCGGCGGTGAAAAAATCATATTTTTAAAGCCCCAAACCTTTATGAATTTGAGTGGGGACTGCGTGCAGGAGATTTCGGCGTTTTACAAAATCGCCCCCCAAGACATACTCGTTATTTACGACGATTTAGATATAGCAATCGGCGCGGTTAGAATTAGGGCAAACGGCTCGGCAGGCACTCACAACGGTATGAGAAGTATAGTTTCAAGACTTTCTTCAACCGATTTCCCCCGTGTAAGAATAGGTACTAAACCCGAAGTCGATTATGAAATAATCGATTACGTCCTTTCCGATATCCGCAAGGAAGACGAGCCCCGTTTCCGCCACTCGGTAAACGTCGCCGTAGACGCAGCCGACGCTTTTATAAAAGGGATGGGGATAGAGCGTGTTATGTGTCAATTCAATTCTAAAGGCGTATAAACGGCGCAATACTGCGTTTCTGTTTTATTGTCAAGACTTCGGTGACCAACAAGGTCTACCAAACCCTTGCCAATAAAACGAGCCTTGTCTTGCTTGTTTCTACCCCTTTAGAAGTTAAAGACGAATAAACTGCGCAATACTGCGTTTCTGTTTTAAAGTCTAAACCCCGATGACCAAAAAGGTCTATCGTGTCTTATCCTTTAAAACGAGCCTTGTCTTGCTTGTTTCTACCCCTTTAGAAGTTAAAGACGAATAAACTGCGGTATGCGTCGTTACTGTAAGTGGTTTCCGACTGGGATGACCAACAAGGTCTATCCCATCCGTCAACCCCTTACGAGCGCGTCGCAAATCGGCTTTTTGTTAGCCAACCGCAAAATGCGGTTAGCAAGACTTTATAGCCGTTTGCTCCTTTTCCCAAAAATTCTTTTGCAGAGCAAAATTATTTTCGGGATAGATATTAAAGCACGCCGTAGGGGATTGCTTATCCTGTCAAACTAAGAGTTGTTTTAAACGGCTTTTTATAAACAGCGAGATTATAAAGGATGCAACGTCACGTTGCCGTAGGGGAGGGGCTTGCTCCTCCTATCAAACCAAGGTTTGGTTTTAATTAAAATATTTCCCCCAACTGTCATTGCGAGCCTACTGAAAGTAGGCGTGGCAATCTAAATTTTTAGCAAGAGATTTTATCGCATACTACGTATGCCAGAAAGACAATTATAAAAAACCGATCTAAATTTATATAAAAAACTATGCTTAAAAACTACTTAACTTTCGATAATTTAGGGGTAGAATTTGAAGATTTCGCCCAAGACGTCCGCAGCGGTTTACCGACTGCGGTTTTCGGCGTTAATTTTGCCGAGCGTTGTCATTTGGCAACGGGGCTTGAAACACCCCTTCTATATATAGTTAAAGACGGTTTTTACGGCGCGCGCGTAGCCGAGCAAATGCGTGCTTTAAGCGGTGAAGAAGTCGTTCTTCTTCCTGCCAAGGACGACGTTTTGCTCTATAAAAGCGCCTTTGATAAAGAAAGGCTTTATTCAAGGCTAAAAGCCCTTTACCAAATCAAAAGCGGGGCAAAAATAGTAATAGCTACGCTCGAGAGTTTACTTCAACTTTTCCCCAAGGACGTACCCTTTATAACCATTGAAAAGGGTGGGGAATACGACCTTTACGACTTGGCTAAAAAACTCGTCGAAATGGGTTATAAACGTCAAGAATTTGCCGACGAAAAAGGCACTTTCGCCATTAGGGGTGATATTTTTGAAGTGTACCCCGTCAATGAAGAAAAGGTATACAGAACCGACTTTTTCGGCGACGAAGCCGAGAGCATCCGTCGCTACGATAGCGCCGACAAAGAGCAAAAGGAAGCGGTTACTTCCTTTACTGCAATTTGCGCAACCGACGCCCTTATATCCCAACGGGACGTAACGGGTATCAAAGAGCGTTTACGCCAATCGCTTTTAAAATTCAGTACTTTAATCGTTAAAAACGACGCTCGCAAAATCGTCGACGAAATAAACGAAAAACTCGATTCCGAAAACTACGTAGCCGACTGCTTACAATTTTTAATGCCCATACTTCCGTCGGTTACGACCGACTTTTTATCCTATATGCCTAGCGATACGGTAGTTGCTTTCGACGAGTGCAAAATGCTTGCCGACGGACTTTCCGCCGTCGTAAAAGAGCATACCGAAAGGACGCTTTCTTTAAGTAGGTCTGGCAAGGCGTTTGACTTTACCATAAAGCAGATGTCCGACGGTGGAGCGCTACTGTCGGCGTTAAATCAAAAAAGGCGAGTTGCTTTTCAAAATATAACCACGGCGATAAACTTTTTCAATCCCTTAAAAACCTATTCTTTCAAGTGTTCGCCGGTAACACGTTATTCGGTCAAACCTACCGACCTTTTCAAAGACGTCGCCAACTGGAAGTTTAACGGTTATAGGGTAATAATTTGTTGTGGAAACACCCAACGCGCCGAAAATTTAGTCGACCAACTCTACGACCACGGCGTAACGGCAATCCGCGCGGACGATACCCATTTGCCATGCGGAACGGCGGCGGTTACGACCTTCTTTTTGCCAAGCGGTTTTATCTACCACCAAGCAAAGACGGTAGTAGTCGGTACGGGTGATTTATATATTGAAAAAGAACGAGAAAAGAGATTGAAGCGCAAGCGTGGCGATTTATTCCAAGCCCCCGAAATAGGCGACTACGCCGTACACGAAGTTCACGGTATAGGGCACGTAGTCGGCGTTGAAAGAATAACCACTCAAGAAGGCAGTAAAGACTACGTCGCCGTAAAATATTTCGGTGGCGATACTTTATACGTCGGCGTAGACCAAATGGACAGACTCACCAAATACGTCGGTGGGGACGTTCCTAAACTCAACAAAATCGGCGGACACGAGTTCGAGAGAATTAAGGCGAGAGTAAAAGAGTCTATTGCCGCAATGGCAATCGACCTTAAAAAACTCTACAACGCCCGCAAGGTTAAAAAGGGCTACGAGTTTTCCGAAGACACCGTATTTAGCGAAGAATTCGAGCAGGCTTTTGAGTTCGAGCCGACGGAAGACCAACTTCAATCTGTAAAAGAGATAAAAGCCGATATGCAAAGCCCTAAGGTTATGGATAGGCTTCTTTGCGGCGACGTTGGTTTTGGCAAGACCGAAGTTGCGTTTAGGGCGGCGTTTAAAGCCGTTTACGACGGCAAGCAAGTCGCTCTCGTTTGCCCCACGACTATTTTATGCGAACAGCATTACCGCGCCGCAAAGCAAAGGTTTAAAGATTTCGGTGTAAAAGTTGCGTCGCTCAACAGGTTTAAAACACTCGCTCAACAAAAGGACGTAATAAAAAAACTCGCCGACGGCGAAATCAATTTCGTCATAGGCACGCATAGGCTTTTCGGCAAAGACGTCGTATTCAACGACTTAGGACTTTTGATTTTGGACGAAGAGCAAAGGTTTGGCGTAGAGCATAAAGAGCAGTTAAAACTCTTAAAGGAAAACGTCGACACCTTGACTATGACGGCAACCCCTATTCCGAGAACTTTACACATGTCCCTTTCGGGCATAAGAGATATAAGCACTATTCATACTCCGCCAAGGGTAAGAATACCCGTACAAACCTACGTTATCGAAGAGAGCGAAGCCCTTATTCGCGACGCCGTTCGTAGAGAACTCGCCCGTGGTGGTCAAGCCCTTATTCTATACAACCGAGTAGAAACCATATATAAATTTTCGTCGGTCGTTCAAGCGATTTTACCCGACGCAAAGGTGATAGTTGCGCACGGTCAAATGGATAGAAAAACGCTTGAAGATAGCGTTATGAAGTTCTACGACGGCGAATACGACGTCTTAATAGCAACTACTATCATTGAAAACGGTATAGATTTGCCACGAGCCAACACTTTAATAGTAATCGACAGCGACCACTTAGGACTTTCAACCCTTTACCAGTTAAAGGGCAGAGTTGGCAGAAGCGACAAACTCGCCCACGCCTACTTTACTTTCAAGCCCGACAAGGTCTTATCCGAAACGGCGTACAAGCGCTTATCCGCCCTTATGGAATTTACGGATATGGGTAGCGGTTACAAAATCGCTATGCGCGACCTTGAAATTAGGGGAGCGGGTAACGTTTTAGGCAAAGAACAGCACGGACACATGGATAAAATCGGCTACGAACTTTACAGCAAACTACTTAAAGAGAGCCTTGGCGAAAAGAAAGTCGAAAAGGACGTAGAACTCGACGTCAAGATGAACGCTTATATCCCCGAAACGTATATCGGATCACCCCCGTCTAGAATGGATTGCTATAAGCAAATAGCCGAAATTCAAGGTGATGAAGACGAGTCTAGAATTAGGTCGTCGCTTGCCGAAAATTACGGAAAAGTCCCCCTAGAAGTCGATAATTTAATACTTATCGCCCGTCTTAAACTTGCAGTTAAGGCTCGTGGCGGTGTAAAAATAACCCTTTCAAGTAAAAGGGCGGCGGTCGAGTTCGACGGTATCGAAAGTCTAAATTCACCCGAGTTTATCGACCGCATACAAAGTCACGCAAGCGACGTTCGCTTTACCGTCGGCGCAATTCCCGCGCTCGTGTTTAACGTTGAAGGAAGGTCGGTTGAAGACGTAGCAAGGCTTATGCTCGGTGTTTTTTCGGGCAAAACCGAGTGAAAATTTGAAAAAATAAAAAATTTTTAAAAATTTTACCCAAAAAGACCGCAAAATGCCTTGCAATTATTTTAATAATTTATTATAATACTAAAGTATTATGAGAAAGTAAATTCTCAAACTATGTCATCAGGAGTACCCTATGAAGAAATTTTTAGTAAAAGTTCTGACGGTAGTGTTATCGCTCGTAATGATTACAGGTTGCCTTGCAAGTTGTGGTCTTTTTGAAGTAAACACCGACAGAGACATGGCTCAAATCGTAGCAAACGTCAACATTGACGGACTTGGCGATCTTTCCGACGCACAAAAGAAAGACCCCAAAAACGACCCCGTATACAAGCGCGAACTCATTTCTGCGTTCACGTCTTACGGCTATATGTACGTACAAAGTTACGGTTATACCGCTAGCCAAACGTACAACCTTATCATGGACAACATTATCAACAACAAGGTTATTTTGCAAAACGCTAAAAATACCCTTAAAGCAAACTACAAGGTAGCAGACGCTAACGCTATTATCGACGCTATCGAAGGTTACAGCAAATACGCGCTTGCTCTCTTTGCTTCTCAAGCGGAAGTTGAAGCGTTCAACGCTGAAAATCCTTCGCTCACTATCGGCGCAAGCGACTATCTTGAAAAGTTGTCTAAAAAGGTTCACGATACTTATTACGATAAGGAAGTAACCCGTTACGATCCTGCCTTTAGATTTATCAAGTTAGAAGATATCGACCTTATTTGGAAGGCTCTTTCGGATACTAAGGATAGTGTAAACAGCCTTATCGCTTCCTTCCTTGACGAAGAAGAAACTCACGAACACGAACATATTACCTATACCGTAAGGGCAACCCCCGATATGGGCGAAAAAGACGAAGAAGAAGAGATCGACGTTGAAAAGTGCAAGGCAAACCTTATCAAACTTTCGGGCAACGAAAGAGTAAACGCTTTAGTTGACGCTCGTAACAGATTTGAAGATATCGGTCTTGTATACAGCAACGAAAACTATTCGACCAAGTTTGAAAACGAAAGGGATAGAGATATTTCTATCTTGAATATTTCATATTTCAGAAGCGCAATCACTGCGACTCTTGAAAACGAAGTTATTTCTTACTACGAAGATCATCTTCGTGAAGAAAAGAAACTTACTGCAAACGACGGCGACGCTCTTTGGGCTGCTTATTTAGACCTTCAAAACGCTCAAAACGAAGAGTTCAACGGCAACGTAAGTTCACTTGAAACTTCGCTCGGCGCAGTATCTGATAGCACTTTCGTAGCGTACAACAAACTTTCGGGTTACGCATATATCTCGCATATTCTCGTTCAATACGACGAAGACACTAAAGCCGCTCTCGACGAAGCAATCGCAGGCAACGTAACTAACGACGTAGTTAAAACAAAGGTAGAAGATGCGGTTAAAAACGTTAAGGCTCAAGACCTTCGCGCAACTTGGGTACAATCGGGTTACGGCGTATACGACAACGGTGAAGTTAAGTTCACAAGCGATTACGTTTATACCGACGCTTTAGCAAAATTCGACGGTACTATTGAAAGAATGACCGCTCACACCGAAGAAGAAGACGACGGAAGAGAAACCCTTCACATCAACTACTACGGCGTAAAGGGTAACGAAATCGATTTCACCGAATTTAGCGCTCTCGCATCAAGAGTTATTACCGGCGACCAAAACGCAAGCGCTTTAGTATTAGGCGAAGTAAGAAAGGTTGCTGACTACGCAACTTCTAAACAAGACGTTAAGAATAGATTTGAAGACCTTAAATTTGCTTATAGCACCGACGAAGGCAACTTCAACAACTACCTTGGATATCTCTATTCGCCCGTTACTAGCGCTACTCAATACGTAAGCGCGTTTGCAGAAGCATGCGCAAAGGTTATCGACGTTGACGCAGGCTACGGCGCAGGTTCTTACGTAATGTTCGGCTCTTACGAATACGGTCTTCATATCGTACTTTGTACTGAAATCGCTGCGGATTACCTTCTTTACGACAACGCCGACGATTTCAAAGCAGACCTTGACGACGAAGGAACTGTTGCTTACAACTTCCTTAAGGCTACCAACGACTTACTTGAATCTAACTACATTAGCAAACTTGCTAACAAGTTCGTTCAAGACGGTCTTAAAGACGGTTGCGTAAGCAAATACGAATCTACTTACGCAAATCTCGTTGACGAAGAAGCGTAAAACAATTTAACTAAAACGGCGTAGCGAATTACCGCTACGCCGTAACTTTTTTTAGACATTATATATAATACGCACGCGTGCGCAAGGATAATAATGGGTTGTAAAAAAGTAAAAAAATTTATAAAAGAGGCTAAAAATCGTTTGACATAAAGTTTGCAATATGCTAATATATTATCGTTAAGTAGAAGTTACCCTTCTCGCCGCAAGAAATTAGTCGAAACGGCGCATATTTTTTAACGCTTAAGGATAATTATGCGTTATCAGTATGTATGGGTGCTTTCTACAAAGCAACCCTTTTTTGTTTGTATAGGGAATTTTTAAATCGGAAGGTACACAACCATTAGTAAAGACCAAGTTCAAATCAATGAAGAGATTAAAGACCGTGAAGTCCGACTTATCGGAGCAGACGGTGAGCAACTCGGTATCGTAAGCGCGCAAGAAGCGCTTCGCATTGCCGACGAAAACAATCTTGACCTTGTAAAAATCGCGGCAAATGCAAATCCGCCCGTTTGCAAGATTATGGATTACGGCAAATATAAGTTTGAACAACTTAAAAAGCAAAAAGAAGCAAAAAAGAACCAAAAAACCGTAGAACTCAAGGAAATTTGGCTTTCAATGACCATTGATATTGGGGACTTAAAAGTTAAGGCTAACCAATGTCAAAAATTCCTTGCAAGCGGAAACAAAGTTAAGGTTTCAATCAAGATGAGAGGAAGACAAAACGCGCACTCGTCCTTAGGCGTAGACGTAATGAACAGGTTTTTTGAACTTGTCGGCACGGTCGCAGTTATGGAAAAGCGCCCACTTTTCGAAGGCAGAAACATTTTAATGATTCTCGCGCCCTCAAAATCTAACTGATAGAATAAAAATCGGAGGAAAAAATTATGCCAAAAATGAAATCGCACAGCGGTGCAAAAAAGCGTTTCAAACTTACCGGTACTGGAAAGATTAAGAGATATAGCCAAGGCAAGAGCCATATCCTTAGCAAAAAGTCAACCAAGAGAAAGAGAAGACTTAGAACCGGAACTTACGTATCAGCAACTCAGGAAAAGACTGTAAAGACTCTTATTCCTTACAAGAAATAATTAAAAGGAGAAACCGAATATGCGTATTAAAAGAGGTGTTAACGCTGTTAAAAAGCGTAGAAAGATATTAAAACTTGCAAAAGGTTATTTCGGCGCAAAGAGTAAACTTTACAGAGTTGCAAGACAAGCCGTAATGAAATCACTTTCCTATGCTTACGTAGGAAGAAAAGCAAAGAAGAGAGATTTCCGCAAACTTTGGATTGCAAGAATCAACGCTGGTTGCCACTTAAACGGTATGTCATACAGCACGTTTATGCACGGTCTTAAACTTGCTGGCGTAAACCTTAACAGAAAAGTACTTGCTGACATGGCAATTACCGATCCCGCAGGTTTTACCGCTCTTACCGAAACCGCAAAGGCGCAACTTAAGTAATTTACCATAAGGGCTTTTAGCGAAAGGGTAACTACCTTTTCGCTTAGCCCTATTTTTTTATTTATGATAATAACTTCAAAGAGTAATCCAAAAGTTAAGGAAATAGCGTCTTTAAAGGATAAAAAGTTCCGTAAAAAGTCCAAAAAATACGTTGTCGAAGGCTTTAAAATGGTAAACGAAGCAATTTTGCTCGGCAAAAAAATCGACGTAATTATCGGTACGGAAGACGGGTTAAGCCGTGTAAAAACGGCGGATTTGCCCGTCGTTACGGTCAGCGAACAAGTCTTTAAATTTATTAGCGACGCAGTAACTCCACAGGGCGTTCTCGCCGTTTTAAGCGAAGACGAGATTTCCTTAAAATCCCCCGAAAAACCTTGCATTTTGCTTGATAGATTGCAAGATCCGGGCAACCTTGGCACGATAATTCGTACGGCTTGCGCGGTGGGCGTAAAGGACGTGTATTTATTAGATTGTTGCGATCCTTATTCCCCCAAAACCGTGCGCTCTTCAATGAGCGGAATTTTTTCGGTCAATCTCTATTTTATAACGGATAGCGACCTTGAAAAAATCTTTGCCCAAACCCCGCTTATCGTAGCGGATATGGACGGAGAAAACGTGTTTACCTTCAATCCGCCTAAAAAATGGTGTCTAGTCGTAGGAAACGAAGCGAACGGCGTATCTAAGCAGGTTAAAAATTTGGCTAAAAACGTCGTTAAAATTCCTATGTCTAAAAATAGTGAAAGTTTAAACGCAGGCGTTTCGCTCGCCGTTACTTTGTACGAACTTACCGAAGGTAAAGGGTTATCTTTAATTTAAAGTTTTATAAAAAAACTAGGGCAGTAGCCTAAAATAATTCACTTAAAGGAGCAAAATATGTCAGGACATAGCAAATGGGCTAACATAAAGAATAAAAAAGCAAAGACGGACGCCGCAAAGGGTAAAATTTTCACCAAACTCGGTAGAGAACTTGCCGTTGCAGCAAAGGGCAACCCCGATCCGTACACCAACAGCAAACTTGCCGACGCAATCGCAAAGGCAAAGGCTGCAAACATGCCTAACGACAATATCAAAAGGTCTATCGCAAAGGCAGCGGGCGAACTTTCGGGCGTTAGTTACGAAAATCTCGTTTACGAAGGCTACGGTATCGGCGGTAGCGCGGTTATCGTAAAAACCCTTACGGACAACAAGAACAGAACGGGTGGCGACGTAAGACACATTTTCGATAAGTGTGGCGGTAATCTCGGCACTACGGGTTCAGTTTCGTACATGTTTGAAAACAAGGGCGTAATCGTTTTAGAAAGAACTGTTGAACTCGACGAAGATTCGGCAATGGAACTCGCTCTCGACGCAGGCGCTGAAGACGTTATCGTAAACGACGACTCTTACGAAATCAGAACCGCCCCCGGCGATTTCTCGGCGGTAAGAAAATATCTTGAAGAAAAGAATTACGAGTTTTTAGAAGCGGGAATTATGATGATTCCTAACGACAAAATCACTTTGAGCGCAGAACAACTCGTATCTTTTAACAAAATGCTCGACATGTTTGACGACAACGACGACGTTCAAGAAGTTTTCCACAACGTAGAACTTCCCGAAGAAGAAGACGAAGACTAAACACTCAACTAATTTATTGCAAGTTTGCAATAAACGCAAATTTATTTACAAGGGGGCGATAAAAACAAATCGCCCCTATATTTATCTAGGCTATAAATTTTCACCAACTTATAACTTTTTGGTCATAAGAGCATAATAAAAAGTGGGTAAAATATTTATGGAGAATAGGAAAAATGAAAAATTTATTTAAAAAAATCGTTTGTATATCTTTGGCGTTTTGCCTAACGCTCGGCTTAACCGCTTGTAGCGGAATTTTTACGCCCGTCGGCGGACAGGAGTCAAATTCAGCGCCTAATATGTCAGGACTTCCCGACGGTGTAGACATCAATTTTGAAATAAACGTTACCAATAGTTTAGATATCGTACCCGACGGAGTTGCGGTTTTAGATGTTATTCGCCCGTCCGTCGTTGAAATTTATTCAATGATGGCAAACGCTCAAAGTAGCGGTAGCGGAGTAGTGCTTTCCATGGCGGACGAAGACGGCGACGGCGTTGATGACAAGGCTATAATCGTTACTTGCCACCACGTAATCGACTCTGCCTACGAAGTAATCGTAAAGGCAATCGACGGCAAGGAATATAAAGCGACTTTGGTCGGCACGGACCCCGATTCCGACTTGGCGGTTTTGTTTATTCAAGCAACTTCTACCAACGCTTTTGAAAATTTAACTTCGGCAACTTGGTACGATAGGTCTTCAAATCTAAAAGTTGGTACTGAAGTCTACGCAATCGGCAATCCGCTCGGCACTTTGGGCGGTACGGTAACGAGCGGTATAATAAGCGCAATCAACCGTGACGTAACGGTAGAAGATACTCAAATGACGCTTATCCAAACGGACGCCGCAATCAACGGCGGTAACTCTGGCGGTGGTCTTTTCGATAAAAACACGGGGGCGTTAATCGGCATAGTAAACGCAGGTTACGCGTCGTCTACGGCGCAGGGCTTGAGTTTTGCTATACCGGGCAACGTTGCAATTGATATTTTATCCCAACTTATATCCAACGGCTATATTGAAGGAAGGTACGATTTCGGCGTAGAATTCGGTTTGTTTAAAACTTCTTCTTGGGTGTCTACCGAGTATTACGTAGGCATAACCGCTCTCGAAGATTTCGGATTGTTCCAAAAGAACGGATTTAAGGAAAAAGACATTATAAAATCTATAAAAATAGGGGATAGAGAAGAGTTTGTCGTACCGCAAATCAACAGTTTAAACGTCAACACAATCGTCGCCGACCTTACCGCATACGTCAACGACGAAAATTGCAAAATAGGTGATACGGTACTTGTAAATTACCGCAGATATTATGCAAATAGCGGTTATCTTGACCAAACCGCTTCCTTTAAAGTAGAGCAGTTCGTCTATGGCGAATAAGTTTTTTAAACTTAATATTATCTCTTGCGCCGAGCGAATTTTCGCTCGGCGCAATTTAGTTAAAAGTAGCCTTTGTAAGTCTGCGCAAGCCCTTTGATGAATTTATTAAAAAGGAGTTATATTTTAAAGGCAAAACGCCTATTCGCTTGACTATTTACGCCAATTATATTACAATAGATAATATAAAATTAAAGTGGGTTATTATGATTATTCTCGGCATTGACCCCGGTTTTGCAACCATAGGTTGGGGGGTTATAAAAAGTGAAAAAGGCAACGCTTCCGTAATAGATTACGGCGTAATAACGACGCCCAAGGAAGAAAAATTGCCACAAAGGCTTGCAATGCTCGAAGTCGGTATAAAAAAACTTATTCAAAAGTTCCAACCCGACGAAATCGCCTTGGAAGAACTCTTTTTCAATACCAACATAACCACGGGTATCAACGTAGCGCAGGCAAGGGGAGTAATACTTTTAACTTGCGTAAAGGAGTGCGGTAAACTCTTCGAGTACACGCCCTTACAAATAAAACAAGCGTTGACGGGCTACGGCAGAGCCGAAAAAAAGCAAATTCAAGCCATGGTAAAAACCTTTTTGCGCCTTGAAAAAGTCCCCAAACCCGACGACGCGGCAGACGCTTTAGCCGTCGCCTTAACCCACAACCAAACCCGCCGTTTTAAAATGCCTTTCGGCATAAAATAAAGCGGTCAACTATTAAAAAAGGAAGATTATGATAGCGTATATCAAAGGAAAAGTAATTGATAGATTCGACGGTGGCGTCGTTTTAGAAAATAACGGAATCGGCTACGAAATTTTTTGTTCTTCGTCGGCTTTTTCTCGTCTTGTTGAAAAGGGCGAGGGTGGAGTACATACCTATTTCCAAGTAAAGGAAGACGGGGTTGCGCTATTTGGCTTTGACACCAAAGACGAAAAGAATATGTTTTTGAAACTTATTTCCGTTTCGGGCATAGGTCCAAAAATCGGCATAGGCATTTTGTCGGGTATGCGCGTTTGTGATTTAGCGACGGCAATCGCAACTTCCGACGTAAAAACCCTTTCAAAAATCAAAGGTCTTGGCAAAAAGTCGGCGGAAAGAATTATTTTAGAACTTAGAGAAAGCGTTTCCGCAGGCGATATCGGCGAAGTCAAAAAGGCTCAGCCTATCGAAATACCTTTGACGAGAGATGAAGAAGACGCAATCGTAGCGCTCATGGGGCTCGGGTTTACGGGTACGCAGGCTAAAAATGCGGTCAAGTTTGCAAGAGAGCAGGGCGCTTGTAGCATAGAGCAAATTATTTCATTTGCATTACAAAGTTTAAATAGGTAAAAATTATGTTAGACGACGAATTTTTTGGTAGTGATAACTACGACGAAGACGAAAGTTTAATCGTAAGCACTAAAACTGAATACGACGAGATAGAAAACGTCTTGCGTCCCAAGTCAATGGAAGGCTACGTAGGACAGGAAAAAGTCAAGCAAAATCTCGCAATTTTCATGCAGGCGGCAAAACTTCGCGGCGAAGCGTTAGACCACGTTTTACTCTACGGCCCACCGGGGCTTGGTAAAACCACTCTCGCGCATATTATCGCTGCGGAAATGGGCGTTCAAATCAAGGTTACGTCAGGACCGTCGATTGAAAAGTCTGGCGATCTCGCCGCAATACTTACCAACCTTAACGAAGGCGACGTATTGTTTATTGACGAAATTCACCGCTTAAATCACAACGTCGAAGAGATTTTATATCCCGCAATGGAAGACTTTTCTCTCGATTTTATTATCGGCAAAGGTCCTTCGGCAAGGTCGGTGCAAATTCCGCTTAAAAGGTTTACGCTAGTCGGCGCAACGACCAAGGCTGGTATGCTCAGTTCACCCCTTCGCGATAGATTCGGCGTGCTTTCAAGGCTCGAGATGTATTCGGTTGAAGAACTTGCCGAAATCGTTCGCCGTTCAGCGGTAAAACTCGGCACGGAAATCGAAATAGACGCGTCTTTAGAAGTAGCGAAGAGAAGTCGCGGTACGCCGAGAATTGCCAATAGACTTTTAAGGCGAGTTAGAGATTTTTCCGCCGTCTTAAAGCACGAAACGGTTACTCTAGCGGACACCAAGCACGCTCTCGATATGCTTGAAATCGACGAACTCGGTTTAGACAATATCGACATAAGGCTTTTAACTTCAATGATAGATAAATTCGGCGGCGGTCCGGTAGGTCTTGACACCTTGGCGGCAACCATCAACGAAGACAGCAACACCATTGAAGACGTCTACGAGCCCTATCTTTTGCAACTCGGATTTATTTCGAGAAGCCCTAGGGGAAGAATAGCAATGAAAAAGGCTTACGAGCATTTAGGCAAGCCCGTTCCAGCCGTTATCAAAAATCAAATTTCTATATTCGACGAAGACTAAAAATCGACCTATAAGCCCGTTATCGGCTATAAATTACAAGGATAATATGTTAAAGACAAGCGATTTTTATTACGATCTACCCGAAGAACTAATAGCCCAAACCCCCGTCGAGCCGAGAGATAGTTCGAGATTACTTGTGTTCGACCGCGCTAGCGGTGATATATCTCATAGGTATTTTAGGGACGTATACGACTTACTAAATAAAGGCGACCTTTTGGTTATCAACACCACTAAGGTCTATCCCGCTCGCATCTTCGCTCACACCGAGCACGGCGGAAAGGTTGAAGTTTTGCTCTTAAAAAGGCAAAACCTTACCGACTGGGAAGTTTTAGTAAAGCCGGGCAAAAAGTGTAGAGAAGGGGTAGTGTTAAAAATAAACGACGAACTTTCCGTTCAAATACTTTCCCGTACGGACGAAGGCGGTAGAATAGTAAGATTTATTTTCGACGGAGTGTTTGAAGATATTTTATCAAAGGTAGGCGAAATGCCTTTGCCTCCTTACATTAGGGAAAAACTCAAAAATCAAGACAGATATCAAACGGTTTACTGCAAGCAAGAAGGCTCTGCGGCAGCCCCCACGGCAGGATTGCATTTCACGAAAGACCTTATACAAAAACTTAAAGATAAAGGCGTTGAGTTTGCCGAAGTAACATTAAACGTTGGTTTAGGTACTTTCCGCCCCGTAAAAGTAGACGATTTAAAAGACCATAAAATGCACGTAGAGCATTTTGAAATCACCCCCGAAAACGCTCAAAAAATCAACGATGCAAAAAAATCGGGAAGGCGAGTTATCGCCGTCGGCACTACTAGCGTAAGGACTTTGGAAAGCGCGGCAAATCAAGACGGAACTGTAAACCCAATTTCGGGCGATACGGGTATTTTTATCTATCCCCCCTATAAATTTAAGGTGGTCGACAGTTTAATAACCAATTTCCACTTACCCGAAAGCACTTTGATAATGCTTGTTTCAGCCCTTTCTACAAGGGAAAAAACTCTCGAAATTTACAAGACCGCCGTTGAAGAAAGGTATAGATTTTTCTCTTTCGGCGACTCAATGATGATAATTTAAGTATGGAAAAATTTTATTTTGAAACTATAAAACAGGATACCGAAACGGGCGCAAGGGCGGGTATACTTCACACCCCCCACGGCGATATTGAAACCCCCGTTTATATGCCCGTCGGCACGCAAGCCACGGTAAAGGGAGTTTTTCCTAGGGATTTAAAAGAAGCAGGTTCGCAAATTATACTTGCCAATACCTACCACTTGTATATGCGCCCGGGCGACGAACTCGTTGCAAAAGCGGGTGGGCTTCACAAGTTTATGAATTGGGACAAGCCCATTTTGACTGATAGCGGTGGTTTTCAAGTGTTTTCGCTTGCAAAACTCAATCAAATCAAGGACGACGGCGTAACTTTTAGGTCTAGCGTTGATGGTAGTAAGCATTTTATCACCCCCGAAAAGGCAATTCAAATTGAAAACAATCTCGGCGCGGATATAATAATGGCTTTTGACCAATGTAGCGAGTACGGCGCGGATCACAAGGCTAGTGAAAAGGCTATGAAAAGGACTCTTTCTTGGCTCGATAGGTGTTACAACTATCACAAAAACGACGAACAAGCGCTTTTCCCCATCGTTCAAGGTAACGTCTTTAAAGATTTGCGTAAAATATCCTTGCAAGAAACTATTCCCTATGCAAAATACGGTATAGCAATCGGCGGTCTGTCGGTCGGCGAGCCAAAGGATATTATGTACGACGTTATGGATGACCTTTTGCCTCATTATCCAACCGCTGTTCCAAGGTATTTGATGGGCGTCGGCAGTCCCGACTGCTTAGTCGAAGGGGTTATGCGTGGAATTGATATGTTCGACTGCGTTTTAGCAACGAGAATTGCCCGCAACGGTACGGCAATGACTTCACGCGGTAGGGTAGTCGTAAGAAACGGTAAGTATAAAGAAGATTTCACTCCGCTCGATCCCGAGTGTAACTGTTATTGCTGTCGCAACTACACCAAGGCTTACCTTCGCCACATGATAAACGTGGGCGAAATGATGGGCGGAATGCTTTTGAGTTTGCACAACATAACCTATCTTACCAACCTTATGAAAGGAATAAGAGAATCTATACTCGGCGGATATTTCAAAGAGTTTAGAAAAGAGTTTTACGAAAAATACGATTTTAACGGCTCAAACTTTTAAACTGAAAAAAACCTTAGTTTTTAGTGAAAATCTTGATAAATAGACGAAATTTTTAACAAATTAAGGTAAAAGCCTTGCAATAAAATTAAAAACAAGGTATTATATTATTGCAAAAATGCAAAAAGGAGATTATTATGTTATTTAATTTACTTGAAAGCACTACCCCTCCTGCAAACAACGGCGGAGATTGGTGGATTTGGCTCATTGTTTTAGTACCCTTCGTTATATTGCTTATAGTTAATCATTTTTCTGCTAAAAAGAGAACGGAAGAAGCCGAAGCGGCAAAACAAAAACGCAACGACATACATCCCGGCTATATTCTCGTAACTATCGGCGGTATCGTCGGCGAAGTAATTTCAGTTAACGACGAAGAAGGTAGTTTTATCCTTAAAACGGGCGACGAAGAGCATCCTTGCTATTTAAAACTCGACAAGGTTGCAATTTATTCTTGGGAAGATCCCAACGCGCCTAAGGAAGAAGAAACTTCTGCCGAAGAGCCTGCTGAAAACGGTGAAGAAGTATTTGAAGAGCATGCAGAAGTTCCCGCAGAAGACGTAGCGGAAGTTCCCGCAGAAGTTCCCGCGGAAGACATAGCGGAAGTTCCCGCAGACGCTGAAGAAGTTCCTGCAGAAGTCGTAGAAGAAACCGACGGAAAAGACGCTGAATAATTAAAAACACGAATTTTATTAAAAGTCCCCGCATAGATTATCGTGCGGGGGTTTTTTATGTTATTTTCAAGCGAAAGCAAAGCAAGTTTAGTTCAAGTTGTAAGGGGAGTGGTAACGGCAGTACTAATAACTCTTATCGGAGTACTCGTTTTTTCACTCGTTTTATTTTTTACCGATTTAGGCGACGGAGTAATACGCCCCGTAAACCAAATTATAAAACTTTTGGCAATCTTTTTCGGCGCGTTTTTAGCTGTCAAGGAAGACAAGTTTTTTATAAAAGGTGGGCTTATAGGTCTTTTATCAACCCTTTTTACCTTTTTAATCTTCGCTTTAATAAGCGGTGGTTTATCCTTTGGTTGGGGGCTTTTAATCGATCTCGTATTCGGCTTTTTAATGGGCGCTCTATCGGGGCTTATAACGGGTAGAATTAGGCGTTTTTGATTGAGCCTTGCAAAAAACAAAAAAGTTAAAATCAAAAAATAATCGGCTTTGTAGTCGGTTATTTTTTATATATAATATAAAAAGACTTTTTTAGCCCGTAAATTTTACCCTTTTCGGCTAAACCCGTCAAAACGAATAAAAAAACTTTAAAAATTTATTAAAAAAATTAGAGTTCTGGCAAAAAAATGCGTTATTTTTATTGACTAAAACGCTCGTAAGTTATATAATAGAATAGTGTATAAATTCCACGCGTGACGCATTTACTATTTTTAGCGCGTGGGCGCAAGTAACAAGACAAAATGCTTTAACAAGCAGGAGGCAAGAATGAGCAAAAAGAAGTCAATAATAATTCTTATTGTTTTGGCAATACTCATTGCTTTTATGGGCTTGGCGTGCTTCGTTTCGGGTCCCGTTCCCGGTAGCACCTACGACTATAAGAGCATCTTTGGCGTAATCGGCAAGGGTATTGACCTTAACGGCGGATATTACGCGGTATTAGAGCCTAAGGAAGAAATTCCCGCAGACGAATTAGACGCTGCGCTTGAAGCCGCTATCGAAACCTTAAGATCAAGACTTGATGAAAACGGTTATACCGAAGCAACTATTTCAAGAGAAGACGTTACCAACTTAAGGGTTGAAATTCCCGAAGTTGACAATGCTGAAGAAGTTATGGAACTTATCGGCGACCAAGGCGAACTTACTTTCAAAGCGTACGACAATACCATACTCGTTACCCGTAAGGCTATTTCAAACGCGCAAGCAGGTTACGATAAAGACGGTAATCCCATCGTCGTTTTAGAGTTTACGCCTGAAGGACAAGCAACCTTTGCTGCCGCAACCGAAACCGTACTCGCTTATGAAGAAGGCAATCGTTACCTTGCGATTTACCTTGGCGAAAGACTTATTTCGTCGCCAACCGTAAGTCAAAAGATTGATAGCCCCAACGCAGAGATTACGGGTATCGAATCTATCGAACAAGCGCAAACGATTGCTTCGGTTATCAAAAGCGGTGCGCTTAATATCGAATTCACTATCGGCGCGACTCAAAAAATGAGCGCAACTTTAGGTGAAAACGTATTGACTTACGCAATGATCGCCGCAGGTATAGGTCTCGTAATCATATTTGCAATCTTAATCGCTTTCTACGGCGGTATGGGTATTGCGGCGTCTATCGCGCTTATGATTTACGTTATCTTATACGTTTGCTTGCTTGCAATCTTCCCGTGGGTACAACTTACTTTCCCCGGTATTGCAGGTATTATCCTTTCAATCGGTATGGCAGTTGACGCAAACGTCATCATTTTCGACCGTATTAAGGAAGAATTTGCAAACGGTAAAACCGTTGACGCTTCTATCTCAGCAGGTTTTAAGAGAGCGTTTATCACCGTTTTAGACTCAAACGTTACCACCGTTTTAGCGGCTATCGTACTTTGGATACTTTGTTCGGGTTCAATCAAGGGCTTTGCAATCACGCTCTTCCTTGGCGTACTCGTTTCAATGTTTACCGCACTCGTAGTTACCAAGTGGCTTATCGGAGTAGTTAAACCGCTCGCTAAAGACGAAGAAAGATTTTTAAGACTTAAAAGGAGGGACGCGTAATGTTAGGCTTGAATTTTAAGGATAAAAATTTAAAAATCGTTGAAAAATTCTGGATATTCTTAATCATCAGCGCAGTTATTATCGTTGCAGGTTTAGTTGATACTTTCTTTGTAAGAAATATGAATCTCGGCGTAGAATTTAGCGGTGGTTCTAATATCGAAGTATCAGTCGGCGTTTCTGAATTCGACCAAAACGACTTTGAAACCGCAGTTAAAAATTGGCTCGGTGGCGATAGAGATGGTGATGGCAAGGTAGAAACTAAGGCTTACGACGTTGACGGCAACGTTCAAAAGTCGGGCGCTGACCTTTCTACTTTCAGTTTCCGTATCGGTATGACCATGGTTGAAGACGGTAAGACTATCGACTTAAACTCTGATCCCGATAGCACGGGTGAAATCTTACTCGTTACTGAAAACGAAGAAATCAAAAAAGAACTCAAACTCTTCATTGAAGAATATTTTGAAAATAAGGCAACCGTCGAAGTAGAAACTCACGTTATTAGTGACGACGTTAAAAATTATACCGTAAGAAACGCGTTTATCGCAGTAGCGGTAGCAGTTGTAGTAATTCTTATCTACATTGCCCTTCGTTTCAATCTCTTAGCAGGTATATCGGCAATCGTCGCTCTTTTACACGACGTTCTTATCATGATTGCGTTCACCACGATTTTCCAAATTCCCGTTAATATGACTTTTATTGCGGCAGTTATCACTATCGTAGGTTACTCAATCAACGCAACTATCGTCGTATTTGACAGAATAAGAGAAATACACGCCCTTCCTTCTAACGTTGACAAAACCGACGTTGAAATCGCTAACGAAGCAATTTCAAGCACTTTGACAAGGTCTATCATTACTACCTTAACGACTCTCGTTATGATAGTAGCCCTTGCAATTTTCGGTTCTACCGCTATTAGAGAGTTCGCTTTCCCGATTATCTTCGGTCTTTTAGCAGGCGCTTATTCTTCAGTTCTTTTGTCCGCTCCCCTTTGGGTAAAACTTAGAAAGTTATTCGGTCAAGAAAATAAAAAGCCTAGCAAAAAAGCAAAAAAGGCTAAACAAGCATAATTAACCAAAAAGGTGGGCGGTTGGGCTTTAGTCCCAACCGCCTTTTTTTAAATTTTAAAGGCGTATAAACGGCGGTATGCGTCGTTACTGTAAGTGGTTTCCGACTGGGATGACCAACAAGGTCTACCAAACCCTTGCCAATAAAACGAGCCTTGTCTGCGTCGCAAATCGGCTTTTTGTCAGCCAACCGCAAAAAGCGGTTAGCAAGACTTTATAGCCGTTTGCTCCTTTTCCCAAAAATTCTTTTGCAAAGCAAAATTATTTTCGGGATAGATATTAAAGCGCGCCGTAGGGGAGGGGCTTGCTCCTCCCGTCAAACCAAGGTTTGGTTTTAATTAAAATATTTCCCCCAACTGTCATTGCGAGCCTACTAAAAGTAGGCGTGGCAATCTAATCGTTAACACGTAAAAATAGCGCGCTTAAATTTTCAATCTTAAACGGAAAGTAAAACCCTTGCGGTGCATAGGGTGTTGCTTTTACAAAATCAAAGGGACTTAAAATGATTCGTTATAAAGACAGGGCAGACGCCGACAAAAACTTAATATCGGAAATGTCCGCGTCTTTAGGCGTATCAACTCGCTTTGCGCAAATGCTCGTAAGCCGTGGGTTTACCGACGCGTATTCGGCAAGCAAATTCCTTTACCCCAAGTTGAGCGACTTGCACGACCCGTATTTACTCGGTGGCATGCAAAGCGCGGTCGAGCGTATTAAACTTGCAAAAGAGCAGGGCGAAACCGTAGTAATTTACGGCGATTATGACGCCGATGGTATTTCTGCGGTAACCGTTTTATACCGCAGTTTAAAGATTTTTGGAATAGACGCTATTCCCGTTATTCCCGAAAGGGACAACGGTTACGGACTATCGGCGGAAATGATAGATTTCGTGCTTGAAACCTATTATCCCGACCTAATTATTACCGTTGACTGCGGTATTTCCGCAGTTCAAGAAGTTGCCGAACTTCAAGATTTAGGCGTTGACGTAATCGTTACCGATCACCACGAAATACCCGACGAAATACCAGACTGTACGGTCATAAACTGCAAGTTAAAGGGCGATTATCCCTTTGATGGGCTTTGTGGCGCAGGCGTTGCGTACAAACTCGCAAAGGCGCTCGTAGGCGATAAAGCCAACGAGTTTATAGATATCGTTGCCATTGCGACCGTTGCCGACAGTATGGCTCTCGTCGACGAAAATAGAATAATCGTTAAAGAAGGTCTTAAAAAGATTCAGTCGGGCAGATGTTCAAAGGCTATAAAGGCGCTCGCAAACGTCGGTGGCTTAAAGGAAGTAAGTTCTACCGCCGTAGCCTTTATCGTAGCCCCTAGAGTCAACGCCGCAGGTAGAATGGGCGACGCTAATTCGGCGCTCAAATTATTCCTTACCGACGACGAAGACGAAATACAAATTTTAGCAAAACAACTCAACGAGTACAACGTAGCCCGCCAAGCCGAATGCGATCTTTTATACCGCTCGGCAAAGGCTATGCTTTCGTCAAAAACCCTTGATAATCGTGTTATAGCCCTATATAGCAAGGATTGGAAGGCAGGACTTATGGGTATAACGGCTGCAAAACTCGTCGAAGAATACTCAAAGCCCGTCGTCCTTTTTGCCGAAAAAGACGGGGTTTTACACGGTAGCGCGCGCTCCGTTATAGGCGTAAATATATTCAAAGCGTTCAGCGCCGTAAAAGACTTAACCGTCGACTTTGGCGGACACGCTCAAGCGGCTGGCGTGAGCATTTTAAAAGAAAATTTTGAAGAATTTGAAAATAGATTAAACGAGTATTTAACGGACAATTGCAAGTTTGAAGACTTTATTCAAGCGACTGAAGTTGAAGATTTAATTACCGAAAAGTTTTCCCTTCAATTTGCAAAAGAACTCACCCTATTAGAGCCTTTTGGCGTGGGCAACAAAAAACCCGTGTTTGCGGTTGAGTGTTCAAGGGCGTATGCAAGTCCCTTAAAATTCGGCTCTCCACACGTCGGTTTTAAGAGTGATTTTATCGAACTTTTGCTCTTTAACGGTACGGAAAATTTACATCTTTTAAATTCTGAAATTAAAAAGACGGTTATTTTTGAGCCTAGCATATCAATTTTCCGTGGCTCGGAAACCTTAAAAGGTATCGTTAAGGAGATTAAAACCGTTGCTTGCCGTGACGACGGCGTAACTTCGGCGGTATTTTCGGCTCAAATCGACTCGCTAAATCAAAACGGCGAGTATACGCCGATAAACACAGAGCAGGCGCAAGCCCTTATAAATCAGGCTAAAACCCAAATTTACGGCACGTTGTTTATCGTAAACGACTATGAAACTTTAAATAAGTTTAACGGCACGGAATATTTTGAAAAAAGCGTTTTAACCCCTGACGGAAAGGGAAATATTAGCGTTATAACGCTCGGCACGAGCGGAATTATCCCGGACGGCTATGAAAAAATAGTCTACCTTGACAAACCGCTCAGCGTACTAAAAACGGATAAAAAAGTATTCGTTAACCAAGAAATCGACGGCTTTTCAAAAGTCGGTATATCCACGGATAGGTTGGTGCTCGGCAAGGTTTTCGTAGCCGTAAAAAACCGTCCGCTCGGTTTTATTAGCGTAACCGAACTCGTTGAAGAAACGGGTTTAAGCGCACGGCAAATCACTTTCGCAGTAAAAGTATTTATAGAATTAGGGCTTATAATTCCGCAGGGCGGAAGGTATAAAGCAGTTGGCGGTATTAAGCGAGAATTGACTGATTCGTCGGTCTATAAGTCGATTAAGCGCATTTTAGGGTAATATTTATGTATGATGAAATTTTAAAAAGCATAAATCAGACGTATGGCGAAGAAGAGCGTGAAATATTAGAGCGCGCCTTTTACTACGCCAAAGAAGCGCATAGCGGACAAAAGCGCGCTTCGGGTGAAGAATACTTTACGCACCCCGTCGCAGTAGCAAAGATTTTAATGGGGCTCGGTATGGATTGCGACACCGTTGCCGCATCTTTTTTGCACGACGTAATAGAAGATACCGCCGTTTCTGAAGCGGATATCAGAAACGAGTTTGGCGAAGAGATTTTAAGCCTTGTAAACGGCGTAACCAAACTTGACAAAATAGAATTTAGATCCAAAGAAGAAGAGCAAGCCGAAAATTTCAAAAAGATTTTCGTTTCAATGGCAAAGGACATAAGGGTTATCATTATTAAACTTGCCGACAGGCTTCATAATATGCGTTCGCTCAACTTCCTTTCGCACGAAAGGCAACTTCGCATGGCGCACGAAACCCTCGATATTTACGCTCCGCTTGCAGGCAGGCTTGGTATTTCGCAAATCAAGTGCGAACTCGAAGACCTTTGCCTCAAATATATCGACCCCGAAGGTTACGAATTTTTATCCGTAAACATCAACGACGAGATTCACGAAAGGCAAGAATTCGTAAACTTCGTCGTAAACGAAATCAAAGATATTTTAAAAGAATCTTCAATCGAAGGCGAAGTTTTTGGCAGACCAAAGCATTTTTACAGCATCTACAAAAAGATGAAAAAGCAAAACAAACCGCTCGACCAAATTTACGACTTAACCGCGGTCAGAGTTATCGTAAAGTCGGTTGACGAGTGCTACGAATTGCTTGGCAAAATTCATAAAAAATGGAAGCCTATCCCGGGTAGAATTAAAGACTATATCGCAATGCCCAAGGAAAATCTTTATCAAAGTTTGCATACGACCGTCGTAACGAGCGTGGGCAAGATTTTTGAAATTCAAATCCGTACGTGGGAAATGAACCACACGGCGGAATTCGGTATTGCGGCGCATTGGAAGTATAAAGAAAATAAAGAGGGCTCGGATAACTTTGACCAAAGACTTTCTTGGATAAGAGAAGTTATGGAGTGGCAGGGCGGACTCAGTAACTCTACCGAATTTTTGGAAAGTTTAAAGGGCGACGTTTATAGCACCGAAGTTTTAGTTTTCACTCCCAAGGGCGAAGTTTTAAGCCTTGTAAAAGACGCCACGCCTATCGACTTTGCGTACAGAATACACACCGAAGTCGGCAATAAATGCGTCGGAGCAAAGGTAAACGGCAAAATGGTTCCCATAACCACTACCTTAAACGTCGGCGACATCGTTGAAATCGTTACGTCAAAACTTTCAAAAGGTCCTTCGTGGGACTGGCTTAGGATAGCCAAATCTCCCGGCGCTAGGGCAAAGATTAAAGCCTTCTTTAAAAAGGCAGACTCAGCTGAAAACGAAAAGAAAGGTAAAACAATGCTCGAACTTGAAGCAAAAAACAAGGGCTACAACTTCGGCGAACTTTTAAACCCCGTTTCGTTTGAGAGAATAAGCCAAAAACTCTCTTTTTCAACTGTTGAAGAAATGTATACTGCGGTAGGTTGCGGGGCGGTAACTGTAAACCAAGTACTTTTAAAACTTATCGACTACCACAAAAAAGAAATTCCCATCCCCGAAAAAATTGAAGAGAATAAATACAAAAAGTCCACCAATAGCGTCGGCGGTGTAAAAATCAAGGGCTTTGACAACTTTTTAGTTAGGTTTGCAGGTTGTTGCGCTCCCGTTCCCGGCGACGATATAATCGGCTTTATTTCAAGGGGAAGGGGCGTTGCCGTGCATAGGCGCGACTGCCCCAATATGAAGAGCGAAGACCCTGCAAGGTTTTTAGAAGCCGAGTGGACGGGTGTAGTCGGCAGTTACAACATTTCGGTTAGGGTAATCGGTGGCGAAAGCACGCCGATACTCGTCTACGTTTCAAACGCTTGTACGGCTCTCGGGCTTTTCATTGCATCGGTAAACGGAAGAATCGATCCCAAAACTCACCAGTCAATCGTGGACTTTACTATAAGAATTAACAAGAAAGAAGACGTTGACGCCCTTTTCGCAAAGGTTAGCCAAAACAAAGATATCATAGATATTTTCAGACCGCAAGTATGATAAAATATATAGTAAACGAAGTTCCCCCGCTCGGCGCAAACTGTTATACGGTTTATGATGATGACACCAAAAATTGTTTAATAATCGACTTGGGCGGGGATTTTTATAAAATAATTGAACAAACAAAGTCGCTTGGTTTAACCGTGAAAGGGGCACTTTTAACTCACGCTCATTTCGATCACGCCATGGGTACGGTTTACTGCAAAAGCGCAGGTATTCCCGTGTTCGTTTCAAAGGAAGATAGTTTATTACTCTTAGGCGACGGCAATTTGGCAAAGGCTTTTGGGCTTGGCGAGTTTTCCCTTCAAGCGGACGGCATTTTAGCCGAAGGTAAAACTCAAATCGGCGGAATAGACTTGCAGGTTATAAAAACCGCGGGGCATACCGCAGGTTCGGTTTGTTTTTTGATTGAAGACAAACTTTTTTCGGGCGACACGCTATTTTGCTCGTCTTACGGTAGGTACGATTTGCCGACCGGTAATTTCAGCGACTTAAAAAATTCTATTATCAACAAATTATTCACTTTAAACGGCAATATCATGGTTTTGCCCGGACACGGCGGAAAGACGACGATAGAAAGAGAAAGGAAGTACAATCCCATCAATGATAATTGAAACTAATTTACAATGGATGCAAGCCGAGTTTATCGAAGCGTCGGGCTTTTTCAACGGCGCGGAAGACCTTAGCGTAGAGCATTTTCATAGCCAAGAGGGCGACCTATTAAAAGACGACGTAAAAATCGGCGACAAGGCGTATTCTTACTCAAAAAAGGTCGTTTGGGGCAACGAACTTGAAAATAAACGACTTATAAAGCGATATGCAAAACTCGCCCTTTATAAATCGCTTTGCGATTATTTAGGTCAAAATTTAGTTTGGGGGGCGCTCACGGGTATTCGTCCCGTCAAATACGCCTATTCGCTAGGTGAAAACTGGCGTCAAAAAATGGCGGAAGAGATGCTCGTCAGCGAGAGTAAACTCGATATCGTCAGTCGTATTATGCAAGAGCAAAAGCCCGTCTACGAGCGTAAAGAAGGCAACTGCGACCTTTTCGTCAGCATACCTTTTTGCCCTACGAGATGTCTTTATTGTTCCTTTTTATCCAATGAAATCGGCAAGGAAAAGCAACTCGACGGCTATATCGATAGTTTAGTAAAGGAAATCGAAAGCGCAAAGCCCTTGATTAAAAATTTGCGTTCGGTTTACGTCGGTGGCGGTACGCCCGTTTCCTTACCCCTTCCTATGCTCGAAAGAGTGCTTAAAGCGATAGGAAAGGTCGACTGTGAGTATACCGTAGAAGCGGGCAGACCCGACTGTATTGAAAGGGAAACCTTGCAACTTTTAAAAGATTACGGGGTTACGAGAATTTGTTTAAACCCCCAAACTTTTAACGATAAGACCTTAAAGGTTATTGGAAGACGACATACTGCGCAGGACATTTTAGATAAATACGAACTTGCCAAAGAGTTCGGTTTTTCGGTCAATATGGACCTAATCGCTGGGCTTACAGGCGAGAGTTTTGAAGATTTTAAATATAGTGTAGACAAGGCAATTGAACTTTCACCCGACAATATTACCGTACATACTTTATCCTTAAAGCGGGGTAGCAAACTCAAAGAATCCACCAAAAAATTACCCGAAGGCGAAATTGCCAAAATGATAGATTACTCGGTCTATAAGTTGATTAATAGCGGTTTTAACCCCTATTATTTGTATAGGCAAAAGTACATGGCGGGCAATTTGGAAAACACGGGCTATACGAAAAGCGGTAAATCTTGCGTATACAATATCGACGTTATGGAAGAGATAACCGATAACCTTGCTTGTGGAGCAAACGCCGTTACCAAAAAACTTATTTTAGCCGAAGACCGTATCGAAAGATATGGCGCGCCCAAGGATATTGCTACGTATATTGCCAAAGTCGACAAAATAATAGAAGAAAAAAATAAATTCTTTTTAGAAAAACCTTGACAAACGTTTGATTTTTTGCTTTATATATGTTAATATATTATCGTGCTCATTGCGAGGTGTTGCGAATACTCGACGCTTTTGCTTCGTTTTGAGTGTATATTTCCATACAGGAGGATAAATAAAATGGAAAACAAAACCGAAATCATCAACCAGTACGCAAGACACGAAGGCGACACCGGTTCTGCAGAAGTGCAAATCGCTCTTTTAACTGCAAGAATCAATCACCTTAACGAACACCTTAAGGTAAACAAAAACGACAAGCACTCTCGTCGTGGCCTTTTAAAAATGGTAGGTCGCAGAAAGGGCTTACTCGATTACCTTAAGTCTATTGATATCGAAAGATACAGAGCGCTTATTGCACAACTCGGCTTGAGAAAGTAATTGCTATGGGGAGTATAAATTTATACTCCCCGTTTTACTGTGTATCAGCAGTAAACGGTGCCCGTTCGGTTTTCGGGCAATTCCGCAAGTAACGCAAAATATTTTGCGAGTTCTATAAAGTTATACAATGAGTAAAAAGGAGAAAATTATGTTAGAAAATCACAACGTTTTCAACACCGTAGTAGGCGGTAGAGAAGTAACTGTTGACGTTGGTAAATACGCTCAACAGGCTAACGGATCGTGCGTTATCAGATGTGGCGAAACGGTAGTAATGGTAAACGTAGCAATGGCAGACAAGCCGAGAGACGGTATGGATTTCTTCCCCCTTTCGGTCGATTATGAAGAAAAAATGTATTCAGTCGGTAAAATTCCCGGCGGTTTCAAAAAGAGAGAAGGTAGAGCAAGCGATAAGGCAATTCTTACTTCAAGACTTATCGACAGACCTATCCGTCCCCTTTTCCCCAAGGGACTTTTCAACGACGTAACGGTTATCGCAACCACTTTGTCCGTTGATCCCGACATTTCGCCCGAACCGTTCGCAATGCTCGGCAGTTCAATCGCCCTTTCAATTTCTGATATTCCTTGGGCAGGACCTACGGGTTCGGTAGTGGTCGGTTTAGTTGACGGCGAATACGTTATCAACCCCACTCTCGCTCAAAAGGAAAAGAGTCTTTTAGCCCTTAACCTTTCGGGTACTAAGGACGCTATCATGATGGTTGAAGCAGGCTCTAAGGAAATTTCCGACGAAGATATGGTCGGCGCAATTTTATTCGGTCATGAAGAAATCAAAAAGCAATGCGCTTTCATTGAAACCATCGTTGAAAAGGTCGGTAAACCCAAGAGAGAAATGGACCTTTACCATATTCCCGAAGATTTGGATAACGCAGTAAGAGCCTTCGCAAGCGAAAAACTCGACTACGCTTTAGACACTTTCGATAGACAAGAAAGACAAGCTCGTCAGGACGCTGTTGAAGTTGAAACTTTAGAGCATTTTGCTGAAATCTATCCCGATATGGCAAGAGAAATTAAAGATTCTCTTTACTATATCACTAAGGAAAAGGTTAGAGCAAAGATCACCAACGCAGGCGTAAGACCTGACGGAAGAACTCTTACCGAAATCAGACCTATTTGGTGTGAGCACGGCATTTTACCTAGAGTTCACGGTAGCGGTGTATTTACGAGAGGTCAAACTCAAGTTATGACTACTTGTACGCTCGGCACTATTTCCGAAGTTCAAAAACTCGAAGGCCTTGACAACGAAGAATACAAGAGATACATGCACCATTACAACATGCCCGGCTACGCTTCGGGTGAAGCAAGGGGATTAAAGAGCCCCGGTAGGCGTGAAATCGGTCACGGCGCTTTGGCAGAAAGGTCGTTAGAACCCGTTATTCCTTCGGAAGACGAATTCCCCTACGCAATCAGACTCGTTTCTGAAGTTCTTTCTTCAAACGGTTCTACTTCGCAGGCTTCGGTATGCGGTTCTACTATGGCTCTTATGGACGCAGGCGTTCCTATTAAAAGACCTGTTGCAGGTATCGCAATGGGACTTATCAAGGACGTTGAAAGCGGAAAGGTATCCGTTCTTTCGGATATTCAAGGCTTAGAAGACTTCCTTGGCGATATGGACTTTAAGGTTGCAGGTACGGTAAACGGTATCACCGCAATCCAAATGGATATTAAAATCAAAGGTATTGACGAAAACATTTTAAGGACTGCTATTAAGCAAGCAAACGAAGGCAGACAACACATTCTCAATAAAATGCTCGAATGTATCCCTGCTCCTAGCGCGCAACTTAGCAAGTACGCCCCCAAGATTATTTCTTTCAATATTCCTACTGAAAAGATTAAAGACGTTATCGGTAGCGGTGGTAAGACCATCAACAAGATTATCGACGAAACGGGCGTTAAGATTGATATCAACGACGACGGAAAGGTTTGTATCGCTACTTACGGTGAAGACCTTTCTATGGCAGAAAAGGCAAAGGCTATGGTTATGGCTATTGCTAGAGATCCTGAAATCGGCGATATGTTCATTTCAACCGTCGTAAGAATTCTTCCTAAAGTAGGTGCATTTTGCGAACTTGCTCCCGGTAAAGACGGTATGATTCACATTTCAAAAATGAGCGAAAGAAGAATCAATTCGGTTGACGAAGTTCTTGCTATCGGAGACCTTGTTAAAGTCGAAATTATTAAAATCGGCGACAAGGGTATCGACCTTAAACTTCTTGAAAAAATCGAACAAGAATAATCGTTTTAAGCAAAAAGTCCACCACGAATAGCGGTGGACTTTACTTATAAATAGGTCTATAAGTCGATTATCGGCATAAAATATATCATAAGGAGAGAAGAATTGGGTATTATTGACGTTTTAAAAATCATACTGCTCGGCGTTATTGAAGGCATAACCGAGTGGTTGCCCGTATCTAGTACGGGGCATATAATGCTCGTGTCTAATATTTGGGAAAGGTTTGGCGGTGAGTTTTGGTCGAACGCCTTTTCGCAAGGCTTTCCAAACGTCTTTGACTACGTAATTCAATTCGGCGCAATTCTCGCCGTCGTCGTAGTCTTTTTCAAAAAGATTTTTCCGCTTGAACTCACACGGCAAGCAAATAGCCAAAACGGTGAAATTGCAAAGCGCAAACTAGCCTTTAAGCCCGAAGTATTAACCCTTTGGCTAAAAGTTCTCGTCGCTTGCGCGCCCGCCTTTTTAGCGGTTTTTATAGATAGCATTTTCGACGGCTTAGGTGAAACTGCCGAAACCATTATCATAGCCTGCGCGCTAGTAGTCTACGGCGTAGCCTTTATCCTTATTGAAAGTTTTAACAAAAACAAAGCGCCCAAGTCAGAAAGCGTAGGCGATATAAGTTATCTCACGGCGTTTTTAATAGGTTGTTTCCAAGTTTTAGCCGTCGTTCCGGGTACTTCAAGGTCGGGCGTAACCATAATCGGCGCGTTGCTTTTAGGCGTTTCAAGGGTAGCGGCGTCCGAGTTTACCTTCTTTCTTGCAATTCCCACCATGGTCGGCGCAAGCGGATTTAAAATCTTAAAGTTTTTGTTAAAGGGCGGATCGTTTACTTTAAACGAAATTTGGGCGTTGCTTCTGGGCATGGCGGTCGCTTTCGCCGTGTCTATGCTAACTATTAAACTCTTAATGAATTTCGTTAAAAAACACGACTTCAAACCCTTTGGTTGGTACAGAATAGTTCTCGGAGCGTTGCTTATATTACTCTTCGTGTTTTCACCTAAAATCTATTGATTTAAAGACGGCGTTCGCCGTCTTTTTTAAAGGCTCAATCTCATTTTCAAATTTAATCAGTCATACGCTGTGATATCACAAAAAATAAATATTTTTAATAGGCTAAAAGCGATTGACAAAGACTTATTAAAGTAGTAGAATATTCAAAAAAACTTGTAAGGTGATAGTTATGGAATATAAAAGAGTTTTGACAGTTCAAGATATTTCTTGTTTTGGGCAATGTTCGCTTACCGTAGCGCTTCCCATAATTTCGGCGTGCAAAATTGAAACGGCAATCATGCCGTCTGCTGTTTTATCAACTCATACGGCGGGTTTTTCGGGTTTTACGTTTAGAGACTTGACGGGCGATTTGCCTCAAATTATCGACCACTGGGTTAAAGAAGGTATAAAATTCGACTGTATTTATACGGGTTATTTGGGTAGCATAACTCAAATCGAATACGTAAAGCGTATGAAAAAAGACCTTTTAAAAGACGGTGGTAAGCTTATCGTAGACCCCGCCATGGGTGATAACGGAAAACTCTATTCCATCTTCGACGAAAAGTACGCTCTTGAAATGGCTACGCTATGCGAGATTGCGGATATAATCTTGCCCAATATCACCGAAGTTTGTTTTATGACGGGGCTTGATTATAGAGAAGTCTACGACGAAGAATACGTTAAAAGAGCAATACAAGCCCTTTTAGATAAGGGTATAAAAACCGTTGTTTTAACGGGAATCGGTTACACCCCTGAAACTACGGGCGTAATCGTTGCTCAAAACGGCAAATTCGACTATTATCGTCATGAAAAAATCGAAAAGGGTTGCCACGGCACGGGCGACGTTTATTCGTCGGCTTTCGTCGGCGCTTACGTAAGGGGTAAAACCTTGTTTGAAAGCGCAAAAATTTCGGCAAATTACACCTTGCAATGTATTAAAAACACCCGTGGCGACAAAGACCATTGGTACGGCGTAAAATTTGAAACGGCGTTAGATACGCTTATTAAGGCAATAGAAGAATAAAATACTAATGTTAAAGAATCGCGAAATGAACATGTGCGAAGGCGCATTGCTCAAAAAAATTATAATATACGCCTTGCCCCTTATGGCAACCAACGTCTTGCAACTGCTTTTTAACGCGGCGGACGTTGCCATTTTAGGCTTTTTTGCAGGGGACGACGCGGTTGCCGCCGTAGGTTCAACGGGCGCGTTAATCAACCTAATCGTTGGGCTTTTCATTGGGCTTTCCGTTGGAGCAAACGTGCTTATCGCAAAGAGCGCAGGCGAAAATAACTTAAAGCGCGCTAGGCGAATCGTAGGTATGTCAATGCTAATTAGCGTGCTTATAGGCCTACTTTTATCATTTTTCGGCGTAATTTTTGCAAAGACGTTTTTAACTTGGATGGATTGTGATAAAGACGTAATCGACATGGCTACGACTTACGTTCAAATATATTTTATAGGCATGCCAATCCTACTATTATATAATTTCTGCGCGTCCATTTTAAGGGCGGTAGGCGACACCGTTCGTCCGTTAATCTATCTGCTGATCGGCGGAGTAATAAACGTTGGGCTCAATATCTTTTTCATAACCGTACTCAAAAAGGACGTCGAAGGGGTAGCGATAGCGACTATCGTTTCACAAGGTGTTTCAGCAGTTCTTGCAATAATTAGCCTTTTGAAAAACGACGGCTTTGCAAAACTTGAGCCCAGACGAATTAAAATTTACCCCAAAGAACTTCTCATGATGGCAAAAGTCGGCTTGCCGGCAGGCATACAAGGTTGTCTTTTCGCCCTTTCAAACGTATTGATTCAATCTTCAATCAACGAGTTTGGCAAGCCGGTAATGGCGGCAAACGCAATCGCCGCTCAACTCGACGGTATAATTTACAACTCAATGAACGGCGTAAGTTTATCTGCGCTAGCCTTTGTAAGTCAAAATTACGGCGCAAGAAACTTCGAGCGAATTAAAAAATCTATATTATACGCGCTCGCCGTCGTAACGGTAGTAGGGGTAGCCGTCGGTGGTATAATCATCTTGATAGCCCCGTTCGTATGTGAAATAATGGCGGAAGAAGCAATAGTTGCCGAACTTGCGTATACGAGAATATTGATAATATCAACGACTTATTTCACTTGCGGAATAATGGACGTGCTAAGCAACTCTTTAAGGGGGCTCGGTAAGTCAACCCTTGCAATGGTCTTAACGCTTGCAGGTACTTGTCTATTTAGAATATTGTATATTTATACTATATTCCAATGGTATAATAAAGGACTTACGACTCTTTACATGATTTATCCCGTAAGTTGGATAGTATGTATCGCAATGTTTATAATAGCGTATATACCCGTAATCAAAAAACTTGCAAAGGAATTGAGCCAGCCAAAAGCCGATACTGAACTTGTCGAATTTCAATCTAACGTAGGCGAAGAAGTCGCATGACGAAAAGCGTAAAAACAAAACCCCGTAGCAACGCGCTACGGGGTAATTTTTTGCGATAATCGACTTATATGGGCGTTTTTATAGTATCGGATAGGCAAATAAGCCTATGTGAACGAAGAGTAAAAGGGATAAGCCGTAATAGGTAAACACCGAAATAAGGTCGTTTAATGTGGTGATGAGCGGGCCCGACGCAACTGCAGGGTCAACGCCTATCTTTTTAAAGAGCATAGGTACGAGCGTGCCAACGACGCTTGCAATAACCGTCGTCGCAACGAGCGATATACCTATGCAAGCCGAAATTTCAAAGCCGTAATAAGGTATGCCGTAAACGGACGGGTAGTCGGTTAAAAAGGTTACGTAAAGTCCGATAAACACGAAGGAAATAAGTCCCATAATCAAGCCGTTTAAAAGGCCTACTCGCATTTCTTTGAGTATAAATTTCAGTTTGGCTTTAGTGTCGAATCCTTCGTCGGATAAAACCCTTATCGTAACGCCTAGCGACTGAGTGCCTGTGTTACCGCTCATACCGAGAATAAGGCTTTGGAAGGAGTACAAAACGAGCAGTCCAAGCGGAATCGTTTCTTGGAACTGATTTATTATACTCGAAACGACTATGCCTAGCGCAAGTAAAATAAGTAGCCAAGGAACTCTCTTTCTAATACTCGTTAAAACGGGCTCGTTTACGTCTTCTTCTTCGGAAAGACCTGCGAGTTTTGCGTAGTCTTCACCGAGTTCTTCGTCTACCGCTTCAACGATATCCGACGCCGTAATTACGCCTATTAAAAGGTTGCTCACGTTGAGTACGGGTATGGAGTCTTCAGAGTACTCTTTGAGTTGTTCAAGACAGTTCTCAACCGTTTCTTTAGCGTAAACGTAGGGGTAAGAAGTAACTATAATTTCTTCAAGCGGTGTATTTTCACGCGCTCTAATCAAGTCTTTAAGTTGTATAGCGCCGTAAAAAGTCCCGTCTTCGTTGACGGCGTAAAGGGTGGAGATGTTGTCGTTGTCTTCGGCTTCGCGAATGACCGTTCGCATAGCCTGTTTAATCGTAAAATCTTTTGAAAAAGATATGTAGTTGGTAGTCATTCGGCTACCGATTTCTTCGTCTTCGTAAGAGTCGATAAGTTGAATGTCCGCAACCGACTCTTTTTCCATAAGACCGATAATTTCTTCTTTTTTATCTTCTTCAAGTTCTTCTAAAACGTCGATAGCGTCGTCGGCGTCCATGCTTTCGATAATGTCGGCGGCCTTTTCGCTATCGAGTTCTTCGATATAATCTTCAACGTCGTCAAGATAGGCGAACACGTCCGAAACTCTATCGACGCCAAGCGCCTTATAAAATCGAGTACGAACTTCTTTTGAAAGTTTAGGTATAACCGACGCAATGTCGTTTTCATGATAGTCGCTAAGTAGTTCGCCAAGGGCTTTCAAGGATAAATTTTGCTCGGAAATTTGTAAAAGTTCTTGTTCGTAATCTCGTTTTTCGGGTAATTCTACCACTTCTTCGTTTTCAAAAACGTTTTCATCTTTCATAATCTATCCCCCTTTGCGTATTTTTCAAGAATATTTTAACACAATTAAAAAAAATACACAAGAAATTTATAAAATAACTTGAAGAAAATTTAAAATAATGTTAATATATATATGCTAATATAGTTTATTATGAGGTTTTATATGGAAAAAGTTTTGTTCGGCAAACTTTCAAACGGCAAAGAAGTAAATTCATACGTGATAAAAAGCGGTAATACCGAAGTAACTCTTTTAGATTACGGCGCAACCGTCCAGTCTTTAAAGTATAAGGGGGTAGACGTCGTTTTGGGCTACGATAATATCGAGCAATACGAAAAGGGTAAGGATTGTTTTGGCGGAGTAGTCGGCAGAGTTGCCAACCGTATCAAAGGCGGCAAATTTACCCTTGGCGACAAGACTTACAATTTGACTAAAAACGACGGTGGCAACACCCTTCACGGCGGAACTTTCGGCTTCCACACTCAAATTTGGGGCGTTGAAGAACATACTGAAAGTTCAATCACTTTCAAGCGCTTGTCCCCCCATAATGAAGAAGGTTTCCCCGGCAATTTAATGGTCGGCGTAAAATATTATATTTGTGGCGAAGGTCTTGGCATCGAATATACCGCCGTCAGCGACCGCGACACGGTAGTAAGCCTTTCAAACCACACGTATTTTAACTTGCTTGGTGACGAAACGGCTCTCAATACCTTCCTTTCAATCGACGCCGACGCCTATACCCCCATTGATAAAAACTTTATCCCAACGGGCGAAATTAAACCCGTCAAAGGCACGCCTATGGACTTTAAATGGGCTAAATTCGTCGGCAGGGATATCGAAGAAGAAGACGAGCAGTTGGCTTTAGCCGGCGGTTACGACCATAACTTCGTTTTAAACGGCGAAGGATTTAGGCAGTTTGCCGTTTTATCTTGCGCAAGAAGGAATATTTTAGTAAGATGCTTTACCGACCAATCGGGCGTTCAACTCTACAGCGGTAATTTTTTGCGCGGTGAGTTAGGAAAAGGTGGCGTCGCTTACGAAAAGGGCTTTGGCGTATGTCTCGAAACGCAATCCTTCCCCAACGCCGTAAACGAAGAAAAATTCCCAACGCCTATCTTGAAAAAGGATGAAGTTTACAAATCGGTTACCGAATACCGCTTTGAAGATTTTATGGCTAAATAATTAAACTGAATATTTTATCGGCTACGTCACGACTGTTGGCGTAGCCTTTTTATTTAAGTTTATCAGTTATACGCTGTGATAAAGCCTTTACGTAATTACGACGAGTAGTAAAAACCCCTGCGATTTGCCTTTGCCAAATCGCAGGGGTTACGTTTTAAAAATTAGTCGAGTTCAAAAACTTGTTTAAGTTGGGGTTGAGCGCCCGTAACGGGGTCCATTTCCATTATCAAAATGTCCTTCATGTATTCGTTCCATTTGTCAACGATGGGGCTGTTTGCTTGGGTTTTAGTAGCAAACTCAATTCCTTTCTCGCATTCGTAATAGCCGAAAAGGGTAGTGCCCGTAAGCCAAATAGAGTAGTTTTTAATACCCGACGCCTTTAAAAGTTCTACCATTTCAGGCCAAATTTCGTTGTGGCGTCTTACGTATTCTGCCTCAGTACCTTCTTTAATCTTAGCGCTCCACGCGTATTTTTCCATAATTTTCTCCTTTATTAGGGTTTTAGTCTTATTCGTTACCTTTTTTTCTGATTATAAACGCGCCAGTTACTAAAAGCATAGTAAGTATAGCGCTTGCGTTAAGGATACCACCGCAACCTTCTTCGGTTTCTTCGCTAGGAGCGCTTCCGCATCCACCGCAACCTTCTTCTAGTAAACTTTCGCTTACAGATTCGCTTTCAAGTATGCTTTCTTTAACGCTTTCGCTTGCAGATTCGCTAGCGGTTTCGCTCTCTTTTTCACTTTCCAATACCGATTCGCTAGTAGATACGCTTTCGCTTATGGACTCGCTTTCAGATTCGCTAGTAGAAACGCTTTCGCTTATGGACTCGCTTTCAGATTCGCTAGTAGAAACGCTTTCACTTTCCGATTCGCTTTCCTTTTCTTCTTCGTCCCAATCTCTGGGGAAGAGTATAGATTCGTCAATTACGTTGTCCGCAGATTCGCCCGTTTCGGTTACGATAACGCGTATTCTTATAGAACTTTCGTTACCGCTCTTGTCGGTGGCTGTAATCGTCATCGAGTGCCATTTTCCCGTTACGAGTTGACCTTTTTCATTAAGCGCTTCGCCCGACCAAGTAACGGTTGCTAAAATTTCGCCGTCTCTATCGTCGGTAGCGGTAAAGATAAACTGCGGAATAGCGCCCGCTCTTGCGTAAATCGTCTTCGGGAAGTTGCAGTTTATTACCGGCGCAGTAACGTCGGGTTCTTCAACGGTAATGGTAATGGTTTTAGTTGCGGAGTGTCCGTAATAGTCGGTTGCCTTAAAAGTAAGGGTGTGTTCGCCTTTTTTAGGCAATCCGTTTTCGTCTAATAAACTCTCGTCCCCCCAAATATATTCAACGTCTATTTCGCCTTGGAGGTTGTCGGTTGCCGAAACGTTAAAATTTAAGGGAGCGCCGTAAGGAATAACCACGTGGTCTTCGCCTACGTAGGTCAAAACGGGGGCAACGCCGTCGTCTTCGCGCACGTTGACTTTAATATAATCAATATAGAAAGGTCCGTTCAAAGTTTTGTTTCGTACTGCAAGTTCAAATTTGTCGAGATAATTATTTTTGGACAAATGAGCAAATTTGCAGTCGTATTCTTCGTTAGAGCCTTCGACGATTTCAACGTCAACCCATTGCTCGGTTTTATCGTGCAAATGACTTCTAAAAGTCCACATGTCAGGGCTGTAAGGCTTAGGAATTCTCAATTCGGGATATCCTGCCGTCGTATCGTTTGCAAGATAAACCCTTACGGAAATCGACTTTACAATGCTAGTAGGAATTTTAAGTGAAGAGAAGTCAAGCACCAAGCCCTTATTCGTGCCTGCTTGTACGACTGAAATAACGTCGCCTGTAAATCCGCTTGGAATGCCTGCTTCAACTGCTTGTTCTTCCGTATAAGTTATTACTTCAGAGCATCCGTAATGCGGAACGTTTACGTATACTTCGTTAGTATTTGCGGCGTAATATTCGCAGTCGAAATCGCTTTGGCTAGCCTTTGTAATTTTAGTTGGAACAAACGCCACGATAAAAGCAAAAACGAGTGATAAAACCGTCAAGAATGATAAAATCTTAAATCTCTTCATATCAAACCTTCTCCAACATATTTACTTTAATTGCGTCGATTTCGGCTTGGGTAATACCGATTGAAAGCATATACGCTTCGGCGTTTTCAGCAAGGGTGTTACCGGGAATAAAATTCAGGATATAATTGTATAAAGAAGAAAAAGTCCTAACCATATTTGACGACGTTTGGTTGTCAAGCCTACCCATTTTAGACATCATTGAAATTTCGTAATCTCTATAAAGGTCGGTTTCGCCTACGCCAAGCAAAGCGTTTATAAGGAAACAGAGCGTTCCCGTTCTATCTCTTCCGAGCGAGCAATGAACGTAAACGGGGAAGTTGTCGGGGTTTGCAAAAACCTTAATTTCGTCTATGAGCGCTTGTTTATAAGCAAGCCTGTCTTCGTGTAGGCTCGCGCCGAAGTCAATACCTGTACCGCCCAAGTAGTAAGGACCTAAAAGTTCAACGTAATTTACGTCCGCGCCGAGCGGTGAAGAGCCCGAGCCCGTGCCGTCTTTACGAAGGTCAAGGTCGGTTTTAATACCGAAAACGCCTAAAATTCTAGATTTTTCAGCTTTCGTAATGTCTTCAAGTTTTCCACCTCTATAAACAATGCCTTGCTTAACTCTGTGCTTGCCGTCAACGGTGTAGTAACCGCCCCAGTCTCTCGTATTTGAAATATTTTCACCCCAAAAGACCGTTCTCGGTAAGTATTCGGTAGTAAACTTAAATATTCTCGACTTAACCAATTTATCGTCGAACTTTGCGTAAATTTGATAATAATAGTCGTAGCCCATAAATAAGTTTTCCAAGGTAACCGAACAGCCGTTTACCATATAAACAACGGGGTTAGACATATCGTTTTTAGTCGAAATTAAAAATTCGCAGTAATTAGGAGTCTCTTCGCTCGTCCAAGTGATTTTAATGGGCGTGGGCGCAAAAACGTCAATTTTATTCGGGTTATAATCGTTGGTAACGTACTTTTCGTAATCTGCGCAAACGGTGTAAATATCCCCCGTCAAAAGCGCGATTTCAACGTCTTCCGCTTGGTTAGCGTCAATAGACGGTTTACCATCTTGACTTGCGTCCGCTTGGGCGATAACTACCATAGGAAAGTAGGTCGCTTGAGTTTCATCTTTACAACTCGCCGAAAAGCATAGCGTTGAAAACGAAAGTATTGACGCGAGAGCAATAGAAAAGATTTTAAAAAAGTTGCTCATAATTTTCTCCTTAAAATTTAAAGAAATTTTATTTTAAGATAAAAAGTTCAATTTAATCAATTATAACATGAAAAAATTCTTCCGTCAATATCAAAAATTAAGATAGTTGAAACAATTTATGTCATTTTAGTAAAAACGGCTTGATAAATGGCGCAAATAATGATATAATAAAATTGATAATTAAATCGTGGCTATGCGTGATTTACGTTAAAATATTGCGATAATCGACTTATAGCCCGTCAAATCACCACAAAAGGAAGAAAAATGAAAAGAAGAGAAGTAAAAACTATAGCGCTAGTCGCTCACGACAACAAAAAGGCAGAAATGGTAAACTGGGCAATGCGCAACAAGGATATTTTGAGCAAGTTTAACCTTTGCGGTACGGGTACTACGGCAAAACTCGTAGCCGACGCAACCGACTTAAAAGTTAAAAGGTATAAGTCCGGTCCGCTCGGTGGCGACCAACAGATAGGTGCAAAAATTGCCGAAGGCAAAATCGAACTCGTCATATTTTTCTGGGATCCCCTTTCGGCTCAACCCCACGATCCCGACGTAAAGGCGTTACTTCGCATAGCCGTCGTATACGATATTCCTATCGCAACCAACAAAGCAAGCGCGGATTTCGTCATCAATTCCACCTTACTTAAAAAAGACTAATAGCACTAAAACGCTTACGGCAAGCCTAAACTAATTTAGTTTTTAGGTTTTGCCGTATTTTTTTTGCAAATATTTTTTTATTTACTTGTAAATAAAATTGAGATGTGTTACAATAAAATAGGTAAATTATGGTAAACGCAAACGTGAGTTTGCGTTTACCCCCTTTAAAGCATAAAGAGTAGTAAATTGCAAAAAATATCTTATATGGATAACGACTGCTTATTACTTCTTGATTATTTAAAGGAAAAATGCCAAAAAGAATACTGTCTTTTGCAAGTTGACGAAGTTTTAACCGCTTTAAAAGAGCAACTTTTTTTAGGCGTTGAAAACCCCGAGCAACAACTCTTTTCAATGCTAAACGGGCTCAGCGATGAGTATTTTATCGATTTAAAGTACGCCGACGGCGAAGTTTTTTTAGTAAAACCGCTCGCAAAGAGTTTTAACCTTTCAAAGCCCCCAAAAAAGCAGGAAACACCCCCACCGCAAATAGTCGAATTTGACAAAAAGCAAGTTTTGATTTTGCTTCTTTTAATCTATTCGCTAGCCCTTTTAGGCGGTTTTTTGGGCGGAATATTAGGCGGACTCTTATGCTGACGGGCAAGGACCTAGTCGTTTTAAAAACCCTGCTTACAAGGTGCGGCGAAAAAAGCGGTTTACTCATTGAGCAAGACGAGTTATTAGCCCTTTTAAGGGGTAAGAAAATCACTCCTAAAATCCTTGATAGCACCCTTGATTTTTTGCAAGTCGAAGGGTACTTTGAGATAATAGATTGCGTAAAAAACGGCGAAAAAGCCTATTGCGTTTTCCCAAAACTCAAAGCAAGGTGTTACCGAAAAGAACGGCGAGAGTTTGCAGTTGGCGTAGCCCTAAAAATCGGCGTAGCCCTACTTGGCTCGGCGCTTGCGTTTATTCTTTCAAAAATTTTGTACGGATTGTTTTAGTGTATGGAAAAGAAAAAATTTATTCTTCATTCTGAATATAAACCAACGGGCGACCAACCCCAAGCCATTGAAAGTTTGGCGGAAGGTTTAAGCGACGGGCTTAAAAGTCAAGTTTTAGTCGGCGTAACGGGTAGTGGTAAAACCTTTACGATGGCAAACGTTATCGAAAGGGCTCAACGCCCCGCGCTCGTAATCGCCCACAATAAGACGCTCGCAGCCCAACTTTGCAACGAGTTAAGGGAGTTTTTTCCCGAAAACAGAGTGGAATACTTCGTTTCTTACTACGACTATTATCAACCCGAATCGTATATCCCGTCTACGGACACCTACATTGAAAAAGACCTATCAATAAACGACGAAATAGATAAACTTCGCCACAGCGCAACCTGTTCGCTCGCAGAGCGAAACGACGTAATAGTGGTTGCGTCCGTTTCGTGTATTTACGGTTTAGGCGCGCCCGAAGAGTATTTTGCGCTCGCCATTTCCATAAGAGAAGGTATGACGCTAGACCGTGACGAACTCATGCGCACGCTCGTGTCCCGTCAGTATGAAAGAAAGGATATGGACTTTTCGAGAGCGTCGTTTAGGGTTAGGGGAGACGTAGTTGAAATCTTCCCTGCGTCCAACGCTGAAATTTATATAAGGGTAGAGTTTTTCGGCGACGAAGTAGATAGAATTACCGAATGCGATTTCGTAACGGGCAAGGTCATAAACCGCCTTTCGCACGTCGCTATTTTTCCTGCTAGCCACTACGCCGTAGGCGACGAAAAGATGGAAGATTCTTTAAAGCGTATTGAAAACGATATGCATAGGGAAGTTTCCGCCCACAAATCGCAGGAAAAACTATTGGAAGCCCAAAGACTTTTACAGCGCACTAGTTACGACCTTGAAATGATGCGTGAAATAGGTTATTGTAGTGGTATTGAAAATTATAGCCGTTATTTTGACGGCAGAAATCCGGGTGAGCCCCCTTTTACTCTACTTGACTACTTCCCAAAAGATTTTATAGTTTTTATTGACGAAAGCCACATGACAATTCCCCAAATCAGGGCTATGTATAACGGCGATAGGTCGAGAAAAAACAACTTAGTAGACTACGGTTTTAGGCTAAATTCGGCTTACGACAACCGACCGCTCACCTTTGACGAATTTAATCAAAGGATAGGTCAAACTATATTCATTTCGGCAACCCCTGCGGAGTACGAATTGTCGTTATCCGACAACAACGCCGAGCAACTCATCCGCCCCACGGGGCTTCTTGATCCCGAAGTGCAAGTCCGTCCTACCAAAGGTCAAATAGACGACTTGCAAGGCGAAATAAACAAGGTTATCGGCGAAGGTGGTAGGGTACTTATTACCACGCTCACTAAAAAAATGGCGGAAAGTCTTACCGATTATCTCAAAGAGCAGTCGATAAAAGTAAGATATATGCACAGCGATATCGACACTTTAGAAAGGATAGATATAATTCAAGAACTTCGCCGTGGCGATATAGACGTTTTAGTCGGCATAAACCTACTTCGTGAAGGTTTAGACTTGCCCGAAGTTAAACTCGTCGCCATACTCGACGCCGATAAAGAAGGCTTTTTGCGTAGCGATACCGCCCTTATTCAAACGATTGGCAGAACGGCTCGTAACGCCGAAGGTAGAGTAATTATGTACGCCGACGTCGTAACGGGCAGTATGAAGCGCGCCATGGACGAAACGGCTAGAAGAAGGGCTATTCAACAAGACTATAACGCAAAGCACGGTATAGTGCCTAAAACCATTATCAAAAAGATAGTAAACACCCTTGAAATCACTAAAAAGGAAGATACCACAAGGGAAATTAAAATGTCGGATATCCCCGAAGAAATTGAAAAATTAAAGGCTTTAATGAAGATTGCTTCGCAAAATCTCGACTTTGAAAAGTGTATCGAAATTAGGGATACTATAGCACAACTCAAAAAGAAGATGCGCGCAAGATAGCGCTAAAATAGGACGATAATGATAAATTATATTAAAGTAAAAGGAGCAAAAGAGAATAATCTTAAAGACGTCAGCGTCGATATTCCAAGGGATAAACTCGTAGTTTTTACGGGTTTGTCGGGTAGCGGAAAGTCAACTCTCGCCTTCGATACCATTTTTGCCGAAGGTCAAAGGAAGTATATGGAGAGTTTGTCAAGTTACGCAAGGATGTTTTTAGGACAGATGGAAAAACCCGACGTCGAGAGTATCGAAGGGCTTTCCCCCGCTATATCAATAGACCAAAAAACGACTTCTAACAACCCCCGTTCAACGGTTGGTACGGTAACCGAAATATACGACTATTTAAGGCTTTTATACGCGAGAATAGGTATTCCCCATTGTCCCAAATGCGGTAGGCAAATCGAGAGAATAACGGTAGACCAAATTGCGGAAAAAGTCTTGTCAATGCCTGCTGGTAGCAAAATTTTAGTCAAAGCGCCCGTCGTTAGGGGTAGAAAAGGCGAATATTCAAAACAACTCGAAGGCTATCGCAAAAGTGGTTTCGTAAGGGTTGAAGTCGACGGGGTGATATACGAACTCGGCGAAGATATAAAACTCGACAAAAACGTAAAACACAATATTTCCGTAGTAGTCGATAGGCTAGTCGTAAAAGACGGGGTAAGGAAAAGACTTACCGACAGTTTAGAAACGTCTTTAAAACTTGCCGAAGGTTTAGTCGTTGTTGAAAGCGACGGCAAAGACGAACTTTTTTCAACCAATTACAGTTGTCCCGACTGTGGAATTTCCATTGAAGAAATCGAGCCGAGACTATTTTCTTTCAATAATCCTTTCGGCGCTTGTCCCGAGTGCAAGGGCTTAGGCTTTACGACTAGGGTAGACGAGAGTTTGGTTATAGGCGATCCTAACCGTTCTCTGCGTGAAGGGGCTTTGGCGGTCACGGGTTGGAATTTAGATAGCGGAAAAATGGTACAAATGTACTTTAACGCCCTTTCCAAGCACTACGGTTTTAGTATGGACGTACCCGTAAAAGACTTGCCGAGAGAAATTTTAGATATTCTTCTTTACGGTACTAACGGTGAAAGGGTAAATATGTCCTACCGCACGAGTACTTCGTCGGGCAGTTTTTACGCCAAGTACGAAGGCGTTATAAATAACCTTGAAAGAAGATATAAAGAAACGACTAGCGATTACACTAAGAGTGAAATCGAAAAGTATATGATAAGCGCGCCGTGTCCCGTATGCGGTGGCAAAAGGCTCAAAAAAGAAGCCCTTGCCGTAAAGATCAACGGTCTTAATATAATAGAACTATGCGACCTTTCAATAATCAAAATGAAAGAATTTATCGCAAATTTAACCCTTACCGAAACTCAAAAGATAATCGCAAAGGCGATTTTAAAGGAAATAAACGCAAGGCTTAAGTTTTTAGAAGACGTAGGTCTTGGTTATCTCACCCTTTCGCGCACGGCGGGTACGCTTTCGGGCGGTGAAGCGCAGAGAATTAGGCTCGCAACCCAAATCGGAAGCGGTCTTACGGGCGTTTTATACATTTTGGACGAGCCGAGCATAGGTCTTCACCAAAGGGATAACGAAAAACTTATAAAAACGCTTACCAAACTTCGTGATTTGGGCAATACGCTAATAGTAGTCGAGCACGACGAAGATACTATGAAAAGCGCCGATTTTATCGTAGACATAGGGCCAAAAGCAGGTATTCACGGCGGTGAAATCGTGGCGAGCGGTAGCGTAGAAGATATTTGCAACGCCGAAAATTCAATCACGGGCGACTATCTTGCAGGTAGGCGTAAAATCGAAATTCCCGATCTTCGCCGTCAGCCCGACGGTAGGTGGCTTTCGGTAATCGGCGCAAAGCAAAACAATCTTAAAAACGTGTCCGTAAATTTCCCCGTAGGTTTGTTTACCGCGGTTACGGGCGTATCGGGTAGCGGTAAAAGTTCGCTCGTAAACGAAGTCTTACTGCCCATAATTTCCAACGTTAAAAACAATTCTAAAATGCGTATGGGCTCGTGCGAAAAAATTGAAGGAATGGACTATTTCGACAACGTAATCGCAATCGACCAATCGCCTATTGGCAGAACGCCAAGGTCTAATCCAGCGACTTATACGGGGGCTTTTACTTCGATAAGAGAAATTTTCGCCGCTTCAAACGACGCCAAAGAAAGAGGTTATAAAGCGGGTAGATTTTCATTTAACGTGGCAGGCGGTAGGTGCGAAAGATGCCAAGGCGACGGCATTATAAAAATCGAAATGCACTTTTTACCCGACGTCTTCGTTCCGTGCGAAGTGTGTAAGGGCAAGCGCTACAACTACGAAACTTTAGAAGTCAAATACAAAGGCAAAAATATAGCCGACGTTTTAGATATGACGGTTGACGAAGGGGTAGAGTATTTTGCAAATATCCCAAGGATATACAACAAGATTAAAACCTTACAAGACGTAGGGCTTGGTTATATCAAACTCGGTCAGCCCGCAACGACGCTTTCGGGCGGTGAAGCCCAAAGGGTAAAACTCGCCACCGAACTTTCAAAGCGTTCTACGGGTAGGACGTTATATATCTTGGACGAGCCTACTACGGGCTTGCATAGTTACGACGTTGAAAAACTCATAAGCATTTTAAATAGGTTGACGCAGTCGGGCAATACGGTTATCGTAATCGAGCATAATCTCGATATGATAAAAGTCGCCGACTATATAGTCGATTTAGGCCCTGAAGGCGGTGACGGCGGCGGAACGGTAGTAGCGGTCGGCTCGCCTGAAGAAGTTGCTAAGGTAGATTCAAGTTATACGGGACAATTCCTTAAAAAAATATTATTCAAGGAGTAAACTAATGATAAGAGACCAGTTTAAAGACGTAAAAAAGGTTACTAAAAAAGAAGAGCGTAAAAAGGCGCAAATGGGCGCGAGAAATTATTACGCGAAAAGAGCTAGCACGCTAACCGACTTAAACAAGAGTTTAGGCGTTTCGCTCGTAATTACGACTATTATAATAGCCATTACTTACGCGCTCATTTTATTTATGTTTATCGTATCTCGCGGAACGGAAGTCGAATATGAACTTTGGAAGTTTATAGTTTGGTCTTGCGTTTTCGGGGCGCTACTTATCTTTCTTGTAATTTGGTATACCGTTTGGAAGCCCCACAATATAAAAGAGATTGCTCGCTGTAAAAGAGAACTTGAAATTTTAAACGCCGAAGCGCTCATGAAGGCTAGCGCAATGTACGCAATGTACGGTGAAGAATACAAGCGTGAACAAGAGCGTAAAAACGCCGAAGCGAGAGAAAAAGCAAGGCAAGAAGCCCAAGAAATAGCCCAAAGGGAAGCCGAAAAGAAGGCTGCAAGCGAAAACGCCGAGCCTACGGGCGAGCCCGAAAAGGACGAGCAAGATGGTAAAGAAAAGCCCTAAAACTTAAAAAGGGCAAAAAAGCCGTTAAAAAAGCAAAAAAACGGCTTATTTGGGTGTAAATTTTTATTAAAATAATTGACGAAATATATAATTATATGTTATTATTATATATAGCGTAATATATCTGCAAAGGTGAATTATGAAATTTAAAAATTATCAACTCGCGCTTATAACCGACGAAAAGCAAAGGCAGTATTTTCTCGGTTTTCACAGTACTGCAGGCTACGTAATATTAGCGCCCGACGGAATAACTTTCGTCGTTGACAGTAGGTACGTATCCGCAGCGAGAAAGGCGCTCGAGCCCAAGGGTATTAAAGTTATACTCGGCGTTGACTACGCCCCACTTAAAGCAAAGGCAAGCGAAATCGGCGCAAAAACCGTCGGTATCGACTTTGGCAACACCACCGTTTCGGGGCTTGATTATCTAAAAAAAGACACGGGTTTTGAATTCGTAGATATATCTAATGAAATTGCTATGAAAATGGCTATCAAAACCCCCGAAGAAATAAGTTATATTAAAAAGGCGTGCCAAATTGCCGAAAAGGCTTGGCTTGAAGTCCTTCCCCTTATTAGAGAAGGGATGACGGAGAGAGAACTCGCAAACGAACTCGAATACCGCTTTAAAAAGTACGGCGCGTCGGGTACTTCGTTTGATTCTATAATAGCGTTTGGTAAAAACGCCGCCGTTCCCCATCACGAAACGGGCAATGCGAAACTCAAAAAAGGTCAATGTATACTTATGGATTTCGGTTGTCTTTACAAAGGCTACTGTTCGGATATGACGAGAACTATGTTTTTCGGCGAGCCCGACGAAAAGTTTTTAAAAGCCTACCTTGCCGTTTTAACCGCTCACGTAAAATGCGCGGAAGGCATAGTCAATGGCATGACGGGTTATGAGGCGGATAAAATCGCAAGGGATCATTTGCAAAGCCTTGGTTACGGCAAATACTTTACCCACTCGCTTGGGCACGGAATCGGCGTAAACATACACGAATTCCCCGGGCTTTCGCCTAAAGGACAAGCCGTTTTAAAGGAAAATATGGTCTTTTCCAACGAGCCCGGCGTTTATTTCGACGGCAAGTTCGGCATCAGAATTGAAGACAGCGCTTATATTAGCGATGGCAAGTATCGCCCGTTTATGAAAGACGACAAGTCGCTCGTTATAATAAACGACGGCAAAATTACAAGAAAAAAATTATTTAGATAATAATTAAGGAGATAAAATTTATGGTATTAGCAGGTGATTTAAGAAAGGGCGTAACTATTGAATGGGAAAACAAGGTTTGGACCGTTGTTGACTTCCTTCACGTTAAACCCGGTAAGGGCGCGGCTTTCGTTAGAACTACCCTTAAAAACGTAGTTGACGGTAAAGTTTTACAACAAACTTTCCAACCTAACGAAAAGTTCGAAAACGCTATCATCGAAACTAAGAGAATGACCTATTCTTACAACGACGGCGATTTGTATTACTTCATGGACGAAGAATACAACATGGAACCCCTTGAAAAGGACCAAGTTGAAGACGCTCTTAAGTGGATAAGAGAAAACGACCCCGTCGTAGTTAAATTCTACAAGGGCAAGGCTTTCCTTGTTGATTGTGAAAACTTCGTAGAACTTCTCGTAACCGAATCTGAACCCGGCGTTGCAGGTAACACCGCAACCAACGCTACTAAGAGAGCAGTTTTGGAAACGGGTGTTGAAATTCAAGTACCTATGTTCGTAAACGAAGGTGAAACCGTTAGAGTTGACACCAGAACCGGCGAATATATGGAAAGAGTTAAGAAATAAGTTTTTAGGAGCGACGTACGTAATTTTTATATACGTCGCTCAATTTTTTATTTATGAAAAGCGTATTAGTAACGGGCGGTTCGGGTGGAATCGGCTCGGCAATTTGCAGAGAATTTGCATCTCACGGCTATTTCGTAGGCGTGCATTACAACAAAAACGAGCAAAGCGCGTCGGCTCTTGCAAAAGAGATCGGCGGTGTTGCCGTCGGCTTTGACTTAACCGACGCCACCGCAACAAAAACGGCAATCGACGGCTTTATTAAAAGGGCGGGCGGTATCGACGTTTTGGTCAACTGCGCGGGCGTTGCTCAAAAAATACAACCTTTAATCGACACTTCGGAAAAAGAGTTTGACGAAGTCTTTTTTGCTAACGTAAAAGGCGTGTTTTTAACTTGTAAGCAAGTTATACCTTACATGCTCGCAAAAGGCGGAAATATAGTAAATATTTCGTCTATGTGGGGGGTTGTAGGCGCTTCGTGTGAAAGTGTTTATTCGGCGTCAAAGGCGGCGGTTATAGCCTTTACCAAATCGCTTTCAAAAGAGTATGCAAGCGCAAATATTAAGGTAAACGCCGTAGCCCCGGGGCTTATTGAAACTAAAATGAATGCTTGTCTTTCAAAAGAAGATAAATTATTAGCCGTACAAGAAATTCCCTTATCCCGTATCGGCACGCCCCAAGAAGTCGCAAAATGCGTTTATTTCTTATGTGAAAACGGTTTTATAACTGGGGAGTGTATAAACGTGACAGGTGGGCAAATCTAATTTTTAAAGGCGTATAAACTGCGCAATACTGCGTTTCTGTTTTATTGTCAAGACTTCGGTGACCAACAAGGTCTACCAAACCCTTGCCAATAAAACGAGCCTTGTCTGCGTCGCAAATCGGCTAAAAGTCAAACGGCTACTATCGGTAGCCGTCTAGACCTAAAAGCCGTTTGCTCCTTTTCCCAAAAATTCTTTTGCAGAGCAAAATTATTTTCGGGATATGTGTTAAAGTACGCCGTAGGGGAGGGGCTTGCTCCTCCCGTCAAACCAAGGTTTGGTTTTAATCGGCTTTTTGTCAGCCAACCGCAAAATGCGGTTAGCAAAACTTTATAGCCGTTTGCTCCTTTTCCCAAAAATTCTTTTGCAAAGCAAAATTATTTTCGGGATATATGGTAAAGAACGCCGTAGGGGAGGGGCTTGCTCCTCCCGTCAAACCAAGGTTTGGTTTTAATTAAAATATTTCCCCCAACTGTCATTGCGAGCCTACTGAAAGTAGGCGTGGCAATCTAAAAAGTTACTAAAAATAAGTTTTATAGCAAATTTATTTCAAAAAATTAAAGGATTTATACAATCGTTTGTAGAATAATATATACGACGGGAGTTGAGTTATGAAAGAAATTACTTTAAGCAAAGAAAAGCAGTTTTTTTCCCCTTTTGCTTGTCGTTCGGATATGACGAAAGGCAGGGCAAGGGAAGAAGATTCTTGCCCTATGCGTACCGAATTTCAGCGCGATAGGGACAGAATTATTTATTCAAAAGCGTTTAGGCGTTTAAAAAACAAAACGCAAGTCTTTTTTTCGCCCGAAGGCGACCATTATATGACTCGTTTAACGCACACTCTCGACGTTGCGCAGGTTGCAAGGTCAATCGCAAGATGTCTTGATTTAAACGAAGACCTTTGCGAAGCAATCGCGCTAGGTCACGACCTTGGGCATACCCCGTTTGGGCACACGGGCGAAAGGGTGCTTGAAAAACTCAATCCAAACGGCTTTGCGCACAATCTTCAATCGCTTAGAGTGGTCGATATTTTAGAAAACGACGGCTTGGGGCTCAACCTTACCTATGAAGTGCGCGACGGCATAGTCGAGCATAGAAAATCGGGTAATCCACACACTTTAGAAGGAAAAGTCGTTTCTCTATCCGATAGAATAGCCTACCTAAACCACGACATTGACGACGCGATTAGAGCGGGGATGTTTAAAGAGAGCGATCTTCCGCAAAACGTCGTAAAAATACTCGGCAAAACCACTAGAGAGAGAATAAACAATATGATTTATTCAATCTTACGTAGTAGCAAGGGCAAAAACGACGTTACTATGGAAAAAGACGTTAAAAACGCTTCCACAGAACTTCGTGATTTCCTTTTTGAAACCGTATACAACGACCTTGCCGCTCGTGAAGAAGAGCAAAGGGCGCACAGAATGCTCACCGCAATGTACGAGCATTTTAAAAAATATCCTGAAAAACTGCCCGAATTTTACAAAGGGCTTTTAAGTAATTACGACGTGGATACCGTCGTATCCGACTATATTTCGAGCATGACGGATAGGTACGCCGTCCACGTGTTCGACGGAATATTTATTCCAAAAAATTATCAACTTTAAAATTTATTCAACTTTACGGTTTATTCCGTAAAAATCGGTAAAAAATGGCATTTGACGAAAAGTTCCTTGACGAACTCAAACAAAAGAATAACATAGTCGACGTGGTTTCAAAATATTGCGTTTTAAAAAGGCGCGGTAGCGTAAACCATTGGGCTTGTTGTCCCTTGCCGGGGCATTCTGAAAAAACTCCGTCGTTTACGGTAAACGAGCCGGGGCAATTTTTCAAGTGCTTTGGGTGCGGAAAGGGTGGCGACGTCATAACTTTCGTCATGATTATGGAAAATTTAGACTATCTCGGCGCGGTTAGGCTACTTGCCGAATGGGCGGGGCTCGCCCTTCCCGACGACGATAGGGATTATAAAGAGATTGCAAAAGAGCGTTCTGATAGGGACAGGCTTTTGGCGCTACTTAAAGAAACGGCGTTATTTTACGTTCGCAATTTGGCAAAACCTACGGCTCAGCCTTTTAACGATTATCTTTTAAGCCGTGGTTTTGACCGAAAAACGGTTACCGCTTTCGGTATAGGCGCGTCGCTGGATAGGTTTGAACTCGTAAACCACTTGCGTTCAAAGGGTTATACCGACCAAGAAATGTTAAAGAGTGGCGTTTGCAAGAAAAAAGAACGCAAAGACGAAAACGGCAAGGATACTAGTTATATCTACGACGATCAATTCGGCAGGTTAATCGTGCCGATAATCAACAACTTAGGCAACGTAATTGCCTTTGGCGGTCGCGTTTTAGAAAAAAAGCCTAACTTTGCAAAGTATAAAAACAGTCAAGAAACGGCTATTTTTGTAAAAAATAGGACGTTATTTAATATAAATAATCTTAAAAAGGAAAAGCATTTAAACGGCGTTTCCGAAGTGATTATGGTCGAAGGGTATATGGATACCATTTCTCTTTATCAAGCGGGTTTTAAAAACGTAGTTGCGTCCATGGGTACGTCGCTCACCGTAGAGCAAGCCCGTACCGTAAAACGCTACGCCGACACCGTAATCGTAAGTTACGACGGCGACGGAGCGGGACAAGCTGCAACCATAAGGGGGCTTGAAATCTTTTCAAACGAAGGTCTTACTGTAAAAGTCGTAAGCCTTCCAGACGGGCTCGATCCAGACGACGTAATTAAAAAATTCGGCGCGGAAAAATACGCCCAACTTTTAAAAGACGCAATGCCACTCGTCGACTTTAAGATTTTTAATCTTAAAAAGAAGTACGATTTAACCGACGCGACGGCAAAGCGCAAATATATAGCCGAAGCCTTAAAGGTTATTTCCGCCGTTGAAAGGGATAGCGAGAGAGAAGATTTACTTCGTAAACTCGGCAAAGACACCCACACCACTTTCGAGTCCCTTCAACGCGACCTTGACAAAGGACAAGTCGCCATAACGCCTGCAAAAAAGGAAGTTTTTGAGCAGACGAGCCAAAGCGACGGCATAATCAGCGCGCAACGGTTCGTGCTTTGCGCAATGCTTTTTAACAAAGGTTACGCAAAAAAATTCAATCCGTACAGCGTAAACTTTAAAGACCCCGTACACGTTAGAATTTGCGATATCGTCGCCGAATACCGTGAAGACGGAAAGGAAATTTTCCCGTCGACGGTCGCAAAACTCTTTACTCAGGACGAACTCGTCGAGTATAACGCCGTACTTTCGGCAGGGGATAACGTGTTCGGTCAAAAATCGGAAGAAAAGTTTTTTGAAGACTGTTTGGTAAAGATTAAAAAAGACAGTTTAACGAGCGATTTAAAAGAACTCAACGCCATCTTTACCCAAGAAACGGACACCGAAAAACGCAAACAAATAGTAATAATGATTGCGGATTTAACCGCAAAACTTGCAAAAATTTAACGGAGGACAAATTATGCCAATCACCGAAGAGCAACTTCAACAAATAATAGACGGTTTAGTCAAAGAGTTTAGCAAAAAGGGTTCAATCGGCTCTGACGCCCTTTGCGACAGAATTGAAAAATTCGATACCGACGCCGACCAATACGACGCAATATGCAAGGCGATGGAGCAAAACGGCATCAAAATAATCGACGATTACGAAAAGGATAAAGAACTTTACGAGCAACTTCTCAAAGAAATAAGCATGGACGACCCCGTAAAGATGTACCTTAAAGATATCGGTAAAGTGCCTCTTTTGACCGCCGACGACGAAATCGAACTCGCTAAAAAGATGATGGACGGTAGCGACGACGCTAAAAGGAGTTTATCCGAAGCAAACCTTCGTCTAGTCGTATCTATCGCAAAGCGTTATTTAGGTCGTGGTATGCAGTTTTTGGATTTAATTCAAGAAGGCAACTTAGGTCTTATGAAAGCAGTTGAAAAATTCGATTATCAAAAGGGCTTTAAGTTCTCAACCTACGCTACTTGGTGGATTCGCCAAGCAATTACTAGGGCGATTGCCGACCAAGCGAGAACTATAAGAATTCCCGTTCACATGGTCGAAACAATAAATAAAGTTACGAGAGTTTCAAGGCTTTTACTTCAACAACTCGGCAGAGAACCCACCCCCGAAGAAATCGCAAAGGAAATGGGTATTCCCGAAGCAAGAGTAGTTGAAATTCAAAAGATTGCTCAAGACCCCGTTTCCTTAGAAACGCCTATCGGCGAAGAAGAAGACAGCCATCTTGGCGACTTTATCGAAGACGAGCAAACCGCTGCGCCTACTGACGTCGTTGCTACTAATATGCTTAAAGAACAACTTATACACGTACTTGACACCTTAACCCCCAGAGAAGAAAAGGTTTTAAGACTTCGTTACGGCATTGACGACGGTAGACCAAGAACTTTGGAAGAAGTAGGTAAAGAGTTTAACGTTACGAGAGAGCGTATCCGTCAAATCGAAGCAAAAGCGCTTAGAAAACTCCGTCACCCAACGAGAAGTAAAAGGTTAAAAGATTTCATTGAGTAAGCTTACTTTAAGATTAAAAACCTTACTTGACGAACTTTCGCCCTGTCAAACTTTTGCCGACGTCGGTTGCGATCACGGCTATATCGCCGAAAATATGTTAAAGTCGGGCAAATGCGAATTTGCTTACGTTACCGACGTTTCCCCAGTCTGTCTTCAAAAGGCGGTTGATCTACTTTCAAGCGAATATAAAGGTAGGTTTAAAGGTATCGTTTGCGACGGGCTTCAAGGCGTGCCAAAGGTCGACCAAGCGCTTATCGCAGGCATGGGTGGAGAACTTATTTGCGACATTTTATCCCGCGCGGATTTCTTGCCTGAAAGGATAGTCCTGCAACCTATGAAAAATGCGGAAAAGGTTAGAGAAAAAGCAGTTAAGTCGGGCTATAAGTTGATTAAAGACTATACTTTCGTTGACGAAAAGTTTTACGACGTAATCGTTTGCGAAAGGGGAAAAGACAGTTATACTCAAGACGAACTCACCTTTGGTAGGGATAATTTGCGGTATAAAAACCCAGCCTTTCGTCAAGTAATTGAAAAGAAGATTCAAGTGCTAAAAACCGCCTTGCCAAACATGACTGAAATCGACTCGGCTACGGCGAAAAAACAAATTGAAAAATATACGGAAATATTAAATAAATGATAAATTGTAAAACACTTTTTGAAAGACTTGAAGATTTTGCGCCCGTTAGTCTATCCGACAAACTTTGCGAAATCGACGGGCACTACGACAATAGCGGAATAATTTTAGATTGTCAAAATCAAACGGATAAAATTCTATTTTGTCTTGACTTGACGGGTAAGAGCGTAGAATACGCTATTGAAAAGGGTTGTGGAATAATCGTTACCCATCACCCCGCAATCTACCGCCCGATTAAAAATCTTAAAGGCGAAAATCCCGTGCTTAAATGCGCTTTAAACGGCGTTTCGGTAATTTCAATGCACCTTAATTTCGACAGCGCAAAAACGGGTATCGACTATTGGCTTTCGCAGGGCTTAGGCGGTTACGCTCAAAAGATTTTAACTTCGCTAGGGGATGGAACGGGTTACGGAAGAGTTGCTCAAATCTCTTCGACCGTAGAAAAAATCGCCCAAAGTTATAAAAAAGAGTTCAATACTCAAAAGGTTTTCCTTTACGGAGACGAGCAAAAACCCGTCAAAAAAATCGCTTCTTTTTGCGGAGCGGGTTTTGGCGACGGTGAAATAGGCGTTTGCCTTGCCGAAGGGGTGGATATGGTCGTTTCGGCGGATATCCCCCACCACGTTTTAATTTCGGCTATCGAAAGCGGGCTTGCCGTTTTATCGTGCACCCACTATTCTACCGAGAACTACGGCATGAAAAAGATTGCCGACGAGTTTTCAAAACGATTAAATGAAAAAATATATTTCTTTGACGACGAAAGATTCGTTTGATGAGAAAGGAGTTGTAATATGATAAAGAGTTTACTTGAATACCAAACTATAGACGCTCAACTTCGTGAAATCGAAGTTAGCATTTCAAAGAGCGACGAAAGAAAAAAGGCTCACGCTGCTAACAACTTTTTAAAAGGCGTTAACGACAGTATAGCAAAACTCGAACAAAGAGCGGAAGATTTAGTTTCAAAACACGCTCAAGCCCTTAAAACTTACGAAAAACTTGCCGAAGAAATTAAGGAATACGACGGCGTTGCGGATATGGATGAAGATCATCTTTCCTACGTAAAGAAAAAGGCGCAAGAACTCACCGAAGAAATCAACGGCTTAACCGCCCATATCGACCAAATTACAAAGGAAATCGAAGGGGTTTTAAAAGAGTTCGCCCAACTCAAAGCGGACACTAAAAAGGCAAAGGCTCAATACGCCGAATTTAGACCTAAGTACGATGCGCTCAAAGAGTCTAAAAAGCCTGAAATGGACGCTATAAAGAAAAAACTCGTCGCTCTCGAAAAGAAAATCGACGCCGAGATTTTGGAAAAATATAAACAGCGCAGACAGGATAAAATTTTCCCCGTCTTAAACGAGGCGAGTGAAATTTCAAAACACGCTTATTGCCGTTGCGGTACGGAACTTTCGCTAACCGCCTATAACGGATTAAAGGGTGGTAACATAGTAGAATGCGAGAGTTGTCATAGACTCTTATATTTACCATAAACGGCTCTATAAGTCGATTAACACGCATTTTTAATATTAAAACAAAGTAATTCGGCTCTACTACAAGTCGTAGTAGAGCCTTATTTAAAAGAGAAGGGAAAATGAAACTTAATTACAAAAGAACGATTTTAGTAGGATTTGCGTTTTTCTTAATTTGCGCCTTTTGGCAAGCGTACGACAGTATCGTGCCTATGATGCTCGTAAACAAATTTGGTTTGTCGCAATCGATATCGGGCATAGTAATGTCAATCGATAATATAATAGCGGTATTTTTGTTACCGCTCTTTGGCGCTCTTTCTGATAAAACGGACACCAAGCACGGCAGGAGAACGCCGTATATAGTAATAGGAACGATAGTCGCCGTACTTGCCTTTTTCGGTCTTACTTTTGCGGACAACGCTCAACTTACCGCAATGCAAGCAACCGAAGGCGCCTCCTTTTACGAGCAAGTCTTTGAAGGCGATTACAAAATTGTAAACGCCGAATATAATTCATTTACCAATAAAGACGTGCCCGAAAAGTACGGCGTTAAAGATTACGCTTCAAAAATCGTAAAAGGCAAGGCGTATACTGACCTTACTGAGATTGAAAAAGAAGAAGTAAAGTCTTGGTATAAGTCGATTAACGCAGAATATTTGCAAGATCACTCAAAACCGGAAACCGTTTACGCCTACGTTGACGGCGTTTATAAAACGGTTGAAAATATTGACGGCAAGTACTATTATTTAGACGGCGCAAACAAAGTTGAGATTGAAAAATTCGACACTCGCAACGCCTATACCAATTTAGTAACCCCCGCAATTAGCGGTTTCGCATTGCAAAAAACACTTCAAAATCCCACGCCGCTAATACTGTTTATCGTATTGCTTTTAGTAACCCTACTTGCAATGGCAACCTTCCGTTCGCCCGCGGTTGCGCTCATGCCCGACGTAACCGTAAAACCCTTGCGCTCGCAGGCAAACGCAATCATAAACTTACTCGGCACGGCGGGCGGTATGCTCGTTTTGGTGCTCGGCATAGTCTTTGGCACGGGCAAGGCATTTAATCAGCACATGTCTTATACTTGGTTCGTGCTTGCGGTATGCGCGCTAATGGTTGTTGGGCTCATAATCTTTATCCTTACCGTAAAGGAAAAACTTTGGGCGGACGAAATGCAAAAGCAATCGGCTCTAATTACCGACGTCGACGCCGACGATCCCGAAAATTTATCGGGTGATAAAAAACTTTCCAAATCTGAATTTACAAGTTTAATTTTGATTTTGGCGTCGGTTGCCCTTTGGTATATTGCGTACAACGCCGTCACTTCAAAGTATTCGCTCTACGCGACTAACGTTTTACATAAAGATTACAACACGACGCTTTTGCTCGCTCAAGCGGCGGCGATCGTGGCGTACGTGCCCGTTGGACTTCTCGCTAAAAAAATTGGCAGAAAAGCCAGTATTTTAATCGGCGTTACAATGCTTACCGTAGCCTTTGGCGGAGCGACTTTCATGGATGCAAACTCGCCTTCGATAGTCGTAGATATTCTATTTATCTTAGCGGGGCTCGGTTGGGCAACGATAAACGTAAACTCCTTCCCGATGGTAGTTGAACTCGCCAGCGGTAGTAACGTCGGCAAATACACGGGTTATTATTACACGGCAAGTATGGCGGCGCAAATTTTAACCCCCATTTTGTCGGGTGTAATAATGGATATCGTCGGCAATATGAGTCCGCTTTTCTATTACGCAACCTTTTTCTCGGCGCTCGCTTTCGTAACTATGCTATTCGTAAAGCACGGCGATAGCGAAAAATTGGCGGACAAAAAAGTCGAAGAGACTAACGGCGACAATGAAAATTCTGCGGAAGAAGTCGAAAATCAAATTAAAACTGAAGAATAATTAAATAAATTTGCAAATCAAACAAGCAAAAACGGTAGAAATTAAGGTTGATGCAATCGATATCAAAATCGGGCGCGTCAGCCTTTTTTCTTTGCTTTTTGAAAAATACACCGCCGAAACGTAAAATATCGTTTCGGACGAGCCGAAAACGGCGCAAGCGCATCTCGAAACGTAGGAATCAACGCCAAAATCAGTAAAAATTTGCGTTAAAATTGCAAGGCTACCGCTACCCGAAAAGGGTTTAAGCAGTACGAGTGGCGCAATCTCGGGCGGTATTCCCAAAAGTTTTAAAATAGGGGTTATGAGATTGATAATAAACTGCGAAATACCGCTTTGGGTAAACAATTCGGTAAAAACGAAAACGGTTACAAGGTAGGGTAAAATGCTAAAAACCGTTTCAAGCCCCTTGCTTGCGCCAACTGCGAATCCGTCGTAAACCTTAACTTTTTTAAAGGTTGCATACACAAATAAAGATAATAGCAATAAAGGTAAAATCAAGGATAAAAACTTCATTTTTTGCTAGTCCTTTTATTCGTTATAATACATAGCGTAACGCCGATTAAAGTTGAAAACGCAGTTGCTAAAAGGCTGGGCAAAAATATATCGAAAGGGGAAGTTGAATTAAAAGTTTGTCTAAGCGCAACGACCGTCGTAGGCAAAATTTGTATGCTAGTCGCCGCTAAAACGAATAGTAAACACGCCCCGTCGTGGTTGCCGCTATCAGTCAGTTTTTGGGTTGCTAAAATGCCGAGCGGTGTTGCAATACCGCCCATTCCTAACAAATTTGCGCTCAAATTTACCGAAATATCCCTTTGTAAATTTTCGTCGTTCGTTTTAAAAAGTCGTTTTACGAGCGGTTTTAGAAGTTTTGATAGTTTTTGGGTAAGCCCCGCGTCTTCGGCAACTTGTAAAATTCCCGACCAAACTGAGTACACCGCAAGCAAATTTATGGCAAGCGCTACGCCCTTACTGCCACCGCTCAAAATTGCCGATAGAGCGCCGTCGGGATTAAAATAGGTAAAAATTATTAGCGATATGATAAAAACGATTGAAAAAATTGCATTCATATTTTAAGTTATGTCTAAAAATGCTCATTTATGTTTTACTTTTTTAAGGTTTTATTGTATAATAAATACAATAAATTTACATTTCCTTGACAGGAGAAGATTATGAAAGAAAAATACTATATTACCACGGCTATAGCCTACACGTCTTCAAAACCCCATATCGGCAACACTTACGAAGCAATTTTAGCCGACGCAATGGCAAGATTTAAAAGAAGGCAGGGCTACGACGTCTTTTTCCAAACGGGTACTGACGAGCACGGTCAAAAAATTGAAGAAAAGGCAAAACTTGCAGGCAAAACGCCCAAGCAATACGTCGACGAAGTGTCTAGCGTCATTAAAGACGTTTGGAATACTATGGACGTATCTTACGACAAGTTTATAAGGACTACCGACGAAGATCACGAAAAGCAAGTCCAAAAAATCTTCAAAAAATTCTACGAGCAAGGCGATATTTACAAAGGCGCGTACGAAGGTTGGTACTGCACCCCCTGCGAGTCTTTTTGGACGGAGAGTCAATTAGTTGACGGCAAGTGTCCCGACTGCGGTAGAGAAGTCAAAAAAGCCCATGAAGAAGCCTACTTTTTCAAAATGAGCAAGTACGCTCAAAGGCTTATCGACCATATAAATCAAAACCCCGACTTTATCGTTCCCGTTTCAAGAAAAAACGAAATGATGAACAATTTCCTTCTTCCCGGTCTTCAAGACTTGTGCGTTTCAAGGACGTCGTTTAAGTGGGGTATTCCCGTTGATTTTGACAGTAAACACGTGGTCTACGTTTGGCTTGACGCGCTCACCAACTATATTACGGGTATCGGTTTCGACGCCGACGGCAACCACGGCGACCTTTACAAAAAATTGTGGCCGGCGGACGTGCACGTTATCGGCAAGGATATCATAAGATTCCACACTATCTATTGGCCTATTTTCCTTATGGCAATGGGCGAGCCGTTGCCAAAACAAGTTTTTGGCCATCCGTGGCTTTTGCAAGAAGGTGGAAAGATGTCCAAGTCCAAAGGCAACGTTCTCTACGCGGACGATTTAACTTCGGTTTTCGGCGTAGATGCGGTTAGATATTACGTTTTAGAAGGCATGCCCTTTGATAACGACGGGCTCGTTTCTTGGGCTATGATGACTGAAAAAATCAATGCGGAACTCGCAAACGTCTACGGTAATTTAGTCAAGAGAACTATCTCTATGTCCAATAAATATTTCGGTGGCGTAGTCGAGAGAAGCGGTGTCGTTGAAGACGTCGATGAAGACCTTAAAAACCTTGCAAAATCGACTTATACGAAGGTTTGCGCTAGTATGGACGATTGTAAAATATCCGACGCAATAGGTCGCGTATTCACTCTTCTTCGCAGGGCAAACAAATACATTGACGAAACCGCGCCTTGGGTACTTGCAAAGACGGAAGAAACTTTGCCAAGACTTAAAGAAGTTATGTATAACTTAACTGAAGTTATCACTATGTGCGCAAGCATGCTCGAACCCTTTATGCCAAGGACTAGCGCCGAAGTTTTAGCGGAATTAAACACTCAAATTAGAGATTACGATAAACTCGGCGAATTTGGGCTTTACCCCGATAAAACCGTCGTAACGAGCGATCCTAAGGTTATTTTTGCAAGACTCGACGTAAACGAAGTTTTGAAAAAAGCCGAAGAAATCGCCAAAAAATATGCGCCAAAGGAGACTAAACAAGTGGAAAAATTACCCGAAATAACCATTGACGAATTTGCAAAAGTTCAACTTAAAACGGCAGTCGTAACTGCGTGTGAAAAAATTGCAAAGTCTAAAAAATTATTAAAAGTAACGTTAAAAGTAGGCGACGAAGAAAGAATAGTTGCTAGCGGACTTGCCGAGTACTATACCCCCGAAGAAATGGTAGGCAAAAAGGTCGTTTTCGTCTACAACTTAAAGCCTGCAAAACTCTGTGGTGTTGAAAGCCAAGGCATGATTTTGTGCGCTGAAAAAGACGGAAAGGTTAAACTTATCGCCCCCGAAGATCCGTCTCTTCCCGACGGAGCAGACGTCGGCTAATGTATATCGACGTCCACGCTCACCTTGCCGATTCAAAGTATGGTGGGCAAATTGAAAAACTAGTCGAAGCCTATCAAAGCGCAGGCGTTGGACTCGTAATCAACTCGGGTTACGATATTCCGTCGTCAATTGCGGTTAAAGAGCAAAGCGAGCGCTATTGCGATATGTTCTTTTCGGCAGGAGTTCATCCCGACGAAGCAAAAACACTCGATAATCAATCTATAGACCAACTTATTAGCCTTGCAAGTCACAAAAAATGCCTTGCGGTAGGCGAGATAGGGTTTGACTTTTACTGGAACAAATCAACCGAGCAAGAGCAAATTTACGCCTTTGAAAAGCAAATGGAAATTGCCGATCATTTAAAACGGCCTTTCGTCGTTCACTCAAGGGACGCAAGCGCAAAAACGGTCGCTTTTTTAAAGGACAGAAAGAGTTTGCTAAAACACGGGTTTTTGATGCATTGTTTTAGCGAGAACGCTGAAACTGCAAAGGTTTATCAAGATTTAGGCGGATATTTTTCCTTTGGCGGAGTTATCACTTTTAAGAACGCCAAAAAGGACGAAATAATTAAGTCTATTTCAAAAGATAGGCTCTTAACCGAAACGGACGCGCCGTATTTAACGCCTCACCCTTATAGGGGGCAGGTGAACGATTCGTCTAAGGTAGTTTTCGTCGCCGACAAAATGGCGGAAATTTTAGGGTTTGAAAAAGAGCAAATGCAGGATATAATTCGCTCAAACGCAAAGGCGCTTTTCGGCGTGTAATTACAACTCAAATTTAAGTCGGTTTTGACGACTAGTAAAAACGGTAGGTGCTAAAATGCAACTTAAAGAAGTTCTTATAAAAAACGGATTTCATTTTAATAAAAGGTTTGGGCAAAACTTTTTGACCGATACCAATCTTTTGCGTTCTATCGTCGACAAGGCGGGCATTACCGAAAAGGACGTTGTAGTTGAAATTGGCGTCGGTGGCGGAACGCTCACTAGAGTCATTGCCGAAAAAGCGAAAAGGGTTATCGGTTTTGAAATCGACCGCAATTTAGAGCCCGTTTTAAAGGAAACGCTTGCAGGGCTTAACAACGTCGAAATAATTTTTAAAGACGTAATGAAAATGCCGACCGAAGAGATTGAAAGTATGATAGGCGGTAGATTTTCGGTCGTTGCAAACCTGCCATATTACATAACGACACCAATTTTAATGAAGTTTATCGAAGAGAGCGATAAAGTAGACGGAATAACCGTCACCGTGCAAGAAGAAGTTGCCGATAGGCTTTGCGCCAAAGCGGGCAGTAGTGAGTACGGCGCTATCACGGCTTCGGTCGACGCGGTAGGAAACGCCGATAAAATTATGCGAATTGATAGAAAGATGTTCTATCCCGCGCCAAACGTCGATTCGGCAGTGGTTAAAATAACCATGATAAAGGATAAGTACCCCATAGAAAATCTCTCGGCTTATAAAGCGGGGGTAAGGTGCGCCTTTTTAAGTAGAAGAAAAACTCTCGTCAACAACTTAATGATGGCTTTTAAAACGGACAGAAAAACGGCTGAACAAATAGTTTTAGCCGTAAAAGGCGACGTTTTAGTTAGGGGTGAAACTCTGACGACTGAAGATTTTGTCAGCCTTCAAAAAGAGATTTTAAATCGTGGTTTAAAATTCTAAAAACGCTAATAAACGACTTATAGGGCAGTTTTTGCCGTGTGAGTCGTTTTTTATTTGCTCTTATAACGCCATTTTCTTAGCCTTTATTTTAGTTTTTTTCTTAGCGAAAGATATTATTTCAATTAAATATCTTCAACCTTTTTTTATTTATAATGAAAGGGTAAAATTTTTACCAAGTACATTTTGACCGCCTTTTTGCATATATTAAAATGAGAACTTAAAAAGGAGGTTAAGATATGTCTTTCTTTACAAACAATCCAACGGACAGATGTCCGGGTAGAATAACGGGCAATCCCGTAAACGGACTGTGCGAAAAGGTTTGTATACAGGCTCAAAAGGTTTTCGATGCTTGCATTAGACAAATGCAAGTCGACGGAATAAATATTCCGCTCGCCGATTTTACGCCTGCAAATCCCGCCCTTCCGCTAACTTTCGTAAGCGCGAGAAGTACGACTAGCCAAGGTACGGTTACCGACCTTCAAGTTGATAGACTTCCCGATAGACAGCGTTTTGCAAGAGTACAGGCGACGGTTACCGTTCCCATCGAAGTTTTGTATACCGACGCCAACGGCGTGCCGGGTAGAGCGACTTCGACTATGAGTTTTAATCAAGATATTATAATGTATATTCCCGAGCCGTCTATTATTCCTTACGACGTAATTGCAGTCGTTTCGGTCGTTGCGCCCGACGGAGTATACGTCGACGGCGAAACCCCGTCTTTTACCGTATCGGGTTGCGTAACTATAATAATGAAAGTCGTTATGACGGTCGAACTTTTAGTTCCGTCTTACGGATATGCCGTTATTCCGCAATGTCAAGAATACGCGCAAGACGTTTGCTCGGGCTTTTTCGATTTGCCGATATATCCCGGCAACGGTTAAATTTAACTACATAAATGCCAAAAATCGACTTATAGGCAGACTTATTGTAAAATAACGGTTTATTTCGGCGGTAAAATTAAGCGCTTTTGCTTACTTTTACCGCCGATTGTGTTATTTTGAAAAATTTTAGTTTTTTTACTACAAGTAGTAAAAACGCTTGTAAAAGGCTTTTAATTGTGCTAAAATAAAATCGTGTAGACCACTAAAGGGGATATTGATGAAGATTTTTGCTATAAGCGACCTACATATGAGCAACGCCAACTCAAAGCCGATGGATATATTCGGCGCAAAATGGGTTGATTATATGGACAAGATCAAAGCCGATTGGATATCTAAAGTCGGTGATGACGACGTCGTTTTAATCGGTGGAGATATAAGTTGGGCAATGGATTTACCCGAGGCTCTCGTCGATATCTTTTCGCTTGAAAATCTTCCTGGTAAAAAGGTTATCGTACGCGGAAATCACGATTATTGGTGGAAGAGTATTTCAAAGGTAAGGGCAGGGCTTCCCAAAGATTTTTACGCCCTGCAAAACGACGGTTTAAAGTTTGGCAACGTTATCGTGTGCGGGTCTAGAGCGTGGTGCGTTGAAGGTTCGCCCGACTTTAAAGAGCAAGACCGTAAGATTTATTTAAGGGAAGTCGAAAGGTTGCGTCTTGCTTTAAAAAGCGCTGAAAAAATCAAGCAGGACGGCGACGAAATTTACTGTTTAATTCATTATCCACCCTTTAACGTCCGCCGTGAAGAGTCGCTTTTTACTCAACTTTTTGAAAGTTACGGGGTGAAAAAGGTTATTTACGGGCATTTGCACGGCAAAGATAGTAGGGCGGATTTAAAAGTCGTTAAAAACGGCGTTGAGTACTACTTAACTTCATGCGATTTAGTCGATAATAAACTCGTTTTAATCAAGGAGATCTAAAAATGAAGTTTTTCGAAAAGGTTAAAGAAATTTGCAAAAGGTGGTTTATAGACGCCTTTTCGGGTATGGCGCAAGGGCTTTTCTGCACCCTAATTGCAGGCACTATTTTGCAACTTCTTGCAAAGTGGATAGGGGTTGATAATTTTTTTGGCTCAACCTTAAACGCAATAGGTAATTTTGCAAAATCGCTGATGGGCGCAGGGATAGGCGTCGGTATAGCCTACGCTTTAAAAACGGATAAACTCACTATGTTTTCGGCGGGCGTTGCAGGTATGGTAGGCGCGTTTGCGGACAAACTTTTATTCGGCTCGTTTATGGGGGCAATGTTCCCAAAGGTAACCGCGCCGATAACTTCGCTCGCTCTCGGCGCGCCGGGCAACCCTATCGGAGCGTTCGTCGTTACGATTCTCGTCCTTGAAATCGTTAAATTTTACGCGGGCAAAACCAAACTCGACATAATTTTAATACCTATCGGCGCGCTTTTATTGTGTTTCATAGGTATATTCCTTGCAGCGCCGTTCATTTGGGTAGTCGACCAACTCGGTTATTTAATTTCATACGCGACCGAAGTAGCCCCCTTCTTTATGGGTATAATAATTTCGGTCGTAATGGGTATTCTCTTGACAATGCCCACGTCTTCGGCGGCAATTTGGATTTCCGTCGCAAGCAACGTTTCAACCGACGCCATGCTCTTGGCTGGTGGCGCGGCGGTGGTAGGGTGTTCTTGCCACATGATAGGCTTTGCGGTCGCATCTTTTAGAGAAAACGGCGTTTCGGGGCTTATTTCACAAGGCATAGGCACTAGCATGTTGCAAATTCCAAATATCATGAAAAAACCTATAATAATGCTTCCAGAAATAATCGCAAGCGCAATTTTAGGCCCTATTTCAACCTGCGTTTTCGGTCTTAAATGCACGGCGGCAGGCGGTGGTATGGGCACGAGCGGACTCGTCGGCGTTTTCGGCGCGATTGAAGCGAGCGCTACTTTAGCGCCTTGGGTTATGATTTTAGGAATAGTCCTTTTACTTTTCGTTCTTCCCGCTCTAATCAGTTTCGTTTGTAGTGAAATATTCCGCAAAATCGGGTGGATTAAGGATGGAGATCAAAAGTTGGAATAGCAAAAAAGATTAAAGCGTTATATTGTCAAATCGCTCGGCATAAAATTATGCAGGAGCGATTTTTTTATGGAAAACGGTAAAAATCACGGTTTGCAAATAGAATACGGGCAAGGATTAATGGCAACGGCGGTCGTCGACGTGATCGCATTTAACGAGCGAGAAATTCGCTTTATAATAAATTCGGGTGAAAAAACGGTAGTCTACGGCGAAAATTTAAAGATAACCGCCTTTAATAAGCAAACGGGCGAATTAAAAATCGGCGGTTTAATAAACTCGGTAAAATACGGCGCAAAACCCTTCGGCTCGGTCAAAAATCTCTTTAAATAATGTTCGTTTCTCAAAATCAAATCTATTATTTTGCCGAGTGTCTTTTTATAGGCGTAATTTCAGGTTTTATCTACGAAATTTATTATTTTATCAAGTTGTTTTTCAAGCGCGATTTTATAAAGCAAGCGATAGATTTTTGCTTTTTTATCGTGCCGACTGCGCTCTATTTTAAATTGAGCGAAATTTTTCTTTTTCCCGATTTTAGAGCCTATATGTTTTTGGGCGTTTTTCTAGGTTTTTTGCTTTACTGTATAAGTTTTCATAAATTGCTTGCAAAATTTAGTCAAACGGTGTATAATAAAACTATAAGTTTTATTCGGAGGAAACGTCGTGACCGAAAACAAAAAGAAAAACTTAATGATAGGGGCTACGGCAATAGCGGTAATAACTCTTTTCGCGCTAGTCGTAATACTCGCGTATCAAGTGATAGCGATAATAGTAAGGGAAAATCGCAAAGCCGAACTTGAAACCGAAATTCTAAGGCTTGAACAGGAAATTGAAAACGCGTCTAACGACGTAGAACTTTGGCGGGAAGAGTGGAAGATTGAAGAACGCGCCCGTCAACTCGGTTACGTCGGCAAAAAAGACAAAGATAACGATGATTAACGATAAAAAATACGGCGTTATAGACGTCGGCTCAAATTCCGTCCGCGCAATTTTGTACTCGGGCGGAAAAGTTTTATTTAAAACGACCGTAACGACGCGTCTTGGCGAAGGTCTTTTTACCGACGGCAAGATTAGCCAAAACGCTTTTGAAAGGACTTTAAACGCCTTTAAAAGGCTCGTTTTTCAACTTATAGCCCTTGGTGCGGACGAAGTGTTACCCTTTGCGACCGAAGCGGTTAGGAGCGCTAAAAACGGTAAAGACTTTGCAATTGCAGTCAAAGAACAAACGGGGCTTGACCTTGACGTCGTGAGCGGTGCGGTCGAGGGCGAAATAGGTCTTTTAGGGGCGTTAAACGGCGGTGACGGCGGAGTAATCGACGTCGGTGGCGCTAGCGCCGAAATAGTCGTTGCAAACGGCGGAAAAGTGGTTTATTCGCATTCTTTACCGCTCGGCGCGGTAAGGCTCTTCGAGTCTTGCAGACAAGACTTAAATTTACTTGAAGAAAAAATAGTAAAAAACTTGCCCGAATACGGAAAAGTGCCCCAATATATCGATTATTGCGCGGTTGGCGGTACTGCTAACACCCTTGCTTTCATTGATACGGGGCTTGAAAAATACGACGACGAATTGATTAACGGAAGAGTGATCACCCTTGAAAAAATGAAAAGTTTGCGCAAAAAAATCGGCGCGCTTACCCCAGATGAAAGAGTGGAAAAATTGTATTTAAACGAAAAGCGAGCCGAAGTGATATTCGGCGGAGCGCTTTTGCTCGAAAAAATAATGGAAACCTTCAATATTTCTCAAATTACCGTCAGTACGAACGATAATTTAGTCGGCTATCTTAAAAAGAAGGTTTTTGGTGAAGGATATGGAAACGACTAAAAATTTCAAATGGCAACTGCCAATTAGTATTTTTATGCTAATTTTGACGGTTTTAGGTATGGGCGCAATAGCGTATTTTACTAAACTGCATCCCCTTTACGCCTTGCTTTTAATACCGTCCGTCTTTTTGACGGTGCAACTGACCGCGCTTTTTCACGAATTTGGGCATTATCTAGGGGCGGTTGCAAACGGTTTTGAAGTGTATTACTTTAGTTTTTCGTGTTTTACGGTGGACAAGTTCGGCAAAAAGAAGTTTATCGTTTCGCTCTTTGGCGAGCATCTTGGCGAAATAAGGTTTTATCCAAAAACCGAGAGAGATTACGCCGAATCTTACGCAAAATCGCTAAAAGGCGGTCTATGGGGTAATTTTCTCGTCGCAACGGTGTTAAACGCCTTTCTCGTCTTGGCGCTTTTTGGCGTTTTCGGTGAGGCAAGTCCGATAATTTCTTTAATTTTTTCCTTTGCGCCCTATTCGATATACGCCTTGCTCATCAATCTCATCCCTTGGTTTCATCCCGAAAACGATGGCTCGGCGCTTTTTAGGCTTAAATCTGAAAACGAAAGGCAATCCGTTGAAAATTTGTTCAGTATACAAAAAGCCCTTTTTGAAGGCAAGACTTACGCGGATATCCCCAAAGGCTATTTCGCAACGGCTGGTAACGTGTCCCAAAACTTTAAACTGCCCATTTTAACCTACGCTTTAAGGCGGGCGATAGAACTCGGCGACGAAACTACCGCAACGGCGATAACGGGCGTTTTGGAAGGCGAAGACTTTGCCGACAACGAAATTTACTGTGAAATGCTTTATAAGTTTATAATCGACGGAAACACGGCTAAAATTGACGAATATAAAGAAGTGTTATCTTTTTGCGAAGAAGACTCGCTCGCCTATTTAAGGGCAAATCTTGCCTATATGAAGTACCTTGGCGACGAAGATTACGTCTTAATCGCAAAGCCGACTGCAATCAAAAGTTGCGAGCGCCACAAGGCGTGCGTGGGCGACGCTATCTACAACAAAAAACTTATCGAAAAGATTTAATAATCACCATTTATTTAAGCGGTGAGCGAAGTTCTCTACCTAAAACACTCTTAAAAATTATATAATTTTTAAAAAACGGCGGAAATTTAATTTTTCCGTCGATTTTTTTTAAAAAACGCTTTACTTATTTTTAGTAATAGTTTATAATAAGTATATATCTATTATTATATAAGTAACTATTTAATAAGGAGAGAGCAATGGAAAACGATAACAAAGTTGCAAGCAATTACGGTGCGGACCAAATACAGGTTCTCGAAGGTCTTGAACATATCAGAAAAAGACCGGGTATGTATATCGCGTCGACCGATTCAAGGGGACTTCATCACCTTGTAAAAGAAATAGTAGACAATTCCGTAGACGAAGCGCTTGCGGGCTATTGTGATACTATCACCGTAACCATCAACGAAGACGGTTCTTGTTCGGTTATGGATAACGGTCGCGGTATTCCCACCGGCATACACGAAAAGGAAGGCGTTTCCACGGTAGAAGTCGTTATGACCAAGCCCAACGCAGGCGGTAAGTTCGGCGGTGGCGGTTATATGGTTTCTTCGGGCCTTCACGGCGTTGGTTTAAAGGCTGTAAACGCTCTTTCCGAAGAAGCGTCCGTCGACGTATTCCAAAACGGCAAGCATTTCCGTCAGGAGTACGATAGGGGCGTTCCCCGTTTTCCGCTTAAAGTCGTAGGCGATTCGTCTGCTACGGGTACGAGAATTACCTTTAAACCCGACTACGAAATCTTTGAAACGACCGTTTTTAACTACGAAACGATAAGGAGTTCTCTTCGCGACTTCGCCTTTTTAAATAAAGGTCTTAGAGTGGTTATCGAAGACAAGCGTCAAGGTCAAGAAAACAGGGAAGAACTTTTATACAACGGTGGTATTATCGAGTACGTAGAGTATCTTAACACCAACAAAAACCCCGTCAGCGAAGTTTTATACTTTGAACAAAAGTTCGAAGGCTCGTCGGTTGAAATTGCAATGCAGTATAACGACGGCTATAACGAAAATATTATCGCCTTTGCAAACAACGTAAACACCAAAGAAGGCGGTACTCATATCGACGGTTTTAAATTCTCACTTTCAAAACTCATAAACGACGCGGGCAAAAAGTTGAACGTTATAAAAGACGAAGACAAACTCACGGGTGAAGACGTGCGTGAAGGTCTTACGGCGGTTATTTCGGTTAAACTTCCCGAGCCACAATTTGAAGGTCAAACCAAAACTAAACTCGGCAACAGCGAAATGCGCGGTTTAGTACAAAGGACTATGACTGAAGGCTTCGGCACTTACATTGAAGAAAATCCCGCTTTTACTAAAGAAGTTTTAAATAAATGTCTTATGGCAAAAAGGGCGCGTGAGGCGGCTAGAAAGGCTCGTGAAGCAACGAGAAAGACTGCTTTCGAGTCAATGGCTCTTCCCGGCAAACTTGCCGACTGTTCGGAAAAGAACCCTGAACTTTGCGAAATCTATCTCGTCGAAGGCGATTCGGCAGGCGGTACTGCAAAACAGGGTAGAGATAGGCGATTCCAAGCAATTTTACCCCTTCGTGGTAAGATATTAAACGTCGAAAAGACGAGAATGCACAGAGTTTTAGAAAACGACGAAATCAAGGCTATGATAACCGCTTTCGGCGGCGGAATGCTCGAAGAGTTCGACGTTACTAAAATTCGTTACGACAGAGTAATATGTATGACCGACGCGGACGTCGACGGCTCGCATATTAGAATACTTTTGCTCACCTTCTTCTTTAGATATATGCGTCCGCTCGTAGAGCAAGGCCACGTTTATATCGCTCAACCCCCGCTTTATAAGGCGACTAAAAACAAGGTTGACTACTATTTCTATAACGACGCCGACAAAGAAGCCTTCTGCGCGGAAAATCCCCGTTGTGATATTCAACGCTACAAAGGTCTTGGCGAAATGGACAAAGAACAACTTTGGGACACTACTATGAATCCCGCAACGAGAACTTTGCGTAAAGTTACGATTGAAGACGCCGTTGCAGCCGACGCTCAGTTCACTCTTTTGATGGGTGAAGAACCTGAACTTCGTAGGAAATTCATTGAAGAAAACGCAAAATACGCTAACCGCGAACTCGATACTTAAGGGGGAACAACGAAATGGCGAAAAAAGAATTAGACAGCGCTTTAACCAGCGAGTTTAAAAAAACTCTCGAGATGACTAAGATAATCAATATCGAAGTCGAAAAAGAATTAAAACAAAGTTTTATTGACTACGCAATGTGCGTAAACCGTTCGAGAGCGATTCCCGACGTAAGGGACGGTTTAAAGCCCGTTCACAGAAGAATTCTCTATTCTATGAACGAACTCGGCTTAACCCCCGATAAAGCCTACAAAAAATGCGCTACCATCGTCGGTGACGTGCTTGGTAAATATCACCCCCACGGCGACAGTTCGGTTTACGACGCTTTAGTTAGACTTGCTCAAGACTTTTCAATCAACGTTCCGCTAGTTGACGGACACGGCAACTTCGGCTCGGTCGACGGCGACCCTGCCGCAGCGTACAGGTACACCGAAGCGCGAATGAGCAAAATGGCTCTTGAAATGCTTCGTGAAATTGACAAGGAAACGGTTGATTTTTATCCAAACTTCGACGATACGAGAATGCAACCAGTCGTCCTTCCTGCAAGATACCCCAACCTTTTGGTAAACGGCGCGGACGGCATTGCGGTAGGTATGGCAACTAATATCCCACCCCACAATCTCGGCGAAGTAATAGACGGAACGATAGCCCTTTTGGACAACCCCGAAATAACTATCGACGAACTCTTAAAATATATTCCCGCGCCCGATTTCCCGACGGGTGGTATAATAATGGGCAGAAGCGGTATAAGAAACGCTTACCGCACGGGTAGGGGTAACATAATTCTTCGCGCTAAGTGTGAGATCGAAGAGTTTAACAACGGCACGAGAGAGAGAATAATCGTTACCGAACTTCCTTACCAAGTAAACAAGCAAAAACTTATCGAAACGATTGCAGACTACGTAAGAAACAAGCGTCTTGAAGGCATTTCAAACGTCAACGACGAGTCGGATAGACAGGGTATGAGAATCGTTATCGAAGTTAAAAAAGACGCAAACGCTCAAGTAGTTTTAAATACTTTATACAAACAAACCAACCTTCAAACTTCGGGCGGTATAATCTTACTCGCGTTGGTCGGTACTGATCCTAAGGTTCTCAACATAAAAGAGATTTTAGAGCATTACGTAACCCACCAAATGGACGTTATCGAAAGGCGTACTAAATACGACTTAAATAAGACCAAAGAGAGAGCGCATATCGTAAGAGGTCTTGTAAAAGCCCTTGCAAATATCGACGAAGTAATTGCAATAATCAAGCGCAGTAAAGATAGAGAAGACGCTACTAATCAACTTATAGGCGCATTTATGCTCGACGAAAAGCAAGCGCACGCAATACTTGAAATGCGTCTTCAAAGGCTTACTTCTATGGAAGTTGAAAAACTTGAAGAAGAACTTCGCGTTTTAGAAGAGACCATTGCGGACCTTACCGATATCTTAGAAAAACCTGAAAGAGTAAAGGCAATCGTAAGAAACGATTTAGAAGACGTTAAAAATAGATTCCCGTCGCCGAGAAAAACTGAGATTTCTACCGATTACGCAGCCCTTGGCGAAGCAGACCTTATCGAAAGGGAAGACATTATTATTTCAATGACTCACCAAGGCTACGTCAAGAGAATCCCCGTAAAAGAGTGGAAGGCTCAACGCCGTGGCGGTCGCGGACTTACCGCTCACAAAACAAAAGACGAAGACTTCGTCGAAACTATGTTCGTATGTTCAACTCACGACGACTTGCTCTTCTTCAGTTCTTTCGGTAAAGTTTATAGGATCAAAGGCTACGAAGTTCCCGAAGCGCAAAGAGTTGCAAGAGGCAGAGCAATAGTAAACCTTATTCAAGTTGAAAAAGAAGAGAGAATAACCGCCGTTATTCCGAGAAAGGAATTGGTTACCGACAAGGTTGAAAACGTTGAAGACGGTGAAACAGTTCAAGAAACCGAAGTTCAAACGGACGCTCAGGCTGAAACGGATATCCAAGCCGAAGATTTAGGCTATATCATGATGGCAACCAAGTTCGGTCTTATCAAAAAGACTTCTCTTAGAGAGTTTAACTCTATAAGAAAGGGCGGTAAAATTGCTATAAGCCTTCTTCCCGGTGACGAACTCATTTCCGTTCAACTCACCGACGGCACTAACGAAATTTTAGTAGGCTCGCACGAAGGTAAGTGTATTAGATTTAGCGAAAACGACGTAAGAGCAATGGGTAGAGATACTCAAGGCGTAAGGTCTATGGATTTAAACGACGGCGACTACGTTATCGACATGCAAGTAATTCACCCCACCGACACCGTAATAACTGTTTCTTCAAACGGTTACGGCAAGAGAAGTTCTATCGACGAATATAGGCTTCAATCTAGAGCGGGTAAAGGTATTAAAGCAGGTGTATTCAACGATAAAACGGGCTACTTAGTTGGTATTAAACCCGTAAATGAAGACGAAGACGTAATGATGATTTCTGACGCAGGCGTCGCAATCAGAACTCAAGTAAACGAAATTTCGCTTATCGGCAGAGATACTCAAGGCGTAAAGGTTATGAAGCTCAACGGCTCGCAAATCGCAACTATCGCAATCGCTCCACATGAAGACGAAGAAGAAGGCGAATTTGACGAAGACGGCAACCCGATTCTTCCCGATGGCGACGATAAAGTAGAGCAACCCGCCGAAAGTCAACCTACTGACGAAACGCCTAATGAAGGCTAAAAGTTAGTCTATAAGTCGATTAACTCAATTTTTTATACAAACACATAACTTTAAAACCCCCGTGCTTTGTCGCGGGGGTTTTAACGTTGCTACGTTTTAAGTTGGTAAACAAAACCATACCGTGTGGGGGAGCGACTTACTCCTAATCGTTACCCTTTAAGTCGAAAAATAAAATCATACAGCGTAGGGGAGCGACTTACTCCTAATCGTTACCCTTTAAGTCGAAAAATAAAATCATACCGCGTAGGGGAGGGGCTTGCTCCTCCCTATTATCATGTAAGATGAAAGATAGACCATTTAAAAAAGTAAATAATTATATTATTTAAGTTATAAAATAAGTTGAAAAAAATCTCGTTTAGTGTTACAATGTTATACGAGGTAGATTATGCTTGATTTTATTCAAACTTTAAACGAAGACCAAAGGCTTCCCGTTTTTGACACTCAAGGCGCGGTGTTAGTTATCGCAGGCGCAGGTAGCGGAAAAACGAGAGTCTTAACTAGCCGTATTGCCCATCTCGTACACGATATGGGCGTTTCGCCGTACAACATTTTAGCCATAACGTTCACCAACAAAGCCGCCAACGAAATGAAGGAAAGGCTTGAAAAAATGGTAGGCGACGTTGAGCAAATGTGGGTGTGTACTATTCACTCAATGTGCGTAAGAATTCTTCGTAGCGACGCGGATAAGTTGGGCTATAGCACCAATTTCTCAATTTATTCTGAAACGGACAAGGAAAAAGTTTTAAAGAGAATTATAACTTCGCTCGGTCTTGAAACGGATAAATATATGAAAAACGTCAAAAATTTCATATCTAAAATTAAGAACAGAGATATGTCTATCGACGAGTTTACAAAAGAGTGTTTTTACGTAAGGGACTTAAACGATTACGTGCGAATAATTGAAGAGTACGAGTTGGAACTCCGCCGTTCAAACGCCTTTGACTTTGACGACTTACTCATAAAAACCTACCATCTTTTAGCAGAGCATCCGTCTTCGCTTTTAAAATTTTCAAAGCGTTTTGCCTACGTCCACGTAGACGAGTTTCAAGACACCAACTTCGTTCAGTACAATATAGTTAAACTTCTATCTTCTTACCACAACAATCTTTTCGTAGTTGGCGACGACGACCAGAGCATTTACGGTTGGCGTGGGGCGGAAATAGGCAATATTTTAGATTTCGACAAGGAATTTAAGACTGCAAAGGTCTATAAACTTCAACGCAACTACCGTTCTACCAAAAACATTTTAAACCTTGCCAACGCCGTTATTGCAAAAAACGAAAACAGAAGAAAGAAAACCCTTTGGACGGATAACGACGACGGCGTAAAACCCGAAGTCTATATTGCCAACGAAGAGTCGGAAGAAGCCCAATATACGGCGATTATGATTAAAAATCTAGTCGATAGGGGGTATAAATATTCTGATTTTGCCGTGCTTATGCGTATAAACGCCCTTACCCGTTCATACGAGCAAGAGTTTATCAAATACGGTATACCGTGCAAGGTTTACGGCGGTTTTAAATTCTTTGAAAGAAAGGAAATAAAAGATATAACCGCATATTTGAGAATACTTTGCAATCCGCTTGACAACGAAGCCGTTTTAAGAGTTATCAACGTGCCCAAAAGGGGTATAGGTAACAAGTCTATCGAAGAGATTATTCGCTACGCCGACTCAAACGGTTTTTCGGTTTTCGATAGCGTTTTCGACTACGATTTACTCAACTTAAATTCAGGCGCAAAAAATAAAATTGGTGGCTTTAAAGAACTTATACGCCAACTTATTATAGAAAAAGAGAATTTATCACTCGTCGATTTAGTAGATAAAGTTATCAAAGATTCGGGCTTTATGTCCTGCTTTGACGACGACTCGTCGGAGAGTGAAGATAAAAGGAGAAACGTCGACGAATTTAGGAGTTCGGTTGCCGATTTCCAAAGGCTCAACCCCACGGCAACTCTATCCGAATATTTAAACTCAATCACTTTGAGTTCCGATACCGACGACATCAACGAGAGCGAGTGCGTAACGCTTGCAACCGTTCACTCGGTAAAGGGACTTGAATTCCCCGCCGTTTTCATTTGCGGTCTTGATATGGATATTTTTCCGCTCAACAGCGCGATGGACGAGCCCGACGAACTTGAAGAAGAACGCCGTCTTATGTACGTTGCTATCACGAGAGCGAGAGAAAGGCTTTACCTTACGAGATCGAGAAGTAGATTTTTGTATGGTTCGAGAAAGGAAACTTGCCAATCCGAGTTTTTAGACGATATTTGCCAAGCGCTTGGAATTAGGCGTGAAATCCGTGGTTACGGCGGTTTCGGAAACGGTTACGGCGGTGGTTATAACGGTGGCTACGGTAACGGTGGATATGCAAAAGGCGGTTACGGTAGTGGATATAATAGCGGTGGCGCGCCTTCAAGGCAGGGCGGAGAACGCCGTTCTTCATTTGGCTATTCAGGGTCTGACGATTTTTCTTCGTCGCCGTCTTACGGCTCGCCGAGCAAAGGATCGTTTGCAAATTCGTTCAATTCGGCAAGAACGGTTAAAAAGACTCAATCTAACACCGATTCGGGAAAATTCCGTACGGGTATGAAGGTTTTACATAAAAAATTCGGCGAAGGCACTATCGTCGAAATCAAGCAAAACGGCGACGATACTATCGGCGCAATTGCGTTTAAGGGCGTAGGCATAAAACAACTCGTGTTAAGGCTTGCCCCGTTGGAGATTATTGATGACTGATAAATTAAAGGAAATGCGCTCGCTTTGTGACACGCTCAACCGCTACGCTTACGAATATTACGTGCTTGACAACCCCACGGTTGAAGATATCGTATACGATAAGTTATACTCTCGGCTCGTCGAACTCGAAGGCGAAACGGGCGAGAGATACGCGGACTCACCAACCCGTAGGGTTGGCGGTGAGCCTATTTCGGCGTTCAAAAAGCACGAGCATATAAAAAGGCTTTACAGTTTGGATAAATCGGTTACCTTTGATGAACTCGATTCTTTCCATCAAAAAGTGAGTAAAGTTGGCAGTCCCGAGTATACCGTCGAGTATAAATTCGACGGGCTTACAATTTGTTTAACCTATAAAAACGGCTATTTTGAAAGGGCTACGACAAGGGGTAACGGCACCGTCGGCGAAGACGTAACCGCTCAGGTTTTGACGATAAAATCTTTCCCCCTTTGCATTGACTATAAAGGCGTGGTCGAAGTTCAAGGCGAAGCGGTAATACGCCTTTCGGTTTTAGAAGAATATAACAAAACTGCCGAAGAGCAACTCAAAAACGCCCGTAACGCCGTCGCAGGGGCGATACGAAATCTCGATCCAAAAATCACCGAAAAGAGAAAGCCCGAAATACTTTTTTACAACGTAAACTATATAGAAGACGACTCGCTCGGCTCACAACTTGAAATCTTTGAATTTTTGAGAAAAAACGGATTTAAAGTGTTCGACTTTTTAAAGGTTTGCAAAACCATTGACGAGGTAAAGAGCGCGATCGACGAAATAGACCTTTCGAGAAAGACTCTCGACGTTTTAACCGACGGCGCGGTCATAAAGGTAAACGACGTAAAAACGAGAGAAGTTTTAGGCGCAACAGACAAATTTCCAAGGTGGGCAATGGCGTATAAATTTGAAGCCGAAGAAGCCCTTACCGAAGTTAAAGACGTAATTTGGCAGGTTGGCAGAACTGGCAAACTCACACCGCTCGGCATAGTAAAGCCCGTCGAACTCGGTGGAGCAACGGTCAGAAAAGCAACCTTAAACAACTACGGCGACGTACAGCGCAAAAACGTAAAAATAGGCAGTTTAGTAGTCATCCGCCGCAGCAACGAAGTTATTCCCGAAATTTTAGGCGCGTCGGACGGTGGCAAGCAGGGCAAGGAAGTCCAAAAACCCACCGTTTGCCCCGCATGCGGTAGCCCTTTGGAAGAAGAAGGCGCAAATATCTTTTGCCGTAACGAAAATTGCAAGCCGAGAATTATCGCAAAACTTGCCAATTTCGCCCAAAAAGACGGTATGAATATCGAGGGTTTTTCTGAAAAGACTGCAAGTCAACTTATTGACGAGTTAGGCGTAAAAAACTTTTCCGACTTATACCGATTAACTAGCGAAGACCTTTTCAAACTCGAAGGATTTAAGGATAAAAAAGTAGAAAACACGCTCACCGCTATTGAAAACAGCAAGAGCGTTCCGCTTTGGAGTTTTATCTTTGCGCTCGGCATTGAAGGCGTCGGCAAAAAGACCGCAAAGGATATTGCAAATGAATTCGGCGGTATCGACGAGTTTTCCAAGGCGACTAAAGAAAGGCTTTTGCAAATCCCCGAAGTGGGCGAAATAATCGCAAGCGATATAGTAGATTATTTTGCAAATCCTACGAATTTAGCCGAAATCAACACTCTTTTGAGCCTAGGTGTAACCCCAAAAATCGAGAAAAAATCTCAAAGCGGAGTTTTCGCAAATGAAAAAGTCGTTTTGACGGGCTCGCTTTCCGACTTTACGAGAAGTCAGGCTTCAAAGTTAATCGAAGAGCGCGGTGGCGAAATTATGAGTTCGGTCAGCAAGGCGACAACGCTCGTTTTGGCGGGCGAGTCGGCAGGCAGTAAACTCGACAAAGCCAAAAAACTCGGCGTAAAAATTATTGATGAAGACGAGTTTAAAAGACTTATTTCTATTTAAAATGCCTATATATACTTGATATTTTTAAAAAAGTATGTTAAAATAACAAAGTTAAAAGTAGGAGAAAAGCCAATATGCAAAGTATGACGGGCTACGGCAAAGCGGAATATTCCCAAAACGGAATAACCCTTACCGTTGAAATAAAAACTGTAAACAATAGGTTTTTGGATATAATTCCCAAGTATCCTAGAGCCTTCGTTTCCTTGGACGACCTTATTCGTAAGACCGTTCAGCGCAAAATCAAAAGGGGCAGGGTAGAACTTTTCGTTACCTACCAAAACGTAAACGAATCGGGCAAGACTTTAGTCGTTGACAAGTCGCTTGCCGACCAGTACGTAAAACTCGCTCAAGATTTTGCAAGCGACTATTCTCTTCCAAACGATTTTTCGGTTACCTTTTTAATGCGCAGTCCGGACGTCGTAACCGAGCAAATGGCGGTATCTGACGACGACGATTTTTTAACCGAAGTTTTAGAACAAACCCTTGTCGGTGCGCTCGATAAATTGATTGAAATGCGCGCAGTCGAAGGTGACAAACTTGAAAAAGACTTACTTTCAAGGGCTTGCACGGTTGAACAACTCGTAGGCGAAATCGAAAGGAGAGCGCCGTCTATAAAAGACGAATATCAAACCCGCCTGAAAGCCAAAATGGAAGAGATTTTAGGGGACGTTAAGTTCGACGAAACAAGGCTTTTGCAAGAAGTTGCAATCTTTGCCGACAAGTCCAACATTGACGAAGAGATAACCCGTCTAAAAAGCCACGTCGCTCAACTTCGCGATATCTGCAATAAAGGGGTTGACGTCGGTAAAAAACTCGACTTTTTAATGCAGGAATTCAACCGTGAAACCAATACCGTTTGTTCAAAGTCAAACGACCTTGAAATTACGAGATTGGGGCTTGCGCTTAAAAACGAAATCGAAAAGATGCGCGAGCAAGTGCAAAATATCGAATAAAATATACGGCTAAGTTTTGCCGTTTTCAAATAAAGTAAAAGGAGATCAAATCATGATAAATAATCCACCTATCGACGAACTTGCTGAAAAAGTAGGCTCAAAATACGCTCTTTGCGTAGTAGCGTCAAAAAGAGCAAGACAGTTAATCGACCACGCTCAAAACCAAGGTCTTACCGACCTTCCTAACAAAAACAAACCCTTATCTGAAGCGGCCCAAGAGATAAAGGACGGTAAGGTTACGATAGCAAAGTTCTAATATTTTGCCGAAGCGCGTCATAGCGCAAAAACTCATTTCAAAGCAAAAAAAGCATAACTTTAATAGTTATGCTTTTTTAATCAAACGGTTTTAGGTTACGAGAGCCTACAAAAACTCGAATTTTACCAAAGGAGAAGTATTATGATTGCCGAAGTAATAGTCGACGTAGCGCACGGCGAAGTCGATAGGGTTTTCGATTATAAAATAGAGCAAGACCGCTACGCGCTCGGCAGTCGTGTCGAAGTTCCTTTCGGTAGGCAAACTCTCGAAGGTTTTATTATCGGCTTAAAGCCTAAGTCCGACCTTTCCGAGAGCAAGATAAAAGAAGTCATCCGTTGTCTTGACGAATTTCCCGTTCTTTCAACCGAATGTTTAGCCTTAGCAAGGTTTGTAAAAGAGCGTTATCACGTGCCTTTTGCGCTTGCCCTTCGCCAATTCATCCCCGCCGAACTTCGCGGTGGCAGGGTAAAGAAAAAGATAATTTCCTTTGCAAGTCTATCTAGCGAATTTACCCCCGTTGAAATGGTCGCAAGTCTTCGCAAAGGCTCTACCGCCCAAGCAAACGCCATAGGCTATCTTAAAGAAGAAGGCAAAGTTCTTCTTTCCGTACTCAACGAAAAATTCGGCAATTCAGCTATAAAATCGCTTAAAGAAAAAGGTTTCGTTATAATTAGTCAAGAAAAAGCCGACCGCATGCCCTATAAAGAGTTGGACGCCTTTTCCAAGGACGTAACCCTATCTTTAGAGCAAGAAGACGCAATAAAGAGGGTTGAAAACACTCAAAAAGCGGTAACGCTAATTCACGGCGTAACGGGTAGCGGTAAGACGGAAGTTTATTTAAGGCTTATAAATTCCACTTTGAAAAGTGGAAAAACGGCTATAATGTTAGTGCCGGAAATTGCGCTTACCCCACAAATGCTCGGTCAACTTAGAGCAAGGTTTGGGGATAGCGTTTCAATTTTGCACAGCGGATTATCCGCAGGCGAGCGCTACGACGAGTGGTTAAGGCTCAAAACGGGCGAAGCCAAAATTGCAATCGGCGCAAGGAGCGCAATCTTCGCTCCGCTTGAAAATTTAGGAATAATCATTATCGACGAAGAGCACGACGGTAGTTACGAAGCCGAAACCGCTCCCAGATATAAAACGGTAGAAGTCGCCCTAAAAAGAGCCCAACTTTCGGGCTCGAAAATAGTTTTAGGTAGCGCAACGCCGTCAATAGAGAGTTACGATAAAGCCCTTTCTGGGGAATACAATCTCGCAAAAATGACCACCCGTATAAACGGCAAGGACTTGCCTGAATTTATCGTGTCGGATATGCGCGCCGAACTTCGTCGCGGAAACGAGAGTATTTTTTCTTCGGATTTAAAGGAAGAACTTTTAAAGTGCGTCGAGCAGGATAATCAAGCGATTATCTTCTTCAACCGCAGGGGTTATTCAAGACAGGTTATTTGCCGTGACTGCGGTTACGTGGCGCGGTGCGAAAACTGCGACGTTACTTTAAACTACCATAGAGATAACGGCGTGCTAAAATGCCATTATTGCGGTAGCGCGTATAAAATGCTTTCGGCTTGCCCCGAGTGTGGCTCGGTAAATTTAAGTTATAGTGGCGCGGGCACGCAAAAAATCGTTGCCGAACTTAAAAAACTCTTTCCAAACGAAAGCGTTTTGCGTATGGATAACGACACGACGAGCAATAAGGAAGGGCATTTTAAAATTCTAAAAGAATTTTCGCAAAAAAAGGCTAGGTTTTTAGTCGGTACGCAAATGGTTGCCAAAGGGCACGATTTCCCGTCGGTAACTCTCGTAGGCATACTCGACGCCGATATGAGTTTGTATTTTTCCGATTATCGAAGTTCGGAAAGAACCTTTCAACTTCTAACCCAAGTTGCGGGCAGAAGCGGTAGGGCAAACAAAAAAGGCAAAGTCGTTTTGCAGACCTACAATCCCGACAATTTAATCTTGCGCCAAGCGATTTCTTACGATTACGACGGATTTTTCAAAAACGAAAAGGGCATAAGGCAGGCAACGGGCTTTCCGCCGTACGCTTTAATCGTAAGGGTAATGATTGAGTCGGAAGACGACGGCGAAGCAATGTCCACCTTAAAATCGGTGTACGAAGAAATTAAAAAAATTCAGCAAAAACGCCCCGACGCCTTCTTGTTTTTCAATAAAATGAAGTGCCCCGTAAAGCGAATAAAAAACAAATTCCGCTACCAAGCGCTAATGCGACTTTGTGGCGATTATCAAAGCATAAAAGACGAAATTTACGAAAAGAGTTTGAGTTTTAAAACTCAAAAAACTCTCGTATACGTCGAAGAAAACCCAAGTAATTTATATTAAACTAAAATAAACGACTAAGAGAAGAATCATGGCAATATTACCAATTTTACAAACAGGAAACGAAATATTAAGGCAAAAGTGCCAACCCGTAACTAAATTCGACGCCGACCTTTGCAATCTTTTAAACGATATGAAAGACACTTTAAACGACGCGCAAGGCGCAGGTCTTGCCGCCCCCCAAGTAGGCGTTACCAAGCGCATTTTCATAATCGCCACCGAAGATGGCGTAGTTGAGTTTATCAATCCCGTTATATTAGGCACTTCGGGCAGTCAGTACGGCGTTGAAGGTTGCCTTTCAGTAAAGGGTTTTTGGGGTGACGTAAAACGCCCACGCAAGGTTACCATAGAAGCCTACGACAGATACGGAAGAAAATTTAAATACGTCGGCAAGGACTTTTTAGCCAAGGCTTTAAGCCACGAGTACGACCATTTAGACGGTATTTTGTATACCGATAAAGCCAACGATTTAAGGGAAGAAGTATAAATGAAAGTAATCTATTTAGGCACTCCCGAATTTGCGGTTGCGCCCCTTAAAGCAATAATAAATAGCCACCACCAAGTAGTCGGCGTGGTTACTCAACCCGACCGCCCCGTGGGTAGAAAAGGGGTTATCACACCGCCCCCCGTAAAGGTGGTCGCCACCCAAAGCGACATACCCGTTTTTCAGTATGAAAAAATTAGAGCGCAGGGGGTAGAAGACTTAAAATCACTCGGCGCGGATATTATGATCACTTGTGCATACGGGCAAATTTTATCTCGTGAAATCATTGATATTTGCAAGTTTGGCATAATCAATATTCACGGCTCGTTACTTCCAAAATACCGTGGCGCAGCGCCTATTCAATACGCGGTAATAAACGGTGAAGAAAAGACGGGTATTACGATTATGCAAACCGAAGAAGGGCTTGATAGCGGTGATATTTTAGCCGTTTTTGAAACGTCTATCGGCGAAACTGAAACGGCGGCGGACCTTTTTGAAAGGCTTTCCGTTTTAGGCGCGGATAATATCGTTTCCGTTCTCGACAAAATCGAATTAGGTTGCGTATCCCCTACAAAGCAAGATCATAGCCAAGCGACTATGGTAAAAACCATTAAAAAAGAAGACGCGTTAATCGATTTTTCCAAATCGGCAACAGAGATAAAAAATCTCATAAACGGCATGAATCCGTGGCCGGTTGCCTTCACCTTTAAAAACGGCAAAAAAATCAAGTTTTACAGGGCGAGAGTAGCGCAGGGCGAAGGAAAAAAGGGCGAAGTTATCCTTGCCGATAAAAAACTAATCATTGCGTGTGGCGACGGCGCGGTCGAGATTTTATCCCTTCAAGAAGAAGGCGGAAAAGTCATGGACGCAATCGCTTACTTAAACGGCAGAAAGTTAAAAGTCGGCGATATTTTGGGAGAATAATATGTTGACTCTCTTTTACGACTCCTATCGCGTACTGACCGAAGTGTATTCGAGCGGAGCGTTTATAAAACAAGCCTTAAACGACGTTCAAATCGACGAAAAAAACCGCTCGCACTTAACAAAAATTTGCTACGGCGTGCTCGATAAAGATATCACTTTAGAATACGATATTTCGGCTCTTTGCGACAAGCGCCCAAAGCAAGCCGTACGCACCTTGCTAAAAATAGGTATGTATTCGATAGCCTATTTAAAAACTGCGGTATACGCCGTTACCGACAATTTGGTCGAACTCGTAAAAAAATTGGGCAAGGGGGCAAACGCCGGCTTTGTAAACGCCTTTTTGCGTAAATACGCAAAATATCAAAGGGTATATCCTATTGACGGTATTAAAAATCTTTCGGTAAAATATTCTTACCCCGAGTTCGCCGTAAAAAAACTCGTGGCCGACTACGGCAAAGAGATAGCCGAAAACATTATGAACGCCGACGAAGAGCGTACCGCCGTTAGATTTAATCAAGGTATCGACGGCGAAGCCTACCTTACGGAAAGACGTTGGGATTACGAAAAAACGCCTTTTGCAAACACTTTTTTCGTAAAAGGTTTTAAAGTTGACGAAGATTTTTACAAGGGCGTTTACACCTTTCAGTCGATAGGTAGCGTTGCAATTTGCGACGCAGTCGGCGGTGGCAAAACCTTGCTCGACGCATGTTCCGCCCCGGGTGGCAAGAGCGTGAATTTAGCCGACAAATTCGAGTCGGTAACGGCTTTTGAACTTCATCCGCATAGGGTAAAACTAATCGAAGAATACACCGCTAGAATGGGTAAGAAAAACGTCGTTGCAATTCAAAAGGACTCGTCGGTTTTAGACGAAAATTATATTGAAAAATTCGACGTAGTGCTTTGCGATTGTCCGTGTAGCGGATACGGGGTTATTAAGGATAATCCCGACGTAAAACTTCGTCGCACCCCCGAAGATATCGCAAGTTTAAATCAAATTCAGTACGAAATCCTTTCAACTTGCAGTAAATACGTTAAAAAAGGCGGTAGTTTATACTATTCTACCTGTTCGGTCTTTAAGTGTGAAAACGAAGATATCTGCGGTAAATTTTTGAAATTCAATAGCGATTTTACCGAAGAGATCATTTCAAGTCCGCTCGCCAACCAAAGGATGAAACGGGGGATAAGTTTTTTGCCCGACCTTTCTTTCGGCGCAGGGTTTTTTATTTGTAAATTCACAAAAAATTAAGGTTATATTATGGAAATTTTACACGATTATTCGCTTGACGAACTTAAAAATTTAATAGAAGAACTCGGCGAAAAACCCTTTAGAGCGGGGCAACTTTTTAGGGGTTTACATAGCGGTAAAAAAATTTCCGAAATTACGGATATAAGCAAGGATTTAAGACAAAAACTTTTACTTCGCTTTGCCGATTGCCCCGTTGAAATCATTGGTCATAAAACTTCTAAACTTGACGGAACTGTAAAGTTTTTGTTTAAACTTTGGGATAACAACGTTATCGAAGGCGTGCTTATGAAATATAAGTACGGCAACACCCAATGCGTGTCAACTCAAGTCGGTTGCAGGATGGGTTGCGCCTTTTGCGCGTCGGGTATAGGCGGACTCGTCCGCAACTTAACCGCGGGCGAAATTTTAGGTCAAATTACTGCCGTAAACGCCTTTTTAGGTGGTAATATTGATAAAAGACAGGTTACTAACGTCGTTTTAATGGGTAGTGGAGAACCGCTCGACAATTATCAAAACGTAGTTAAATTTATCAAAAATCTTTCTTTAAAGGGCGGTTTAAACGTCAGCCCAAGAAACGTCAGTTTGTCAACTTGCGGTCTTGTTCCACAAATGCTAAATCTCGCTGAAGAAGGGCTAGACGTCAACTTGACCGTTTCCCTACATAACCCGTTTGACGAAAAGCGTAAAAATCTAATGCCTATCGCCAACGCCTATAAAGTCAAGGATATTTTAGACGCTTGCACGGCATATTTTAACAAGACTAAAAGGCGTTATATTTTTGAGTATTCGCTAGTCAAAGGCGAAAACGACACTAAAGAGTGCGCCGAAGAACTCATTAGACTTTTAAAGGGTAGACCTTGCCACGTCAACCTAATTCGACTAAACGAAGTTAAGGAAAAGGACTTAAAAGCGACTGCGGATAAAGACGCATACAGGTTTTTAGGACTCTTGGAAAGGGGTGGGCTTTCGGCAACCGTCCGCCGTCAAATCGGCGTGGATATCGACGGGGCTTGCGGTCAACTTCGCAGAAATTATTTAGACGGAAATTCGGATATAAATTAATTAAAGGAGCACAATTATTTTAGGGCAGATTATAAAAATTCACTCGGGAAAATATTTCGTAAAGAGCGGAGAAGAAGTTTTCGAGTGTAGCGCAAAAGGCGCTCTTAAAATTAAATCGGACGGTATTTTTACGGGTGATTTCGTCGAGTTTGACGACTCGGTCGTAAAGGCGGTAAAGCCACGCAAAAATAGGCTTATTCGCCCGAGCGTTGCAAACGTCGATTGCGTGGTTATCGTCGTTGCAAATCCCCCCGAGCCCGACCTCTATCTATTCGACAAGTTGATTTCCACCGCAAATTCGAGCGAAATACCTTGTTCGATCGTGGTAAACAAGGTTGACTTGCAACCAAAAACCGCCGATATAATACGCAAAAATTACCAAAGCGCAGTTGAAAATATCTTTACGGTATCCGCAAAAACGGGTGAAGGGCTTGAAGAATTAGCCGAGTTTCTAAAAGGTAAACTCGTCGTATTTTCGGGGCAGTCGGCGGTTGGCAAAACGTCAATCGTAAACAGACTTTTCGGCGAAAATAAGCGCACGGGTGAAGTCAGCGTAAAAACCCAAAAGGGCAAGCAAACGACCACCGTTTCCGAAATAACCGAGCGCCGTGGCATAAGTGTAATCGACACGCCTGGGTTTACTTCGATGGATATCGACGTTGAAGAAGACGTTTTTGCTTGGAGTTATCCCGAATTTACTGCTTTTTCAAGCGGTTGTAAATTCGCCGATTGTAGACACGTAAACGAGCCCGATTGCATGGTTAAAAAAGCGGTTGAAAGCGGTGAAATTTTTAAAGATAGATATTTAAGATATAAAGAAATATTTAAACAAATTAAGGAAAAACAAAAGTATGACAAAAAGTATTAAAATAGCCCCTTCCCTTTTATCGGCGGACTTTTCAAAGATGGGCGAGGAAATGAAGAGAATAGAGCGCGCAGGCGCAGATTTTGCTCATTTAGACGTAATGGACGGCGTTTTCGTTCCAAACATAACCTTTGGCATAAAAATGGTTAAAGATTTAAAAAAGGTAGGCTCGCTCATTTTAGATTGCCACCTTATGATAGTAAATCCCCAAAATTACGTAGAGCAGTTTGCAAAGGCGGGCGCTGATTATATAACCGTGCACTACGAAGCGTGTAAGAAAGATTTAGCAAACGTTTTAAAACAAATAAAATCGTACGGGGTAAAATGTGGACTTGTCATCAATCCGGATACTCCCGTCGAAAAGATTGAACAATGTATTGCCCTTTGCGATATGGTGCTCGTTATGAGTGTGTTCCCCGGTTTTGGCGGACAGAAATTTATACCCGAAGTTTTAGACAAATGTAGGGCTATAAGGCGAATAATCGACCAAAACGGCTATGATTGCCTACTTGAAATCGACGGTGGAATAAACGTAGAAAACTGTGAACAAGCCGTCTTAGCAGGTTGTGACGTTTTAGTCGCAGGTAGCGCGGTATTTGGCGCAAGCGATATAGAAAAAGCGATAAGGGATTTAAGGTGCGGTAGGTAATGACTAAAAAACTTTCCAAGACCGATTTTCTTATCGGCGCGCTCTTTACCTTGCTTGCATTGCTTTTCGGCGCAATCGGTTTAAGGCTAAATTTAGGCGGTAGCGTTTACAATTTAATTTTAATTGTCGCCATAGTTTGCGGTGGGGTTTCGCTGTTATGCTTTATCGTCGGTGCTCTAATAGGCGTATCGGTTAAAAAATTTAAGGGCTTACCGTCCGAAAAAAGACGAGGCTTTTTAGCGGTTTTTAACTCAGCGGAAGAAAAAGGTGAACTCGCAGTAAACGGCGTATTTTCTCAAAACTTTTTATTTTATTTTTATTACGCTTTTTTAAGCCTTTTAGGGCTTGCGTTTTTTTGCGGAGTATCTTTTTGCATCTTCGTATATCCGCTCGCTTTAATATTAGTTCCGTTTACCTTTATCGCGGTTTGTCCATTGTGGAGACTTATCGAATATCTTTTAAAAAAGGAAAAACCGCTAGGGCTTGACGACGGCATAAATAAGAGCGAATATGAGCCTATATATTCGTTATTTAACAATTTAGTAGAAAAATATTACGGAAAAAATTACCTTTTAAAACTTACTTTCGCAGCGCCGTTTATAATGACGGTTGAAAAAAGCGGTTCTAACGTATGCGTTTATTTAAACGAGTATATCTTCTTTCTTTTAACCGAAAGAGAGATTGAAAGCGTCTTTTTAAGATGCTATTTGCAAAACGCCGACGCCTGCTCGAAAAAGATTAAAAAAGCCTATTATTCGAGAGAGATTTTTACTGCAAAAGTGCCGTTTGGTTGGTTTTTTAATCAATATTTTTCATTGGCTATTTTTACGACTGCGCTCGATTTTGAGTTTACCCAAAAATCCCTTCTTCGCACGCTCGAAAAGAAGACGGACGAATTGCTCGTCGGTACGGGTTTTGAAGAAGATTATTTAAGGGCGTACAAAAAATTCTCGGTGTTTGACTATTCTTTCGCCGTCGCAAAGCACGTTTTAAATTACGAACTTTGCAAAAGCGTAAATAACTTACGCAATTACGTCACAAGCGTTTACGAAATTTTCTTAAATCTTGCAAAAACGCGTGCCGTCGCTTGGGAAAAGCGAATAGAAAGCAAGTTAAAAGCCGTTATTTGCGAAAAACTCACCTACGCCGAAAAGAGTAAAATTTTGGGCGTAAGCGTAAGTTGCGGTGAGTTTTACGACCACACTACGGAAGCGCAAAAGACTTTGTACGACGAATACAATTTGACTTTCTTTGAAGGAACTAAGATTTTTTACGAGCCTAAGTTGCAACAGATTGAAGATTTAGGTAGAGAAGTTTTCCGTTACGAGCAAGAGCCCGAAAAATATCAAGAGAGATTAGAACTTATAAATATTGCTCACGCCTATTATTCGCTCGCCAAAATCGACGAAGCCGAGAGCGTTTATAAAAAGATTCTCTCAAGCGGTGACGATTCGTCCGAAATTCATTTTGACTACGGTGGTTTTTTGCTTTTAGCAAAGGACGATCCTAACGGCATAGCCCACGTTTATAAGGCAATGGAAAACGAAAACTTTATCGAAGACGGACTTGATCTACTCGGCAAGTTTTTAATTTATTACGGCGACCAAGGTGAGTATGATAAATATTGCGAGTATAAAGAAAAACGGCTCGACGAATTTGCAAAAGAGTATAACGATAAACGTTTGAATAGCGTTATCGAATTTACGCCTTGCAAAATCGAAAGGTCTGTTTTAGACGAAATCGTAGCAAAAATCACCAAAGATGAAAACGTCGACGAACTCTACTGCGCCGACGCTAAAACACAATCGGGCGACGATATAACCGTTTTTGCGTTTAGCGTAAGGAATAAATCTAGCGAAGACGCCTTCGTGCAAACTTACGAAAGAATTTTCAGCATTTTAGATAACGAGTACGCAAAATACGATACTTATCTTGTTTCAATCGAGATTGAAATGGATAAAAAACTTGTCGAAAAAATCAAAAATAAAGATGAATTTTTGTTTTTTAGGCGCTAAATTTTTTTAATTGTAAAAAATTAGTAAAAACACTTGAAATTGGAAAATTATAATGATATAATATAATCAACTTTTAAAAAACACACTAAAAAGGAGAATTGAAATGAAAAAGTTTTTAAAAAGTTTACTTGCAGTAATGCTTATTGCAATCATGGCACTCTCGCTCACTTCTTGTGGCGTACCTTCTGACCCTGCTAAGGCAAAAGAAAACCTCACCAAAAACGAATTTACCGTTGACGAAACTGTTGGCGCAGTAGCAGTTGGCGTTTACGTAACCGCAGCGTACGGACTCTCTGCTTCTAAGAATATCGGCAAAGTTATTCTTGCATCTAAGGATTCTGATTCTGTTCTTATCGTATATAGTGAAGACGCTGAACTTCTTGAAAAACTTCACAAAGACCTTGAAGCTCTCTATGCTGAAGTTGTTAAAGACGATGAAGAAGTTGACCTTGAAAAAGGTAAGTCTGGTGACTGTGTATGGGTAGGTACTTCTGCTGGCGTTAAAGCGGCTTGTTAATTTAAACCAAAAACCGAGATTTTATCTCGGTTTTTTTATGCAAAAAAATAAAAGCAGTAGCGTTTTTGCTACTGCTTTTGCGTTATTTAATTATATCTAGAACTTCCGAAACTTTTTTAATTTGATAGGTTACTTTAAGGTTGGGTTCTTCGCCCGAGTGGTTTAAATAGCAGGTGTCAATTCCGTTTTCAATGCCGAGTGGCATATCCGAAACGAGCGAGTCGCCCACGATTAAAGCCCTTTTGGGGTTAAATCCGTCAATTTGGCTTACAACTAAATCGTAATAGGTTTTCGACGGCTTACTGCATCCCATTTCGTCCGAGATAAAAATGCCTTCAAAATATTTGCCTACGCCCGAAAGTTTAAGCCTGCCCCTTTGCACGTTGGCAAGCCCGTTGGTAATAAGGTAGCATTTTGCCCCCATTTCAATAACCTTTTCAAGGGTGGGTACGGAGTCGGGGTAGAGTATCGAAATATTTGCTAGTCCGTTTTCGTAAACGGGCATAAATTCGTCGGCGTTAATGTCAAAGCCAATCGCCTTGCCAAAGTCGACGAAACGCATTTTTTTAAGAGTGTTTTTATCCACTTTTCCAAGCGAAAACAAGTCCCAATACCCTTGATTTATATCCCTATAAATTTGGTAATAGCCTTCTTTATACGGCACGCCTAACTTTTTACAAGTTTCGGCAAAGTTTTTTTCGGCAGTTTTTTGAAAATCAAAAAGGGTATCGTCCGCATCAAATAAAATAAAATCGTATTTCATAAGTTAATTGTACCAAATTAAACGGTAAAAAGCAATCAAAAATATTGAATTGTAATTGACTTTACTCAAAAAAAACTATATACTAAAAATATACTTAATTATATAAACGGTTTTGCTTAATTTGCAAGCCCGACGGAGAGAGCATGAAAGACGTAATTAAAATCGTAGCCCAAACTAAAGATTATCTTTGGGGTGGCAACAAGTTGAGAAAATACGGTAAGGTTTCCGATAAGGACAAGATTGCTGAAAGTTGGGAACTTTCCTACCATAAAGACGGACCGTCAAAAACTGAAGACGGCAAACTTTTGTCGCAAGTTTTAACCCCTAGCGATTTGGGTAAAAACGTAACCGATTTTCAAGATTTCCCCGTACTCGTAAAACTCATTGACTCGGCGGATTTTTTATCCGTTCAAGTACACCCGAGCGACGATTACGCCCTTAAAAACGAAGGTCAATTCGGCAAGACTGAAATGTGGTATATCGTCGACGCGGAAGACGGCGCGGGCATATATTTAGGTCTTAAAGAAGATACGGATAAGCAGGTTTTCAAAAAGGCGATTGACGACGGAACGGTAACCGACTTGCTCAATTTTTATCAAGTTAAAAAGGGCGATTGGTTCTTTATCGAATCGGGAACTATACATGCAATCGGTAAAGGCGTTACCGTATGCGAAATTCAACAAAATAGCAATTTGACTTATAGAGTATACGATTTCAAGCGCGTAGGCGCAGACGGAAAAGAACGTCCGCTCCACGTAGATAAGGCTTTAACCGTCGCTGATTTTTCGGCGTTTTCACCCCGTCGATTAGACGTAAAAATGGGCAATAAACGACTTATAGGCGCGTCTAAATACTTTTCAGCGTATTTTACCGCCGTTTGCGAGCGTGAAGTTTTCACCGCGGATGATAAGTCTTTTACCGCCATTACTTGCATAGCGGGTTGCGGTGAAATCGAAGGCAAAAAGGTCGTTGCAGGCGACACTTATTTTATTCCTGCATCTTACGGCGACTTCGTAGTAAGCGGTAACTTAGAGTGCATTTTAACCCAAGTTAGAAAGTATTACGTCGGCATTGACCTTGGCGGAACGTTTATAAAAGGCGGTATTACGGACGATCTCGGCAATATCGTCGTTTCCGACAAAACTCCGACTCAAACCGAACTCGGCGCCGAAGTCGTAATGGACAATATTGCAAATCTCGCAAAAACTCTTCTTAAAAAAGCAGGGCTTTCCGTCGGCGACGTCGAAGGGCTCGGCATGGGTGTGCCGGGTATGATCGACGGCAAAAACGGCGTTTGTATATTCTCAAACAATTTCGGTTGGAAAGACGTTAAAATTTCACAGGGAATAAAAGATAGAGTAGGACTCTCGGTTGAAATTTCAAACGACGCAAACGCAGCCGCTCTCGGCGAAGCGATATTTGGCGCGGGTAAAGAGTTCGACGACATGATAATGCTCACGCTCGGCACGGGCGTTGGCGGTGGAATAGTAGTCGATAATCGACTTATAGAAGGGAATATGGGCGCAGGAGCAGAACTTGGACACGCCGTAATCGAAGTGGATGGCGAAGAGTGTACTTGCGGTAGAAAAGGTTGTTTAGAAGCGTACGCGTCGGCAACCGCTTTGATTAGGGACACTAAGCGCGCAATGCAAGCCCACCCCGACAGCAAGATGTGGGAAATAGGCGATATCGACTCGGTAACGGGCAAAGTCGCTTTCGATTATAAGGACGTTGACGTTTACGCAAAGCAAGTCGTAGATAATTATATTGAAAAACTCGCTTGCGGTATAACGAACTACGCAAATATTTTCCGTCCGCAAGCGGTGATTTTAGGCGGTGGCGTATGCGCTCAAGGGGACAATTTGATTAAACCCTTGCAAAAAATCGTCGATAAAGACGTTTTCGCAGGCGAACTCGGTCCTAAATGCGTAGTAAGAGTTGCAACTCTTGAAAATACTGCTGGTATTTTGGGCGCGGTCGCTCTCGTTATGAATAAAAATTCATAAATAAACAAAAAAACGGCGTTTTGACCTAACAAAGGTTGACAAAAGCGCCGTTTTATTATATACTTACAAAGATAATCAAAGGCGCGCTCGTTAGCGCAGGGCAAGGTTTATATGGAAAATAACTTTTTTAAAATCTCGCTTGCAGGCGATTTAGGCAGCGGTAAATCTACCGTCGGCGCAATTTTAAAAGACAAGTTTAACGCCGAAATTATTTCAATAGGTAAAATTCAAAGGGCAATGGCGTCCGAACTCAATATGGACACCTGCGAGTTTAACAAATATCAAGAAACTCACCCCGAATTTGACAAGATTTTAGACGGCAAACTCGCCGATTACGAAGAAAAGCAGGGCAATTACATTTTCGATTCGAGAATGGCTTGGCACTTCGTACCCAGCGCGTTTAGCGTTTACCTTGCGTGCGACGGAAAGGAAGCGGCTAAAAGGGTAATACAGGCAAACCGTCAAGACGAAACTTATACGAGCGTTGACGAAGCCTATTCAAGACTTTTACTTCGCCGTCAAAGAGAGCAAAAGCGTTACCACGATTTTTACAACGTCGACATAACCGACATGTCTAATTACCAACTCGTCGTCGACACTACGGGTAAGACTCCCGAAGAAGTCGCCGAAGAAGTTATTTCGGGCTGGCAAAACCGCTAGACGAATCAAATACGAAAATAAATTTTAATGGAGATAAATAAATGCATTGGGCTGAGAGATTAGCAGACGAACTTATTGCGGAAAATCCTGAAAAGGAAGAATTTTTATGCGCGGCAGGCACGAGTCCTTCGGGCTCGGTCCATATCGGCAACTTTAGAGATATAGCAACCCCCTATTTCGTAGTTAAGGCGTTGCAAGCAAAGGGCAAAAAGGCAAAACTTATGCTTTCTTGGGACGATTTTGATAGACTTCGTAAAGTTCCCAAAAATATTGCGCCTATCGCCCCCGATTTCGATAAATATATCGGTATGCCATACTGTATGATTCCCGATCCCTACGGTAAGTATTCTTCTTACGCAGAGTACAATGAAAAGGAATACGAAAAGTCGCTTGCAGAAATGGGCATTGATATCGAATACCGTTATCAAGGTCAGGAATACATGTCGGGCAGATACGTCGACGGCATTATTAACGCAATGCATAAGAGAAAGGAAATTTACGACGTGTTAATGAATTATAAGACTCAGGACAGCGACGAAGGCGAAAGGGAAAACTACTATCCTATAAGTGTTTACTGTTCGGCTTGTAAAAAGGATTTTACGACCGTTATTTCCTACGACGAAGAAAGGGAAGAAATCACCTACAAGTGTAAGGTTTGCGGTCTTACCGAAACGGTTAGTTTAAGAGAATATCACCTTGTAAAACTCATGTGGAAAATCGACTGGCCCATGCGTTGGGGCGCGGAAGGCGTAGACTTCGAGCCGGGCGGTATCGACCACGCCGCAGCGTCTGGTTCTTACGTCGTTGCAAAGGATATTGCAAGGGTAGTTTACGGAGTAAAAGCCCCTAAATTCCAACCTTACGGCTGGCTTTCTATCGCAGGTCTTGGCGATATGCACTCTTCGACGGGTAACAACATTACCCCCGCAACCGTGCTTGAAGTTTACGAGCCCGACATGATTAGATGGCTCTTTGCAAAGTACGCTCCGACCGACGGATTTGCGTTTAATTTCGACGATACGATCATTCGTCATTACAGCGAATTCGACAAGGGGTTAGAAGCCGTAAAAGCAGGTCAAGCAGACGAGTATAACACGTCCGTTTACAACCTTTCTATGCTCGACGGCGTAAACGTAAAAGCAAAAGTTCCTTTTGGCGTTTTAGCGTCGGTTGCAACTATCGTTGACTTCAACCCCGAAGCGGTTAGAGATATCCTTGCTAAAATCGGCGTTGAGTTCGACGTTCGCGACGAAGAAAGACTTTTAAGGGTTAAAAACTGGATAACCAAGCATCAACCTTCAAAGATGTATAAACTCTTAACCGAAAGAAACGACGCTTTCTACGCAGACCTTTCGGACGAAGAGAAGACTGCAATCAAGAGCCTTCACGATTTCCTTGCTGAACACGAAAGTTTTACCGAGCAGGAAATTCAACAATATCTTTACAGCATAATCAACAAGCCCGAACTTACTAAAAAGGAAAACACCGTGCGTCAACAAAGATTTTTCGCGGTGTTCTACAACGTATTATTCGGCACGGATAAAGGGCCTAGACTCTACTTGTTCTTATCTGCAATCGACAAGGCAAAGTACTTAAATCTTTTATCTTTCTAATAAAAAAGGCTTTGTAGTTACGCCTTAAAAATTGATTACACACAAAAGAAACGGTGGATTATATCCACCGTTTTTTATATAAATTTTACAAAAAAAATTTGCAAAAAACTTGAAAAACTACTATATATATGGTATACTATATCTATTAGTATACAAAATGGAGGAGTTTTGATGTCTAACGGCAATTATAATTCAGACGTAATACGAATACTTGAAGGGCTTGAAGCCGTAAGGGTAAGACCGGGTATGTATATAGGTTCAACCGGTCCTAGGGGCTTACACCATATTCTATGGGAAATAGTTGACAACGCTATCGACGAAGCGGCTAACGGCTACGCCGACGCAATCGAAGTAGTACTTCATAAAGACGGAAGCGTTTCGGTAGAAGACAACGGTAGGGGTATACCTATCGACGTACATAAAGAAGCGGGCGTTTCGGCAGTTCAAGTCGTATTTACCCAACTTCACGCAGGCGGTAAGTTCGATAATAAAAACTACAGTTTTTCGGGTGGTCTTCACGGCGTAGGCGCGGCGGTTACCAACGCCCTTTCCGAGTGGCTCAAAGTAGAAATCTACAAGGACACAGTCTACCAAATGGAATTCCATAGTTATTATAGCGAAGAAAAGAAGAAAATAATTTCCGGCGAGCCCGTAGCGCCTTTGAAAAATACTAGAAAAAAGACGGACAAGCACGGTACTTATATCCGCTTTAAACCCGACGCAACCGTTTTTGAAACGGTAACTTTCAGTTTAGAAACGATTGCCAAAAGACTTCGTGAACTCGCCTTTTTAAATAGGGGGCTTTCGATTAAACTCACCGACCTTCGCGACGACGAAAAGTTTTATTCAAAGACGTTCAAGTACGACGGCGGTTTAGTCGACTACGTTTTATACCTTGACGAAGGCAAGACCAAACTCTACGACTTGCCCATTTACGCCAAGGCTGAAAAGGACGGTATCGTGGTAGAATTTGCAATTCAGCATACCGACGGTTACACCGAGAGTATTTTCTCTTTCGTAAACAATATCCCCACCCCCGAAGGCGGAACGCACGAAATAGGCTTTAAGTCTGCGGTTACGAGAATATTAAACGATTTTGCAAAGAGCAACAACCTTATAAAAGATAAAGATTTAGCCCTTCAAGGCGAAGACTTTAGAGAGGGTATGACGGCTATCGTTTCAATCAAGATGAAAAACGTCGAATTCGACGGTCAAACCAAGACTAAACTCGGCAACCCCGAAGCAAAGAGCGCGGTTGAGAGCGCAACGGTTGAAGAACTCGACAGGCTTATCAAAAACAAGAAGAACAAACTCATTTTTGAAGCCATGATCAAAAAGGCTCTCGGCGCGGCAAAAGCGAGAAACGCAGCCCGCCACGCCAAGGAAATCGCAAGGGCAAAGAGTGGGGCGGACTCTGCAAAACTTATCGGTAAACTCGCCGCATGTTCAAGCAGAAAAGCCGAACTCAACGAAGTGTTCATAGTCGAAGGCGATTCTGCGGGCGGTAGCGCAAAGCAGGGTAGAGATCGTCAACACCAAGCAATTTTACCCCTTCGCGGTAAACCGCTTAACGTTGAAAAGAAAAAACTTGAAGACGTTTTAAACAACGACGAATTCAGAATGATAATCACGGCTATCGGTACGGGTATAGGCGCTGATTTCAATATAGCAAATCTTAATTACCATAAGGTAATTATACTTTCCGACGCAGACCAAGACGGCGCGCATATAAGGGCAATTCTTCTCACCTTCTTCTTCCGCTATATGAAGCAACTTATTCAAGAAGGTCACGTCTATATCGGCATGCCACCCCTTTATAAGGTTTATAAAAAGGACGTAGTGGAATACGCTTACGACGACAACGAACTTCAAAAGAAGATTGACAAAGTGGGTAGGGGCTACCAAATTCAAAGATATAAAGGTCTTGGCGAAATGAATCCCGACCAACTTTGGGATACGACTATGGATCCCCAAAAGCGCATGCTTATGCAAGTTACCATTGAAGACGCCGCTCAAGCCGAAAAACTTATCACCACGCTTATGGGCGACGATTTGGAAGGAAGAAAGGTCTATATTGCCGAACACGCCGATTTTAATAAAGAAGACTCGTTTATGGAAAGAGTTAAAACCAAGGAGGACTAAGAGATGGAAGAAAACAATAAATCGATTATTACGAGTCCGTTAGAAGACGTTTTGCATAGGTCTATGATTCCCTATGCCGAATACGTAATTTTAGATAGAGCCCTTCCCAGAGTAGAAGACGGTTTAAAGCCCGTTCAAAGAAGAATTCTCTATTCAATGTACGACCTTGGCATAACCCCCGACAAAGGCTATAAAAAGAGCGCGAGAGTAGTCGGTGACTGCTTGGCAAAATACCACCCCCACGGCGACACTTCTGTTTACGACGCAATGGTAAGACTTGCTCAGCCTTACAACATGCGCAATACCTTAGTAGACGGACACGGTAACTTCGGCTCAATCGACGGCGACAGCGCCGCTGCAATGAGATATACCGAAGTAAAACTTCAACCCCTTGCCTTAGAACTCGTTACCGACCTTGATAAAGATACGGTAGACTGGCAACTCAACTTCGACGACTCTACCAAAGAGCCCGAAACTTTGCCGGGTAGATTTCCCAACCTTTTAGTAAACGGCGCAACCGGTATTGCGGTAGGTCTTGCGACCAATATCCCCACCCATAATTTAGCCGAAGTAATCGACGGCGCAGTCGCTTATTTAGACAATCCCAAAATCACCGTTGACGAAATGATGAAAATCGTCAAAGGTCCAGACTTTCCTACGGGCGGTTATATAATCGCAGGGTCTGACCTTAGGCAGGCTTATGAAACGGGTAAGGGCAAAATTCAAATTAGAGCAAAAGTCAAGATGGAAAACGCCGAAAACGGCAAAAAGAATATCGTAATAACCGAAATTCCTTTCCAAGTAAACAAGGCCCAACTTCTTTCAAAAATCGAAACTTTAAAGGAAGCCAACAAGGATATTTTATCGGGCATAGCGGACATAGCCGACGAGTCGGACAGATCGGGTATGAGGGCGGTTATCAAACTCAGAAAGGACGTAAACCCAAAACCCATCTTAGATTTCCTTTTCAAAAACACTCAACTTCAAATTTCCTACGGTATAAACATGGTTGCAATCGCCGACGGCAAGCCGAAACTTATGGGACTTTTGGAAATTATGAAGTATTACGTTGACTATCAAATCAGCGTTATTTTAAGAAGAACTAAATTCGACCTTAACAAAACTAGAGAAAGGGCTCACGTTTTAGAAGGTCTTATAATTGCCGTAACCAATATCGACGAAGTTATCAAAATTATCAAAACTTCACCCGATACCCCCACCGCAAAACAAAATTTAAGAAAGAGATTCGACCTTTCCGAAAAGCAAGCGCAAGCGATTCTCGATTTAAAACTTGCAAGAATCACCAAACTCGAAGTTAAAAACTTACAGGAAGAACTTGCAAATCTTAAAAAACTTATCGAAGAACTTCAATCTATCGTCGACAGTAAAAGGAAGCAAAAAGACGTCGTTAAAAAAGAAATTCTCGCAATCAAGAAAAAGTATAAAGACGACAGAAGGTCTACTATCGTTTCTTCGGTTGAAGATATTTCAATCGGCAACGTTCAAGACAAGTACGTTGAAGACTTCGTTATCGGCGTAAACGGCAACGACCTTATAAGAAAAGTCAAAGCCGTAACTTATAAAAAATACGCCAACAATAAAACCCCTGCAAAGGGCGAACTCTTTAAGTTTAAAGTAGAAACGGATTCCGACCATACTTTATTTGCGTTTACTAACAAGGGTAACTGCCATAAGATAGACCTTGAGTTTATCCCCGAAGGCAACGGCGCGCAGAGCGGTGGAGTCAAGTTTGCCCAAGTAGTCAAAGGTGTGGAAACGGGTGAAAAACCGATTGCCTTCTTTGCTATAAAAGGGGACGAAATGCCCGACGGAAAACTCTATTTCTATACCGCAAACGGTATGGTAAGGCTTTCTCCGTGGAGCGAATTTAAGGTTGCTAAATCGTCTTTTCAAGCGATTAAGTTAAAGGATAAAGACGAAGTCGTAGCAGTCGAAGTTGAAAGACCTAATTGCGATTTCTTCTTCGTGACTAAAAACGGCGCATGCGTGCGTTGCCACGATACTTTCCCCGAATACGGCAGAGTTTCGAGTGGTGTAAAAGGCGTAGACGTTTCGTCGGACGATAAACTCGTTACTGCAATGCAAATAGAGCAAGATAAAGATTACGTTGCGGTCGTCGCTACTTCTTTCGGCACTTTCAAAAAGGTGCTTTTAGACACGGTAGGTATCCTTCCAAGGGCTAAAAAAGGAGTAAAAATCGTCGACCTTGGCAGAGAAGGAAAGGAAAGAGTTTTACTTGCCGAAGCCATCGTCGACGGCGAAGATATCTATATCGCCGTTGAAGACGAAGACGGAAATATGTATCACTCGTCCACTAGCGAAATTCAACTTGAAAGCAGAATGGGCAAGGGTAAAATTCTCACGGGAGTTGGTATTATCAAGTCAAAGTGGGTGTATTCCTTTCGCCTTAAAGGGCAAAAATAACGGCGATCAAGACGATATAAAGCAAGTAGTTTTAAATTTGGATTCGCCACGAGATTTGCCCGAAAAGCAAGCAAAAAAAGAATCTTCACCCCCAGATTTGCCATTAGAGAGCGAAAAAACGGGGGTTGAAGATATTGTCGAGAAGTTTAGCGGCGAAGACCGAAATATTATAAAGGAACAAACCGAAATTATTATGGAAAAGACCAGAACGGACGTTTTGATAGAAAAATCAAAAGTAAATTATAACGCGGTAATTAAAATTATCGCAAATATGTACGACGAAATCTTTTCAAAAAACCCCGAGTTCGGGTATAAGAGAAAGGATATTTTCGCCGATTACGATTCATACCTTCAAGCAATACTTTTAAAGCATTGCGTTATAAAAGATAAGTTTACCAAAGACGCTATGGCGTTTATTGAAAACGTTGCAGACTACGGCAAACTTATCGAAGGCACGGACTTTAATCTTTTTGCGGACTGCGCTAAAGAGATGAGAGAAGTCGTAAGCGAAAAAGTTGAAGAAAGGCTTAAAGAAATTCCCGTATGTTTCAAACTTGCGGGCGCGGTTGACGTAAGCAGGGGTTTAGGCGTTATGAAAGCCATGTTAGACAGCACCGTAAAAATTGCGTTCAACCTTAAATACACCGACGAAAACGCCGATTTAAAGGATAATTCCGACGTGTTAAATTCACTTAAAGCCATTTACGTATTCGCCAAGTCAAACGGCATTGATTTAAAATAAGGAGACAGTTAAATGAGAGTCGTAGTTGTAGGTTGCGGTAAAATAGGCAAGACGATCGTAGGTAGCCTTTTAAAGGAAAAGCACGACGTTTTGTGTATTGATAGCAATCCTTCGGTTATTACGGAAATGTCTAACGCATACGACGTTATGACCGTTTGCGGTAACGGTATTTCCTACGAAGTTTTAAAAGAAGCCAGGGTTGAAAAAGCCGAACTTTTTATATCGGTTACGGGCTCTGACGAGTTTAACATGCTCAGTTGCCTTGCCGCAAAAAAAATGGGGGCAAAGCAAACCGTTGCAAGAATAAGGAATTCAGAGTATAACAACGAGAGTTTAGGGTTTATGAAAGAGAGCGTAGGGCTTTCAATGGCAATAAACCCCGAAAAATTGACTGCGGAAGCCATATATAATCTATTAAAACTTCCGTCGGCAATCAAGGTGGATACCTTTACGAGCAGAAGATTTGAAATAGTAGAACTTATCGTAAAAAACGATTCGCCAATCAGCGGACTTTCGCTTATTGAACTTAGAAAAAAGACTTCGGTTAAATTCCTTATAGCCGTAATTCAACGCGGTGAAGAAGTCTTTATTCCCAAGGGCTCTGACGTCGTAAACGTAGGCGATAAAATATGCCTTGTCTCGGCTAGTGAAGATACTCATAAAGTTCTCACTTCGTTGGGGTTTGTCGGCAAAGAGTCGAAAGACGCTATAATTTTAGGCGGTAGCCAAACGGCGGTATACCTTGCCGAAATGCTCGAAAAAGGGCATACTTCTGTAAAAATTATTGAAAACAACAAGGCGAGGTGCGAAGTCCTTTGCGAAACTTTGCCAAGCGGTGTAGACGTTATTTACGGCGACGGAATGTCCCAAGATATCCTTATGGAAGAAGGGGTAACGACTACCGACGCCTTGATTGCGCTAACGGGTAGCGACCAAGAAAACATCTTAATATCTTTTTACGCTATGTCCCAAAAAGTGCCAAAAGTTATTTCCAAGGTAAATAGAAACGAACTTTCGGCAATCTCTGAAAAACTAGGTCTTGACTGTATCGTTTCCCCCAAGGAAATCATTGCGGATATACTAGTTAGGTACGCAAGGGCAATAAGCGCAACCGTGGGTAGCAAGGTGGAAACTTTATACAGTTTAATGGACGGCAAAGCCGAAGCCCTTGAATTCGTCGTTATGCCCGACTTTAAGTATACGGATATCCCCCTTAAAACCCTTAAATTTAAACAAGGCGTTTTACTCGCGGGTATAATTAGGGGCTCAACCCCCATTTTGCCGGGTGGCGACGACGCCATCACCTTGGGCGACAAGGTTATCGTTATAGCAAAAGGACAATCTTTTTCAAATCTAACTCAAATTATCGAAGGTTAAATTTTAATATGAATTTAAAAATGATTTTTTCAACGGTAGGCAAGGTCGTCTTAATCGAAGCGGTTTTGCTCGTACTACCGCTTATAACGGCGCTCGTTTATACAGAGTGGCTAGTAGCGCTCAGTTTTGGCATAACCATTGCCGTTGCGCTCGCCGTATTCGGGCTATCTAAACTCTTTTTCTCGCCCGAAACGCCTATTATATTTTCAAAAGAAGGGTTAGTCATAGTCGCGCTCGCGTGGCTTATAATGTCCGTAATAGGGACGTTACCTTTCGTAATCAGCGGAGATATACCAAACTTTATCGACGCTTTGTTTGAAACGGTAAGCGGTTTTACCACTACCGGCGCTTCTATACTTACCAACGTTGAAGGTTTAAGTCACGGCTGTCTTTTTTGGCGTAGTTTTACCCATTGGATAGGCGGTATGGGCGTGCTAGTATTCGTAATGGCGGTATCTAGCAAAAATAACGACCGTTCAATACATATTTTAAGAGCGGAAATGCCCGGTCCTACGGTAGATAAACTCGTACCAAGGGCAAGGGATACGGCAAAGATTTTATATCTTATCTATATCGTTTTAACCGTTGTACTTACCGTAATGCTACTATTTGGCGGTATGCCCTTTTTTGACAGTTTAATTCACGCTTTCGGCACGGCGGGAACGGGCGGTTTCGGCATTAAAAACAATAGCTTAGCAAGTTATAACGATTACTGTCAATGGGTTATTGCAATATTTATGCTTATTTTCGGCATAAACTTCAACCTTTTCTATTTGGTAATAGTGGGCAAGGTAACAAGCGCTATAAAGAGCGAAGAACTTTGGCTCTACTTAATAATCGTAATACTTTCGGCAGGCGTAATAACCGTAAACCTTATGGTTACTATAAACGAAACTTTCGGCACGGCGCTAAGGCTTTCAGTTTTCCAAGTCGCGTCTATAATTTCAACGACGGGCTTTTCAACGACCGACTTTAACCTGTGGCCGACCTTATCTAAAGCCGTCTTATTCGTGCTTATGTTTATCGGTGGATGCGCAGGCTCTACGGCGGGCGGTTTTAAAATGTCGAGAGTGCTTCTTCTCGGTAAAAATATTCATAGAGAATTTAAAAGGGTACTTCACCCAAGAAATACCAGCGTCGTAAAAGTGGACGGCAAAAGGGTAGACGAAAAGACTATAAGCGGTCTTATGAGTTATTTGGCTGTATACGTTGTATGTCTTTTCGTGATATTCCTTCTCATTTCCTTCGAGCCGTTTGACGTAGAAACGAATTTAACGGCGGCGGTAACTTGTTTTAACAACGTCGGACCGGGATTATCCGCAGTAGGTCCTGCAAGCAACTTTGCAGGGTATTCGATTTTCTCAAAAATCGTTTTAACCTTGGCAATGCTACTCGGTAGGCTTGAAATTTATCCCATTTTATTGACTTTATTGCCCACGACTTGGGTTAAGAAATAATCATGAAGAATTTTGAAGTAAAAACTAAAATTAGTTTTGGCGAAAACGCGCTTTCAAGGCTCAAAAGTCTTGCAACCGATAGGGTATTTATAGTTGCAGACCCCTTCGTCGTGTCTAGCAAACTTATAGAGCATATACAAACCCCGTTGTCGTCGGCTAACGTAAAATATGCCCTTTTTACCGACGTCGTACCCGATCCCCCCGTGGATAAGGTCATAAAAGGGGTAAAATCCCTTTTAGCGGATAAAAGCGAGTATATTATTGCCGTTGGCGGTGGCTCGGCTATGGATACGGCTAAGGCGGTAAGAAAGTTCGCTACTAGTATAGACGGCGGATATAAGCCTAAACTAATTTGTATACCCACCACTTCGGGTACGGGTAGTGAAGTAACTTCTTTTGCCGTTATTTCCGACGGGGAAAACGGTAAATATCCGTTATCTTCCGAAGATATGCTTCCCGAAGAAGCCATTTTAGACGAAGTTTTAGTCAAAAGCGTACCCGCAACGGTTACCGCCGACACGGGCATGGACGTAATAACCCACGCAATCGAAGCCTACGTAAGTATAAACAATAACGAATTTTCGGGTGCGCTAGCGGAAAAGGCGGTTGAAATATGCGGACAGTTCCTTTTAAGGTCTTACGCAGACTGTAACGATACTCACGCTAGGCGTAAAATACATATAGCGTCGTGTCTTGCAGGGCTTGCTTTTAATTCGGCGTCGCTTGGGTTAAATCATGGCATGGCGCACCAACTCGGCGCGAGATTTCATATCCCGCACGGCAGGGCAAACGCTATTTTATTACCGTATATAATCGAGTATAATAGCGATATTCGCTCGTCTACAAAAAGTCAAAAAGAATACCGTTCTTGCGTAAGAAAATACTGCAACGTTGCAAGAATACTAGGCGTAAGCAACTTAAACGAAGTCACCACCATAAGGGCGATAGTCAGTTATTTGCAGTTTATGATGCAAGAAATGAACATGCCCTTAAAGGTATCGCAAATTATAGGTATAAACGAAGGCGAGTATTTTTCGAGTATAGAGCAAATGGCGGAGTCCGCTTTAAAGGACGCTTGCACGGCTACCAACCCAAGAATACCCACTAAGGAAGAAATAATAGAAATTTATAAAAAGATATGGTAAACGAAAAATTAAGCCAAGTATTAAATACCGCCGAATATATCCTATTGGATATGGACGGAACTCTTTATATCGGCGACGGGTTAATCGGTGATATGGACGAAACGCTAGCCTATTTGCGCAGTAAAGGTAAAAAACTCATTTACCTTACCAACAATTCGTCAAAAAGCAGGCAAAAGTATGTGGACAAGTTAAAAGATATCGGGCTTTACGACGATATGGATTTCGTCTATACGTCGGGGATAGCCACAGCCGAATATATAAAAACAAACTATAAGGATAAGTCGGTTTTCCTTTTAGGAACTGACGCCTTAAAGGAAGAGTTTTTGGCAAACGGAGTAAAACTCGTCGACGACCAAACGCCCGACCTTTGCGTATTAGCCTACGATACCGAACTCACTTACGATAAACTTTGTAAGTTTGTAACCTACTTAAAGCGTGGCGCGGTGTATATCGCCACCCATCCCGACGTAAACTGTCCCCATCCCGAAGTTTTCATACCCGACGCAGGCGCTTTTATGGAACTTATCAAAGCGTCTACGGGGCTTACGCCGAGCCAAATTATAGGCAAGCCTTATAGCGGTATGGGCGTAAATTTGATGAACAAGTTAAACGCCGACAAGAGTAAATTTATTATGGTTGGGGATAGATTGCATACGGATATTGCCTTTGGCAATAACTGTGGATTTTCGACCGTTTTAGTTTTGAGCGGAGAGTCTACTAAGGAAGATATCGGCAAGGCCGACGGTATTCCCGATTTTATTTTAAACAGTTTAAACGACGTAAAAAATTATTTGTAGGAGATGTATATGTTCGACGTTGCGGTAATAGGCGGCGGGGTAATAGGCGGAGCAATACTTCGCAAATTATCTTCTTACAATTTAAAAATTTGTCTTTTAGAAAAAGGTAACGACGTCTGCGTAGGTCAAAGTAAAGCCAACAGCGGTATAGTTCACGCTGGGTTCGACGCTAGCGTTGGGACGCTTAAAGCCAAGTTTAACGTGCTTGGCAATGCAATGATGCCAAAATACGCTCGGGAACTCGGCGTAAAGTATGAAAACAACGGCTCGTTAGTCGTTGCTTTTTCTGATGAAGAAATGATTACGCTAGGCGAGTTGAAAGAGCGTGGAATACGAAACGGGGTTCAAGGGCTTGAAATTATAGATCAAGCAAAACTCAGAGAATTAGAGCCCAATATATCCCCAAACGCCGTCGGCGCGTTGCTCGCTAAAACGGGCGGAATTATTTGCCCTTACGAACTCACTATCGCAAGTATCGGCAACGCTATGGATAACGGCGCAACTCTTTTTACTAATTTTGAAGTCGATAAAATAAACGCTGGCGACAGTTTTGAAATTTATTCTGCAAACGGTCAAAAGGTACAGTCTAAAATAGTTGTAAACTGCGCGGGTTACGGCAGTCAAAAGGTTGCAAATTTAATCGGCGATTATTCCTTTACGATAGGTGGTAGGCGTGGAGAGTATATTTTACTCGATAGAGAGAGCGGTGGTTTTGCAAAGCATACTCTATTTTTTACCCCTACTAAAAAAGGTAAGGGCATATTGATTTCGCCTACGGTTGACGGCAATTTACTGCTTGGACCTACCGCTGACGAGGTTGATTTTAACAATACCGATACCACCCAAATCGGCTTACAGTCGGTAATTGATAAGGCAAACGAAATGTGCGTTGGCGTACCAACTTACAATGTGATAACTTCTTTCGCAGGGGTAAGGGCGTATTGCGACAAACACGACTTTATAATAGAAGAAAGTAACGTCAAAAACGGTTTTATCAACTGCGTTGGCATTGAGTCGCCGGGGCTTACTTCCGCGCCTGCAATCGCCGAATACGTAGTCGACGAAATTATTTCAAAGAGAATAACTTTAACAAAAAATCCAAACTTTAACGGAGTGAGAAAACCCGATTATTTCTTCTCTAAATTAACCGTTGAAGAAAAGAACGAAATTATAAAAAAAGATCCGTCTTACGGTAGAATAGTTTGCCGTTGCGAGCGCATAACCGAAGGCGAAATAGTAAGAGCGCTTACTCAAAACCCAAGGGCTACGGATATCGATGGTGTAAAACGCCGTACGAGAGCGGGCATGGGCAGATGCCAAGGCGGTTTTTGCCAACCTTACGTTGCCGACCTTATCGCAAAGGTAAACGGCGTAACGATAGACAAGGTAACCAAAAACGGAAAAGGTTCTGAAATTGTCGTGGGGGAAACCAAATGAAAGTTTACGACGTAGTAATAATAGGCGGTGGCCCTGCGGGGCTTGCGGCGGCGGTTTCGGCGTACGATAGCGGAGCGGAAAGCGTTCTTATTTTAGAAAGAGACGACGTATTAGGCGGAATACTCAACCAATGTATTCACAACGGCTTTGGTCTTACTAGATTTAAAGAGAGTATGACGGGCCCCGAATACGCCGATAGATTTATAAAAGAAGTAAGAAAAAGAAATATAGAAGTCAAATTAAAAACTACCGTTTTAGACCTTTGCGAAGATAAAACGGTAACCGCTATAAACGAGCGCGAAGGGGTGTTTTTCGTCCGTGGTAAAGCGGTAATTTTGGCTATGGGTTGTAGAGAGCGCAGTCGCGGAGCGCTAAACGTTGCAGGTACTAGAGTAGCGGGTGTATATTCTGCCGGTACGGCTCAAAAATACGTAAACGTCAAGGGCTTTTTGCCGGGTAAAAACGTCGTTATTTTAGGTTCGGGCGACATAGGTTTAATCATGGCTCGCCGTATGACTTTGGAAGGCGCAAAAGTGCACGCCGTGTGCGAAATAATGCCCCATTCTAGCGGTTTAAAAAGGAATATCGTTCAATGTTTGAACGATTTTGATATCCCACTATACTTAAATCATACGATAACCCGTATTGACGGCGACGCAAGGGTTACGGGCGTTCAAATCTCAAAAGTCGACCAAAACAAAAAGCCTATTTTGGGTAGCGAATTTTATATTCCTTGCGATACCGTGCTGTTTTCAGTCGGCCTTATTCCCGAAAACGAACTTTCTAAAAACGCAGGCGTAGAACTTTCACCAAAGACTAAAGGCGCAGTCGTTTATCAAAATAGAGAAACGTCAATAAGCGGTATTTTCGCTTGCGGTAACGTTTTACAGGTGCACGATTTAGTCGATTTCGTATCCGAAGAAGCCGAATTGGCAGGCAAAAGCGCAAGCGAGTACGCAAGGCGTGGAGATAGAGAAAAAGACTGTGTAAATTGTATTGCAAAGGATAAAATAACCTACGTTTTACCACAGAAGATAGATAAAAATCAAAGCGGAAACGTAACCTTGTTTTTTAGGGCAAACGGCGTGTATAAAAACTGCCGAGTAGTAGTTGAAAACGACGGTCAAGAAGTTCTGTCTTTAAAAAAGAGAGTAGTCGTTCCGGGTGAAATGGAACGGGTAATTTTGACCGAAAAAATCATAAAGGCTTTAAACGGCGACCTAACTCTAAAAATAGTGGAGTAATTATGAAAAAAGTAAATTTGACTTGTATCGAATGCCCAATCGGGTGCGATATAACGGTAGAAATCGACGGAGAAAAGGTTTTAAGCGTTCAAGGAAACGCCTGTCAGCGCGGTAAACTCTACGTTTCAAACGAAGTCGTTTGTCCCGTTAGGGTTTTGACTACTACCGTAAAAACTCAAAACGGCAAAATGCTACCCGTAAAGAGTAATAAACCAATCAAAAAAGCCGACATTTTCGTCGCAATGGAAAAAATTAACGGCGTCGTTGCAAAAACGCCTATTAAAATCGGCGAAAGGGTAATAGCCGATATTTTCGACGGCGTTGATATTATAGCCTGCGCCGACGTAGAATAAAGGGTAGGAGTAAATTATGAAAATTGCAAACGTAAACGAAGTTTACGCCAAATATAATTCGGCGTATCAAATGCAAGCCGAAGACGAGCGCTATTGGTCGCAAATAAGGAATATTGCGCTAGACATAAAAGACAAGTGCGAAACCCACCCCATTTTGCTTTTATCAGGCCCGTCGGGGTCGGGTAAAACGACTACGGCGCATAAAATAGAGAGCATACTTGAAGAATACGGCGTTTCAACCCATACTATCTCGCTCGACTGTTATTTTTCAACTCTTCCGAGAGAACTTGTAGGAAAAGTCGATTTAGAGTCCCCCGAAAGGCTTGATAAAGACCTTTTAGCCGACCATATCGAAAAACTTTTAAAGTGTCAAGAAATAGAACTTCCCGAGTTTGATTTTGCCAATACTAGGCAGATTAAATCGGGGGTTAAACTTTGCCGTAAGCCCAACGAAATTATCGTTTTTGAAGGTATTCACGCCCTTAATCCCGACGCAGTACCCGTTTTGTCGGGCGAGTCTAAAATGTATATAAGCGTAAGGACGAGAGTGGGCTACGGCGACGGAAAAATTCTTCATCCTAGGTATATTCGTTTACTTCGTAGAATGAGTAGGGATATGCGCTACCGCGGAAGAAGCCCCGTCGAAACCCTTTCCTTTTTTGAAAGCGTTGAAAAGGGGGTTGAAAATTTCGTAAGCCCGTATAAAATTTACGCCGATTATAGTATTGATACCTTTATCGAGTACGAGCCGTTGGCGTATAGGGACGAAATGTATGAACTTTTAAAAAATTCGCCCCTTCCTGCAAATGAAAAAGACGCAAAAACCCTAAAACTTTTAATCGATTTTTTAGGCTCGTATCAAGGTAGAGATCCTTCGCTAGTTAGCGAAGATTCTCTTATTAGAGAGTTTATCGGCGACAAGTAAAAGTGGCGCTATTAACTAAATTTTAGCAAAAAAAACGCTTGATGGTAAATCAGGCGTTTTTTATATAAATAAATATCCACCCGTTAGCCGAGTGGATATCCATTTGGGAGAATCAGTCTTCCATTTCTTCGTAATCTTCGCTTTTTTCTTGGCACTTACCTATTTTAGACATTTTTTCCCAAGCGGCGTCTTGCCCTTCCTTTACGAGTTTTCTCGCTTTGTAGGAATTGGTAACGATAAGCGCTCCGCCAAGCATGCCGAGAACTAGCCCTATTACAAAATTCTTTTCCATAGTAATCTCCTTTTCTTCCCAAGGGTAGTATGAGTAGCGGTTTTATTTTTTATGCAAAATTATCATATATTCGACGTTATTAGCGAAAAATAGTTGAAAAAACTATTAAAAAATGATATACTTTTTTCGTAAAAAGAATAAAATTTTACAAAAACGTTTATAAAAGTATAAAAGGAGTGGTTTATGGGTAAAATTATCGCGTTCGATATAGGCGATAAGCGAATAGGCGTTGCCGTGTCCGACCCCTTTTGCGAAATGGCTTTGCCGGACGAAACCTATTGGCGCAAGGGCTTTGAAAAGGATATAGACAACCTTTTAAAAATTGCCAAGGATAAGTTTGCCGAAACTATCGTTTGCGGATTGCCCGTAAATTTCGACGGTAGCCAAAGCGAGCAGACGGTAAAAACTCAGGAGTTTATCAACCGCCTAAAAGAAAAGTCGCCATTGCCCGTCGTAGTGCAAGACGAAAGGTTTTCCACAATGCAATCGCAAAGAATTTTAATTGAAGCCAACGTCCGACGTGAAAACCGTAAAAAGTACGTCGACTCGATAGCCGCTTCCTTTATATTAGAAGACTACTTACGAAAAATAAAATTACAAGGAGATAAGAAATGACCGAACAATACCATGAAAACGTAAAGACTGACGAACTTGACGACGTAATCGAACTCACCAGCGACAAAGGCGAAGTTTTCAAGTTTTATCATATTGGAACTATAGAATATAAAGACGATTGGTTCGTATTTTTCCAACGCGCCGAGCAAATCGAAGGGGTTGATCCCGACGAACTCGTAATTTTTAAACTCAGCGGTGACGAAGGCAACGAAGTCTTATTGCCGATTGACGACGAAAAACTTTTAGACGAAGTTTACGACGAGTTTATGAGAGAACTTGCCGAAGACGACGAGTGCGACGGCAACTGCGCCGGATGCTCCGGTTGCGGTGAAGGTAACGAATAATTTTAAATTAAAAGCAAAAATCCATTCTTAAATCAAGAATGGATTTTTATTTTTACCTAACTAAACGGTTAGATTATAAGTCGTCCGCGTCTTGGACGGGCTCTTCGTATTCACCAGAAATATAATTTCCGGTGTAACTGCCGAGCGGGTCAAAGTTGGACACAAATTTTTGACTGACTTTCTTTTTAGTCGTTTTTTTAGTTTTTTTCATTAGTCTTCACATTTAGAGCAGTTCTTCTTTGCTTTAGAAGTGCAAGACTTGGTCTTTGAAGTAGACTTTGATGAAGTCTTGTTCGTACTAGTAGTCTTATTAGTGTTTTTCATAGCCCATCGAAATCGCTCTTTGCCGTGTAATGGGATCGTTTATATTAAGTAAACGCTAGTTTTACTTAAACTGTAAAGCGCAGGCGATTTCTTCACCTCCTTCGCAAATATTATGAGCGCTAAATCTAAAAACTATACTTTTTTCGATATTTTTTTTATATTCGGTTAAAATCCGTCTTTTTGGGCTATAATTTCACAAGTTTCGCCGTCAACTAAAAAAGAAATAATTTTTTCACCGTTAAAAAGACCTACGTACCAATAGTCGTAACCGTCGTTGTCGATAAGTCTAATTCTAATTTCCCCTTTATCCCCTTCTAAAAATTCTTTACACGTCTGATTATTTTGCGCTAGATTATCTAAAACGGAATTATAACTTACCGTGCTCTCGTTTTTAATAGAGTAAAGGGTAACGGTTTCGTTTAAGTCTTTTCCGCTGATACAAACGGTAATAGGCTCGGCGGGCAAGGCGTCCACTTGAACGTGAGCAAATAAAAAGGAAGTGAGCGGTTTATACTCAAAATCACCGCAATATTCTTTGTCTAAAACGGCAAATTTTACTGAACAACTTTCAAAAGTCGTTTGACTCTTGCCAAAATCTATTTTAAATATAATAAAGTTTTCAACTTTTCCGCAAACGCCGTCGTTTTCCAAAGGATTTTCACGGCTTTCAAGATAGGCGCAAATTTTAAAGTTCTGGCAGTCGCTATAAAGTACGTCGGCTCTAAGTTGGCTAATTCTAGGGTCTACTTGTTCTGGGGCTGTGCAACAGGGCAGGGCAAAGAATAAAGCGGTAAGCAAAAGTGTTGATAAAAGTTTTTTCAATATTTTTTCTCCATTTGTAAAATTTTATGCTATAATAAGTCAATAAATGAGTGTTTTAAACTAAAAAAGTTGATTTTTGTCGTATATTGTGCTATCATATATAAGAGGTGTAATTATGGGTAACGTAATTAAAAAAACTGCGCTTATAACGCTACTTGCCTTAGTTTCCGTACTGCTTGTAAGCGTATTTAGCGTAACGCTATTAGCCCCGTCTTTTGCAGGGGACTGTTATTTTGAATTAGGCTTTAAAGATATGGCTGTTTCTTGTTATGAAAGGGCTTTTGGTAGTTCGGGTTCGTATAGCGATTTAGTCGAACTCGTCGATAGCGCAAGTTATAGCGAAAACGATTCGATTACCGCAAAGTACGGCAAGATCATGATTGAAAGAAAAATAGAATTTGCCGAATTTTGCAAGGTCACCGACGAAGACGGGCAGAGTAATTTTTCTACTTACGACTATTATTCTACTCTCGTAACGTTTGCTTTTTACGATTTAGGTGACAAGTCAAGCGCTGCGGATATCTGTTTTAAAACTTTGGAAAACGGCGGTTATGTCGACGGTTGCGCCCTAAAAACGGCGGTGCAAATTGCAAAAGACGATAAAGAATTCGGCGAACTTTTAATAAGCGCGTACAAAGCGCTTCCAAGCCGTAATTTTGCAAATAATACTCAAAACAAATTTAAAGACGATATGAAAAAATTGGGTTACACAATTTCTTAACGGAGATAATATGGGAGAAAATAAAGTTGAACAAAAACAGGCAAGGTGTCCTAGTTGCGGGGTTGATTTGACCGTCGATCCTGGTCAAAAAACGGTAAAATGTCCTTCTTGCGGTGAAGAGTGCTCAGCCGAAATGGCGATAAAATATTACGAGTCTTTACAAGAAACGGAAAGCACCGTAAAAGAAGCGCACGGCGAAGACTATCAAAAGTTAAATATGGTTTTAGACGAACTCTACGGTCTTATCGACATGTGCGAGTACGAAAAGGCGGAAGAAAAGTATTACGAAGCGACTATGTATTCGGAATCAGATTATAGAGTTTATATGGCAATGGTAGCCGTAAAGACTAAAAACTATACCGACCTTAAAGACCAAGAGCATAAACAATATATAAATAAGGCTATCGCCTGCGCCGACTCAGACGCCAAGCAGGAAATCGTCAAGATGTACAAAGCGTATTATCACAAGGCGAACATGACCGAAGAAGAACTTTTAGAGTACACGGCGGAAGAGAATAAAATAAAGAAAAAAAGGCTTGAAAAGTCTTTAAAAACTATGATTCCCGAGTTTATGGCAAAGGAAAAACGCAACAAGGTATTTTTAATTTTATTCCCCATCTTGATTGCCTTGGGTATAGGTTTAGTGTTTTTAGCGGCTTTTATAGACGATTTAAAGTGGTTTTCAATTATCGGCGCGTTTGCCGCAATCGCAGGTTATATAATCTTTAGAAATTGGTTTTTAACAAAAGATCAAATCAAAGCGTTTAACTCGCTTTTAGACTTTTACGATTTCGTCGATTCGAGAGATTTTAACGACCAAATAAACGGTAATTTATACACTCACATGCAAGCGCACGCCGACAAGTTCGCCGACGGTGCGCCTATCGTTTCGCTTTCCGACGATACAGTCAAACTTATCGATTATTTAATAATTTTAAACGACGGCGAAACCAACAAATTTTTACTTAACGACAAATATTTCTCACAATTCGTTTCTGAAGAATAGGTGTAAAATGGTTTATTTTATTGAAAACGGTTATTTATCGGTCGGCGTAGATACGCTCGGCGCGCAACTTTCGTCTATTTTATCCAAAAAAACTAATTGCGAATACCTTTGGCAGGGCGACGAAAAGTATTGGAAGGGAAGAGCGTACAATCTTTTCCCCCACGTCGGTAGGCTTGCAGGCGGTAAATTCGTAGTTGAAGGCAAAGAGTACGCTATGGATAGGCACGGTTTTGCAAGGGGTATGGATTTCGTTTTAACTGCAAAAGCGCCTAGTTCAATGACTTTTACTATTAGCGCTAACGACCAAACTAAAAAACTTTATCCCTTCGATTTTATCTTTTCGGTAACCTTTTCTTTGCAAAAAAACCAACTTTTAGTGTCTTATAAAATCCAAAACGCAGGAAAAAATACTATGTTTTTCGGTCTTGGCGGACACCCCGGATTTAACCTTCCTTTCGACGGGGGAGAGTTTGAAGATTATTTCGTCGAGTTTGATAGCGAGTGCGTTCCAACTCAAGTTTTTGCAAACGAAAAAGGTCTTATGACAAATTCATCTAGTCCGCTCAATCTTGAAAACAGCAAGGTTTTGCGACTTAAACACGAGTTGTTCGATAACGACGCAATAATTATGAAAGATACGCCAAAAGGCGTTTCAATAAAGGCTAAGCACACTAATAGAAGCGTCAGAGTAGTCTTTGATAAAATGCCGTATTTAGGTCTTTGGCACATGCCTAAAACCGACGCTCCTTATCTTTGCATTGAACCGTGGATGACTTTGCCTTCCCCCGACGGCGAGCCCGAAGTTTTCGAGCGCAAAGAAAATATAGGAATAGTAAAGCCAAATGAAAGTTTTACGAGCGACTTTGCCATTTATATAAACGAGTAAAATTAAAATCCGTAAGCGGGGAGAGCTTACGGATTTTTTATATGCGAAACAAGGTTGACCGAACTTGTTTGCTTTCGTAAAAAGTTTAAAAATTAGCGATATCAACGCACTTTTCGGGCAAATTCTTCCAAAACTTAATCGGGAGAAAACTCTTCATTAAGCGGTGATTTTTACGCTCTTTTATATTTACGCTATCGTAGTAGGTTTGCCATAATTTTCTAAAATTTACTTCTTCGTCGGAAAGATAAACGGTAACTATGCCGTCGCCCCCGTCAACTTGTCTTACGCTTTGACCGTCGTAAAGGGCAAGCACGTTTCTTTTAGTGTCGTGAATTATAAACGCTTGGTCGGCAAGTCTTGCCGTAAAGTGTGGCATAAGTAACCAAGTTATGTCGTTTTCTGGGGTGTAATGGGCGTAGAAATAGCCGTCCCTACTTTCTTCAAAGCGAATAAACCCTTTAAAGCGGTGAATTTCGTTTGTTATTTTCTTTAATAAGTCGCAAAACGCTAAAATTCGTTGGTCGGCAAAGTTTTTAGAAACGTCAATTCTCTTGTTGTCGATTACCGCTTTTAAATAGTTAAAAATAACCGTAAATTTATTTTCTTGCCCGCTTTTAAGGGCAAGGTTTAAATCTTTTAAAACGTTGGGCGTTGCAACCCCTTTCAAACAGTTTTTAACTCTTTCGGCTTTTTCAAGGTCGTTTTCTATTTCGTAAACAACGTCGCCAAAGCCTGACTGGACGGGTTTGTCCGTAATTAAATTTGGTATACGCTTTTCGTAATAAGCGTCAAAAATGCAGGTTAAAAGCCCAATTTTACTTCCGTTAAAAATATAAGTCGTCATATTTCACCTATCAAAACGCTCCGCTTAATTTCGTCGTTTGAAAAGAGCGAAAGTTGGGTAAACGGCTCGCTATCCGTTGCCGTTAAAAGGAGCGTGTTTTTTATTATCAGTTGGTTTTCCGTGCCTAAAAATTTACCTTTGCAGGTTATAAAGTTTCTCGCCCGTTTTAGCACTACGCGCATTTTTGCAAGATGCTCAAAGTCGAGTTTTCCGTACCGCCTTGCGTTTACTATTTTGTAAGCGCTTCTAAACCCTATGCCGGGTACTCGCACCAAAACTTCGGGCGGAGCGGTGTTAATTTCCACCGGGAAAAATTCGGGGTGTTTTAGCGCCCAATGGCATTTGGGGTCGTAACCTTCGGGTATGTTTTCGTTTTCGTCTAAAAGTTCTTCGGCGGTAAAGCCGTAAAATCTCATAAGCCAATCGGCTTGGTAAAGTCTGTGTTCTCTCAGTAAGCCTACGGGTACGGTCGGTAAGGACGGATTGAAATCGTTGGTCGGCACGTAAGACGAAAAGTAAACCCTTTTAAGAGAGAATTTTCTATAAAGTCCTTGCGTAAGTCTTACTATATGTCCGTCGCTTTCGGGGGATGCGCCTACTATCATTTGAGTAGTTTGTCCGGCGGGTAAAAACTTACTGTACCTTATCGAAGTCGCTTGTCTGCGCTCTTTTGCCATAAGGTCCATAGGGAGCAAAATTCCCGCCTTGCTCTTTTGCGGTGCGAGCAGTTTTAAACTTCGCTCGGACGGTAGTTCTACGTTAAAACTCATTCTGTCAACGTATTCGCCCGCCCGCATTATAAGTTTTTGGTCGGCGGACGGTATACCTTTTAGGTGGATGTAACCGTTAAAGCGGTGAAGCTTTCTAAGCCGTATTACGGTTTCTAAAAGTTTTTCCATAGTGTTGTCGGGGTTTTGGTCTACCGCAGACGAAAGGAAAAGCCCTTCAATCATATTCCGCCTGTAAAAGTTTATCACGAGTTCGCAAATCTCTTCGGGGGAGGCTTCGGCTCTCGGCACGTCGTTGCTACGGCGGTTTACGCAGTATTGACAGTCGTAAGCGCACTTGTTAGTAAGCAAGATTTTAAGTAGCGAAATACATCTTCCGTCTTCGGTAAAAGAGTGGCAAATGCCCGAAATTTCGGCATTGCCGATACCTTTTGGTGTATTCCTTCTCGACGAGCCTGACGAAGAACACGAAACGTCGTACTTGGCGCTTTCAGTTAAAATTTTCAATCTTTGGTAATCCAACATAATAAAAACCCAACAAAACGACTTAAAAAACACGTATTCCTTACTAAACTTACCTATTTTTAGTTAAAATTTAAAAAGCGAACAAATGTTTGTTTTCTTTATTATACTACGCTAAAAAAGAAAAGTCAAACAAATGTTCGTATTTTTTAAAAATTTTTTATTTTGCTTTACGCCAAAGCCTTTCAATAAAAAAAGCGGAGAAAAGTCCGCTATATAAATTATTGAAAAGTAGTGGTGTTTTCGTTTTGGTTATAACCACAGCAACAACTCGTCGTTCCAAGGGCGAGCAGTAAAAGCAGTTGGGTAAGCGATATAGAGCCGTTTGAATACAACAAAAATAATATGCCGAGAAGTAGTAAATTTCCGTTATCCATAATAATCTCCATTATTTTACAAAAATTTTCTTTGTTATACTTTATGCGACAAAATTCGGTTTTATGTTAAATTGACCTTTTTCTCGTTAAGGTATAAAATAGAATTATGGCAAACGAATATTTAAAACTCAATCAAAAAACGGGCTCGCTCGTTGAAAGTTACGCTTTAAGCGGTGAAATGCTTGACGATTTAGTCGGGGTGTTTTCAATTTTTTCGGATAAAACTAGGTTGAAAATAATCTCTTCATTGACTATCACGGATATGTGCGTAAGCGATATATCCGCCGTACTTAAAATAAATCAAACTACCGTATCTCACCAACTACGCCTACTTCGCAATTTAGGGGCGGTGAATTGTTACCGTAGCGGTAAAATAGTCTACTATTCTTTAAAGGATGAAATTTTAGGGGACATGCTATTAAAGGGCATAGAATTTTTAAGTAAATAAAATAGATACCATTCCAAGTTGTGGATTGGTATCTATTTTTCTTCTATGCCGTCAATAAGTTCTTCAAAAGAAATCTGAAAAACTTTTAAAATGCGTACAATGTTGTAAAGAGATGGTTCAACTTTGTTGCATTCCCATTCGCTTACGCGCTGTTGGGTAGTGTTTAACTGATTTGCAAAGTCTTTTTGGTTTATATTATTAAGTTTTCTAAAATATTTTAAGTTTTCACCAAAAGTTTTCATATTTATATTTTACACGAAAAACCGTGTTTTTAGTTGACATACACTAAAATTAGTGTTAAAATAAAGATAATAAACTATTTGGAGGTTAATATGGAATGGGTTTATAACAGAAAGCAGTACACACTTCATATTACAGGTTGTTGTCATTGTCAAGGAAATCCTAAATATGATAGTAATTGGATTGTTTTAAAATCTGAAAATGATGCGCTAGAAATGGATGGTGTAGCAGTACACAAATGTAAAGTTTGTCAAAAAAATTTAGAAAAAATTTTAAGGAGATAAAATAAAAATGAAAAAAGTAATTGCTATAATGTTGTGCTTTTTTACTGTGTTTTTTATAAGTTGTAAAAAGCCAATAGAGGAAGTGTCAGAAGAATCATATTATTGTGCTACTTGTAAAGATAAAAGAACGGTTGACTGTTGTTTTGTTTGTAAGTGTCATTCTTGTAAAGGATCGGGAACAGAAAAAGTCGTGTGTTATAATTGTGATGGAAGAGGGTATACAACAATATCCGATTGCTCAGAGTGTACAAATGGATATTATTATGGATTTAAATGCGATAAATGTAAAGGTGTAGGATACATTAAAAACGATTGTCGGTGCGATGGTGGCTTAATGGATATTGGTTCTTGTAAAGAATGTGGTGGCGATGGAATATTGTATAATGAAAATAAAGAAAAATGTCAAATATGTAACTGGACATTTTTTAGTGATGGTTGGTCAGCAAAACGTTGTCCAGATTGTAACAAATAAACAATAATAAAAACGCCGTTGCGAAAACCGCAACGGCGTAACTTTTTGTTTTTAGCGGTAGGGTAAACCTTATCGCTATATCATATAATGATTATCTGCATTCGTCGGCTTTGCCAGCGCAACCTAAAACGTTTACGAGTTTATGCTCAACGATTTGTTGTACGCTTGCTCTTGCGTCGCCAAGATATTGTCTTGGGTCGAAGTGGTCGGGGTGTTCAACGAAGTGCTTTCTTACAGCAGAAGTGCAAGCCATTCTAAGGTCAGAGTCAATGTTAATCTTACATACTGCCATAGTAGCGGCTTGACGGAGCATTTCTTCGGGGATGCCGATAGCGTCGGGCATTTTGCCACCGTATTGGTTTACGAGTCTTACAAATTCTTGGGGAACAGAAGAAGCGCCGTGTAAAACGATGGGGAAACCGGGAAGACGTTTGCCAACTTCTTCTAAGATATCGAATCTAAGTTGGGGCTTTTGACCGGGCTTAAACTTATACGCGCCGTGAGAAGTACCGATTGCGATAGCTAAAGAGTCGATACCGGTTTTGGTAGCGAATTCGTAAACTTCGTCAGGGTCGGTAAACATAGCGTCTTCGCTATTTACGTTTACGTCGTCTTCAATACCTGCAAGTTTGCCAAGTTCTGCTTCAACGGTAACGTTTCTATCGTGAGCGTACTTAACTACTTCACGAGTGATTTCCATATTTTTAGCAAGGTCGTACTTAGAAGCGTCGATCATTACCGAAGTAAAACCGCCGTCGATACAACTTTTGCAAAGTTCAAAACTGTCGCCGTGGTCAAGGTGCAAAACGATAGGAAGACCGGTGTCTTCTTCTGCCGCTTGAACTAAGTGTTTAAGGTAAAGTGGGTTAGCGTACTTTCTTGCGCCCGAAGATACCTGAAGAATAAGGGGAGCGTTTTGCTTAACGCCTGCGTTTACGATACCTTGAATGGTTTCCATGTTGTTTACGTTGAATGCGCCTATTGCATAACCGCCCTTATAAGCCATTTCAAACATTTTTTTGGAATTAACTATTGGCATAATAACCTCCGAAAGTTTTAGTCGAATATATTATACACTATTTTTCAATTAACTGCAAACGAATATAAATAAATATACTTGACAATTTTGTTAAAATTTTATATAATTTAGTTACTGAATCGATGTTTGTTCGGAGAGGAAGCGCAAAACTAAAAGTTAAACCTGTTTTTTAGATTGCATTTAAAAAACGGCTTTAAAAAATATCACTATAAATTGCGCATACTCTTGCTTGTCGGGAGTATGTTTTTTTTAGGAGTTTTTATGAGAATAGCGGTTATAGGAATAGTAATTGAAAAAGACAGAAGCGCGTCTTTCAAAGTGAACGAAATTTTATCTTTGTACGGCGACTACGTAATCGGCAGAATGGGCGTTCCCGATAAGGAAAAGGACGTCTATTGTATCAGCGTTATCGTAAAAGCCACCACCGAGATAATTTCGGCTATGACGGGCAAACTCGGCAGAATAGAAAACGTTACCGTAAAATCTGCGGTGACTAGCGTAGAAGTATAAGGAGAATAATTATGAAAAAACTACTCACAATCTTACTTGCATTATTGCTCACTTTTGCATCTTTTTCACTTGTTTCTTGCACTCAAATCAAACAAAGCGATAAAGAAAGCGTTGAAGAGCCTGCAAAGCTCAGTTTTTACGCGCCAGACGGCGCTCCTGCGCTCTCGATTGCTAAATTTATAAAAGACGGTGAAGATTTCGGCATGAACGCCGATATATCTTATAACGTCGTTTCCGCAAGCAATATAGGCCCTGTCGTTGCCCAAGGCAAAGGCGATTTGGTCATATTGCCAATAAACGCCGCAAGCAAACTCTACAAGGCAAACTCTGCCGATCCGTACGTTATGACGGCGGTAGTAACTCACGGCAACCTTTATATTGCAAGCACCGAAGAAATAACTTTGCAAGACCTTAAAGGAAAGGTTATCGGCGTTATTGGTCAAGGACTCGTACCCGACCTTACTTTAAGAGCAGTTTTAAAAGATAACGGCCTTTTAGCCGACGTTGTTGAAGGGGATACGCCTACCGACGGTAAAATTACTATTAGTTATTTTGCGCAAGCCCCCGATATGTTGCCCCTTTTAAAGCAAGGTAAACTCTCTATAGGTCTTTTGCCTGAACCCGCTCTTACCAACCTTACAACCAAGGTTGCAGCGGATAAAAATTGGAAAATTTTAGACGTTCAAGAACTTTACGATTCTACTGCTAAGGCATATCCGCAAGCTGTTTTAATGGTAAAAAAGAGCGTTTACGATAAGTTTAAAACTCAAATTGACGGTATGGCTAACTATTTTGGCGACAACGTTACTTGGATTAAAGCAAACGTTGCCGACGCCGTAAACGCAATTTCTTCGGCTCTTCCCGAAGGCGTTGATCCAAGTTTAAACCCCGCTACCATAACTAGCGCCGTTATTGACAACTGCAAAATTTACTATCAATCGTCTGCGGACGCAAAGCAATCCGTAATCGATTACTTAAATAAGATTATAGCCGTAGATTCTTCGTCGGCAAAAGCCGTTACGGACGAATTCTTCGCTTAAAGGGATAAATGAAATCTAAAAAGGATAAAATTGTAAACTTAATACTTATAATAATTCCCTTCGCCTGCATCTTACTAATTTGGCAAATAGGCTCGCTTTTTACTAACGAGTTTATTTTGCCAAGCGTTGGCGAAACTTTTATGGCGCTCATATCCGTATTTACTAAGTCAAAGTTTTACCTTGCGCTACTTGGCACGTTACTTCGCACCCTTATTGCTTTTGCAATATCCTTCGCCTTGGCGTTTTTATTGGCGTTTTTGACGAGAATAAGCCAAAAGGCGGAAGTGGTAATAAGCACGGTAATAAGTTTGTTAAGGGCTTTGCCTACCATTGCGGTAGTCTTAATCTTGCTACTTTGGACTAGTTCAAACGTGGCGGCGGTCGTCGTTACTTCGCTAGTCGTTTTGCCAACGACTTATAGCAGTTTAAAAGACGCTCTATTTAGCGTGGACGACGATTTAATTAAGGTGTTAAAACTCTACGGCGTTGACGACAAAAAACTCTTAAAAGACGTTTACGCGCCCGCAATATTACCGTCTACTTTACTTGCCGTCGGCAACGGCTTGTCCCTTAACTTAAAACTTATGGTCGCTGCTGAAGTAATAGCCGCAACGGCAAACTCGATAGGCTATCTTTTAAATTCGTCCAAAGTTAATTTTGAAATGGCAAACATGATCGCTATCGTAGTTATAACGGTATTTATTGGAATACTCGTTGAGTGGTCGTTTAAAGCCCTTTCAAAAAAGGTAGGTGAGTGGCAATGATTAGCGTAAAAAACTTAACTAAGGCGTACGGCGAAAAAGTCGTTTATAAAGATTTTAATATCGATATTGAAGAAAATAAAATTCTCGTCGTTTTAGGCGAGAGTGGTTCGGGTAAAACTACGCTCTTAAACGTTTTAGCGGGTTTAACCGACTATGAAGGGCAAATAACGGGTGAAATCTCGTCCGTTTCAATGCTTTTTCAAAAGGACTTTTTAGTGCCGAATTTAACCGTAGAACAAAATCTAAGTCTAGTTTGCGACGGCGATAGAGGGTTAAAAATGCTTGAAAAATTCGGGCTTTTGCAAAGCGCAAAAAATTATCCTAAAAGCCTTTCTGCGGGTATGTCGAGAAGGGTTGCCCTTATTAGAGCAATGCTTTATAAGTCGAGTTTACTGCTTATGGACGAGCCGACTAATTCGCTCGATATCGCCCTTAAAAAACTCACTTATGAAATGGTTAAAAAACAAAAGTTCGATGATAAAAAGACAGTCGTTATAGTAACTCACGACGTAGACGAAGCCTTGTCGCTTGCAGATAGGGTAGTCGTTTTAAAAAATGGGGAATTGGTTTATTCGTATAATTTTAAAACCGACTTAACTAATAGAGATATTACGGGTGAAGAGTGCAATGCGGTAAGAAAAAATTTAATAGATAATTTATTGGGGAATAAAATTTAAAAAATCGGTCAACAATATATGCGTAGGCAACCCAAAACGGAATATTACATATTATGTAACAGGGGGCTTACAAAATTATACGGGGGTCGGTTTATGATAAAACGCGGAGAATTGTATTATGCGGACCTAAGCCCCGTGGTCGGTAGCGAGCAGGGCGGTGTGCGTCCCGTACTCGTCGTGCAAAACGACGTAGGAAATAAATACAGTCCCACGGTGATTGCAGCGGCGGTAACCAGTCAAATCAACAAGGCAAAATTGCCTACGCATATCGAACTTGACGCGGCGCGCTACGGTCTTAGTAAAGATTCGGTCGTACTGCTTGAGCAAATCCGCACGCTCGATAAAAGACGACTAAAAGAGAGAATAGGCGAGTTGCCGACGGATACTATGAAAAAGGTAAACGTCGCATTGCTGATAAGTTTAGGTTTTTCTGAAAAAACAGTCAACTGACGACGGCTTTTGCCGTCGTCAGTTTTTTTGTAAAAAATTTCAAAAACCCTTTACAAATTTTATAAAAAATGGTAAACTGTTAATATAAAGTTATAAAGGAGTAAATTATGGCTGATTTAGGTCGTAGAATAAAGGAATTAAAAGATTTAAAAAAATTGACGTCCCAACAACTTTCCACTTTAAGCGGCGTACCGCTCGGCACGCTGAACAAGGTGTTGTCGTCGTCGACTAAAAGTGTAAAGACGGAAACGCTCAAAAAGATAGCCGACGCTCTGTCCGTTTCGGTGTCATACCTATTGGGCGAAAAAAAGGAAGTGGTAAGGAAAAGAGCGCAAAATTTTGGTTACGTGCGTTCTTGCGCGGTTACGCCAAGACTTTATCTTGGCAACGTTTCTAAAAACGCCGAAGAGATAAAAGACGCTATTTCAGCTCTTGCGCAAAAGCGCGTAAACCTAATAGTTTTTCCCGAACTTTCACTTTGTGGTTACACTCACGGCGATTTAACGAGCCATGAATTCATTTTAAAACAATGTGAAAAATATTTAGTTTCTATCGCTGATTTTTCCAGAAATTACGATTCGTTAATCTTCGTCGGCGCGCCTATTGAAAAGGACGGTAAGTTGTATAATTGCGCGGTTGCAATGTGCGGTGGCGAAATTTTAGGCATAGTGCCAAAGTCGAGAATACCGTCTTACGACGAGTTTGACGAAAAGCGTACTTTTGCCCCTGCCCCTAAGGAAAATTCTACCATAAAAATTTGTGGAAACGAGTATCCTTTCGGCGTAAAACTTCTTTTTGAAAATAGGGATATGCCCGATTTTAAAGTCGGCGTCGATATTTGCGAAGATATGTGGTTTGTCCGCAGTCCGTCTGAAAGCCACGTTTTAAACGGCGCAACTATCATAGTAAATCTTTCGGCAAGCAACGAACTTATCGGCAAGGCGGAAAGGCGTAAAAAAATACTCGCTATTCAGTCGTATAAGTGTTGCTCAGGCTACGTTTACGCAAATGCAGGCGTAGGCGAATCTTCTACAGATTTACTATTTTCAGGGCATAATTTGATTGCCGAAAACGGTAAGATTTTAGCCGAAAGCGAACTTTTCACTCAAAACGCCCTTATCGCCGATATAGACGTTTCATATTTGCGTTTTGTAAGGCGTAAAAAGTTCAACTACGACGAAGACGTGAGTTTTGGTTATCAAACGGTTAAATTCTCGGCTTTCGTCTACGGCGGTTTAGGGAATAGAGAGTATTCAAAATGCCCGTTTATTCCAAGTGACGAGACTGAAAGATTAAAGGCAAACGAAACGGCTCTCAATATACAAGCGCACGCCTTGGCAAGAAGGATGGAACAAATTTCTAGTAAAAAAGTCGTTTTAGGGCTCTCGGGAGGGCTTGACAGTACCCTTGCCATTTTGGTCACTTGCAAAGCCTACGATATTATGGGCGTTTCGAGGCAAAATATAATTGCGGTTACCATGCCTTGTTTTGGCACGACGGATAGGACTAAGTCAAACGCCGTGCTGCTTGCTGAAGAACTCGGCGTTACTTTAAAGGAAATCAATATCGCAAAAGCCGTTAAACAACATTTTATCGATATTGGACACGACGAAAATATTGCCGACGTAACCTACGAAAACGCTCAGGCGAGAGAACGGACGCAGGTTTTAATGGACGTTGCCAATTCGTGTGGCGGAATAGTTTTAGGCACGGGCGATATGTCCGAACTCGCTCTCGGTTGGGCTACTTATAACGGCGACCACATGTCAATGTACGGGCTTAACTGTTCAATTCCTAAAACCTTGGTTAGGGAATTGACTCGCCACGTCGCTTCAAAGTCCAACGAAAAACTTTCGGCAATTCTTTTCGATATTTTAGATACCCCCGTAAGTCCCGAACTTCTTCCTACCGACGGCAACGCCGTAAATCAAAAAACCGAAGATTTAGTAGGACCTTACAGTTTGCACGACTTTTTCTTATATCATTTTATATCAAGCGGATTCGCTCCGTCTAAAATTTATAAAATCGCAGTAAAAACCTTTGAAAACGAGTTTGATGCGGACACCGTTTACAAGTGGCTTGAAACCTTTATTAAACGTTTTTTTGCCCAACAGTTCAAACGCTCTTGCGTGCCCGACGGCGTAAAGGTCAGCGATCTTTCCCTTTCGCCAAGGGGTGATTGGCGTATGCCGAGCGATATGAGTCGAGATATTTGGCTTGAAGATTTACTCAGCGTAAAAAAATAAAGGTCGCCTTATAAAGTTTTAAAGAAGATAAGCAATTAAATATGAGTTGCGAGTTGTGATAATGCTAAATTAAAATGCTTGCCGAAAAGTTTTCGGCAAGCATTTTTTATAATCTCGTGCTCTTTTCGCTTTGGCAGTCGACTGTTGTTTTTAATTGTAGTAATGATAGCGTAGAACCGCTTAATTTATCGTAATCGAAATAGTGAAAGCGGTAGAGCATATCTTCAACTTGAAATAAATCGCACTTTGAAGATATTAGTTTTGAAAAAAGTGAGTTTAAAATATCGGTTATCTTGTTTTCAGCGGCGGTCAAAACCGAATCGGGAATTTTTGCGGTAGGGTTTAAGTTTTTAACGTCCGTTTGTATATCGGCGTCTTCAAATTTGCAAAAGAAAACTAAATCTACGTGGTACACGGGCATGCCGTCTTCTATTTTAAAACGGTAGTCTTTAGTGTATTCGTTAATTCCTAGCATAACGGCAGTCTTTTTACCGTTTATATCCACTTCGTCAAGACTCAAAAAGGTATCTAACGAGTTTTTGTGTTCGATATTAAAAAATAGGGTTTCGTCGGGCGTGAGCGTTGCAACGTAATAACCTTCGTTAAAAATCGCAGTTGAAGACGCGTCGAAAATATATTGTTTTTTACCTTCTTTTTCCGAAGTTCCGCTACTTCCGCCCGATCCGCCAGATCCGTTTGAAGAGCCTTCGGGGGATTTGTCGATTTCAATCTTTTTTACCAACGGCATAAAACCGCTTTTTGATTTTGAATAGTAGGTTTCGGTAAAGGTTTTTAGGCTATTGTCGGCAATTCGGTCTAGTTTTGCAATGTCTTTACCGAGAATTTTTTGTATCGTAAACGAAGAGATAGAGTCGAGCGGAGTTGAAGCTGAAAGTATGTCTTTTGCCTTGCCGTCGCACGCCGCAACGTGCGCGGAGTCTTGAATTTTATCCGTTCTGATAAAGTAATTTAGCGTTTCCATAACGTTTAATTTAAGCAGGGAATCGCCCACTAAAATCAGGTTGCAAAAGGATAGCATAGGATACCACCCCGTAGTAATGCCTATTTTATCGATAGCGGCGGCTATGGTTTTTCCTTTTTCGCTAATAAGCGAGTCTTTATTTTCACCTTGCGCGTTGGTCGACGGCTGTGGCACGGCGATTTGCACAGTCACTTCGTACTCTTTCGCGCTCTCTTCGTAGTCTATGCCAAGCGCCATTATTATGGCGGTTCTTTCAATGTTTACCAAGCCAAAATCGTTAGTCATAAACAAGACGAATATCAGTCCTGCTAAAATGGGTAAAAATTTAGTCCTTAAAAATCTCATTTTTTAGACCGTCCTTTTTTAAAGAATAGGGTTATAAAGGGTAGGGCGTACGCCATAAAAAGTAAAAAGAAAACTACGTATCTTTGCATAAATTCTAGCGTTACGAAAAAGAAATTTTGAGTGGTTAAAAATACTAAACAGGCAACCCCGTTAGTTATTAAACAAGGTATAATTTTATGTTTAAAATTAAACGCGTGTGATAAACAAAGAGTTGCAAAAACCAAAGGCGTGGTTACCGCAAATATGCAAGATAGCGCAAGTGTGAATCCCGCCACGTAATCTATTCTACCCGAATTTGACAAGGATAAATAGTATTTACCCATAGTTATAGGGGCTAAATACTGCCTTTTTGTAAGCGGACCGAATTCGCTATAAATTACTGCAAAAAATACTATTACCACTAAAGCGCACGCAAGATATGAAAGCATAACTTTGGTTTTCGTTAGTTTTTCGGGCTTAAACGCGCCTAAAAAGAAGAGTATATACGTGCTGTCAAAATACCATAAAAGCCCCCAAAAACTACCTTGACCTATATTTTTTAGGGGTACGCCGATTATAGGAAGTAAATTTGAAAAGTTAGCCGCCGGGATGGATAAGCAAATTAAAACTATTACTGAAAAAGCGGTAAACCAAACGCATAGATCGGCAACCCTTCCCACGGTTTTAATTCCTTTATAGCAAAAGAAACAACTTATTAAAAATATCGGTAAAAAAATCATTACTACGTGAGTGGTTTCGTAAAGCGAAATTTCAATAAAACTCTTTTGTTCCATTATGGGCACGTAGGCTTTTAACAAAAAGTAAATAAAATATAAAAAAAGTATTATTTTAGTGGGGATATTGCCTAAATTTTCCTTTAAAATTTGAAAAAAAGTTAGTCCCTTAAACCTTTCGCCAAGTTTTAAAAAGAAAAATACCATTGCGCCGTCTATTAAAAAGTTTACAATAGCCGAAATCCAAAGTCCTTCGTTTGCAAAGGTTGCCGTTAAAGCGGGCAAAGATATTATTTTAACGGCTATTGAAAACGCTATAAACACAAGGCAAACTTGCCTTAATTTGATTTTGTCGTTAGTCATTTTTAAAATTCTGTCTCCTTTTATTAGGCGAGCCAAATGCTTCTGGGCGTTTTGTCATACCTATTACGTTATTCATAAAAATAGAGTCTTGCATGTCGTTTGCAATAAACGGAGAGTAAGGCGCGGTATAGGGTACGCCGTAGTTGTCCATAGAGCAAAGATAACAAATTACGAAAGCGACGAAAAGTATTATGCCGTACGCTCCCAAAGAGCCTGCAACGATAAGACAAACTAGCCTTAAAACCGAAGTCGTTTCAACTAATTCGGGTATTGCGTAAATACTTATGCCGGATAGCGCCATTATAAGTATCGCAGGGGTTGAAACGATCCCGGCGTTTACTGCCGTTTCGCCGAGAACTAGCGCGCCTACAACGGCTAGCGCCATGCCAACGTATTTTGGCATCCTTACGCTCGTTTCGTTTAAAATTTCAAATATCATCAAAACGAAAAACATTTCAACGCTAGGCGATAAGGGTATTTCTTTAATGCTGTTTACTATCGTAAGCAAAAAGTTTAAGGGAATCAGTTGCAAATGAAAAAGTTGTACGGCAACGAAAACCCCGGGCAAAAATATAGAAAAGAGTATGGCTATAATTCGCAAAGTTCTAACAAGGTTAGCCCTATACGGCGAAATATAGTAGTCTTCGGAAGCCTGCAAATCTTCAAGCATAATATATGGTAAGGTTATTACGAAAGGCGAGCCGTCTACTATAATTCCAACTCGTCCTTCCAAAAGTCTTTCCATAAGAACGTCGGGGCGCTCGGTTGAGCCGGACTGTTTAAAGAGTGAAGTTTTGCGTTCGTTTAAAATTTTTGCTACGTACGAACTGTCGGGAATGCCGTCAATATCTATTTTTTGGAGTTTTTTGCGTATTTTATTTACTAACTCGTCCCTTACGATTCCGTCGATATACACGAGCGAAATATCCGTCTTGGTGTACTTGCCCTTTTGAAAGTTTTCCACCTTTAAGTCGGGGGATTTTAAGTATCGCCTTAAAAGACTTAAGTTAGATTTTATGCTTTCGTTAAAGCCGTTTCTAGGCCCTTTAATCGAAAGCCCCGTGGGCGGTTCGGCAATAGCCCTAACTTCAAACTTTTTTAAATCGGCGCAAAGCGCCGTGGTTTTGCCGTCGAATAAAACGACGGTTTTTCCTGCTAAAATTTCGTCAACGCACTCGTTTATGGATTGCGAAGTGGAAACGTTTGCCAAATTAACGCATTTTGCAAGTTTTTTGACCGAATAATCGGGGTTCTGCTTTCTCAAAGGCGAAATTAGTTCAAGCCCCATAGTCTCTTTATCGGTTATAGAGTCTACGTATACGGCAACGGCGATCTTGTCGCCCATCAAAAATTCAAAAAATATTAGGTCGTCGCTACTCGTAATCGCTTTGATAGCCTTTACGTTATATGCCAAATTCTCATTGATTTTCATAAGGTAAGTATTTAAAATTTTGCAAAAATTATGCAGGCAAACTACTTTTTTATTATCTAAATTTTATACAATATTTCACAAATTAAAAAATGAACGAAAGTGGTATTGACAAGGGCCTAATTTCGTGTTATAAATGAGAAAAATCTTATACAAGTATAAATACTTGAAAAGCGAAGGGAAAAATATGAACTTTTACGATATTTTAAAAAACTTTCAAATCGACGGAGAATTCGTATCTTGCGAGCCTTACGGTAGCGGTTTAATCAATAGGACTTACGTTGCCGTTTATAAAACTGCCAAAGGTCAAGTGAGATATATTCTTCAAAAAATAAACTCAAAACTCTTTACCAACGTCGACGGACTTATGAATAATATTAAACTCGTCACCGAGTTTAACCGTGGCGAAATAGCAAAAAGGGGCGGTGATCCGCTCAGAGAGAGTTTAACTCTCGTCTATACTCACGACGGAAAGGCTTATTATAAGACTTCTGACGACGAATATTATAGAGTTTACGTCTTTATCGAGCAGGCAAAGGGCTACGACGTAGTTGAAAAGCCCGAACATTTTTACGAAAGCGCGGTTGCTTTTGGTAAATTTGCTCAACTTTTAGACAGATTCGACAGTTCTCAACTCTTTGAAGTTCTTCCCGATTTCCACAACACCGTAAAGAGATTTGAAAACTTTAAAAAATCCCTTCAAGCCGACAAACTCAATAGGGCAAAGGACGTCAAGGCGGAAATAGACTTCGCCCTTTCGCAAGAAAAGTACGTTTCTACCATAGTAGACCTTTTAAATTCGAAAAAAATGCCTTGGAGAGTTACTCATAACGACACTAAACTCAATAACGTTTTAATCGATACCAACACGGATAAAGCCGTTTGCGTTATCGACCTTGACACCATGATGCCGGGCAGTATTTGTTACGATTTTGGCGACTCGATAAGGTTCGGTTGCAATCCTTGCCTTGAAGACACTCCCGAAACCGAAAAGGTTATATTTAGCATGCCCCTTTTTGAAGAGTATGCTAGGGGCTATTTAAGCGTTTTCGGCGATACTATAACTAAGGTTGAAAAGGCGCATCTTCCTATGGGCGCAATCTTGATGACTTACGAATGCGGTATAAGATTTTTAACCGACTATCTCGACGGCGACGTTTATTTTAGGCTTAAAAGAGAAGGTCAAAACGTCGATAGGACGAGAACTCAGTTTAAACTCGTCAAAGACATGCACGCAGGTTACGACAAGATGTGCAATATTATTGATAAATACTAAAATATCCCAAAATTTAACCCAAAGCGCTATGCTTTGGGTTTTTTATTTATAAAATAATTGATATTTGTCGTTATTTATGTTAAAATAATAAAGATGATATACGATATTGCCGATTTAAGAATAAAAATTAATAATAAAAACCCTTTTACCGATAGGTTTTGCAAAGATTATTTGTCCGCCGACCAAACTTCCCCCGTCGATTTAGAAGTAGCAGTAACCCAAGACGAATTTGAAAAGGAAAAGGCGTTATCCCCTAATTTTTCGGACGGATACCTTGAAAATATTTGCATTTATAGGAAGATTTGCGAGCAAATGCCAAAGTGGGATAGGTTTTTACTTCACGCCGCCGTATTAGAGTATAACGGCGACTGTTACGCCTTTTTGGGTAAGAGCGGTACGGGTAAATCCACTCACACTGGACTTTGGCTTAAAAATTTGCCAAGCGCAAAAATGTTAAACGGCGACAAGCCCATTATCAGTTATAAAGACGGTAAGTTTACGGTGTACGGCACGCCTTGGATGGGTAAGGAAAGGTTTGGTTATAACGGAAAGGGCGTTTTAAAATGTCTTTGTTTTTTAGAACAGTCTAAAATTAACGAAATTTCTTTAATCGAACAAACTTCGGTCGCGGAAAGGTTATTTATTCAACTTTTATTGCCAAGAGATTTTAATATGGTTGCAAGAACCCTCGAACTTGCCGATCTACTCGTAAAAACCTTGCCGTCCTATCTTATGAAATGCGATATTTCTTATACGGCGTTTAAAACTTCGTTTGAAAAACTCACGGGGGAAACCGTAAATGAGTGAAATTAAAACGAATATTAAAGAACTTTTAGATAGCGGTGGCAAATACGTCGGCATGACTTCAGGTGTTAGTATGTTGCCTATGATTGAGAGCGGAAAGGACGTAGTCGTTATTGAAAAAAAGACTGAAAGACTAAAACCGCTCGACGTGGCGCTATATATGCGCAACGGCAAAGACTACGTTTTACATAGGGTTTTAAAGGTTACGAAAGACGGTTACGTAATTCGTGGCGATAATTGTTATTCGGACGAAATAGTAAAAGAAGACGAAGTAATAGGTGTTTTAACCCAGTATTTTAAGGGTGAAAAGCCTATAATGATGGATGATAAAGATTATTTACGGTACGTAGATAAGCGTTTAAAGAGTTATAAAGTAAGGCGATTTTTCGTCTTGACCATTGCAAAACTCAAGGCTTTTGCAAGGCGAATTTTTAAAGGAAAATAAAATGAGTTTAAGTAAAGACCAAAAGGGAAAGGCTTGGCTTAAAGAAAACGTAGGTAAGTATCAACCGTCGATTATCGCCTTGGCGATATTGACCGTTCTTTCTACCGTCTGTTCGGTCGGCTTTGCGTATCTGTCTAGTTTTTTAATCGACAGCGCAACCAACCGCCAAACGGAAAAGTTAATCCTTTTTTCATGCGTGGTGTTGGGGCTTTTGCTCGCTAGAATAATTTTTAGAGCAGTTACAAATTACTACGCCGAAAAATGTAGGACTACTATCGTTACCGATTTGCGCAGGCAAACCTTTTCAAGAATTTTAAAATCTAATTACGCCGACGTAAAAGATTATCATAGCGGAGAACTCGTTGCGAGAATTTCCGCCGATTCGGGCGAGATTGCAAGCACTACCGTTGGTATAGTTCCGCAAACGGTCGGCATGATAATTCAAATTTTAGGCGCGTTGGTGGCTCTTATTGCAATCGATCCGCTATTTACCTTGTTTTTGGTGGTAGGCGCAGTCGTTATCATAGCAATTTCGGCTTTTTTAAGAAAGAAAACCAAGTGGTTTCATAAAGAAATTATGTCTTCGGACGCATCGGCTCGCTCGTTTATGCAAGAGAGTATTCAGTCCGAACTCACGGTAAAGGCGTTTGGAGCGGAAGAAAAAACCGTAAAAAAAGCCGACGAAATTTTAGACGTTTATAAAGAAAGAAGGCTCGGTAGGGCAAAACTCAATTCGTTTATGGGCGTGCTTTACGCCCTTATAACTAACGTAGGGCTCGTCTTTGCAATAATTTGGTGCGCAGTCAATATCATGTTAGTTGGGGCGGAGTATTACGGGGCGGTACTTTCAATCGTTCTTTTGATGGAACAACTTCAACGCCCACTATCTACTATATCTGCAATCATGCCCGCGTACTACGCTCGTCAGGCTAGTGCCGAAAGGCTAAACGAAATAGATTCTTTTGAAAAAGAGAATACTATAGATAGCGTAAGCGAAGAATTTTATTATCAAATTAAAAAAATTAGCCTTAAAAACGCCGTGTTTAGTTATGGCGCGGAAAGGGTTTTAGACGGGTTTAACGTAGATATTGATATGGGTAAAACGACTTGTATCTACGGCGAATCGGGCGGTGGTAAAAGCACTTTACTTAAACTTTTGCTTGGCGTGTACACCCTTAGCGAAGGCAGTTTAAATTTCGTTACCGATAGCGGTGAAATCGCAGTCGATTCTACTTATCGCAGTTTGTTTGCATACGTTCCGCAGGGTAATTTCCTGTTTACAGGCACGGTTTACGAAAACTTAACCTTCTTTTCAAACGAGCAAAATCAAGACCTTTTAAAGGATAAAGTTAAAAAGGCAATAGCCGATTCTTGTTCGGAATTCGTCTACGATTTGCCAAACGGATTAGATACTTTTTTAACCGAGCAGGGCGGAGGACTTTCTGAAGGTCAACGCCAAAGACTTGCCGTAGCAAGGGCGCTCGTTTCGGGTAGACCTATTCTTTTGCTCGACGAAGCGACTTCGGCTTTAGACGAGCCGACCGAAAAAAGACTTATGGAAAATTTGCTTGCTATGAAAGATAAAACCTGCGTTATAATTTCGCACCGTCAAACGGTTATCGAATCGGCGGATAGTACTGTAAAAATTTAAATTTTAAAGTTTTAAACCTTTTACACTTTTCATAAAACTTTTAAAAATCGCTTATTTTATCAATGATTTTAACAAAAATTAAAGCGTCGGCATTTTGCCGACGCTTTTTTCGTGTAAAATTAGTGAGCGTGATTTTTATCTTTAAAAATCGGGTTCATCGTAAGGTTTATGCCGAGTTTTTTGTAAAACTTTTCGTCGTTGTGAGCGAGCATAACCGTCGTGTGCGCTTCGCAATTTCTAAGTTTAGGAAGTTGCATAATTGCCTTTGCGGCGTTGGGGTCGTGCTCTGCCGAAGACGAAAGAGCAATCAACATTTCGTCTATGTGAAGCCTTGGGTTTTTACTGCCGAGATACTTAATTTTTAAGTCTTGTATAGGCATTATTGAACTCTTTGAAATAAGGTCAACGTTATCGTCAATGCCTGCAAGGTGCTTTAATGCGTTTAATAGCATACTTGAAGAGCAGCCGAAAAGTTCGCCCGTTTTGCCCGTGATAATCGTGCCGTCGTCAAGTTCAATTGCAGCGGCGGGCAAGCCCCTTTCAGCCGAAATTTTATTTGCAACGCTATAAACCGTTCTTTCGCTTAAATCTACGTTGTTACCCTTTATAATAAGGTCAATCTTATCCGATTCCGTAGGCGGTAAGTCGTTTCGTCTTTCATTTGCAAGCGCCTTAAAATAGCGCCTTAAAATTTCTTGCTTTGCCGCTTCAACGCACGCGTCGTTGTCGCTAATTGCATAGCCTGCCATATTTACGCCCATATCGGTGGGGGATTTGTAGGGCGATTTGCCCATAATCTTTTCAAAAATGGCGTTTAAAACGGGGAATATTTCAACGTCGCGATTGTAGTTTACCGCTTGCTTGCCGTAAGCAGACAAATGCCACGGGTCGATCATGTTTACGTCGTTTAAGTCGGCGGTAGCCGCTTCGTAAGCAAGGTTTACCATGTGGTTTAAGGGTAAATTCCAAATGGGGAAGGTTTCGTATTTAGCGTAGCCAACCTTGTTGCCCCTTAAATGTTCAAGGTATAATTGCGAAAGGCAAGTTGCCATTTTGCCCGAACCCGGACCGGGCGCGGTGATGATTATTAAATCTTTAGAAGTTTCGATATATTCGTTTTTACCAAGACCGTCCGGACTCACGATAAGGGGTACGTTGTGCGGGTAGCCCTTTATATTATAATGACGGTAGACTTTTACGCCGAGTTTTTTAACCTTTTCCGCAAAAACTTTAGCCGCGTCGTTATTGTCTGAAAATTGAGTCAAAACGATACTGCCGACGTAAAGGTCGTAACTTCTAAAAACGTCGATAAGCCTAATTGCGTCTTGGTCGTAGGTGATACCAAGGTCGGCTCTTACTTTATTTTTAATAATATCGTTAGAGTTTACGACTATTACTATTTCCGCTCTATCTTTAAGTTTGCAGAGCATTTTAATCTTGTTGTCTGGCTCAAAGCCGGGCAAAACTCTCGCCGCGTGAAAATCGTCAAAGAGTTTACCCCCGAATTCAATGTAGAGTTTGCCCCCGAATTCGTCTATTCTTTCAAGAATTTTTTCCGATTGAAGTTTTAGGTATTTTTCACTATCAAAGCCGATTTTCTTCATAGTCGTCCCTCTCGTTTGTACTAACTGTTGCAAGTAGCCGAGTTAGGCTTTTTGCTAACACTTAATTATTATAACAAATCAAAAAAATATTTGCAATAGATAAACGGAAAATTATATTAATTTTTAATAAATTAAAAATTGATTTTTTATTGACAAGACTTTGATGAAAATATTATAATTAAATTCAACTATTAAAAATATTTTGCAGAATAAAAAAATAAAGGAGTGGTTATGAAATATTTTACTGTTGATTTATACGAGTATTTCGGCGTAACTAAGCCCGAAGGCGGTGTGGGTGCGCTCACTTGTTACGTAAAGGAAAATAGTAGAGAAATAAGCCCCGAAAGGTATAGTCCTGCAATGCTCGTTATTCCCGGTGGTGGTTACTCTATGGTTAGTGATAGAGAGGGCGAGCCCGTAGCAACGGCGTTTCTTTCTAAAGGGTTTTCTTGTTTCGTTTTAAACTATTCAGTCGCCCCGATAAGGTTTCCTTATCAACTTGTCGAAGGGGTTATGGCAATGAACTATATTAGGTTAAACTCAAAGGAATTGTTCGTTGACGAAAATTCGGTTTGCGCGGTGGGTTTTTCGGCGGGCGGTCATCTTTGCTCAACGCTCGCAACTATTCCCGATTGCGCCGAAGTTTCAAAAGTTTTTGAAAGCAAAGTAAACGCAAGGCCTAACGCCGTTATTTTGAGTTATCCCGTAATAACCAGTTCCGCAAAGGGGCACGCTTCTAGTTTCTTCAATCTTTGCGGTGACCATAACGTCGATTTGCAAAAGGCTTTGGATATTACGAAGTTGGTCGACGAAAATTCTGCGCCAGCCTTCATTTGGGCTACTTATGAAGACGGCATTGTGCCCGTAAAAAACTCTTTGCTAGTTGCCGACGCTTACGATAGAGCAGGCGTAAAATTTTCCCTTCATATTTGGGGTAAGGGCGCGCACGGGTTGTCCGTTGCGGATAAAACTGTGTACGGCGACGCGACTGGCGGATACGAAATAATTGAAAACGCTTCTAAAAGCGTTAAGTTATGGGTTGACTTGGCAGTTGAGTGGCTTGAAGAATTAGATATTAGTGTTAAAAGTTAGGTTATATCATATCTCGTGACTGTTAAAAAAGATAAAATAAATCCCCGCATCCGAAATTAGGTTGCGGGGATTTTTGCGTAAAAATCAATATTTTAGGATAGAGTATAAATAAAATTGAATACAAGAAATACCGCAAATTCCTTTAGGAACTTGCGGTAAATTTATTTTTGTTTAAATTAAGCGTTTTTAAGAGCGTTAATTCTCTTTGCTAAACCCGACTTCTTGTTAGCGGCGGTATTTTTGTGATATACGCCCTTAGAAACAGAAGAGTCGATTAAAGAAGCAACGCTGTTGTAGAGTTTAACAGCTTCTTCGTAGTTGCCGGCGTCGATAACTTCGTTAAGTTTTCTAATAGCGGTCTTTACTTCAGATTTGTTGCTTTTGTTGATTGAGTTCTTCTTTGCGCTTACGAGTACGCGCTTTTTAGCAGATTTAATGTTAGGCACTTTATTTCTCCTTTTTATATAAAACAAATTTACAGTAAGCCTATTTTACCACAAAATTTCACGCTTGGCAACAATATTTAACTGCTTTTTTCATTTTATTTTTTAAAAATTTTAAACTTTATCATACCTTTTTGAGTTAAATCATAATATTACTTATTATGGATAGAAGATGTATTGTAATTTGCGACAGCGGAGTGGGCGGCCTGCGCCTACTTAAAAGATTAGAAAGGGCGTTTCCTAGAGAAGATTTTATCTATTACGCCGACTACAAAAATTTGCCTTACGGCGAAAAGACGTGCGAAGAACTCGTTTCAATAGTTCAAGGGGTTTACGACAATCTAGTAAAATTTTCACCTAAACTAGTCGTGTTTGCTTGCAACACGGCGTCTACGGTGGCTTTGCAAAAAATCAAGGCGTACAATTCGCCTGTAATGGGCGTATATCCAACGCTAGGAAAGGGTAACGGGCTTTTGCTTTGCACTAAGGGTACGGCAAATAGCGACTACGTCAAGAATTTAACGCGCGGGAAAACCGTTGAAGTAAAGGCTCTTTCCGGTCTTGCCGAAGAGATTGAAAACTCTATAATTTTAGGCTCGGAAATAAATCTAGAACGATATTTCAAGGGCGAAAAGAGTGATTACGACTTCATATCCCTTGGTTGCACTCATTACCCATTTATAACCGAAAATCTTAAAAAATTTTTTCCATCGGCTAAGTTTTTTAGCGGTGAAGACCTTTTGTTTGAAAAAATCGTGTTTTTCATAACCACTTTTGACACCGACCAAAAACGGGGTAAAATTTGCTTTTTAGGGGAGCGAAAAAAAGAGCTGAAAAAGGCTTATAAAAATTTAAAATTATTATAATAATTTTAAATTAAGTTTAGGGTTTGGGGTTGCGAAAACGGTCGATTTTTGCAATCTCAAACTTTTTTTAATTTTTTTCGAAAAACTTTTAAAAAGTGGTTGACAGTGGGAACAAAATAGTATATAATGTATTTATAAATTGCAAGGAGGCCAAGATTTTATGTATTTTTCTGGCGAGCAAGCCCATCAGCTTGATTCTAAAAACAGAATAAGAATTCCCGCCAAATACAAGAGCGAAATCTCTGAAAAGTTAGTTTTCAGTAAAGGCGTTACTCCTTGTATTTACGTGCTTCCTTACAGCAAATACGCTGAAATGGTTGACAAGTTCGATAAACTTCCACCTTTTTCAAAAGACGTTCAACTTGCAATATCAGCTTACATGTCCACCTTTGAAATTTTAGAAGAAGACAATCAAGGTAGAATACTTCTTCCGCAATCTCTCTTAGAGTATGCGGGCATTAAAAAGGAAGTCGTTACCGTAGGCGTTAGGGATAGGCTTGAAATTTGGGGCGCTGAAAAAAGGGAAGAAGTTCTCGGCAAAAAATCTTTCGAAGATTATATGGCAATTCTTTCGGATAGGTTATCGTAATGGAATTTAAGCATTATTCGGTTATGAAGGAAGAGTGCTTGCAAGGTCTTGATATAAAACCCGACGGGATATATTTTGACGGCACGCTCGGCGGGGCGGGGCACTCGTACGAAATCTTAACTAGGCTTACGGGATGCGGAAAGTTAATCGCAACCGACCTTGATACCGACGCCATTGCAAACGCTAAGAAAAAACTTGCCGAATTTGATGGTAAATTCGAACTTTTCAACGATAATTTCAAAAATATAGCAAGCGTTTTAGACGAACTTAACATATCGCAAATAGACGGTATATTGATCGACCTTGGCGTTAGTTCCTACCAGCTCGACAATAGAGAAAGGGGTTTTTCATATTTGAGCGACGACGTAAGGCTTGATATGAGAATGGACCAAAATCAAGGCAAAAGCGCTTGGGAAGTAGTCAATTATTACGAAAAATCAAAACTCGCGTATATCTTTTCGGTTTACGGTGAAGAAAAGTTTGCCGAAAATATTGCAAAGAATATATGTGAAAAAAGAAAGGTAAAACCAATCGATACCACGGGCGAACTCGTTAGGATAATAGACGAGAGTATTCCTTACAAGTTTAAACAAAACGGACACCCTGCTAAAAAGGTTTTTCAAGCGATAAGAATTGAGGTAAACGAAGAATTAGACGGGCTTGCCGAATGTTTAAAAACCATGGTAAAACGCCTTAAAAAAGGGGGCAGGTTAGTCGTTTTAACCTTCCATTCGTTAGAAGACAGAATAGTTAAGCAAACTTTTAAAGATTTAGAAACCGACTGTATATGCGACAAGCGTTTTCCAATCTGCGTTTGCGGAAAGAAGAGGGAAATAAAAATACTTACTAAAAAGCCGATTGAAGCGAGTGAGACCGAAATTAAAGAAAACTCGCGTTCACACAGCGCAAAACTTAGAATTATCCAAAAAATTTGATCATATAAAATAAATTCAGGGGAGAAAGAATATGTATAATAACAAGAAAAGCAACACTTTAGTAGCAGAAAAAGTAACCACCACTTCTATCGACGAATTGTTGACCTTTGATTCGGTAGACGTACAAGAAGTTAAAACGGGCGTAAAAGCATATCAAACGCCCACTATTGAATATATTGAAGAAGAACAACGCGAGGAAACTGCCGTTTATGAAAATTTAGACATTATGCCTTCGTCTACTACTTTGCAATTCAGTAAACAAAACCCCGAAGTTCGCCAAGAAGTTGAAAAGGCTCAAAAGACCAAAAAGACTACGTCTGATAAAGATTATTCTTTCGGCACTAAGGCTAAAATTTTGGTTGCAGTTTACGCTCTCGTTATCGTAACCATTTTATCGCTCATTATGATCAATTCAAGATTGCTCAAAAATCTCGATAGCACTATCGGTAATTATTCTTCGCAAGTTGCCGACTTAAACGAAGAATATAATCTCGTTATGGAAGAACTTGAAGAAGTAAAGAGCGACGAAGAAATCATCAAAAAGGCTCTTGAAATGGGTATGGAAAAAGCATAATTTGGAGATATTATTATTAAAAACTTAAACTTAAATATTTTACGAAAGAGGTTATTTGCGCTCGTTTGCGCGATAACCTTTATTTTTTTGTCAATTTCATTAAGAGTGTTTTATATTCAAATCGTTTGGGGGGACGAGTTACAGTCAAAGGCGATAGACCAATGGACGAGAGAACTGCCCATAATTGCCAGCCGTGGGCTAATTACGGATAGAAACGGCGTAGTTTTGGCGGGTAACGAGCAGTCTTACGCCGTTTTCATAAGAACTAGGTCGGTTGTAGATCCCGTTCTCGTCAGTAACACACTATCTAAGTCGCTGGGAGTAGACGAAAAGAAGTTGTACGATAAAATTCTTTCGACTAAAACTTCCGAAATAACCGTAAAACGTCGAGTTGACAAACAGACTGTGGAAAAACTTAACGGGGCAAACTTAAACGGCGTATATTTTTCCCCTGACAACACGAGATATTACCCTTACGGCAACAGTTTAAGTCAAGTTCTGGGTTATACGTCCATAGATGGGCACGGGCAAAGCGGTATTGAAAGGTATTACGACGAGTATTTAAGCGGTTACGACGGTGAAATTTTATACGAAGCCGATCTTGTCGGCAAGGATATTCAAGGCAAAAACGCACGTTATATTTCCGCTACTGATGGACTTACGGTAAAACTTACGATAGATTACGAGTTGCAGAGTATTTGCGACGGCGCGGTTGCCAAGGCGTATGCCGAATACGTGCCGAAGTCCGCCGCAGTCATATTGCTAGATCCGTCAAACGGACAAATTCTCGCAATGAGTCAAAGCCCAAATTACGATTTAAACGACTTACCGAGAGACGATTTACAACTTTTAAACAAGTTGAGTAGATGTTCGCTTATCGTCGACTCTTATGAGCCGGGGTCTACTTTTAAGGTTTTGACTGCCGCTGCCAATATAGAAGAGTATTTAAAGGGTAACCCCAACGCATTCTCACTTGAACATATATTCAATTCGAGTAGATATAGATACGTTGACGGAAAAAAGATAAAGTGTTGGAGCACTCACGAAAAGGGAAAACACGCAAACGAAAATTTAGCAATGGCTTTAAATAACAGTTGCAACCCCTGTTTCGTCGATATAGCCCTTTCGCTTGGTAAAGATAAGATATACGAATATATAACGGCTTTTGGCTACGGTCAAGCCACGGGCGTAGATTTTGACGGTGAAGCGCTAGGAATGTTAGTGCCAAAGAGCGCGGTAAAAAACGGCGATCTCGCAAGAATAGGCTTTGGCCAAACGATTGCCGTTACGCCCATACAACTCGCTTGCGCAACGGCTTGCGCTATAAACGGCGGTTATTACTACGAGCCTTATTTAGTAAGTGAAATAAAGGACTCGCAAGGACGAATCGCCGAGATGATAAACCCAAAATTAAAAAGGCAAGTCATAAGCGAAAAAGCGTCTAAAATACTTGCCGAATATCTCGAAGGGGTTGTTGCAAACGGTAGCGGAAAACAAGCCTATATCGAAGGATATAAGGTGGGCGGAAAAACGGGTGTTTTTGGTCTTACTTGTGTAATAATAGCAATGAAAAAACGGGGTATAATGGCATAAAAACCATCAAAAAATGCTCAAAATCGTAAAATTACAAAAAAAATCAAGCAAAAAAAGCCCAAAAAGGTAGGAGGGCACAAAAATAGACAAATGGCAATAAATGCCTAAAAAATAGTATTTTTCAAAGAACACAAGATCGTGTTCTTTTTTTGTTTCTAAGGAGGTCTGTATGAGTTGTTTAATGAAATTTAAGTGGGTAAAGTTACCGAGAGAAATAATTCCCCAAAAGAAGGGAATTATGGGTTATTGGATGAAGCTTGCATCACGTGTTGCTTTTAGAAAAGGAGAGTCTTTTTATAGTGGGCACACAAATCAAGTTGAACCAGGAGAGTGGGTCGGTGGCATTATGGGACTAAAGAGCATTCTTGGAGTTAAATCAAAAGAGAAAGTCTTTGCGATAATGGAAAAGCTTTCTGAACTTGGATATATTACATACACATTGGATTTAGAGACAAGGAAACTAAGTTATAAGATTTCAGATTGGGTAGTAGAATGTTGTGGTAAAGAATGTGAGAAAGATAATGTCTACGCTACTAATGATTTTGGCTTCGTTTGTGTGCCTAGAGATATAACGGAAAGACTTGTAAAAGCTGGACATGAATTTGAAGAATCCGATGCTTGGATTGATCTTTGGGTACATACAATTTTTGAAGATAAAAAAAATTTTTTAACTTTTTTTGCTCCGATGGTGAGATTTGACAATTTAAAAGCCTTTTTTACTTTAGAGGGACTTAGTAGACGCTGGGGCTGGGAGAAGACAAAAACGTGGAGATTTTTCCAAAAAAACAAGGAGGTGTTTGAATTATATCGTCTTCCTGGTACTTACGGTTGTTTAATAATCAATAAGTTTTATCCTTTAAGTAAAAATATAAAATTTCCTACACAAAATGAAATAATCGATTTGATTTATAAAGCTCGTGAAAGTTTGTTAGAAAAAAATATAGATTGCACTCACGGTAATTTAGGAAGTCTAATATCAATGATGGATGACGAATTTATAGAATGTGTTATTAAAGGAGAAGAAAATAGCGTTGCACTTTTTTATTGTATAATACGCGCGTATATTTCTCCGTGTTGGAAAGGCTTTAAAGTTATTTATGACTGCAATGGAATTTATATATTCAAAAGGGTGGTTATTGATCAAAGAAAAATATGCGGTCCTTGTGTCCCTCCGGATACGTAATCATAGGAGTAAAGAAAATGAAAAAATTTACAGATGAATCAATGTCGGAAGAAAGCAGAAAAATGCTTAAGTTGCTCGTTAATGGTGGGGTGATAGGAGACGCTAATATTCAGGAAGAAAAACTTCGGGAATTTCGTCAAAAGAAATTAAAAAATGCTTATCATAACACCGAACTCTTAATGAAAAATTATCGAAACATTGCATGGTTGTTAGAATGCTTCCCAGATTTTATCGCAGCCGAATTGGATGAACCGTTTGAAAATATAGATAAGTTAATAGATCGTTTAGACGTGCAGTTAGCATATGGAAATCAAAAGGTTGAGAATAGGCTTGAAAGTCTTCAAAAAACTAGATTAGTAATAGATAAAATTAATGAAGCGCTGTCAATTGTCAAGACCAAACCTAATGGGGGAAATAAAATATATGATGTTTTATATATGACTTATGTTTCTACAGAGCAACTAACATTGAATGAAGTCATTTACAGATTAGGTATATCGCGAAAACACTACTATCGACTTCGCAATCAAGGGTTGGCATTAGTATCTCTAAGATTATGGAGTTCACCGAAAAAAGACATAGATTTTTGGGTTGAAATGCTTATGATATTTGAGAATAAAGAAAACAAAAATTAAAACAGTATTAGTTATCGGTTGAAATAATTTTTTATATTTGATATAATATATTAAGTTTCAATCGGCAGTCTAACATGAACGGCAGACTTGTCCAATGCGGATTTGTTTGTCGTTTATTTATGTAAATAGAAAAATAGGAGGTATAGCAATGAAAAATAATATATTTACATCAAATAAAACAGATGAATTGTTAAGCCTTCTTAGCGGATATAAAACAGAAAAGCATACATTTGAAGATAAGGGGTATGATTTTCTTGATGTAGGGCAGTGCTTTATTACAGTTAGAAATCCCGAAGAAGCAAATAATTTATCAATTAAAATAGGAAACGAGTTCACTTTGTTTTTTGGAGGGTGGCATAAAGAGTATGCTACTGATGAGGGTGGATTCAGTGAGATGGTGCAAGCATTGCAGTCTATACTTAATTGCTCACAATGCATATACATGTTAAGTTTAACAAATGCTTCACGTTATACTATAGGACCAGTTTTATCTCATAGAGAACTCAATGAAAAAAGCATAAAAAATATACTATATACTTATCCAGAATTTAAAGGTGTCAAACTGAAGAATGTAAGGTTAAGACTTATTGCTTGGCAAACGGAACACAACAAAGAAGTATGTTTTTAGCAGGGTTTTATGGAAAATTAAAATAAATTTTTTTAAAAAAACTTAAAATGACACAATAATGACACAAAAGTGATACAAAATTGAGTTTTACATAGAAATCAATATATGTTATAATAGTATCATCAAAAATTGTAATCAAACGAACGCACCGCTTGGGAAATTCATCCTAAACGGTGTTTTTTATTGACTAAAAAAAGGAGGTAAAGGTATGCAAGCAGAAAAGCAAAAAGGTGCTTGGATAAAAATTGTATACTGGTCTCTTGTCTTTACTTTCATGGCTATTCTTGTTTGTATGCAAGTAACGTTTGCAGCAAATGAAACCATGTGGGATAGATTTGAAACCATTATGAACGATTTCTATCTTAAGCTTCTTGGTATCAGTACGATTGTTGCTGTTACCATGGCAGCAGTTGCTTTAATTGTGAGAATGGTTTCCAGAAACCAAAAAGTAGTAGATGAAGCAACGGCTTGGCTAAAGAGAATTGTAATCACTTGGATTATATTGAACTCTCTTGGTCTTATTGTAGCGTATGTTCAACCGCTTATTGCGGGTGGCAATTACGCAGGATAATTCAATCGGTAAAAGGGAGGTGATAACAATTGCTTGATTGGATGTTTGAAGGGATAGTTGACTGGGTTAGCGGTGTTGTCACAGACCTCATGGACGCTGTTTCCGGATTATTCTTAAATGCGCTCGGTACAGATATGACGGCGATGGAAGAATATTTTCCTTTTGTCGCAAGTGCATTCACCGTGATGCAGTATATGGCGTGGGCGTTATTGTTTTTAATAACAGTGTGGCAACTGTTCAAGGCTTTCAGCGGACCACTTGGTGAATCCGAAAATCCTTGGACATTAATTTTTAAGAGTGCACTATTTGCGATATTGATTTATTTTGCTAAACCTATATTCTTATATATATTGAATATAGCGAAAGCACCATACACGGCACTAATGGATGTGGTTGTGTCTAAAGAACATTTCACGTTTGCTGGAATAGAAGGGGCTCTACGAAATGGTCTAACTAACTTCATTTCAATGGTATCGGTTGTTGGCGAAATATTAATCCTTATATTAATTATTGCTCTCGGATGGAACTATTTCAAATTATTGTTGGAAGTAGTAGAAAGATATATCGTTGTGGGCGTTCTTTGTTATACTTCACCATTGGCTTATTCGATGGGTGCGTCACAAAGTACCAGCCAAGTATTTAAGTCATGGTGTAGAATGGTAGGCTCACAGTTATTACTATTAATAATGAACGTTTGGTTCCTACGAGCATTTAACAGTTCGGTGGGACATTAC
>JAFTTJ010000021.1 GCA_017466825.1 Clostridia bacterium
CCATAAAGGGCTCCCGCAAAAGATTTTGAAAAAAGATTTTGTGGGAAAAGGAGCAACCGATAGAAAAGTTTTACCAACCGTAGCCACGGTTGGTTGACAAAAAATCGAGTTGCGACGCGCTCGTATCTAAGCCTTTAAACGTGTATAAAGTTTTATCTACTTCGCAAAACGTGTCAATGCTTCTAAATTTAATTAAGGAGAAATTAAATGTCAAATTTAAAAAGTAAAAACAAAATATCCATTGTTTTTATTCTTTTAATAGCAATGCTATTATCTCTTTCGGTAACCGCTACCGTTTACTTTGCAAACGCCGAAGTAAGCGTTGACGTTACCCAAGAGCAAATAGTTAGAGAATACGCTTTTGGCGACGTGGTGTCTTTCCCGTCGTGCACCTTTACAAAAGGTGGAGAAAGCGCCGTTGCAAAGCCCGTGCTTAAGTATCCCGACGGTACTCAGTCCACGCAAGAGCAGGCGACTTTAAACCAAAGCGGAAAATACGCCGTAAACTACGTTGCTACCGTTGGTGGAAAGGTTTACACCAAAGAATTTTCATTTGACGTTTACGGCAAACTCGCTTCTTTTGCTAGCGATAAAACTCAAGTGTCGTACGGCTTGTGCGACCATTTGGGAGCAAATAGTTACGGCTTAAACGTAAGAATTGCAAACGGCGATTCGCTCACGTTTAACCACGTTTTTGATATGACTTCGCTCACTTTGACGGATAAACTCGTCGAAGGTTTCGTCGTTCCCGACGTGAGCGGTCAACTCGACTTTTCTAAAATGGTATTTACGTTTACCGACGTAGAAAACCCGTCCGTTCAACTCGTTTTCCACGGTAATTTCCACAACGATAGCAGAGCCTACGGTTTGACTTGGTTTACCGCCGCCGGAAACGGACAAGTTCATTGCGGACTTGAACATATAGGCAAATTGTGGGTAGGCGAAAACCAAGGCTGTATGGTTCCCCACAGTTTTATGGCTATCGATACGGGCGTATTCTGGGGACACAGAGCCCCCACTCCCGTCGCCCCCGACGACAAACGATTTTATATAAGTTACGACCACGAATTAAATCAAGCGTGGGCGGGCGGTAAAATCGTTTCCGACTTAGACGACAGCAATTATTACGATAAACTTTGGTTTGGTTTTCCGAGCGGTAAGGCAAAACTCACCGTAAGCGCGTTAAATTACAGTAGCGCAACCGCAAATATGTGTTTAACTAGCGTTTTAGGCGTAGATTTATCTGCAGAAAACTTCGTCGACGGCGAAGCGCCCGTCGTTACGGTAAATACCGAATACGACGTTATGCCCACCGCGGTAATAGGTAAAAATTATCCTATTCCCACGGCAAAGGCGTTTGACGCAATATGTGGCGTAACCGACGTTAAAGTATCCGTTTGGCAAAATTACGGTGACGAAAGCGGAAGGATGGTAAACGTTGAAAACGGTCGTTTTAAAGTTAGCGACGTAGGCGTTTACGCAATCGTTTACGAGTCCACCGATTTTAGCGGAAACGTCGGCAGAGAAGTTTTGTGGGTAAGAGCGGTAAGGCAGTTGCCCGTAAAATTATCAGTTAGTTTAGACGCTAATTATTTAACTCAAATCGAAGTTGGCAAAGTAATTGATCTTCCCACCCCGGCGGTAGTCGGCGGTAGCGGAAAATACGAAATTTCTTATGAAATCACCAAGGGCGACCTCACTTGCGAAATAGTAGACGGCAAGTTTGTGTTAGAAGAAGCGGGCGAGTGGAAACTCGACTGTATTGTTACCGACTACGTGGGAAACGGCGATATTAAATCGCTCACTTTAACGGCAACTTGTAGCAATAAGCCCATTGCAAACGATATTCCTAAAATGCCAACGGCGTTTATAGCAAATAACGAATACGAATTGCCCGTGCTTTACGCGCTCGATTATTCTTCAGGTCAAAGGCAGGAAAAACTCTGTCAAGTAGCCGTAACCATGAACGGCAAGACTACCAACTATAACGCAGGAGATACTTTTAAGCCCGTAGTTGAAAATAGCGGTGATAAAATTCAAATTAAGTATACTTGCGACGGCGTAGATTTATATCCCGACCCAATCGAAGTGCCTGTAATAGTCGTGTTCGACAAAGAGCGCGACGAAGAAACGGGTAGAGAATCTACGGTTATCAAAACCGAAAGATATTTCTATACGACCGACGATTTAACTTTGACTAACGGCTATGAAACGGCAAACGAAGATGGTTTAAAAATTACTGCAAACAGTCAATTAGAACGGGCTAATTTATCCTTTATAAATCCCCAAATTGCAAATTATTTTTCCGTTGACTTTTTCACCTTGCCAAACTTGTCCAAGTTTACTCAAATCGACGTAATATTAAAAGATTCTATTGACGGAACTACCGTTAAAGCGTCGTTTATAAAAGACGACGGGCAAACCGTTTTATCCGTCGGCAGTAGCGAAATAATACTTTTGCTCGACTTTGACTCGACGAGCAGTAGTTTTTACAGTATAGGTTATAAAGACGGCTCGTTTATCATCAACGGAACGACCGCAGTAAGCATTGATAAAACTGCGGACGGCAAGCCCTTTAAAGGTTTTGCTTCGGGTAAAATTTACTTTGAAATTGAAATGTTAAACGCTAGCGAAGGCGCGTCCATATTTATCCAAAAGGTATGCGGAATTAACGTAAGTAGCGGTACGGACAGAACGGGCCCCTATCTCGAATACGTAAACGTTAGCGAAAAGAACGCCTTTATAGGCGAAATTTACACGATTAGCAAGGTTATCGTTGGCGACGTTTTAGCCCCGAATTCCTTTGCTTACCTAACCGTTAAAAATCCCGACGGCTCTATCTGTCAAAGCGTTGACGGAATCCTTCTTGAAAGGGTTGACGCAAGGCGCGACTATCAAATTAAAATGGATTTTTACGGCGACTATAAGGTATCCGTTTTAGTCGGCGAAACCGAAAGTTGGAAGAAAAATCCTAACGAATTTCCCGACACTTATACGGTTACCGTAATCGACGGTGAAAAGCCCGTCGTTACGTTTGAAAAAGACTTCCCGACGAGTGTAAAAGTAGGCGATAGGTTGGTTATTCCTAACTTTACTGTTACAGACAACTTCTCAACGGCGGAAGAAATAACCGTGCTAATTATGGTTATTAACCCCAAGGGAATGCCCGTATATCTCTACGGCGATACCAACGCCGTCAAGTGCGAATACGCAGGCGAATACAAAATATATTTATACGTTTACGACCAAATGGGTAACTTGACCATGGTCGAAAAGAGCGTAACCGCTAGGTGACAATATGAAGACTGATAAAAAGAAACTTATAATTTTTATATCAATTGGACTCGCTGCGGTATTGCTTATATCGGCTTTAATCGTAGGGTTAGTCATAGGTTTAAACGGCAACGTACACGGCGTAGGCGACAATACTATTCATTATATTGAAGGCACTCTTCACAAGGTAAACGTTGAAGAGAGCGACGTAGAGTTTGTAAACGGCGGAAAGACCGAATACAAAATTCACGTCGACTTATCTAATCCTACCCTTCAAAAGTCGACTAATAAAATAGCGACTTTTATAAAAGAGCAGGTTTTAAAGGCAACGGGCGCTGAAATGGAAATAGTCGCAACCGCCCCCGAAAACTTTAACGACTCAACTAAGGCTATCGTAATAGGTTTTAGAGATTTGTTTTTATCCGCAGGACTTACCATGCCCCAAGACGATATCGCAACGGCTGGTTATTATATCAAAACCAAAGGTAATTCGGTATTTATTCAGGCTAACGGCGGTGACGGATATAGACTTGGCGGTCTTGCCTTTTTAAGAGAAACGTTAGGCTATAACATGATTAGTGAAGACTGCGTAGTCTACTCAAAAAGCGGAGCGACTCTTCCTAAAATGGATATTATCGAAAGACCTGACTTTGATTACAGACAAATTTCAAACTATTACACTCAAACGGAGATTTACGGCATGGGAATGCACTCTCACACCGATTTATGGATACCCATAAACGGTTGGGATATGCACAACTCGCTCTACTATATTCCGCCTGAGATTTACGCTGAAGAGCATCCCGAGTGGTATAGGGCGGATAGGACTCAACCTTGCTATACTGCCCACGGCGACAAGGAAGAATACGAGCAAATGCTCTTGACGGTTTTCGGCGTTATTAAACAGCGTATGGCAGAATGTCCGGATGTCGAAAACATTACGTTTACGGCAATGGACGGCACGGGTGAAGACTCGTGTAGTTGCGCTAACTGTTTACAATATAGGGCGCTTTACGGCACTCCCGCCGCCACCTGTATTTACTTTATGAACGACTTAAACGAGTTGGTTCAAAGCCATATCGAAACGAACGACCCGGGCAGAATACTCAATTTGGTATTCTTTGCTTATCACGACGCAGAGCCCGCCCCCGTTGAAAGGGTTAAGTACACCGACGCAAACGGCAACGTAACTTGGGGTGAAGCGATTGCGGATGAAAACGGCTACTTTAAACCCTTGAAAAAATACGCTCAAGAAGTAGTCGACGGCAAGATAGTGTTTAAAAAAGACGATAGTGGTAACTACGTTTACGAAAAAGACGATAGTGGCAACTTCGTCTACCTTACTTGCGACGAACACGTTTATCCTTGGCTCGCGCCTATTTACTCGAAATTTACTTCGTCTTTCTACGATAAAGAAAACGCGACTTACGCGCAAAACGTAAAACTTTGGTACACCGTTTCAAGCAACGTTTACCTTTGGATTTACGGAACGAACTTCGTTTATTACTTGTTCCCATACAACAACTGGAGTTGTATGGTTGAAACCTATCGCTACTTAAAAGACTGTGGTGTTAAATACCTTTGGGACCAAGGACAAGAAAGAAACCAAGCGACGGCGTTTACCGACTTAAAGGACTATATCGACTCAAAGTTTATGTTTGACGTCAACGCCGATTACGACAAGGTTATAGACGATTACTTTGATAATTATTATTTAGAAGCGTCTACCGAAATGCGCAAATTATTCAACTTTATTCAAGCCCAAAGCGCTTATTTGGAAGAGACCGTGCCTATTATTTCAGGCGGTATTTACGACGACATCGGCAGGGCAGAGTACTGGCCGAAATTGTTGCTCGAACAAATGCTAGGTATGATTGATAACGCATATAAGGCAGTCGAAAAGCACAAGGTTTCAGATCCGACGCTTTACGCAAAATTAGTCAAGAGAATTAAACAAGAAAGTATTTTCCCACGTTACGTACTCTGTATGTATTACGCTGACGATTACTCTAATATCACAGAGATGAGAGCAAGTTTCAAAGCCGACTGGAACGAACTCGGTTTCTCGGTTTATAAAGAGCACGACGGCGATATGCAATCGGTATTTAACGGATGGGGAGTTTAAGGAGAAAATATATGAAAGACTATTTGAAACCGCAAATGGAAGTAGTTATCGTTGAAATTTTATGCGATACTTTACTTTCAAAAGACACAGACTTTGGGGATACGGACTGGGATTAAAAAAGGGGTAACGAACATGAAAAAAAGTTTAATCAAAAAGAGTTTAATGTGGATTTTATCCGCGCTCGCTTTCATTTCTCTTTCTTGCTTTACCTTTTTTACGGTAGGCAAACCTTTAACTGCTAGAGCAAGCGCTTGGCAAGAGGGCGAATTTGTAGTAGAAGACGGCGTTTCTCTCAAATACGGACAGGAAATGGCAAACGGCGGCGGTATGCGTTTTATCATTAAAATGGGAAAGTCGGTTTACGACGCCCTTTTAGAAGATGAAAACGCAGTATTCGGCGTGGTAATCGCTCCTAAGCAATTGATGCTTGACGCAAACGGCGATTATTTAAATATGCCTAAAAAAGTCGGCGGAGTAATTGGTAAAGAAAGAATTTATCAATTAGAAGGCGCTGATGAAAATTATTACTTTGCTAACGCTTGTATTACGAATATTAAAGTTGCTAATTTAGAGCGCGATTTCGTAGCCGTCGCTTACATACAAAACGGTAACGAAGTGCGTTATACCGACTATAACGACGACGCTCGTGGCGATTTATACGATCTCGTCAATAGGGCAATGCTCGGCGGTTACGCTGAAGAAATTGCTTTGAGTACGGTTAAAGGTGGCGACAGCGCGTACTTGCAAGTTGCAGAAAATAACGGTTGGTACGGCTCTACGGAGTATCCTATCGTAGTCGAAACGGACGAAGAAGTCAATACAATTGAAACAATTGCGGCAAGCCAAGATTTATCGTATTGTAACGTCGTCCTTAAAGATACCGTTACTCAAGCGCCTTCGCTTGACGGCGTAGAAGATCCTACGGTTGTTTTTGAAGACGTTTACGAAATAAATCAACTTATTGTAGGACTTCCCGATAGCTTAACCATGCCCGAAGGCATTGGCGTAATCGGTAGAATAAGACAAGTTGAAAAATTATACAACGCCCTTTCGGACGTGAAAAAGAATAGCGTTGAAAACTATGCAAAACTCGAAGGTCTTTTATCGGCAATCGAAGGCTACGACAGAGTTTATTCGCACGGCGCAAACGACGGAACGGTAATACCTTCTTACGTGCCTAATTACACGTCGACTATCGGCGGTACTGCAACCACCTATCAAGACGACGTTTACGGCAACGTATTAAAGGTTACATCGGATGAAGGCGGAAAAGCGGCTTTAAATATCACTAATTTCCCCAACGTAAGAGATTACACTACGATTTATTTCTACGTAAGGGGAATAGGCGTTGCTACCGAGAGCGAACCCGGATCTAACGTCTATTGGTCGGACGGTATAACTAACGATGGTTGGGGTGCAAACGAAAAAAACAACTGGAGTAACGCTTTTTGGACTAACGAAGCAAATTTCCGTCTTGTAGAAATCAACGTTGCCGACGGGTATATCGGTACAGAGTTTGCTTTAGGATTTAGAACTAACAACACGGACTTTACCTTTGAAATTTCAGATTTTTACGGTATAAAAGCACCTCACGTCGAAACGACGCTCACTTTTGGTACTCAAACTGACACGGGCGAAACGAACGAAAATGGAAAGGTTTATAATATTAGCCGTGAACAATGGTATATAGATAATAACAATACCAACACTATCGGTACTTTGCAAACGAATAAACTTGCAAACGCCCTTCCTTCAGGAAAAGAATACTTCTATTTCTGGATGTATAACGGCACGGGCACGGAATACAACTTCCATTTGGCAGGCGACGTAAGCGGTACGTGGACGGATTCTAAGGATTCTACGGCGTTAAAAGTTGGCGAATGGACTAAGGTTACCATTTCGGCAGAAGATATTGAATCTAACAAAAACGGACAATGGTACGTTTATATTTTAGGTGGTGACGGACAAGGCGCTGAAAAAGACGGTTGGAAGATTTCACCCATTTACGCAGGTCCTGCCGCTGAAAAAGGTTATATCGACCACGCCGACGTTAAAAACGTTATTGCGCTTATAAACGCTTTACCCCAAACGATAACTTTATCAGATAAATCGGCTATTGAAGACGTTCGCTTGGCATACGACAGTCTTATAGACGTTCAAAAATCGTCGGTTACAAACCTTTCGCAACTTGAAAGCGCGGAAGCAACTATTATAGATATTGAAAGTGCAAACGTCGTTATTTCTTTGATTGACGATATAACTTCCGTTGATGATACGGCGTTGATTGAAAACGCTCGCACGGGGTACGACGCCCTTTCCGATAGCGCAAAGACTTACGTAACCAACTATCAAATTTTGCTTGATTACGAAGAAGAAATTGCAACGGCAAATGCGTTGATTTCTGCTGTTAACAGCCTTAACAGCACAATTGCAAGTTTGCCTGATAGCGTAGTAATGCCCGATAACCTTGTATTCGTTTCGAGAATAGAAAAAGCTAGAGACGATTACGACGCCCTTCCTGACGAAGGTAAGAACATGGTTGAAAATTACGCTAAACTTCGTAGTTTACTCTCAAATATTAAGGGCTATACTACCGTTTACCGTCAATCGGTGGACGGCGTAAACGTAATCCCGTCGCACGTGCCTAATAACACGTCTACTATCGGCGGTACGGCTACTATGGGTTACGACGCTTATTACGGCGACTACTTAATAGCAACGCCAAGTAGTGGCGGTAAAGTTTCTATTCAGTTTAAAAACTTCCCCGACGTAAGCAAATACGCAAAGATTTACTTTAATATCAGAGTAGTGGGCGCGTCTTGCGATATCTACCTTTCGGACGGTATAACCAACGACGGTTGGGGCGACGATTGGCACAACACTTGGTCAATGGACGGTTTTTGGACTAATGACGGCAACTGGATTCAAAAGGAAATAGCCGTTTCTACGGGAATATTTACTTCAAACTGGGCGTTAGGTCTTAAGAAGAATGATACGGATGCTATGAACGTCTCGTTTGAAATTACTGATATAGTTGCTTGGGCGCCCGACCTTGGCACTAATTCGGGCTTGACTTTTGGTAATTTCTCGGACAGCGGTACTACCAACGCTTACGGCACGGTTTACAACTTTACTCAAGGTTGGTCTAGCGACACGGATATGGGCGCGTTCAATCAAAACGCTCTTTCAAACGCTTTGGCTTCCGGTCACGACGCTCTTCATTTCTGGATTTACAATCCCAACGATAGCGCGGTAGACTTTAAGTTTACGGGCGATATGAACTCGTGGAATCCCCAAGGCGAATACGTAACTAATCTTCCTTCAAAGGTATGGACGGAAGTTATCGTTACCCCGTCTATCGTAGAAGAAGGAAAAAGCGGAAATTGGTTCATAAACGTAACTACTGGCGCGGGTACTAGCGGATGGCAAATTTCGCCGATATACTCGTATTCGTCCGTTTCGGCTTCCGAAGACGCGATAACCAGCGTTCAAAATAGAATAGACGCGTTAACTCTTTCGGATTCTCAAGAAAAGGTAGACGAAGCCCGCAAGGCTTTTGAAGCCCTTAACGAAAAAGAAAAAGATTTAATTACGATCACCAACTTAATTGATTGCGAAACCGCCCTTTACGGCGACGTTGCAAACGCTCCGTTCGTTCAAAATAGCGCGACCGAATATAAGATTTATATCGGCAAGTCAAACGCAAGTATGAGAACTGCAATTAAAACGGCTATAAACTTCTTCAACACCTATTCTAGCGCAAAAACGGGTGTAACTTTAACCGTAATCGACTCTAACCCCACCGTTAACTTAACTAAATACAGTTACGCAATAGTATTCGGTTACGACGGCGCGTTTGCAAAGGTCGGCGCAACCCTTGCAGATCAAGCAACTATTTCTACTAGCGGATATCAAATCGTTAGGTCGGGTAGGGCGGTAGTAGTAAACGCTTACGGCGCAGGCGGATATCAACTTGCAACTATTAGGCTTTTACAAGAAATCGTCGGCTACGAAATGATTGCCGAAGACTGCGTGCTTTACTCTAAAGACGGCTCGACTCTTCCCGCTATGAATATTACGGCAAATCCGTCTTACGCAGTACGTCAACAACAAACTTATATGACGGACGACGAAGTTTACGGTATGGGCTTACAGGCTCACACGGATATTTGGGTTCCGTCAGCCGAAGGTTGGGATATGCACAACGTTCTTCATTATTTGCCTACGGCAACTTACGCAGGTTCGCACCCCAACTGGTATACTTCGGATCAAACTCAAATTTGTCCTACCGCAGGCGGAACGGCAAGCGAATTTAACCTTATGGTGGAAACGATTGCTACTGGTATGATAGCGCAATTAGACAAATATCCCGCGAGAGAGAATATATCTTTCTCTATAATGGATAGCGCTGGCGGTGATGATTGTACTTGTACTCGTTGTAAACTTTACGACACCTTGTACGGCGAAGGCGGTTTCTCGGCGGCGTGGATAGACCTTATGAACGCGATTAACGTTCATATTCAAGAATACGCAACCGCAAATTCTAGAACGGTAAACCTTGCTTTCCTTGCTTACCGCTCGACTGAAACCGCTCCCGCAGACGGAAGCGTAGGAAGTATTACCTTAAAGAAACGTTACGACATTAACGACAACGGCACGTATACTCTAACTGACGACGACTTAAAGTGCGATAAGGGCGTTACCGTATGGCTCGCTCCTATCAACGCTAAGTATGCTGAAAACTTCAACCACTCTGACAACGCTAACGATAAGTTGACGGTTGCAAAATGGTGCGCTCTTTCGGATAGCGTGTACGTATGGCTTTACGGTACTAACTTCAAAAACTATATGTACCCCTACAACTCGTGGCAGGCGTCGGCTGAAAACTATCAGATATTAAAAGAATTAGGCGTTGACGGCGTTTGGTCGCAAAGTAACGAAACCGAAGCGACTGCATTTACCGACTTAAAGGCGTATATCGACTCTAAGTTTATGGTTGACGTAAACGCCGATTACGAAAGCGTTTTAAACAGTTACTTTACCAATTACTTCGGTCCTGCTTCGGCTACTATGCGTTCAATGTTTAACGAAATCGTTGCTAAATGTGAAGAAATCGAATCTAATTACAGCGGTTTAGGTCGCGGTATTTACGACGAAATTGAAAACGTGACAGGCTTTATTGGTATAGGCGCAAAAACTTACTGGTCTAAAGATTGGCTCGATGGTTTAGTATCCCTTTGCGATACCGCCAAGGCGGAAGTAAACGCGTCTTCGCTTACCGACGAACAAAAGTCTGCAATAATCAGTAGAATCACTAAGGAAAGTCTTTTCCCGAGATACGTCCTTTGCACGACTTTCGCTTCAAAGTACAGTTCTTCTGCTAAAAAGACTTTACGTCAAGAGTTCAAAGCCGACGCTACCGCTCTCGGTTTCACGTTGTATAGAGAAGCCAACGGTCTTTTAAGCGACTTGTATAGCGAATGGAATGTATAACAACAAAATACACTAGGTTAGCCTGCCTATATCCAAAACGGATTATAGGCAGGGCTACCTTAAAAACCAAACTTATTTGGAGATTTAAATGAAGATTAAACTTTTAATTTTGTCAGCGGTTTTATCTCTCGCGCTCGCCTTTGGCTTTGCCTGTGGCGAAACGAGTGAAAGCGTAGAGTCAAGCCCGCCGACGGAATCTACGGGTATAATCGAAAGCGAAGGCTCGCCTATTATATCCTTAAATCAAAACAAAGTTAAAATTTGCATTGGTGAAAAATTTACACTTTCGGCAACGGCAAAAAATATCTCAAACGCCGAGTTTACTTGGTCGCTTGACGGCGATAGTAGCGCGGACGTGATTTCTTTTGAGCAGAAGGGAAACGACCTTTTAATTACCCCTTTAAAGTTGGGTAAAGTAAAACTCGTGGCAACCCTTACCGTAGACGGAATAGTTTATTTTGAGAGCGCCGAAGTCGAAGTCGTTGAAAAAAATAACGTCGCTATCGTATTAAGCGACGTCGGTTTTGACGACGACGGATATTTCGTTGAACTGTCTACCTTGGCGGAAGACGGGCATATTAGCCAAATGACCGCGCCACTTATAAGCGTGTACGTCGACAATAAAATCAATAACGGCGTTACCCCCGTGTGGACGAGCGCAGACGAAAGCGTTTTATCCGTTTCAGACAATATGTTTAAGGCTTTAAAAGAAGGCGAAACGGTAGCAACCGTAACTTGCGAAATCGCAGGTAAAACCTATTCGACAAGCGTAAAAGCGCGCGTTTATCGCCCCCAAATAGCCTTGGATGAAAAATTTACGATTGAAGTCGAAAATTTATCCGACTCATACGCGGTCAGCGCTAACGTAAAGGGCGGAACTGCAAAAGTTACCTATCAAGGCAATGAGATTGGCAGTTACGATTTCCAAAGAAAAGAAATAGTTTTCAATAAAAAAAGCCTTCCCTTTACGGCAAAAAATATGGGTGAAAACCGTGAAATTTTAATTGAAACGGATAAAGCGAGTTATTCTTTAAGCGTAGATTTTTACACTAAAATTATTACGACTAAAGAAGAGTTTAACGCTATGGCAACCCTTGCTAAAAACGCTTGTCCTAAGCAAGATAATTTGTGGGACGGATATTTCGTGCTCGGCGCGGATATCGAATACGACGGCGTTTATAAATCTAGACTTGCCGATTTAGACTCTTTGTGGGCGGCGGTTGGCGAAACGTGGTCAAACGGCGTTATGAACGGTTTTAAAGGCGTTTTTGACGGAAAAGGTCATCAAATCGACGGCGTTGAAATCGACAACGGCAAGGAAGTAGGCGGAGTTTTCGGCGTGCTCAACGTCGAAGGTTTAATTAAAAACGTTTCGTTTACAAACGCAAGCGTTTCTGCAAACGCTTCGCTAGTTTGTTCTACGGGCGCAGGCTCTATCGAAAATATTTACGTTTCGTTTAAGTCTATGGGCAAAGGCGTTCAAAGATATGAAGGCGACGGCTCTATCAGTAACCATTGTTCGGCGTTTTTCGGCTATAAAGAGCCTACTTTAACCGCAAACGCAACCAACTGCGTAATCGACGTTACTAACGCTAAAATAGATAAGTCGGCGTCTATAAAGGCCGTCGGTAGCGAGCACGTAACTTATAAAAACGTATTCGTTATAGGCGGTAGTTACGAGTTAAGGGCTAAATCTAACGCAACGATGTCTTTCGGCTCTATTGCCGAATTCGTTGAAGACGCTACCGCTCAAAGTCGTTATAAAAAATTCGATACGAGTCCTAGCGGACTTTGGTCGGGCGTTGGCGGTGTTCCCGTTTCAAAAAGCGTATATAATAACTTAAAAGACGACGTCGTTGAGTTTAACGCAAGCGAATCGGCTACGGTTACAAGTTTAGTGGTCGGCACGCAGTATAAATTTAAATTGACTAGTCCTTACGCAGTCGTAACGTCAAATAGCGAGCACGTAACCGTAGAAGCGGGCGTTGCAACTATTCTTCCCTCCGCAACCCAAGGCGAGAGCGTTACCTTTACCGCAACTTCGCTGTTTAACGGAAGCGAAAAGACGTTTACTTGTTCCATTGTAAAATTCGATCTTGAAGCGGATCGCCTTGATTTGACGACGGAAGAAGAAAACCCCGACGGCTATAACGCGTTTTACGATATTACTGTAGATAAAGTTTACTTTGCGGAACTTAGCGACAAGGTTTCGGCAAAAGATATTTTATATTACGTAAACGAAGATTACACTTACGTAACCTATCTCGACGACGGCAAAGATACGAAAAAAGTTATCGGTGTTGCAAAGGATAAACTTTATCTTTTCAACTGCCAAAGCGTAACTAAAGTTATTTCCGAAAAAGAAGATTTACACTATATTAGGCGTGATTATACTGTTCAAGTTGGTTCTATACAAGGTATGTACGACGGCGTAATCGTAGGTACTTACGTCCTTATAAACGATATCGACTGCACGGGCTTAACCTTGAAAAACACGGGTACTTTCTATGAAAATAGCAGGGGATTCGGCGGTGTTTTCGACGGAAGAAATTACACTATTAAAAACTTAACCGTCGGCGCAAACGGACTTTTCGGCGTTTTGTGTAACGGTACTATAAAGGACGTAAATTTTGAAAACGTCTACCTTAAAGCGTCCAACAAAGAAGGCAACGATGGTTCTTACGTAGCCCTTTTCGCTGCTAGCGTTTATAACAGTACGTTTAGCAACGTAACAATGCACTTCGCGTCTTACGTTGAAGGTAATACTTTATACCACACTAGCGGACTTATGTTCTACGAAAAGAGTTTTGATAGCACCTTTACGGATATCGAAATTGATATTTCGGACGTAACGGGCGTTAAATATCTTACCGAACTTTATTACGACCAAACCTTAACGGGTACGTCTAAGGAAAAGTCGGTTTATAAAAACGTAATAGTTTACGTTAATGATATAAAAAATAAACCCGTATTCGCTTACAACTATAAGGCGGTCGAAACGGCAACTAACCCCGACGAGTTGATAAAAGCCGAAGAGTACCCCGAAGGTATTACTTTCATTGAAAAAAAGGCGGATGATAACAAATGAAAAAGATACTATTTATATTTATAATATGTTTAACGGCTATATCTTTACTTGCTTGTGCGCCAAGGGTTGAAAGTCAACCCGAAAGCGAGAGCAGGGTAGAGTCGGAATCTAAAACCGAATCGGTTTTAGTTAGCGAAAGCGAGTCTGAAAGAGAGAGCGAATCTATAAGTGAATCTATAAGTGAATCCGCAAGCGAAAGCGAATATACTAGCGAATCTATAAGTGAATCCGCAAGCGAAAGTAATTCGGAAAGCGAAGAGCAAAAATTCGCTTTAATCACTTTCGATTCAAACGGCGGTAGCGCGGTAGAGAGCGTTACCGTTGAAATAGGCTCTAAAATTACTAAACCGCAAAACCCCGTTAAGTCTGCTATAGATGGCGAATACGAGTTTTTAGGTTGGTATTATAACGGTGAAGCATGGGATTTTGAAAACGGCGTTGCAACTCAAAATATGGTGCTCGTCGCTAAGTGGAAACTCGTCGAAGGTTACACTAAGCCCTTTGTACCAAAAGACTAAAAACGGTGACAAATCCTTTCTTTGAGCTAAAACCATTTAGTTGCAAGTTAAGGACTAGTAAACAATAAAAATTTAAGGAGAAAATATGAAAAAGAAGATTGCATTATTAGTAAGTTTAATAGCAGTTATGATTTTATCGCTCGTTGCGTGCGTTCAAAAAGAGCCTGAAGATATTCACACTTTTATTGAACACTCGGCAGTTGAAGCAACTTGCGAAAACGGCGGTAACGAAAAGTATTACACCTGTTCGCATTGCGATTTAATCTTTAACGCGGAAAAGGAGGAAATATCCGCTATCCCCACCGTGGGCGCAAAAGGACACGACTACGTTTCAAATCCTGAAGTTCCCGCAACTTGCGCAACTAGCGGTACTATTAGCCACTATACCTGCTCAAGATGCGACCTTTTATTCGATTTAAACAAAGAACAAATCGATAGCGTTGAAATTGAAATAGATCCAACTAATCACCTTTCAACTCCTGCGCTCACGCTTGTAAACGCGCCTTCAAAACGCAATTACGTAGTTGGCGAAACCTTTGATAAAAACGGTATGCAAATTGCTTACGGTTGCGCTGAATGTGAAGGTGAAATTCTTGACAATCAATTTTTAACCGTTGCTTATCAAACTGAAAACGCTACCGCTTTTGCAATGGGCGACACTAAAGTCGTCGTAACCTACGGCGATTTATCAATTGAAATTGAAATTTCAGTAGGTAAAAAGCAAGCGGTTATTTCAGGCGTTGAAGAATCTTATCAAACCGTTTGCGCAACTGCGCCCGTTATTCAAGCGAGCGTAAATTATAGCGAACTCAATATCGTAATCGAGTATTACGACGCTGAAAACAACCTTATCGACGCAAAAGACTTTATTGCAAACGGCGAATATACCGCAAGAGTTTACGTAGAAGACACGGCGGACGTCGCAGGCGCGGAAGTAGTAACCGCTATCACCGTAGCGCATGAAAAAGCATGGCGTAAAAACGTTGACGATAATGATAAAATGGAATTCGTTTGCGCTTGTGGCTACGGCGACGGCGTATACGCAACTAACAACGTTATCGCTTGGTTCGACGGCAGAAAAGACGGCGCAAATCTCGCTTACGATTTTAGCGATTTAGTCGTCGGCGCAACTACCGTTACTCTTGACTCTGTTAAAAAAGTTGACGGCGACGAAACCGTTGACCTTGTAAATTCCGTAATTGACGGCACTCAAATTCAATTTGCAAAAGACGATTTCAACGTAACCGAGTGGACTCCTTACGAACTTCCCCTTAAAGTAGCGCTCACCGTTGACGGAAGCAGTATAGACCTTTATTTCTATGCAAAATACGTTGACGGCGTTATCAAAACGGCTGAAGATTTAAGCGTTATAGGTTACGTAGACGAGATTATTACGGGTTATTACGTTTTAGCAAACGATATCGACGCTTCTTCCTTCGTCGTTAATACCAATCCGTGCTTCCAGATTGAAGGCGGTTTCCAAGGTATTTTCAACGGTCAAGGTTATACCGTTAGCAACCTTAACTTAACGAGCGGATGTGGTCTTTTCGGAGGAATCGGCGCTAGAGCGCAAATTATAAACGTAAACTTTACTAACGTAAACGTTCAATACGAATACGCTTTGGCTTTCGCTATCAGAAACGCTTCGTTTAAAAACGTAAACATTGAAATTTCAAAAGACTCTAAAATCTTTAAAGTCTTTTACACGGCAAACGCTACCGAATTTGATAACGTTACCGTAAAAACTTGCGTTGAAGATACGCCTTTCCTTATCGACGAAAATTCGTCTAACCAAATCCCAGATTCGGTTACCATAGAATATTACGATTATCATACCGTTACTTTCAATTCAAACGGCGGTACGCAAATTGACGACGTTTTAGTTACCGACGGTCGACTTTTAACCGCCCCCGTTATTCCCGAAAAAGGCGAAGTTGAAGACGTTTATTACGAGTTTGACGGTTGGTTCGTCGGCGAAGACAAGTACGACTTTACCGCGCCCGTAGTAGAAGATTTGTCTTTGGAAGCAAAGTGGGTTGAAACTCAAATAGGACCTTACGGCAAGCCCGTTTTAAACGCGAGAAATCAAACCCTTACCAGATGGGATTACGGCAACGAAATCACCGTTGCTAATTCTACCGACTCTTTCTACGGCGACGTAATGGTTATGTCGGTAAGCGATTGTGTTGAACAAGGTTTCACTCACACCGCAATTAGCACGGGCGACTTTGTAAAGATTTATTTCTTCGTGTTTAACCCTTGCGCAAACGATATAAGATTTAACGTTCATAGCGCGAAAACGTGGGGAGCAAAAGAAATTATGATTCCCGCAAAGGCTTGGACGAGAATTGAAATAGAATCTACTTATTTTAATGAAACGGTTGACGGTATACCCGTAGGTAAAGTAAATTTCATTGTTCAAGACCCCAACGCGGTATCCGTTGCGGGCGAGTGGAAGATTACTAGTTTCTTCGGCGTAAAAGAAGGCGAAGAAATACCCGAAATAGTTAATCCTATCTTAGTCGACGCGTCTTGCCAAACCCTTGTAAAGTGGGATTACGGCAACGAACTTACCGTTGCAAATTCTACCGACGACACCTACGGCGACGTATTCGTCGTAACGATAGGAGCAATCGCCGAGCAGTCTATAACTCACGCTCCCGTTAGCGTTGGCGATTTTGATAAAGTAAGTTTTAACGTTTACAATCCTTGCGAAGGCAAGATGAGATTGACTATTCACGGCGGTTACGACGACGGTTGGGGTTTAAAAACTATTGAACTCGATGGTCAAAGTTGGACTAAGGTCGAAGTTGAGGTTTCTGCGTTTGAAGTTGCAACTCCGGGACAAATTTTCCTTATGATTCAAGACCCTGACGGCGTTTCTATCGCAGGCGAGTGGAAATTTACAAGTTTTATCGGCGAATATATTAACCCTATCTTAGTCGACGCGTCTTGTCAAACTCTTACCAGATGGGATTACGGCAACGAAATTACGGTCGTAAATTCGACTGACGACACCTACGGCGACGTATTCGTCGTAACGATAGGAGCAATCGGCGAGCAGTCTATAACTCACGCTCCCGTTAGCGTTGGCAATTTTGATAAAGTAAGTTTCTTCGTATTCAATCCTTGCGAAGGAACGATGAGATTGACAATTCACGGCGGTTACGACGACGGTTGGGGTTTAAAAACTATTGAACTCGATGGTCAAAGTTGGACTAAGGTCGAAGTTGAGGTTTCTGCGTTTGAAGTTGCAACTCCGGGACAAATTTTCCTTATGATTCAAGACCCTTACGGCGTATCTATTGCAGGCGAGTGGAAGATTACCAGTTTTACCGGAGTAAAGGCATAAGACGGGCAATAGGTCGATAATTCGCCTAAAAGGATATTTATAACAAAAGGCTCATTTCATTAGTCATACGCTGTGATAGTGCCTAACAAAAAACAAAAACGCAATAACTTGGGAATTTATTCCCAAGTTATTGCCGTTAAAAGCAAGGTAAAAAGCAATGATTATTCCTAACGTAGAAGAGAGAATTGAAAAAGTCGTGAGTTTGCTTAGCGGTTGGCGACTGGTAAAAAAAGAGTTTTTGCCCGTGTTATATACCGACGAAGTAGTAGACAAACAAGTTTTGCCAACCTGTTTTTCGGGCTGGAAAACTTTTGACGCGCCGTATACCATTTACGAGCAAGATAAATATTTTTGGTTTAAGGCAAGTTTTACAATAAAAAGGCAAAACCACGACCAAAAAGCATATTTTTATTTAGATACGGGCATAGATCCCCGTTTCGTTTCGTCCACTATCCGTCCGCAAGGGCTACTGTATTTAAACGGCAAACTTATTCAAGGCGTGGATATCAACCACGGCGACGTCTTACTTGAAGACGGAGATTACGAAGCATACTTACTTTTCTATTCTCACACCTTTATAAAACAGTTGACCTTAGATTTTTCCGTTCGATACGAAGACGAAAAAATTAGCGCTCTCTACTACGATTTATCCGTTGCTTTTCAAGGTTTAAAATTGCTTGCATTAAACTCAAACGAGCGTATGGAAAGCCTTGCGGTTATTGAAAAAACTCTCAATCTTTTAGATTTTAGAAAGCCCTATTCGGCAGAGTTTTATTCTTCAATCTCGCTCGCTCGCGAGTTTTTTAAGGAAAATTATTACGATAAACTGTGCGGTAGCAGATATACCGTAAACTTAATAGGTCACACTCATATCGACGTCGCTTGGATGTGGGATTTATGCCAAACTAAGCAAAAGGTCGAGAGAAGTTTTGCAACCGTTTTAAAACTTATGGACGAATATCCTGAGTATAGGTTCTTTATGTCCCAGCCCCAACTTTTCGACTTTTTAAAAGAGCGCAACCCCGAACTTTACGCAAGGGTTAAAGAAAAGATTTTACAAGGCAGATGGGAAGTAGACGGCTCAATGTGGCTTGAAGCCGACTGCAATTTAACTAGCGGGGAAAGTTTAACCCGTCAAATACTCTTCGGTAAAAAATTCTTTAAAGAAGAGTTTAACGTAGACTGTAAAACGGTATGGCTACCCGACGTATTCGGTTACTCGGCGTCCTTACCGCAAATAATGAAAAAGAGCGGTGTTGAAAATTTCATAACCGCAAAAATCGGTTGGAACGACGTAAACCGCATGCCCTACGACGCTTTTATTTGGCGTGGCATTGACGGTAGCGAAGTGTTCGCTTACTTTTTATCTACTTGCGAGTGTAATCCAAGGGCGGGCGTGTTCGACCAAACTTACACCACGTACACCGCGCCAATAAATCCCATGTACGTTTTGGGTACTTGGAATAGATTTCAACAAAAGGAATACACCGACACCGTAATTATGAGTTACGGTTGGGGTGACGGCGGTGGTGGTCCTACCAGAGAAGATTTAGAAGTTCAAAAAAGGCTTGAAAAGGGGCTTCCGGGTATTCCTAACGCCAAAATCGAGTCTTTAAACAAGTCTATTTCAACTATCAAAGACAATTTCTTTAAAAATTCAAAGTCTTTAGCCCGCGTGCCTACTTGGAATGGCGAACTTTACTTTGAATATCACCGCGGTACGCTAACAAGCGTTCCTAGGGTAAAAATGAATAATAGAAAGGGTGAATTTGCCCTTTTAAACGCAGAGTTTTTCGGCTCGATTGCAAATATTCTTTGCAAAAAAGATTATCCTAAAACTCTTCTCGACGAAAATTGGAAATTACTGCTCCTTAACCAATTCCACGATATTTTACCAGGCTCGTCCATAGCCGACGTATACAAGGATAGTCGGGAGCAATTCGATATAATATTTAGTCAAACTGCGGGCGTTGTAGACGGCGGAATTTCCACCCTTTCAAACGCTATTAAAACCGACGGTGGGCTTATGGTGTTTAACCCCAACGGCTTTACCGCAAGCGGAACGGTTCTTGTAGGCGGAAAAACCCGTATCGTGGAAGATATCCCCGCGCTTGGCTATAAGGTAGTAAATTTGAGCGAGCAAAAGACCGCCGTAAAAGTTGGCGATAAGGTTTTAGAAAACAGTTATTATAAAATCACCTTTAACCAATCGGGCGCGATCACTTCGCTCTTTGACAAAACTGCAAAGAGAGAACTCGTAAAAAGCGGTAGGGTTTTAAACGAGTTTAAATGTTATCAAGACACCCCTTATCAGTACGACAACTGGGAGATGACTCCCTACCATTTCCAAAACGTTTGGGCGGTTGATAGCCCTGCTGAGTTTGAGTCTATCTTTGACGGCGATAGAGCGGGCTTCATCATCAAAAAGCCTTATATAAGTTCGTTAATCACACAAAAAGTGTTTTTATACGAAGACGGAATCGACAGAATAGACTTCGTAACCGACGTCGATTGGAAGGAGAAAAATCAACTTTTAAAGGTTTTATTCCCCTTTGATTTGACTGCGGATAAAGCGAGATTTGACGTTCAGTTCGGGCACGTTGAAAGGGCTATACACTCAAACACTAGTTGGGATAGCGCTAGGTTTGAATCGGCGGGACAAAAATGGGTTGACCTTTCCGAAAACGATTACGGTGTTGCGCTTTTAAACGACGGAAAGTACGGCTTCGGCTCTTTAGACGGCGAACTTTCAATGACGGTATTAAAGTCGGGCGGTTTCCCATTTGACGGCGCAAGCGACGATATTCCCACCTTTACGTATTCGATTTTACCCCACCAAGGTCAGGGTGTAAACGGCGGAATAGTCGAAAAATCTTACCTTTTGAATAGACCGTTATTCGGGGTTGAAATCGCTAAAAACGACGGCGGCATTTTACCTGCAGAGTTCTCTGCGATTGATTGCCAAACTAAGGGCGTTATCTTTGAAACTTTAAAACTCAGCGAATCGGGCGACGGATATATTGCTCGCGCATACGAAGCGTACAAGGAAAGAAAGGTCGTTACCTTAGCCCTTCCAAACGCAAAAAGAGTCGCTATATGCGATTTAAGCGAAAACGAAATAGAAAACTTAACCGTAAACGGTGGAAAAGTTCAATTTACTATCAAACCGTTTGAAATAATAACATTAAAAATAACTCTTTAAATATGGAAACGTTTACTTTAAACGAGCGTTCCGTTGCAATCGACTTTGAAAGGGGAGTAATCGCTAAAATTATTAGTGGCGACGAGCAGTTAAACTGTGGTTTTGCCCCCTTGTTTTCGGTCAAGATGAGAGATAGAATTGGTAAAAGTAGGGTAATTGAGTCTACTAAATGCCAATTCGAGTCTTTTAGCGACGGCGTTGCTCGTTACACTTTTGAACAATTTAATATACAAGTTTTGGTTGCCGTAAACGGCGACGGACTAAGGCTACGCGCAAACGTTCAAAATAAAACTGCGGATTTACTTGAATGGATTGAACTCGCGTCTTTTTCGGTGTGTGAAAAATTAGGCGGTGAAGAAGGCGGAAAGGGTGAAATTATCTATCCCTACAACGAAGGTTGCATAGTCAATAATATGGCGTACAGAGAGAGTATGCCTTTTAAGTACGTTGAGCCCGATTACCCTAGCAAAAACAGTTTTTCAATTTTTCCCAATATGGTATTCGCGCAGTTTATTGCTTATAAATGCGATAAAACGGGCGTATATTTAGGTATGCACGACTGTGAAAGAACGACTAAACACGTCGATTTTTGCTATTATCAAGGCGGAATAAAGGTGTTTATGCGCGCCTTTTGCGACCTTTCTTACGGTGAAGATTATCAGATGCCGTTTGACTGCGTTTTGCAGTTTTTTGACGGAGATTGGTACGAAGCCGTCGATATTTATTACGATTGGTTTAGTAAAAATTTGCCCCAAAATCTTAAAAAAATAGGGCAAAACGAAAGTCTTCCTACTTGGCATGCTCAATCGCCGCTAATCGTTGCATATCCTTTAAGGGGCGAGTTTGATGCGGATATAACGCCAAACGGACTATATCCTTACGAAAACGCTTTGCCGATTTTGGATGAAATCGCTCAAAATACCGACAGTAAGGTTATGGCTTTGCTTATGCATTGGGAAGGTTCTGCGCCGTGGGCGCCACCCTATTCTTGGCCACCCTACGGCGGAGAGAACGAGTTTAAAAACTTCGTCGATAAAATACATAATAAGGGCAATTTAATAGGTCTTTATACGAGCGGTTTTGGTTGGACAAGCAAGAGTTTAGTCGACGAAAATTACAAAAAAACCGACGAGTATGAAAGTTTAAAAATAAGTCAAGCCGTATGCGCAAATTCTGATGGCAAAATAGAGAGCAGGATATGTACCGCTCAAAGGGAAGGGGTTGATTTTTGCCCCGCTCACCCCTTGACGAAAGCGATTTTTAAGCAGGAATTTGATAAAATTTGCGCTAGCGGAATAGATTATCTTCAAGCGCTTGACCAAAACCACGGCGGAAACTCGTATTTTTGTTATAGCGACTCGCACGGGCATCCGCCCGCGCCGGGTAAGTGGCAACAAAAGGAAGTAAATTCCCTTCTTTCATCAATAGAAAAACGCGGTGTGGTTTTGGGTGCTGAATCGTCCGCCGCCGAGCCGTTTATAAGTCAAATTGCGTTTAGCGATAACCGTTACGAACTCAATTATTATCTCGGCGAGCCCGTTCCGATTTACGCATATATTTATCACGAATACGTAAACAATTTTATGGGCAACCAAATTTGCGCAATGCTTGAAAAAAAGCCAAACAACTTTACTTATAGGCTTGCGTACTCGTTTATTGCGGGTGATATGCTCACCGTCGTTATAAACGGCAAGGGCGAACTTTTATACGCTTGGTGCGATTACGTCGAACCAAAGGAACAAACGGTAGATAAAAGCACGGCTTTAAACTTTATCAAAACCTTAAACGCTTGGCGAAATAAAGGTGGTAAAAAGTTTTTGCGCGGCGGCAAAATGATAAAACCTATTTGCATAAAAACCGATAAACAAAGTTTCTTGCTTGAAGACGGAAAGACTTATTTAACCCCCAATTCGGTTTTAACTTCCGCGTATAGTTTTGGCGGTGAAAGAGCGCAGTTTTTAGTAAACTACAACCTTGCGCCTATGGAAGTCGAACTTGAATCGCCTTGTGACGCATACTTTGACGTAGACTTAAAAATTTGCAAAAAGTCGGTCAATAGGTTGATTATCGAGCCTTTATCCGTGGTAATGCTAAAAATTTAACAGTAAGAAAGCGTCGGCGAAAAGTCGACGCGTTTTCTTTTTTACACGCGTAACAAATTCACGTTTTTCTTTTATATAAGTTAAAGTAAGGCAAAATCGGGTGTTTTTTGTTAAAAACAGCCTAAAATTCGTAAATTTTGTCAAAATTTTTTATTTAATATTGACAGCAGTTATAATAAAATGTTAATATAGTTGTATAATAATCGCCGAAAAACTCGGCAAAAGGAGTAAATATGTCAATAGGAGTAATTTTTAGCATACTATTTATCGCAATCGTTGCGGTTGGCGCTGTAATAATCGGCTACACTTGGTATAAGGCAAGGCGTAGAAAGATCAATATCGTAGGCGTTATCGTAATCGCTGTCGGTATTGTTGGTCTCGTTTTAATCCCCGGTAGTTTTCATACCGTCGAAGCAGGTCAAGTTGCAGTAGTTAAGCATCTTGGTGAAGCAAACAATATCCGTACCCCCGGTACTTATTTTGACTTTTGGCTTACCGAACAATACGAAACTTACGATTCAAGAGTTCAAAATATGGAAATTTCAACCCAAGCTTACTCAAAAGACGCTCAAACTATGAAAATAGCAATGAACGTTCAATACAAAATCGACGCAAACAAGGTTATTGAAATCGCTAACCAATACGGAACTATCGATCTTTTGGCTAACAGAATTGAGTCGATTGCAACCGAAAAGACCAAGGCAACCCTTTCGTCTTACTCGGCAATGAATATTATTGAAACCCGTTCTACAATTTCGCCGTTAGTTGAAGAAACTATCAAAGCGGCGGTCGACGAAGACTATTGCGTTGAAATAGTTGCAGTCGTTCTCACCAATATCGACTTTTCGGACGCTTTTGAAAAGACGGTTGAAGACAAGATGATTGCAGAGCAGGAAAAACTTAAAGCCGAATACGAAAAGGAAACCGCAATCGTAAACGCTGAAAAGGAACTTGAAGTTGCAAAACTCGAAGCGCAAGCAAAAATCGAAAAGGCAAAGGCGGACGCAGAATCGCAAATCGAAATTGCAAAAGCCGAAGCCGAAGGCGTAAAACTCAAATCAATCGAAGTTGCGAGAGCACTCGGCTTTACTATTAAGGAAAACGAAGTTTTAGACGACGCCGGCGAAGTCGTTGCAATTGAATATGAAATCGACTTTACGGGTAAGACTTCCGAAGAGATTGCGCTCATTACCGAATACATTAAATATATTGAATATTTAAGCAAGTGGGATGGTAAACTTCCTACCGTTATGGCAGGCGATTCGGCTAGCATTTTGCTCCCCGTAGAGCCTAATAACGGCGGTTCTAGCAATCCGTAAAGTAAAGCGGATAAAATTTAGGCTAAAAGTTGCCGTATAAGTTGATTATCGGCAACTTTATATAAATTATATCAAGGGATAAGAATATGGAAAAGGTAAAAAAACAGTACGGGCTTTGGACCGGTATAGCAATGGTAATAGGAATCGTAATAGGTTCGGGCGTATTTTTAAAGGCGGGCGGTGTTTTATCGCTTTCAGGCGGTGATTTAAAGATATCTATTCTCGCTTGGTTCGTCGGCGGAATCATTATGGTTTGCTCGGGTTTTTGCTTTGCGATTTTCGCAACGAGAATCAGTAAATATAACGGCGTAGTCGACTACGTAGAAACGGCTACTAATAAAAAAGTCGGCTACGGCTTAGCGTGGCTCATCACGACTTTTTATTATCCGATAATCGCTTCAATCGTATCGCTTTTCGCGGGCAGTTATTTCTTTAAACTTATCGGCGTAAACGTCGGTCTTACCGATTGGCAAAACTTTATTTTTGCATTCGTCATTTTGTTTTTGATGGTTGCGCTCAACTATCTTTCGCCCATCATTTCTTCAAAGTTTCAAATTTCGGCAACCGTAATTAAACTGATACCCATAGCGGTTATTGCGATAGCAGGGCTTTTAGCGTCCTTAATCGTTGGCGACGGCGCGGGCATATTCAACGCTTTTTCAAACCCTGCCGTAGGCTACGACGTAAACTTTGGCGAAGCCGTTAAAAAGACTGCGTTTGCCTACGAAGGGTGGGTTTGCGCAACGTCGATTAACGCCGAACTTAAAGATTCTAAAAAGGACCTTCCTAGGTCGCTCGTATTCGGTACGATAGCAATTTTACTTTTCTATATTATATATTACGTTTCTCTTTCAGCCTTTTTAGGTAACGCAGGCACTATTTTGCAAGACGCAAACGCGCCTATCGCGGTTTTCCAACAAATTATGGGCAACGTCGGCGGATCGCTCTTTACCGTATTTATCATGATTTCTTGTCTTGGCACGGTTAACGGCGTTTCTATAAGTTGTTGTAGGGGTATGTATACAATGTCTTGTCGCGGTCAGGGCATCATGCCTGAAAAATTCTCAAAACTTGGCAAAAACCAAAGCGTTTCGCTACTTTCTTGCATATACGGGTTTGCGTGTATGGTGCTTATGCTCGGCGTTTGGTATCTTGCAATGCACGAAGTTTGGATATTTAAATACCTTGGCAGTATGGACGAAATCGTCTGCGCAATTATTTACGGCGTATATATTACGATGTACGTATATATAATGAAAAACTTTACCGACTGCAATGTGTTTACGAGATTCGTTATGCCTATTATTGCAATTATAGGCTCGCTGTTTTTCGTAATTTGCGGTACGGGTATCTATCAACTTATCGCAACGGGCTCGTGGGATAGTCTTATTGCATTCGGCGTGTTTATGATATTGTTTGCGGTGCTTATGTTCCCGTGTATATTCTTCTATAACGAGAAAAACGACAAGCCGATTGAAGACGAAAAAGTTGAAGATAACGCCCCCGACGGGGTAACCGAATAAAAAACAAAGCGCGGAATAAAAACCGCGCTTTTAAAGTTGATTTTGCTTTGAAGCGTTTTCTATTTTTGCGCGCTATTGCAAAGGTTAAAAATTAAGGAGATTTATGGCAAAACAAATTAGTAAAATCGTAATTACGGGCGGACCGTGCGCAGGCAAAACGACGGGACTTAGTAGAATTCAAGCCGAGTTTACAAAACTCGGCTACACGGTAATTTTTATCGGCGAAACGGCAACCGAACTAATAACGGGTGGCGTTGCTCCGTGGACGCTTGAAAGAAACGTAGACTATCAAATTTGTCAAATGAAGTTGCAACTCGAAAAGGAAAAGATTTTTAACCTTGCCGCAAACAAAATGAAGGGTAGCGACAAGGTGCTAATCGTATGCGATAGGGGAGCGATGGATAATAAAGCCTATATGACGGATGACGATTTTAAACTCGCATTAAAAGAGTTAAACCTTAACGAAACTCAACTTTTGGGGGAGTACGACGCCGTTTTTCATCTAGTTACCGCCGCCAAAGGCGCAGTAGAATTTTACACCCTTTCAAACAATCAAGCGCGTACCGAAACTGTCGAGCAGGCTATTGAAAAGGACGATAGACTCGTTTCCGCTTGGACGGGGCACGCTCATTTTAGGGTGATTGACAATTCGTGCGGATTTGAAGAAAAAATGAAGAAGTTGATCTCTGAAATTTTGGTGTTTTTAGGCGAGCCAGAACCCCTTGAAATCGAGCGTAAATACCTTATCGAATACCCCGACGTCAGCGCGTTAGAGTCTAACCCTAATTGCAGGCGCGTAGAGATTATTCAAACCTATTTAAAGTCAGCAGACGGCGAAGAAGTTAGAGTAAGACAAAGGGGGGAAAATGGCAATTATCTTTATTACAAAACGATTAAAAGAAAGTTGGACGGCGTAAAGAGAGTGGAGATTGAAAGTAGACTTTCAAAGGACGAGTACCTTGCCCTTTTGATGGACGCCGATACGAGTAAAAGGCAAATTCGCAAGACGAGATATTGTTTAACCTATCAAAATCAGTATTTTGAAATAGACGTTTATCCTTTCTGGCAAGATAGGGCTATTATGGAAATTGAACTTGCAAGCGAAGATGAAAAGATAACTTTCCCTTCCTTTATAAAGGTGATAAAGGAAGTTACCTTAGACGACGCTTATAAAAACTCGTCGCTTGCGAAAATATAGTAATAATCGACTTATAGACGGGGTTTTTAATTGAAATGAAGATTTACGACGTATCGCAGGAAGTCTATTCTTGCCAAGTTTACAAAGGCGATCCAAGCCCTAAAAAGAATATAGTTTATTCAATGGATAAAGGGGACGTTTACAATATGAGCGAGTTTTCAATGTGCGCTCACAACGGCACTCATATCGACGCTCCCTATCATTTTTACCCTAGGGGAAAGGGCGTTGACCAAATTTCGCTCGAAAAGACCGTTGGCTACGCCTTCGTCTGTGAGTGGGATGGGGAAATCGACGCTGACGGCGCAAGAGAAATTTTACGCCGAGCAAACGAACGTAGCGCTGAATGCGCAAAAAGGATACTTTTAAAAGGCAAAGCCGTCGTAACTTGCGATAGCGCAAGGGTTTTTGTGGATAGCGGAGTCGTTTTAGTCGGTAACGAATCTCAAACGGTAGGCCCTGAGAATTCGCCTAGAAAAGTCCATCTTATTTTGCTTGAAAGAGAAGTGGTTTTGCTTGAAGGAATTAAGCTCGAAAAGGTGGATGCGGGCGAGTATTTTCTCTTTTGCGCGCCCTTAAATTTAGCGGGAGCGGACGGCGCGCCGTGTAGAGCCGTGTTAATTGGTAAATAATTCGACAAATTTCGTAATTTACTTGACAAATTAGGGGTAATAGTAATATATTAAATGTATATTATTCAATTAGTGGGGTGTTTTTATGTTTGAATTACCGTTGATAGTTATTTTAGGCATAATTGCGGTAATCGCTCTTATTTGGATTAGCGGAAAAATTATAAAAATAGCAATTCTCGTCGCCATAATTGCTGCAATCGGCGCACTAGTTTTTAATTGGTTGTTTGGCGGTGGCGATTCTTCTACTGCAATGCTTTGCGTTCAAAACCTTTTTACGGCGATTGTTTGTTTATAAATAGCATTTTTTTATAAAAAAATATTTAAATTATACTAAAAAATTTTAAATAGGTATTGACACTCCCGTTTGGGAGTGGTATAATATACAATATAAAAACAAAAATAAAATTATTTTAAGGAGAGTAAAACTATGACTTACAAAATCGTACCCGGTCCTCAAGCGGTATCAATCAAAGGCGGCAACTTCCAAAGCGCATGCGATCTTTTTGCAGACATCATCAATCGTGAAGCAGAAGGCGGTTGGAAATACGTTGCTATGGAAACTATCGAAACCCAAGAAACCAAGGGTTGTATTAAGAAAGAAGTAGAAGTTAACTACATCTACATGCTTATCTTTGCTAAGGAAAACTAAAATTGGATTCATCTGAAAAAGAAAAATTTTTTGACCATATGCCGACAGCCGAAGAATTGGCGTCGGCATATTCTCAATTACAAATAAATGACCCAACTTCGGTGCATTACAAAAGGATAAACGTTCGCCCTAAACTTCATTTGTTTAGGGTTTTACTGTACGTTATAATTACGCTTTGTTCGGCGCTCACTCTTTCGTTTGGGTGTTTCGCCCTTACCGAATCGGTTTTAGCGTCGGTACTTGTCGGCGTGGGAGTCGTGATTATTACGCTCGTTTTAATGGCGAAACCCGTTATTATATGGCTCGTAATGCTATACCAAAACCTTGCGCCCGACTGGGTAAGGAACGATTGTCGTTTCGAGCCGTCTTGCTCGAATTATATGATTCAAGCAGTAGAAAAATACGGTGTTATTAAAGGCGTTGCCAAGGGCATTGATAGGCTAATGAGATGTACGCCGCCTAATGGGGGTATCGACAACCCTTAAAGGCTTATCTACTTCGCCCCGCGTCGTTTCTGCAAGTGCTTGCCGACTGGGATGACCGGCAAGGTCTATCCCATCCGTCAACCCCTTGCGAGCCTAGCGGTGCTCGCATCTAAGCCTTTAAATCAACTCGAAAAGGCTGACCGACAAGGTCTACCAAGTCTTTTCAGGCTCACGAGCGCGTCGCAAATCGGCTTTTTGTCAGCCAACCGCAAAATGCGGTTAGCAAGACTTTATAGCCGTTTGCTCCTTTTCCCAAAAATTCTTTTGCAGAGCAAAATTATTTTCGGGATATATGGAAAAGCACGCCGTAGGGGATGGGTTTGCTCCTCCTATCAAACCAAGGTTTGGTTTTAATCGGCTTTTTGTCAACCAACCGCAAAATGCGGTTAGCAAGACTTTATAGCCGTTTGCTCCTTTTCCCAAAAATTCTTTTGCAAAGCAAAATTATTTTCGGGATAGTGTTAAAGCATACCGTAGGGGAATGCTTCTCCTGTCAAACTAAGAGTTGTTTTAAACGACTTTTTATAAACAGCGAGATTATAAAGGATGCAACGTCACGTTGCCGTAGGGGAGGGGCTTGCTCCTCCCGTCAAATAAAACCTTATTGGGTGGAGTTTAGCCACGCTCTTACGAAATCTTGTTGAATAAGTCTTAATTGTAAAAGTCAGCCTATAAGGCGATTAAACACTAAAATCAAATAAAAACTCGGCTTAAAAAGCCGAGTTTTTTTATAGTTTCGTAAAAGCCGAAAGGATTTGTTCTTGATTGTCTAAAGAGTATTCTATTTCTTCTGAAATCGTTACCGCTAATGAAACTGTGCCGTCGATATCCGTAACGCAAGCGTTAATTATCGAAGAAATGAGTAGTCTTAGCAAAAATAAGCAAAAACCAAGCGTTTTCCTAAACTCGTCGGGGTTTTGCGCGGTCGGTAAGTGTCTGTATGCAAAATAAGCAAAAGCCCTTTCGCAAAAAGTTTCTAAATTTTTAGGGCAAACGCTCAAATTAGAATAATTCAAAAATAGCGCCCTGTGATCTTCGTTTAAATATTCTAAAGAATTTATAATCTTCTTCCATCTTTCGTCGGTTTGTTCTTTGGGGCTAACTAAAAAAGTACGCTCAATCTCTTCAATTCTATCACTTAAAGTGGTTTGTCTATCGCCGATAATTTTAAATATTTTATCAAGCGCGTTTGAGCAGTCGTAGGGTGGCAACTCTTCAAAATAATCTACGTCCGCAGTCTTTACAAAATCGGCGTAACCGTCAGTCGTTAAAACGAGTTTACAAGCGGTGGGGCAACTGATTCCAAGCCCAACTTCAAGCCCACGCGCCGTGCGATTATAAAATCTTGGGTGTTCACGGCAAATATCGCAAAGATACTCTTCGCCGTAATCAATTATAATTTTGCATAGCCCGTCATTGTTTAAATGTGGGCAACGCTTACCTTTAACGAGTTTAAAGTGGGGTGGGTTTTTCTTGGTTAAACTGCGCCTAATCGCGTCGGCGTAGTCGCCTTTTAGGTTGGCGTATTTTTCTTGTGTTTTAGAGTCGATTTCGATTTGCCAACCTATACAGCAACTGTGCGCGCAATCTTTGGCAATGCACTTAAAATCTTTATAATATCTAGGCACAAAAACTTCCATAAAAATTCGTGATCCTTATTATAATTTGCTAATAATCGACTTATAGAGCCGTTTATTTATATTGTTTACGATATTCTTTAGGGGTTAAATCAGTTTGCTTTTTAAAAAATCTACAAAAGTAAGCCGAACTTTCAAAACCTAGTTGGCTAGATATTTCGGCAATCGACTTGTCACTTTTTATAAGCAGTTCCTTTATTTTATCCGTCTTTTTTATCGCTACGTAATTTACGAAGGTCTGTCCCGTATGGGCTTTAAAATCTTTGCAAAACGCCGAGCGGTTAGTGCTGAATAAAAAGGCGAGTTCGTCTAGGGTAATCTTTTCCATAAAATGCGCGTCGACGTAAGTTATCACTTCGTCAAAGCGCTTTACTTCGCCGTCGTACTCTTCGTGCTTTGCTAAAACGTGTTTTCTGATAAGTTCAATCAAAAAGATTTCAAGTAGGGAGCGGAGTAGTTGTTCGCTACCAAAGATCTGATTTTCCTTTTTTTTCATATCGTAAAGAACTTTGTCGTAAGGCGGAGCAAACACGTTTCGCCCTTCTTTAATAATTCTTGCAATTTGCTTTTTTTCACGCTCGTCTAGTCTAATCTTATTTTCCGAAAAAAATTTAAGAAGGGGGCTATTACATTCAAAACCGAGTATGACGATAGTCGTCTTTTTGTTCTTGTGGGTGGCGAGAGAGTGCAGTTCGTTAGCGCCGTGAATAATCATCTCGTCCTTTTTGAGTTTGCCTTTAAAATTATCGCCTTCAATCTTTAAAACGCCCGAGTAGGAAAACAATAGTTCGCAAAAGGGGTGTTTGTCCTTTTGCGTTTGTTTACTTTCTTCAAACTCGAAAAAGTGAACGTTTGCAATTTTTGTTACTTGCAGAGAATTGCTAAGTTGTTTAAGTTTAAATTCCATAAAAATATTGTAATAAAAAGGTCGGTGTTTTGTCAAGGTAAATATAATAAAAATTTTCACAAAATTTACGATTGTTCAATTTTAACTTACGATTTTCTAATGACAAATCTCCTTAAATTGTTTATAATTAAACAAAAAAGGCAAATTGGAGTCTTCCAAGCGTCAAAAAGGAGATAATTATGGGTAGAGTTTGCATCCCTGATTGGGAATATCAAGAGAGAATAAAAAAAGCGGCAAAACTTATTGCCGAACGTGGACTTGACGTAATGGTAGTCGCTTCGACTGAAAGCGATTACGCTAACGCTCGTTATTTTTCAGGTTTTTGGCCACTTTTTGAAAGGGCAGGCGTAGCCATTTCCGCTAAGGGCGACGCGGCGCTTTTAGTTGGACCTGAGTCTGCGGTTTTCGGTAAAGACTTTGGTAAATTAGAAAAAGTTTTCGTGTTAAAAGAGTTCAGAGAGTCGGCAGATCCGTCTTATCCCGAACTTATCCCCAGCACCTTTAACGAAGTTTTCAAAGCTATCGGCGTTACGGGCGAAAATATTAAAATAGGTCTTGGCAGTTACGTTGAATGCACTCTTCCCATTTACGAAGGTCTTAAAAATTCCTTCCCCAAGGCGGAAATCGTAAAGTGTAACGATATTATGGTGAGCCTTCGTCAAATCAAGTCGGAAAACGAACTCGCTTGTATTAGAGAGGGTTTCCGCATTATCGAACTCGCTACCGACGAAGTTATAAGAAGCTTAAAGCCGGGCGTAACCGAACTTCAAATGGTCGGCGTTGCTCAACGCGTTATCTATGAAAACGGCGCTGAATACGAAGGTCTTCCCATGTACGTTTTCAGCGAAGAAAGCACTCGTCACGCAATTTCTCGTTCGAGATATAGAGAGATTAAAAAAGGCGATATCGTTCAACTCAACTTGTCCGCTAAAATAGACGGATACTCGCCGTCGATTGGGCTTCCCGTCGTAATGGGTAAACTCGAAGGCGAAAGAAGAGAAATCGTCGATTTTTGCCGTAAGATGCACGAGTGGACGGAAAGTCAGTTAAAAGCAGGCGTTTACGCTGACGACGTTGCAAAGAGATTTTTGCAAATGTATAAAGACGCAGGCTATGAAAAGAATTACGTTTACGGACCTTGCCACGGCACGGGTATGATTGAAGTTGAAGCGCCTTGGATGGAAACGTCCACCCACTACCCCTTACAGGAAAATATGACTTTCCAAATCGATACCTTTATTTCAGGTCCTACTTTTGGTTGTCGTTGGGAAAAGGGCGTTGCAATCAAAAAAGACGGTTGCGAGTCCTATACCGATTACTTAAAGAAAGGTATTATCGAACTCGACGTTTAAGCCTTGCCAAAAAGCGGGTTGCCGTACTGCTTGATTAGTGAGAAAAAGTGTTAATAATCGACTTATAGACGGGCGTTTGGCTTGCCAAACGCCCATTTTTTAAATTTAATAAAGAAAGATATTAATAATTGTAATAAATTTAATAAATTTTGCTATTGACATCTTTTTAAGAGAGTACTATAATAATCACAAACAAACTTTAAACTTTGTTTAAATTTTAAAATTACCAAAGGAGCAAAATATGGTTGTTGGTAAAAAAGATTGGATAATTCCAGATTGCGAACTTCCCCCCGAGGGCGAAGGCGTTTTAAAAGGTCATGAAAGCGTGATTATCGTAAACGATTCGGACGCGATTGCCCATATTAAAGTTAAACTCTATTTTACGGACAAAGCGCCTTATACTGAAATTTTATGGACGGTAGACGCCCAAAGAGTAAGGTGTTTTCGCATGAATAATTTAGCCGATATGTGCGGATTCGTCGTTCCTAAAGAAACTCAATACGCAATGAAACTTGAAAGCGATCAGCCGATCGTCGTTCAGTACGGTAGGCTTGATAACCGTCAAACAAATCTCGCGTATTACACTACGCTTGCATCGGGGAACTAATTATGAAAAAATTGACTTGTGTAGTACTTGGCTACGGCGATAGGGGTGAGAGATATAGCGACTACGCTAGGGTTGAAAAGGACGAATTGGAAATTGTCGGAGTTATCGATCCTAACCCCGTTAGAAGAGAATCGGCAAAGGACAAATTTTCTTTAAGAGAAGATATGCTCTTTAACAGTTTAGAAGACTTTTTTAAAAAAGGCGTAAAGTGCGATTTCGTTATAAATGCGACCATGGACGAGTTGCACTATGCAACGGCTATGGCGCTTTTAGACAAGGGTTATAATATCCTTTTGGAAAAGCCCGTTACTGCAAATCCCAAAGAACTTTTGGATATAAAAAATAAGGCGGAAGAAAGGGGACTTAAAGTAGTCGTTTGCCACGTTTTAAGGTATACGCCCTTTTATTCGACTATTAAAAATATTATCGATAGCGGAAAAATTGGTAAAGTCGTTAGTTTGCAACTAAACGAGCACGTTTGGTACGGACATTTCGTCAACGCCTACGTTAGGGGTAAGTGGAATAACGAAAAGGCTTGTGGTAGCGGTCTTCTTCTTGCAAAATGTTGCCACGATACCGACCTTATTTGTTGGCTCAATAATATAACCGAGCCCGTCGCCGTTTCATCCTTTGGCAGTAAGGGGTTTTTCACCGAAGAAAACGCGCCCAAGGGCTCTGCAAAGCGTTGTCACGAATGTACGGTTGAAAACTGTATGTTCAACGCTAAAAAATTCGAAATCGAAAAGAACTTTTGCCCAATGTACACTTGGGGTAAAATTCAAAAGCCTTTAGAAGAGATTACCGACCAAGAAAAAGAAGAGTTTTTAAAGACTAGCAGTTACGGCGAGTGCGTTTTTAAAACGGATATGGATATAGTCGACCGTCAATGCGTGTCCGTCAATTTTAAAAACGGCTCGATTGCTACTTTAAATTTAGTAGGTGGTACGAGCGCCGCAGGTAGACATATTCACGCCGTTTGCGAATACGGTGAAATCGTAGGCTACGTCGAGCAAAATAAAATTTTGCTTAGGGTTTTCGATAAAGAAAATATTTGTTTTAGCGAAGAAGAAATCGATTTTTCTGCTAGCGTAGACCTAACGAAAGAAGATAACTCTATCGGCGGACACTACGGTGGCGACTACTATATCATGCGTGATTTAATTAGATTTTTAAACGGTGAGCCAACTTCGTCGGCTACTACGGTCATTTCCGATTCGATAAGCGGACACATGGTCGTCTATTGCGCTGAAAAGTCAAGAAAAACGGCAACGGTTGTCGGCGTTAAGGATTTTGAAAACGATTTTATAAGTTAAGACAAAAAATACAACGGAAAATTTTAAAGGAGTTAAAAATGATACTTGATCACAGTTTTCCAAGAGAGATTAAATACGTTCAAGATAAAAATATTCCGCTCGTAATAGTCGGCGGAACTGTTGAATATCACGGCCCACATTGCAGTTACGGATGCGATACGTTAGTTGCCGAAGGTCTTGCAAAAAAACTTGCCGAGCAAAAGGAAATTATGCTTGCGCCAACTATTTCGTACAGCCCGTCAAGTTACGCCGTCGGCGGAAGAAAAAGCGGAACGGTCCACGTGCCCGAAAGGGCTTTTGAAGACTACGTTTATTACGTTTTCAAGAGTATGCTCTATTCGGGGTTTAGAAATATTTACGTGCTTATACATCACCAATTCGAGCAGGAGAGCGAAATGCCTATGACTCTTTGTTACCGCACGGCGGCAAAGAGAGCGACTATGGAATATTTAGAAGAAACTCTCGGCGAAGGTTGGTGGGGTAGTGAAAACTACGCAAACTACTACGAGCAACTCGAAGGCGCAAATAACCCCTTCAACTGGATAAAAGTTATACCTACTATGTCAACCGAAGTACAAAACGCTACGGGTTACGACCACGCGGGAAAATACGAATGCTCGATACTTATGTCCCTTTATCCCGATTGTGTTAAAAAGGAAAGAATAGACGACGTAAAGCATTGGTTTACCGAGAGCGCGAGAGATGCAAACAAGGAACTCGGCGACGAAATGGTTGCAAAATCTTTAGAATACCTTAAAGGAGCGATTAAATAATGTTGCCCCCTATAAAACGGGTAAAACTGCCCGAAAACAATTTTCCCACTTTGTGGCAAACGGTTATTTTTAGAAACTACGCAAGGGTGTCTACGGATAAAATCGCAAGGGTTTTAGGCTGTGATGAAAAGGTAGTAATAAGCGAAGCGACAAGGCTTGGTCTAGGCTCGCAACAGTACGACGAAAATTGGGAAAAGTTGGGCTATATATCGATTATTCGTGATAATTGGGTGTTGTTGCCCTATGAACAACTGCTTGTTTTGTTGGGTTATACCGAGCAGGAGTTAGAGTTTATTTTACAAAACGAAGACTTTTTGGCGGTAAAACTCGGCAATTTTAAACCGCAGGTTGAAAGGGTTGAGTATGCACCGCTTACTAGCGAGCAAATTTTAAAAACTCAAGATATTGCAAAAATTGTAACTGAAAGCGTTTGCCCAAGAAGGGTAAAACCCTTTGATTTTTTCAGCGACGCAACGCAAAATGATTTGACGATAGTAAATCGAAACGGAACTAGGCTCGTTCACGGTTACTTAACTCCGTGTGGCGACGTCTTTATGCAAGACGACGAATATTATATGCCCGATAGGCTTTTGCAAGAGTATTCTTCAAAGGGTATAAACGCCGTTTGGGTGCACGCTCTTTTATCTACGCTAAGCCCGTATCCCTTTGATAAAGATTGTAGCAAAGATTATCAAAAGCGTCGCTATAAGTTGATTAACTTAGTAAAAAGGTGCAAAAAGTACGGCGTAAAAGTGTACCTTTACTTAAACGAACCTAGGGGTATTCCCGTAGAAAAATTGGGTAAATTTACTCATCTTGCGGGTAGAGTTGAAAACGGCATTGCAAATCTTTGTATTGAAAATAGCGAAGTGCAAGACTATCTATATAGCGCCGTAAAAGACCTTTTCGACGAAGTACCCGACCTTGGTGGAGCGCTTACTATCACCATGAGTGAAAATCCCACCCATTGCAATTACGTTCCGGGCAATAATTGTCCTAAGTGTAAGGATATCCCCGCTTATCTTTCGGCGGTTAAAGTCAATAATATAATAATGCAGGCGGTCAAAGATAGTCGTTCAAACGGTGAAGTGATTGCAAACCTTTGGGGTTGGTCTTCGTTTATGGGTTGGACGGACGAGCAAGCGATTAAGGGTATTGACCTTTTGGATAAAGATATTTCCGTCTTATGCGTAAGCGAGTACGATTTAGATATTGAAAAAGGCGGTGTAAAAAGTAGAATTATCGACTATTCTATTTCCAACCCCGGTCCCGGTGAAATTGCCAAAAACGCCCTTGCTCACGCTAGGAAAAACGGGCATAAAATCTACGCAAAAATACAAATTAACAACAGTTGGGAATGCTCGGCTTGCCCCTATCTTCCCGTTTTCGATTTGACTTACGAGCATATTGAAAATCTTTCAAAAATCGGCGTTGAAAACCTCATGCTCACGTGGACGCAGGGCGGATACCCGTCCCCAACGATGGATATGATTGCTGATTTTATCGACCAAAAGGAAGATTTTTCGCTCGAAAAGTGGTACTTAAAGACTTTTGGCGAAAACGCAAAAAGCGTAAAAACTGCGGTTGAAAGTTTTTGCAACGGGTTCAGAGAATATCCGTTCAGCATACAGGGTTTATATATGTCGCCAAAGACGTTGGGGCTTGCCAATCTTTGGGACAAGTCGCCTAGCGAAAAGGCTTCGACGATGGTTTGTTACGCCTACGACGACTATGAAACTTGGATTTCGCCCTACCCCTACGAAGTGTATATTTCGCAATATGAAAAACTGCTTGCAAGTTGGGAAAAGGGCATAGAGATTTTAAAGAAAACACCTAAAAATCGACTTATAGACGAACTTTTGACCTATGCCGATGTGGCGTATAGCCATTTTATAGCCGACAAATTGCAAACTGAATACGCAATGGAAAAACGCAAAGGAAATAAAAATAGAATAGGCGAAATTTTGCAAGTTGAAAAAGATCTTTGCAAAAAATTGATTCCGCTTATCTCGTCGTCTTCGCTCGTTGGGTTTGAAACGTCAAATCACTATTTCTATTCGGAAAGAAACGTAATCGAAAAAATTGTCAACGTAGAAAGGCTAATTGAAGAGAATTAAACTTAAAAACGCAGGTTTAGTCACTAATTTTTGAAACCAGTGTAATAATTTAGAGAATTAGAAAAATCTAATTCTCTTTTTTTACTGGCTGCTTTATTTAGTTTATAGGCGTGTGCTTGTCTGTTCGAGCGAAGCGAGAACACTTGTATATGACAAGCACACGCCTAACTGCCATTATAATATTTTTTATTTATCACTTACTATATTGTTCTTAAATGCAATAATAGTCAATATTATGCTAGAAATCATAAACAGACTTATAGTAATTAAACCCAAGCCAGCAACATTATTAAAAGAATAAGTAATTCCTAATGCATTTTTTGAATTTGTAATTATTCTACCAATGTAAACTGATGGGTAAAATGGTAAAAATCTGCAAAAAGTTTCAAAACCACCCATTGTTTCAATCGGCATCCAACAACCACCAAGTATTCCAGCTAAACTTATAAACACAGAACAAATACCTGGTGCGGATTTATCATTAAATATAGTTCCAAACAATATTCCTAAAAAGATATTTGTGATAAGTATTGGTAATTGAGTAATAATTAAAAGCAAAATATTTCCAATAGATACAAAGCCAATATTAGATATCAGAGAAATTATAAACCCAGTAATAACACAAACCAATGTTTGTAATAACCCGATAAACAAACCAACAAGAAAATATCCTAATATAAAATGATATGATTTCATTGGAGAAGAATATAATCTTTTTAAGAAAAATGTTTGTTTGTCTTTTGATACGATAATAGCAAGAGTTAACATAACAAAAGAATAAGAAAACACAATAATTCCAGGAAGTAAAGATAATATTTCAAAAGTAGGAGTATGCCCACTTGAAAACTTGTTGATTATATAAAACAAAAAAAACATTGCAATTGGAAACCCTAAACAAAAAATATATATGATTGGGTCTCTTAAAATTTCTTTTAAGTTTCTTTTATAAAAATTTATAACCTTATTCATTCTTTGCCTCCACCAACTTTATAAAAGCATCTTCAAAGTTTTGTGTGTTGGTTATTTGCTTTATTTCTTCAATAGTTCCTGTTTTAAGTAATTTGCCATTTGATAATATTGCAACTCTATCACACAAATTTTCTATTTCTTCTAAATAGTGTGAAGTTAATATAATCGTAATATTTTTTTGTAGTTTCTTTATAATATTCCATAGTTCACGCCTAGCAAAAACATCTAAACCAAGCGTTGGCTCATCAAGAAATAAAATTTTTGGTTTTGAAATTAGAGCAATTGCAATAGATAATCTTCTTTTATAGCCACCAGATAAAGTTTTGGCTCTTTGATTTAACACTTCATTTAGATTAAAAATATCTACAATTTCATTTATTGTATTAGCATCATTATAGTTGTATATATTTGCAAAAAATTCTAAATTTTCTTTTACAGTTAAGTTGTTTGCCACTGATGTTTCTTGAGGTGATATATCAATTATTTCTTTGATTTTATCAATCTCTTTATCTAAATTAAAATCATTTATCGTTATTGTTCCACTTGTTTTTCTTGTTAAACCACAAAGAATTTTAATTAGAGTTGTCTTCCCTGCACCATTTACGCCTAAAAGTCCAAACAATTCACCTTGTTTTATTGATAAAGAAACTTTGTCTAATGCCTTTTTTGTCTTATAGTTTTTGCAAACATTGTCAATCTTTATAATATTCATACAATAAAACTCCTTATGGTTTTAATACTTTATCTGTTAAACTATCAATAACATCTGCCTTTAATAGAGCAATACCTTTTTCTTTATCACAAAGAACAATAACAGAATCTCCTGGATTTATGTCAAACATAGTTCTTATTTCTTTTGGTATAACAATTTGTCCTTTTTCACCTACTTTGCAAATTCCAACAAATTTGTTTTTATCAGTTTTATTTTTTTTCATATCCAACTCCTTTTCGTATGATAAGTTATACTTTTCATACTTATTATACTTTTGTAATAAGTATTTGTCAACCGAATAACAAAAAAAACACCTTATTTATTATGATAAAGTGTTTTTATAATTATTACACTAGTTTCAAACGGGATAACCCTTAACCTGCGTTTTTTATTTCGTTGACAAAAACATTGCTAAAATTGTTGAAAACTATGTAAAATTATGATATATTTATATCATAAAAGCGTTTTGCGTGTAAAAGCGCAAAGGACTGACTTTTAAATTAAGAGAGAGAAAATAAATATGGAATTTACGTTTTCAGGCTCGTTTAAAATTGAAAGCGACGGTAAAAATAGGTACAAAGTACCTGTGTGTTGGCTAAAGGGTTTTACCGAACCGCTCTTTATTTACCCATACCACAACGGCAATTATATGATATCTAGCCTTGCAAAGGTAAGGCATTTTTTAAAAGGGCTTAGAGAAAGTATCGACCCTGATTTTATAAGGCTTTATTCCTTCGTTGCGAGTAAGATTTACGAAATTTCCTTGGACGGCGAAGGTAGGATTTTTCTACCTAGTTTTAAAGGCGCAATAACCTTGACGGGTAGGGGAGATTGTGTTGAAGTTATAACTGATAATGAAAAAGGGGAAGAAGGCAATGACGAAACCTACGTCACCTAACGGTGAAACTAAATCGGCAAACAAAATTTTAAAAATAACGCTTATAGTAGTGTTTTCAATAATAGGCTTTTTAGCGCTCGTATTTTTTGGAATAAGAGCATACTTTATGCTACCTGTAAGCGACTATTATTCGGTGTCGGAAGAAACTTTTGAAATACCAAAACTCGACGAAGGTTTCGTTCCGCAAGGCTTTTGTTACGACTCTAAAAACCAAGTCTTTTTAGTGTCGGGTTACGACGCTGGCGACAAGCCGTCTTCCGTGCACGTTATTGATAAAAACACCCAAAAGACGGTGCATAGCGTTGACCTTAAAAAGAAAAACGGCAAGGATTTCACGGGGCACGCCGGCGGTATTGCTCAATACGATAAATGGGTTTACGTTGCAGGATCTTCGGCTCATTGCATTTACGTATTTTTATACGAAGACGTGTTGACTAAGCCCGAAGCAACTTGCGTGGGCGAATTTTCGCTTGAAGTCAGCGACGACGATTATATTAAAGCGTCCTTTTTATCCGCTTGCGAAGGAAAGTTGATAGTTGGCGAATTCCACTCAGAGCCTAGTTATAAAACTCAAGACTCGCACAAGGTAACGACTAAAAGCGGACAAAATTTCGGCGGGTTAGCGGTGGAATACGTGCTTAGCACGATTCCCGAATTCGGCATCTCGTCTACACCGCAAAAGGTTTACGCTCTTCCCGATAAAGTGCAAGGCGTGCATTTTGACAAAGAGAATTTTTATCTTTCTACTTCACACGGGCTTAATTTGTCAACCATTTACGAAATGAGCGCGTCGCTTTTACCAAACGAAGGAACGATTGAAATTTTGGGTAGAAAATTACCTCTTTATTCAATGGATCAAACCGCTATAAAAAGGCAGTTTAAAACGCCACCTATGGCGGAAGAAATAACCGTCGTCGACGGAAAACTTTATATAATGAGCGAGTTTGCATGCAACAAGTATATACTCGGCAAATTTACTTCGGCTTACCGTTGCTACGCAACTGATCTTTCAAAGATTTAAGCGAATAATCGACTTATAGAGTAGTTTTTTAGGAGAATAATATGAAAGTTTTATTACTTAACGGCAGTCCGAGAAAGAACGGAAATACCGAAATTGCTTTAAAGGAAATTGAAAAGACGTTAAATATAGAAGGAATTGAAACCGAACTTATTCAAGTTGGGAACAAACCCATTAGGGGTTGTATGGCTTGTGGCGGTTGCAGAAAAATAGGCAAGTGCGTTTTTGACGACGGCGTAAACGAAATCGTTGAAAAATTTGCGAGTGTAGACGGTTTAATCGTCGGTAGTCCCGTATATTACGCGTCGGCAAACGCAACCCTTATCGCAACGCTAGATAGGGTTTTCCAAAGCGCGCGATTTGACAAAACTATGAAGGTTGGCGCGTGCGTTGCCGTAGCAAGGCGTGGCGGAACAACCGCAACCTTTGACCAACTCAACAAGTATTTTACGATTAGCGGTATGCCAATTGCGTCGGGGCAGTATTGGAACGGCGTTCACGGTATGGCGGAAGGCGAAGCGGTTTTAGACGAAGAAGGACTTCAACAAATGCGTACTCTCGCTAAAAATACGGCTTTTTTAATCAAGTCTATTGCGCTTGGTAAAGAAAAATTCGGGCTTCCTGAAAAAGAGCCGAGAAAGGGTACTAATTTTATTAGATAATATTTGTGTTTTAAAAACTGAATTTTCAAAACGTAAAAATAGTGGCGGGCCGAAAGGCTCGCCACTATTCTTAAAAAGGCTAAAAATCGACTTATAGACAGTCTTTTAATCTAAAACACAATAAAAATTTCAAGAAAAAAAACAATAGTAAAGCCCGCAAAAGCGGGCTTTACTTTTAGTTAATTTTATTAAGCGTCTTTTTTAAGGGTTGCAAGAATTTCCTTCAAAAGGTCTTCGGTAGTGGGGTTGGCAAGTCTATCCAAACGCGCTTGTTCAGCGGCAGCCGCTTCTTCTTGAGCCTTCTTTTCAGCTTCTTCTTTAGCAAGGTTTTCAAGGAAAGCCTTAACTGCTTCTTTATCTTTAAGGTTTACGCCTGCTTCCTTCATAAGTTGCTTTTGTTCTTTGGTGGGCTTGCCTTTTGCAATGGCTTCGCCAAGTTTTTCTCTTCCGTCGATAATGCCGTTAAAAATCTTAACGATTACGAAGAGAACGAAAGCGATTATAAAGAAGTTGATTACTGCGTTGATAAATGCGCCCCAGTCAATATAAATTGATTGAGTAAGGTCTAAAAGACCGGTAGTTGGATCTGTAACGGGCTTTAATACCGTCAAGATGTCGCTCAAAGAGTTTGCTTGGAAAATAAGAGCGAGAACCCAGTTGATAAGCGGTTTTAAAATGTTGTTGGTAAGACCGTTTACGATTGCGGTAAACGCGCTACCAACGGTAACGCCGACAGCCATATCGACGATATTGCCACGGGTTATAAATTTTTTGAATTCTTCAAAAAACTTTTTCATAAAATTTCTCCTTTGCTATAATTTAGTTAAATTATACACTTGTAAAAATCTTTTGTCAACGCTTTGTATAAATTTATAGAGCAAAGTGGAGCAGTTTTATAAAAAATGTTTTAAAAGTCGATTTTTGACGGTATAAATAATTGACTTTTCTTACTTAAAGTATTACAATCAAAAGCGCTATGAAAATAGCCTGAATTTTATACCAAAAATAAACCTAAACGAATATTATATTATCGTAAACGATGGAGAAATTATGGAAATACTTTTAAGTCTATCAATAGCCCTTTTCGCAGGGCTTATGCTATCTAGGCTTGCAAAATTAGTTCAACTCCCGGCAGTAACCGCCTACCTTATTACCGGCGTGCTTATCGGCCCTTGGTGTTTGGGCGCGTTTGGCGTAAAAGGCTTGGGCCTTACGAGCAAGGAAGAGATTGAATCGCTCTCTATTATATCCGACGTGGCGCTCGGTTTTATCGCCTTTTCAATCGGTAACGAGTTTCGTCTTTCGCAACTCAAATCAATAGGAAAAAGCGCGACTGTAATCGGTATTTTTCAAGCCGTTGTAGCAACCCTTTGCGTAGATGCCGCGCTTATAGGCCTACATTTCTTGATTCCTAACGAATTTCCGCTCCCTGCTGCAATCGTGCTCGGCGCAATTGCTTCGGCAACCGCTCCCGCGGCAACTCTCATGGTTGTAAGACAGTATAAAGCCAAAGGCCCTGTTACCGATACCCTTTTACCGGTAGTTGCAATCGACGACGCAGTCGGCTTAGTGTTATTTGCAATTTCATTTGGTATCGCGGGGGCTATTAGCACTAACCATTTAGATATAATTTCAGTTTTAGTCGAGCCGATAATCGAAGTCGTTTTATCGTTGGCTCTCGGCGCGCTTATGGGCTTTTTAATAACCTTCTTTGAAAGATTTTTCCACTCACGTTCAAAAAGACTTTCAATGTCCGTCGCTTTCGTGTTTTTAACCGTAGCCCTTTCAATGCTTAAGTTTGAAATCGGTGGCGTTCATATCGCCTTTTCGTCCCTTTTGACTTGTATGATGCTCGGCACGGTATTTTGTAACTGTTGTGATTTTTCTGAAGAACTTATGGATAGGCTCGATCGTTGGACTGCGCCTTTATACGTACTCTTCTTCGTGCTTTCGGGCGCAGAGTTTGACTTTTCGCTTTTCGGCAATCTACTCATAGTTTTAGTTGGTATCGTATATATCGTATTCCGTTGCCTTGGTAAATACTTTGGCGCAAGCGCAAGCGCAAAGATGGTGGGCGCAGACCAAAACGTAATCAAATATCTCGGTATAACCCTATTCCCGCAGGCTGGCGTTGCTCTCGGTATGGCAATGAAGGCTTATGAACTTGGAGAAATAGGCTTAATTATAGCCAACATAACTCTATTCTCAGTTTTAATTTACGAACTAATCGGACCTTTCCTTACAAAACTTGCATTGACTAAAGCGGGTGAAATTGACCCGTTGGGTAAGGTTAGCGCGCGTGGTCAAAAACACCTTTAAAGGCTTATATACTTCGTTAGCCTACGTTACTGTGTCGCCTTCAAAACCTTGGTGACCAACAAGGTCAACCAAGTCTTTTCAGGCTTACGAGCCTTGGCTAACTCGCATCTAAGCCTTTAAACGAGTTTAAAAGCGTATAAACTTCGCAAAAGTGCGTTACTGCATTAAAGTCTAAACCCCGATGACCACAAAGGTCTATCGTGTCTTATCCTTTAATGCGAGCCATAAAGGGCTCCCGCAAAAGATTTTGAAAAAAGATTTTGTGGGAAAAGGAGCAACCGATAGAAA
>JAFTTJ010000022.1 GCA_017466825.1 Clostridia bacterium
TATTTAAAAATATATTTTTAATCAAGGAAGCACGAGCATGAAAATTATCGTAAACGGAAACGACCTTTCACAAGCAGTTATGAAGGTTTCAAAGGCAATCAGCATTAAAACCACTAACCCCGTTTTAGAAGGAATTAAACTCTCGGTAAAAGGGGATAATCTTACTTTATCCGCAACCGATTTACAAATAGCAATTGAAAAGTCGATAGTAAGCGACACTTTTATGGAAGGACAAACCGTCGTTCCCGGTAAAATCTTTGCCGAATTCGTTAAAAAACTTGAAAATGAAGAACAAGTAGAACTCGTTTTGGAAGGGGACGGTAAACTTAAAATAGTTTACGGCTCGAGCGAAGTATTTTTATCAGTTCTTCCTGCTGAACAATTCCCGTCTATTGAAAAGACGGTAAATGAAAACGCCTTTTCTCTTTTACAAAAAGATTTTAAAGACCTTATAAACAAGACCGTTTTTTCTTGCTCTACTGATGAAAGCAGACCTATTTTAAAGGGATGTCTTTTTGAAGTTGCCGACGGCGAACTAACTTGCGTCGCTATCGACGGTTTCCGCTTGGCGGTAGCAAAGAAAAAGATTAAAGATTATACGTCTAATTTCAGTATAGTCGTTCCTGCAAGATCTCTCAATGAAATTTGCAGGCTTTTAGAAAACGACGAAGAAGAAATAACCTTCGTAAACGAAAAGAACAACTTTATGATTGAAGTTGAAGGTACGGTATTTATAACCCGTCTTTTAGAAGGTAATTTTGTAAATTATAAGCAAATTATACCGAGCGATTTTATAACCACCGTTCAAGTTAGCAGAAACGGATTTTTAAACAGTTTAGAAAGGGCTAACGTCGTTGCTAAAGAGTCTAAAAATATAGTTAAACTCGACATTAAAGAAAACTATATAAACATTTCGGCTAATAGTGAAAGCGGTAACGTAAATGAAAACGTTATTATAAACCTTGAAGGTAAAGACCTTTCGATAGCCTTTAACTCAAAGTTTATATGCGACGCTTTAAAAGCGGCTGGCGACGAATTCGTTAATATTTACTTAAACAGCCCCATTTCACCTTGCGTTATTAAACCTTATTCGGGCGAAGAATATCTCTATTTAATTCTTCCTATCCGTATAAATTCTTGAAATATCGTAAAAGTTAATAATTAAAGTTGACAAAAGGCCGTAAAAAAAGTATAATTGCAAAGCAAACTTTTAAAAAAGAATTTTTCTTAGCGAGCGCGGTAAAAATTTTAAACCGAAAGTTAAGTTAAAGATAAAAATAAGAAATAATATAAAAAAGGAAGTACTATTATGAAAAGAACTTATCAACCCAAAAAGAAAACCAGAAACAAGGTTCACGGTTTTAGAAAGAGAATGGCAACCACCAGCGGAAGAAAGGTATTAAAGAGAAGAAGAAATAAAGGTCGTAAAAGACTTACTTACTAAAATTGATTTATAGACTAAAAAGGAAGAGCGATTTTGATAAAATCTTTAAAAACGGAAAGAGATGTTACGCAAACTCGCTCATGATGCTTTATTTTAAGTCGGACTGTTTAAAAATAGGCTTTTCGGTAAGTAAAAAACACGGAAAAGCCGTTGTTAGAAACAGGATAAAAAGATTGCTCCGCGCTAGCGCGCGTAAAGTTTTTAAAGGTTTAAATAGTTGTCTTTACGTAGTTTTTTTGCCCAAAGTGCAAGAAAACTATTCCTTTAAGGAATACTTAAATGATATGACCTATTTAGTAAAAAAGGAAAACCTTAAATGAGTATTATTAATAAATTATTGATAAAAATACTCAAATTTTATAAAAAATATATTTCTGCAGGGTTAAAATCAGGTTGTATTTTTACACCTACTTGCAGCGTTTACGCCATAGAAGCGCTTGAAAAACGAAATTTGTTCGTGAGTATAGGGCTTATTATTTGGCGTATTCTTCGTTGCAATTCTTTAAACAAAGGTGGGTTTGATCCTGTGCCGGATAGTCCGGAAGTTGTTAAGTGGTTACTCTAATTTTAAAGGTTTATCTACTTCGTTAGCCTGCGTTACTGTATCGCCTTCAAAACCTTGGTGACCGTCAAGGTCTACCAAGTCTTTTTAGGATCACGAGCGCGTCGCAAATCGGCTAAAAATCAAACGGCAACCAAAGGTTGCCGTTTAGACCTAAAAGCCGTTTGCTCCTTTTCCCAAAAATTCTTTTGCAGAGCAAAATTATTTTCGGGATAGTGTTAAAGCATACCGTAGGGGAGGGGCTTGCTCCTCCTATCAAACGAAGACTTTATTGGGCGGAGTTCAGCCTCGCTCCTACGAAATATTATTAGGCAAAATTTTCCTATATATTTAGAAAAAGGAAATTAAAAAACTGCTTTTCACGTGAAATAATTTTTTTTAAAAAAAATTAAAACTAAAAAACCGTTCGGTTAAAATAAGCAAAATTTAAAAAAGTATATAATAAAAAAGACTTTTTAAGAGTTTACACGATTTCAAAACGTAATTTTTTGCGTTTTGAAATTTGTCGTTTTATTTTATAGTCTTTTTAAAGGAGAATAATGGGTTTAATCAATTTATTGACGTCTATCTATTTTCCGTCGCTAGGCAATTTAAGTGAAATTGCTATCGAAAACGATTGGATATGTCAAGTTATTAACTGGCTTATTACCTTCGTTGGCGACGTGGGACTTGGTATTATCGTCTTTACCGTAATTTTAAAACTTATAACCCTTCCGCTTGACATTTTTTCGAGAGCGTCTACAAAAAAGAACGCTTTAAAAATGGAAATGATGAAGGACGACCTTGAAAAACTTAAAAAACAATACAAAAACAACGAGCAACTCTATCAACAAAAGATGATGGCGCTCTATAAAAAGAACGGCTACTCTGCTTTTTCGGCTTGTTTGCCAACGATAGTTACACTCGTATTCTTTATAATAGTTATCGGCGCATTTAACTCTTATTCAAGATTCGCTGATAAAGCCGTTTTCGTAAAGATGGGTAGCGCTTACGACGAAAGTTTAAACGAATTCGTCGACGACGGTATTTTAATTAAAGAAGACGGTACTAGCGCTTATAAACTCAATATTAACAAGGCTATTGAAAACAAGAATTTCACCGCTTATTTTAACGGTTATTCCGAAGGTCAAAGCAATATTGAAATTGAAACTTATTCTTTGAATTGGGATTTGTTTTTACAAGATAAAACCCTTTTAGAAACATACCCCAAACTTAAAGAGTATTTAAACGAAGAAGTAACTTCTTTAAACGAATCTAACGGCGACCTTTTAAACAGAATAAACTCCCTTTGCCACGATTATATTATCGATAGATTTATGATGAACGGCGGTGACGTGGACGCTCTTTTAGGCGAAGGCGTTATTAGAAAGGACGAAGTTAAAAACGAAGAAAACGAAGTTATAACCACCTATTTATATATTAGAGATATCGAAGGCTTTATAAAAAAAGTTGAAACTAACGAACATTTAATAAAGTATTTCGACGTTGAAAAGAAAGAGATAAAACACGGCGTTATTTTAGACGAAAGTTCTGAAATAAGGTACGTTTTTGAAGATTTTGGTAAAAATTTTGTTTGCGCTCAAGCAATAACCTTTATCGGTGAAGAATATAAGGAAAACGTTGTTCTTCCCGTTGCAAGAAAGGCTTCTGCCGACGCTTACGAAAAAAACGCTTCCCGTTCGGTAATATTCCCATGGGTTAAAAACCTTTGGGTAGTAGACAGTCCGTTTAGTAGAGCAATCCCCACTATTCAAGACCTTGAAAATTCAATCGGCGCTGAAAATATGGGTAGTTTGAAAGACGAAAACGTTTACAACGAACTTACCGCAGGTTTAGCAAATTATAAAGAAACCGGTTTTGGAAAGGGTAACGGTTGGTTTATACTAGTTGCGCTTTCAATACTCACTATGCTTGGTTCTACCCTTATTATGAACAAGCAACAAAAAACGCAGATGGAACTCTCGTCAGTCGACGGAGAAAATTCGACAGCCGCTTCCACCCAGAAAATGATGACCTGGATGATGCCCATAATGTTCGGTATATTCGCATTTATTTACTCTGCAGCATTTTCAATTTATATGATAACGAGTTCACTTCTCTCAACTGGTTTTACCTTGCTCATTAACTATTTAGTTGAACTTTCTTTCAAAAAGAAACTTGAAAAGGAAGCCGAAGAAAAAGCAAGTAAAGCCAAGTACGGTAAAAGAAGAGATTAAAATAAGCCCCAAAAAGGGAAAAAAGGAGAAAAAATGGCTGAATTTATTGGCAAAACTGTTGACGAAGCAGTTGAAAACGGTCTTAAAGCGCTCGGCGCTAGTAAAGAAGACGTAGTTATTAAAGTTTTAGAAGAGCCCGTAAAAGGCTTTTTAGGTATCGGCGCTAAACCCGCAAAAGTAGAAGTTTGCGTAAAGCCTAGCGACGGGCAAAGAGCGGTTGACTTTTTGAAAGGTCTTTTCGACCTTATGGACGTAAACGCAAAATGTAACGTTTCTAGCGAAGAAGAAAAGATTATCATAGACGTTATTACCGATAATTCTTCTTCACTTATCGGTTACAGGGGCGAAGTTTTAGACGCTATTCAAAATTTAGCGGGCGCTGTTGCAAATATCGGCAGAGACGAATATCGCCGTGTAGTAGTAGACTGTGAAGGTTATAGAGAAAAGAGAGAAGAAACTTTAAAATCTCTTGCTCAAAAACTCGCTGCAAAGGCAGTAAGAACGGGAAGAAAGGTTACTTTAGAGCCTATGAATCCTTACGAAAGAAGAATTCTTCACTCTGCTCTTTCCGAGCATCCTGACGTAAAAACTCAATCGGAAGGCAAAGAGCCCAATCGTTTCGTCGCTATTATCCCCAACAACTTAAAGCCTTTTGACAAAGGCGCAAGGCGTGACGACCGTCGTGGTCAAAAAGGTGGTTATAGGGGCGGAAAAGGCGACAGGCGTGACGATCGCCGTGGCTCAAGAGATTCTGCTCCCCGCCAACCAAGACCTAAAACAAGCGGATTTGGAACTTTTCTTGGCAATAGTATGAAAAAGGATAACGAATAATAGTCTTTTATTATAAGAAAACAACTTAAAAAAATTATATCCGCAAAGCACTCTTTGCGGATATTTTTTTAGTTTATTGACAATAAAAAAAATATATAGTATAATTTAAAAAACTCTTATTTATATAATAATGAAAGAAAGGGTTTAAATCCTTTAAAAAAGGAGCAAGAAATGAAATCGAAAGTTATTAAAATTTTAATATTATGTCTTACGGCAAGTTTGTCGTTTTTCCTATTTTCATGTTCGCTTGAAATTTTTAAAACAACGGTGGCGCAAAGCGACGGTTTTAAATTTGTTCTTGACGAAGAAAAAGACGTTTATAAAATAAGCGAAATTTACGAAGAAGGGCTTTCACACGTAGAAATCCCGTCTACCTTTTGCAATAAACCCGTCGAAGAAATTTCCGCCAAAGCATTTTTTAATACCACACTCAATAGTAGCATAAAATCGGTATTTATTCCTGCGAGTATAAAGGTTATAGGAAGTGGCGCATTTGCCCATTGCCCCAATCTTGAAAGTTTTGTCGTTGACGAAGAAAACCCACACTATAAGTCGATTAACGGCAATTTATACGACATAAACGGCACTACGCTAATCCATTATGCGATAGGCAAAAAGGACGATAGTTTTGATATTCCTGATAGCGTTAATACTATTGGTGATTTCGCTTTTGCAGGTTGTGAAAATTTAAAAACGATAACTATGAGCAACCGCGTTAAATACATAAAAGAAGCCGCCTTTGCAAGTTGCGAACATTTGCAGGATTTAACATTGAGCAGTCTTTTACAATCTATCGGCAAAGGCGCATTTTCGTCGTGTAGCACCTTTAAAGAAATCATTTTGCCTAACGATTTGAAAGAGATAGGAGAATACGCTTTTTATAATTGTAAAAATATAAAAAGTATTAAAATTCCAGACTTAGTAAGAAGTGTAGGTAAAGGAACTTTTGAGTTTTGCGAAAATCTTGAAAGTATAAATTTGTCTAATATAGTATATATTTCGGAAAACTGTTTTCATGGGTGTAAAAATCTTAAAAACGTAGACTTGCCCGAAACCATTATGTCAATACAAAGAAAAGCTTTTTCAAACTGTATTAGTTTAACAGAGATAAATATTCCAAACGAAACGTCGAAAATTTATAATAACGCATTTTTAGATTGCTATAACTTAACGAAAATTCGCCTAGGAACAGGGCTTGAATCGATAGATTATATGGCTTTTAATGGTTGTTATAGGTTAGTTGAAGTTGTAAACGATTCAAAAATGTTCATAAAAAAAGGATCTGAAGAAAACGGTGGTGTCGCGCTTTACGCCTTAGCCGTTTATAACTCAATCGAAGATTATCAAACGAAAATTGTCAACGACGGCGATTTTATATTATATAATGAAGAAAGCGAGAGCGTTTTGATAAATTATACGGGCAATGAAAACGCCGTAGTTATTCCTTCGTACGTTACTAAAATAAATGCTTACGCATTTTACGATTGCAATAAAATATATTCTCTCGTTATTGGCGAAAAAGTCAATACAATAGGCGCGCAGGCTTTTGAAAAGTGTTTTAGATTAGTGGAAGTCGTAAGTAATTCGCCTTATATATCCTTGAAAAAGGGCGCAACTGAAAACGGCGGTGTCGCGCTTTACGCCCTAGACGTTTATAACGCAAGCGAAGACTATCAAACGAAACTTAGTAAAATTGATGGTTTTATCCTTTTTACTGACGGAAATGAAAAGATTTTAATCGATTATAACGGTGAAGAAACTAATTTAATCGTAGAAGATTTTACTAAAATAAACGACTACGCCTTTTATGCAAACAAAGATCTAACTAGCGTAGAAATAGGTGATAAAATTACTGAAATAGGCGTGAGTGCCTTTGAATATTGCAGTATAAAAACGGCTAAGATAGGCGACGGCGTGAAAGGGGTTGGCGACGGCGCTTTTAGGTGGACGTTCGCATTAAAAAATATCGTCGTTGGCAAAAGCGTAACTAATTTTGGTGATGAAGCCTTTAGGGGTTGCGATATTGAAAACGTCTACTTTAAAAATGACGAATCAAACGGTAATATTTCACTCGGCACAGTCAACTTTACTTACGAAAAGGCAAATAAGTATTATTATCGAGAAGACAAGTCCGAAATTCCGTTTTGGGGTGGAAACTATTGGCATTACGGCGCGGACGGACAAATCGAAATTTGGTAAAAGACAAAAATCGGGGTAAAAATGGAAAATAAGTTTAGGGTAAAAGATACTGATATAATCGCCATAAAAGAGTTGGCGGAAGAACTTAAAAATTTCGGCGTCGACGGCTACGAGTACTATTATCAAGAAGAAAACTCAAAGGTGCCCTTTTTTAAGATAACCAAGCCCTTTAAAAAGGAAAAGGATTCCGACCCGGACGAGCATGAAATTTTTATTGATATCGACCTAAACGCCCCCACGCCCGAGTATACCGTTTGCGGACTTTTATGCCACGAACATTTTTTAGAGCCGAGCCAAGCAGTCCGCCTTGTAAAGGGAATGATTGACGGAATTATTGCGGAAGTCGGGCTTGTTTATCACAATATGAAGGCGTCGTTTTTTATAGTAAATAGGGGTGAGCCACAAAAAAACGTCGCTACTATTGACGAAAACGCGCAGTTTATTACCCAAAGACTTTTTGAAGGCGCAAAATTTACGGGATTTCACAATCATATTTTATTTAACGGTTCTTTTACAAATTATCTATATTGCGACCATAATAGTCAACTGATTTTTAAAGGCGTTCAAGTGTATTTAGTGTCGGCTATCTTAGGGGAACACCCCGAGTATTATATTATTCAATAACAACAAAAAGTGGGGCTATATGTCGATTAACGGTTATTTTCGCGTAAAAAACTCAATAGAAAAAGAAGTGGTTATCGAAAAGTCGCGCTTTATTGCTTATACTAAGATGACGCCGACGGAAGAAGACGCTAAGGCGTTTGTAGACTCTATCAAAAAAAAGCACCCCTTTGCAACTCACAACTGTTACGCCTACGTAACCGAAGGGGGCAAGGTAGCAAGGTTTTCCGACGACGGCGAACCGCAGGGCACGGCGGGTATCCCCATGCTCGAAGTTTTAAAAAATAGGGGGCTTAAAGATACAGCGGTCGTCGTTACCCGTTATTTTGGCGGGATTAAACTCGGCGCGGGCGGGCTCGTTAGGGCGTATTCGTCTACGACTTCTCTCGGGCTAGATACGGCTGGCGTTGAAGAAAACGTTTTGTCGAACGTATATAAAATTACCTTTGGCTACGACAAATATTCGTTATTTTTAAAGTTTATTGAAAAGTATAAACATAGCGTTATTTTTTCGGATTTTAACCAAGACGTGCTAGTAAAAGTTGCCGTTCCTAGCCAAACAACTGACTTTTGCGACAAACTTATCGACTGTTTTTTGGGCAAAGTAGTAATTGAAGACGACGGGCAAACCTTCGTCGTTTACGGTGATTTATGAAAAAAATAACTGACATAAAACCGCAGGTTAAAGCGCCGACAAGGTGCAATATTTATTTAGATAACGTCTTTTATTGTGGGCTAGAACTTGAAACCGTTATGAAAAACCGCCTTAAAATCGGTCAGGAAGTAGAGCCTAGTTTTTTAGACGAAATTCAATCCGAATCTGAACTTATCCAGGCTACGGAAAAGGCGCTCGCTTTGATTTCAAAGAGCCAAAAAACCCAAAAGCAGGTAAAGGACTACCTACTTAAAAAGGGGTATACCGAGTCCACCGCCGAAAGGGTTATACAAAAACTTTTGGACTATAAATATTTATCCGACGGCGATTACGCAAGCCAATACGCCCGTTCTCAAAGTAAAACCAAGGGCAAAAAACTTATCGGTTTAGAACTTAGAAAAAGGGGCGTTTCGCAAGAAGATATATCCCAAGCGGTTGAAAATTTAGACGACCAAACCGAAGTTGCGGTTAAAGTTGCTCAAAAATACCTTAAAAATAAGCAAAAAGATAAGGCTAACACTTTTAAATGTTATAAATATTTGCTCTCTAAGGGCTTTGATTACGACGTGGCTAAAACCGCTGTCGAAAGGGTAGGAAGCATTGAAGACGATATACTTTGAAGAGATTTCTTCAACAAACGATTATCTTAAAAATTTAGATAGCGAAGAAGACGTTTTGGCTATCGCAAAGCGTCAAACGGGCGGTCGAGGAACGAAAGGTCGCTCGTTTATTTCTGCCGAAGGGGGGGTGTATCTTTCACTTTTGCGCCTAAACCCGTGTAAGGCGGAAGATTGCTTTTCGATTATGATGAATTCGGCCGTTGCGGTAGTTAAAACCCTGCACGCCTTTGATATAAAGGCAAAAATAAAATGGCCCAACGATATTTTGGTAGACGGCAAAAAAATTTGTGGTATTTTAATTGAAAACGTCTTTTCGGGCGAGATGGTCGCTCGCTCGATAGTCGGCATAGGACTTAACGTAAACAACGACCTTGCCAAGGAAATTGAAGATATTGCAACTTCAACTAAAATCATTTTAAATAAAGAACTTTCACCCCCGACCGTAACGGCAACGCTTTGCTATAATCTCTATCAAGACTACGGATTTGAAGATTACTCTCGCCACCTGCTTTTCGTCGGTGAAGAAGTGACGATAATCACTCAAAAGTCCGCCTATAAGGCGTTTATCGACCAAATACTGCCAAACGGCAACTTAAAGACAAAGGACGGGAAAGTGTTTTCGGCAGGTGAAATTTCAATACGGTAGTACTAAGAAAGTCTTTTCTTTATTCAAAAGAAAAGACTTTTTATATGCTAGCAATTTACAAAAATTTTACGTTGCAGAATTGCCTTTGTTATCAAATCATAGTATAATAGATTAAAGGAGTGATTATGAAGAGTTTAATTTATATCGTAGAAGACGACGAAGGAATAAGAGCGGTATACGAAGGCGCTTTTGAAGGCATTTATAAAGTTAAGAGTTTTGAACGGGCTAGCGATTTTTTTGAAGAGTATGAAAAAGTTCAACCCGATTTAGTAATTTTGGACTTGATGCTACCTGATATGGACGGCAACGCTATTTTGAAAAAGATTAGGGAAACTAACGAGCGCATGCCCGTAATTATCGTGAGCGCAAAGACTGACGAAACGAGTTTTGTTGACGGCTTAAACGACGGCGCGGACGATTATATGGCAAAACCTTTTTCAGTTAAAGAACTTATAGCAAGGGTAAATACTAATTTAAGGCGCGCAAGTTTATATTTTACTCAAGCCGAAGGCTTTACGTTGGACTCGAATTTATTCAAGGCGTTTTACCAAGGAAAGGATTTGGGGCTAACTTTAAAGGAATTTAATTTATTAAAAACGCTTGTGCAAAAGGGTGGACGAACGGTTACTAGAGAAGAACTTTTTAAAGACGTTTGGGGTGAAAATTTTATTGGCGAAACCCGTACGGTAGACGTGCACGTGGCGTCGCTTAGAGATAAAATAAACGGTGCGGGCGGTGTAAATAAAATCGTTACCGTGCGCGGTGTGGGATATAGGTTTGAAAACTGATGAAAGGTAAGATATTTTTAAGATTTTTTATCATAACGGCGCTAACCGCCCTAGTCGTATTTTTGGTCGGGCTTTTAGCCGTGTCGATAACGACTAATAATTTAGTTAAAGAAAGGTTGCAAGCCGAAACGAGATTGGTGTGCTTACTCGTCAATGAAGAAAGCGATTACAACAAGTTTGAAGCCTACTTCAATAACGACGAATTCCGTACGACTATTATTGATTTAAACGGTGACGTTTTACACGAAAGCGACGTAAACGAAAGCCTTGAAAACCACTCTAACCGACAGGAATTTATACTTGCATTACAAGGCAAAAGTGAGCCTATAGAGCGATATTCGGACACTTTGAAATGCAATATGACCTATTACGCGCAAATGACAACGCTAAATAGCGGTGAACAAATAGTAATAAGGCTCGCGCTAAAAAGCAGTTTTATTTCAGACTACGCGCTAGTTACTTTGCCCCTTCTTGCCGTGGTGCTTATAGCAACTCTCGTAGCATCCGTCGTGTTTGCAACTATGCAGGCAAAAACGGTTGCAAACTGCATTAACGAAGTTGGAAAAAGCCTTAAGAGTTTAAACGAAGGAACGTATCTTCCTATAAGCGCCGACGCTAGCGATAAAGAATTAGTCGCCGTTTACGACCAAATTAACGAACTGAGCGTTTCGCTACTTTCGTATATAGTAAAGGAAGAATTAGAGCGTAAAAAACTCGATTCGGTGCTTTCAAACGTTTCGCAAGGCATAATTGCGCTAACTCAAAAAAACACAATCGCCTTCGTCAATAAATCGGCAAAACAACTATTCCTTGCACAAGAAGACTTAAACAAAAAGCATATTTCTTTATTGATTAAAGACGACGAACTTTGTAAAAAGATAGAGGGGCTTTTAGGAGAAGATATCATTTTTGAAAGCGAATTTTGCCAAAAAATACTTTCAATTTCGCTTAAAAAGACGGTCGACAGCACGCTTACGCGCACTTTTTCAAATATTATAATCATAACCGACGTAACTATCGAAAAACAAATCGCAAAGCAAAAAAGCGAGTTTTTTGCAAACGCTTCTCACGAACTCAAAACGCCCGTTACCGTTATGCAAGGGCTTTCGGAAATTTTACTTGAAAAGAATTTAGACGAGTTTACTCACGGTCAAATCGAGCGTATTTATAAGGAAAGTCAGCGCCTTTCCGCGCTTATTTCGGACATGCTAAAACTTAGCAAATTAGAGCGTGATAAGCAGTCCGCCGACGAGCGTGAAACTGTTGAAATTAAAAAGGTTACGGAAGAAGTTTTAAACGAACTTTCACCCAAAATCACGCAAAAGCAAATTGCCGTTAGCGTAGTCGGCGAAGGCTCGTTATTTGCCACACAAAAGCACGTTTACGAACTTATAGGCAACCTTTTGTCTAATGCGATAAATTATAATAAGGTTGGCGGAAAGGTCGAAACGCGAATAATTAGCGAAAAAGATTTGCTCGCGATAGAAGTTGAAGATACGGGTATCGGCATAGAGAGCGAGCATATACCAAGACTTTGCGAACGCTTTTATAGAGTAGATAAATCACGCTCGAAAAAGACGGGTGGAACGGGGCTTGGACTTGCAATCGTCAAGCACGTTTGCGCCCTTTACGGCGGTGAAATAACCATACGAAGTCAGGTAGGCAAAGGCACTATCGTAAGGATTGAAATACCAAAAAGATAAATAGCGGTAAAAAAAGCGGTCGACCTATTGGGCGACCGCTTGCGTTTTATGCTTTAAAAGCCTTCCCCGCTTGGGGAAGGCTTTTAACGTATTCTGATTATAAACGTTAAACCCACGCTTATTTATCTTCTTGTTTGCCTTTTGATTTCTTTCTTTTTTTAACGCACTCGTTAAGCAAAAATTCTATTTGCCCGTTTACTGAGCGGAAGTCGTCTTCTGCCCAGCGCATAAGGTCGTCGTATAATTTTTCGCTTATTCGTAGGGCGATTTGTTTCTTTCCGCCGTCAGTCATTTTAGTACAAACTTCCCGAATTTACTACGGGTTGAGCGTCGCGGTTACCGCAAAGAACAACCAAAAGATTTGAAACCATTGCCGCTTTTCTCTCTTCGTCGAGTTCAACGCAACCGCTGTCTTTAAGTCTTGCAAGCGCCATTTCAACCATGCCCACAGCGCCGTCAACGATCATCTTTCTCGCGTCGATAATAGCCGACGCTTGTTGGCGCTGAAGCATAACTGCGGCGATTTCGGGCGCGTACGCAAGGTAGGTGATGCGCGCTTCGATAATTTCAATGCCCGCGTCGTTTACTCTTGACTGAATCTCATCCTTAATTCTGTTTGCAACGACTTCGCTCGAACCCCTTAAACTGCCTTCGTCGGCAACGCCGTCACCGGTCGTGTCAACGCCGGGCGCAACGTCGTAGGGGTAAATTTTTACGATATTTCTGAGCGCGCTATCGCATTGAAGGGATAAATATTCCTTGTAGTTGTCTACGTTGAAAACGGCTTTAGCCGTGTCAACAACCTTCCACATAACTGCAATTCCTATTTCAACGGGGTTGCCAAGGCAGTCGTTGATTTTTTGACGGGAATTGTTTAACGTCATTATCTTTAAGGAAATCTTTTTGTCAACGAAAGGCGTGGGCGAGCCTTCCGTGTCGATTGAAAATATCGATTCTTTCTTTTTGACGTCACCGCTTTGCGAAAGTTTAGTGTCCGCAGCGGGGTTTACTGCCGAGCAAAAGGGGTTTACCGCGTAAAAACCTTCGCCTTTGAGCGTGCCTACGTATTGACCGAAAAGGGTAAGCACGAGCGCTTCGTTAGGCTTTAAAATTTTAAGACCGACGAGCGGTATCCAGCTTATACAAGCGATAACCGCGCCTATTATTATAAAGACGGGGTTTTCGTTGTCTGAAATGCCGAAAACAAAAACCGCAACGCCTATTAAAATAGCAATAACGCAACAAACTAGAGTTGCCATACCGTGTTTTTTGTCGTTAAGAACTTTTTCCTGCATAGTTTTCTCCTTTTTGAAAATTTATTTTAGGCAAAAGCGCCTAAAAATGATTATTTTTGGGCTTATTGCCCTACTAATGATAAAGTTACACGTGAAACTAACGATATCATTTTGATATCATAATAATACACCATATTTTATGAATTGTCAATACTTTTCGTTAAAAATTTACCAAAATATTTTTCGCAAAAAAATAAAGGGCAGTCACCTGCCCTTTAAATAGGTTATAAATATAAGGTCGTTATATCGGGATAGATTACGGTATAATAATAATCTTTAATATAGTAGTCTTTTTCATAATAAGAGCCTGTGCCGTACCAACAAGAATAAAAATCGCCTTTTATATCAAAAGTTTTTGTGAACTCAAAGTCTTTGTATGAACTAGTAACGTTATTGAATACTTCCTTTCCTAACAAATAATTTGAACTTACCGTTTTTTCGGAATAAAAATCAACGAAGAATTTTTCAGTCGTAGTACTTTCAACGTATAGTTTCACATGCCATTTTATCGTAACGGTTACGAGTTCTTCTTTCGGGAAAAAATGAGAATAATTAAATTTATAACAACAATTATCAAAAGTGCTATTTTCCACAGACGGTTTTTTTGTTAAAATACATTTTTGAGTGTTGCTAGGAATTTCTATAACGGTTTCTTCTAAAGCCTTATACCAACCCGCTTTAAGGTGAACGCTTGTAGAAGGCATAGCGGTACTCTCATATTTTGATTTATCTTGCGTATACCAACCGGCAAAAATAAAGCCGTCTTTTTGGGGCGCTGGCAAAACGATACTTTCTTCACTTGGTTTAGAAACGTCTTGTACGTCGCTACCGCCGTTTTCGTCAAAAATAAGCTTTGCTTGCCACTTAGCCGATAAAGTTATGCTTTGAGTAGGCATAGCGGTTAAATCGGTTACGTTTCCACTATTATCAAGCCACTCGACAAATAAATAATCTTCTTTTTGTGGAATAGGTAATGAAATAGGCGTATTAGCGGTTGCAATTATAGGCGCAATTTGTTTACCGCCGTTAACGTTAAACTCAATTACAGGGGCAAATTCTACGGCGTAAAGAGTGGTATCTTCAATAATTTTACCTGTAAAAACGTGGCTTTTATCTTCGTCGTTTTCTTCTGTTGACCAAGTTAAAACCCCATTTCCGCCAACTCTCGTTTGGTATAAAATATCTTTGACGTCACTGCCGTACGCAACCTGTATTTCTTCACTTGCAACGCCGTTGCCAAAATTGAAAACGACGGTATGTTTTTCGGTTTCAAAACCTGCGTATAAATAAATGGTATCGCCCGAAAGGTCAAAAACCGTTTCGTTTACAAGGTTTTTCATGGGAATTTCGCCGTATCTGTCGGCAACTTGTACGCCGTCGCAGCTGGGTTTAGTAAACCAACCCAAAAAAGTTTTATGCTCTAATTCAAGCCCAAGCGGTAAATTTGTTATTAAGGAATCGTAACTCACCGTCATTGAGCGATCTCCCGTTACGGGCGCGCCTTGATAATCTAAAACAAGAGTATATTCCTTTGCTTTAAAATGTGGAAAAAGTACGGTGTTTTGATTTCCCCTAAACGGGAAAAGCGCGTTGCCGTTTTCGTCAACGTATTGCCGACCGCCCGTTTTCGTTTCAAAAAGGCCAATAAAATCATACCCGTGTTTTTCGGGAATTTCGTCGAGCGAATAGAGAGCGTCAGTCGTAACGGTAATAGAATGCACCCCAGCGTCGTCGGTGTATTGTATAACGTATTCGGACTGGATTGACTCTTCACCGCAACTAAAAGCGGTAGAAAATAGCAATATAACCGCAACAAAAACTGCAATTTTTGATAAAAACTTTTTCAATTTTCCTTTCTCCTATTTTATAATTTGCGCAAAAGCGCTTATCAAAATTATACCACTCAGTATATTGAGCGTCAACTATTTTATTAAATATATTGAGTATAATTTTTGCTGATAGAATGTTAGAACAGAGAAAAGAAAAGGGGATAAGCCAAGCGCCCCTTTTAAAAGCAATAGGCGTAAGTTACGCCGTAGTATGTTATTGGGAAACGGACAGAAGCGTGCCTACTGCGCCGAATCTCGTTAAAATAGCCGACTTTTTCGACGTGTCCGTCGACTATCTTTTAGGAAGAACGGACTTTTAAATAGTTTATAAAAAACTGCTCTATTCAAGAGCAGTTTTTTTGATATAATGATTTTGCCACTTTGCACCTATGTCAACAAATAATTCGCGTTTGGCATATTCGACTAAAAAGCCGTCTATAAGTTGATTATTCGGGTTTTTGATAGCGGTTTAGCCAACTTAAATCAAGCCCCCACTCGTCTATCTTATTGCGCCTAATATGGTCTTCGTTGGCTTTGCCAAGCGCCTTTATATAGTCGGCGTAAGAGCATTCGTTTACCTTGCAAAAATGGGCGATAGCCTTTTCTTCGTCGCCTAAAAGTTGAGTTCTACCGATATGAATAACCGAGTGGCACGAGTGGCAAACGGCTATGATTTCTTCAAGTTTTTGCACCTTGTTTTCTTCGTCGTAAGACCACCTTTCGTGCGCTTCGAGCCGAGTTGCCTTTCTTGCGCAAATCATACACTTTCCGCCTGCGCGTTCATAGGCGTCTTTGCGTAAAATATCCCACGCTTTGGGTTTTAAAACGCTCCTTAAATTACTGTACCAACATCCGTCGGGCACTAGTTCAAAATTGAGTTTATAATCAGACAATGTTGAGCCACCTACCCATAATTTTACGACTGAAAAAGACGTTTATAAAACCGGTTAGCGCAAAGTAAATGATATACGCCCATAGCCATAAGAAAGACGTGTTTGCGCCGATGCCGAAAGTGAGCGAGAAGAGTATAATGAATAGGCTTGCGAAAACGAAGACTTCTAAAAAGTAAATGCCTGCGAGTATTAGCCCTGCAATTTTTTCGTTAAAGCGAGCCGAGAGCGATTGCGCCGTCAAAATTGAAAAGGCAAACGTCGAAACGATTGAAACGCAAAGGACTATTATCAATAAAAGCAAGTGCGCGTTTATCAAAAAACTTTCAAAATCGGTTATGGTAACGAATAAATACTGTATCCAAAACTTGCTGTTTACAGCACCAATGATGACGAAATATAAGTAATTTGAAAGATTTGAAAGTACGATTGCAATCGCAAACCAAGTCATAAGCGCTAAAAATCTCGCCCAAAACTGCTCTTTATCGGTTGCCGGAAGGGTGTAAGTTAAATACGCTTCGTCGCTCGCAACCGCCTTTTTAAACCCTGCGAGCGCGATTATAAACGCTGCAAAAACGGATATGTTTGAAACGCCGAGTAAAAGCCCCGATCCGACTAAAAGTATCGAAACGGTAAAGTTTTGCGTTTCAATAAGGCTATAATACGTATTATATAATATCGCCGAAAGAAGGGCGCAGACAAGTGAAAGTATTCCCAAAATTATCCCCGTCTTTAAGGGGCGCAAAAAGGCGTGTTTAAATATTTTTAAAAACATCTGAAAGTCTCCCTAAAAATTTCGTCTACGGTTTTGCCTTCTTCGTGTACGGCTCTCGCGTCTCCGTGGGCAAAAACCTTACTGCCGTTTATAAAGATATATTCGTCTAAAATCTCTTCAATATCTCTAATTAAGTGAGTGGAAATAATTATCGTGCCACCGTCGGAAATTCTAGTCAAAATGGTGTGCATAATAAACTCTCTCGCCGCAGGGTCTACACCGCCGATCGGCTCGTCTAAAAGATACACGTCGGCTTGGCGAGCCATAACGGCTATTAGTTGAACTTTTTCCTTAGTGCCTTTTGACAGGGTTTTGAGTTGGGCTTTTTTGTCAACTTTAAGCGAATCTAAAAGTTCATAGGCTCTAACAACGTCGAAATCGTCGTAAAACTCTAAAAAGAGATTAAAAACGTCTTCAACTTTCATTGAAAGGTCTAAATAAGTCCTTTCGGGCAAAAACGAAACGACTTTTTTAGTTTCCGCGCCGACTGACTTGCCCATAATTTTTATATCGCCGTCGTAGGTAAGTAGCCCCGAAAGGCATTTAAAAAGGGTAGTTTTACCGCTACCGTTAGGGCCTAAAAGTCCTATGATTTTACCTTTGCCGAGCGATAAATTAACGTCGTCTAAGGCGACGAACTTGCCGTATTTTTTAGTTAAATTTTTTATTTCAATAGCGTTTTCCATAAAAAATCACTCCTATTCCTTAAAATTATATGCTAGATAGTTACCGTAATTTATATTATTCCACATTTATAGTAAGGGTTGCCCTAAAACACTCTTTATCGCCAGAAAACCCCTTTATAAGTCGATTATCGCCGTCTTTTTTGAAATATAACGAGTATTTACCGACCTGCATTTCGTTTATATAATTTATTTCAACCGAGCGTACGAACTCCCCTTTTTCAAGCGGAATAGCGTCGGTGATAAATTCAAAATATCTAACGTTGTTTACGTGTCCGTTATGATCTAGCGTGGACTCGCCTGCGTAGCCTTCAAAAAGGCTCGCTCCGTCAAGGTTGAAATCGGGTAACTTTTTTAAATCAAAGTCGTAACTTCTCTCAGGGTAAAATTCCGTCAAAGGGTACTGCGCTTTGCCGAGAGCAATTCTTCTCGTTTTCATATTGACGACGCACCATTTTGAAGTGGCTTTGACAAGCGTTTCACCACTCGAACTTTCAATTTTATAATCTCTGTCGTAGTCGACTTTGCCTGCGACGTGTGGCCAAGTTTTAACTACCACTTGTGTTTCACCATAGTTTATCCGCTTAATTACGTCAAATCTAGCCCTTACGAGCATCCAAACGCAATCGCTTTGCAAAAGATCCCTATATCCTATGCCAAGCCTTTTTGCGTGGAGGTCGGCAACGCTTTGAAAGGCGTCCATTATGGCGGTGGGTTTTAAGTCGTCGTTTTTGTCAAAGTCCGAAACCCTAAGTTCGTAAGTCTTTTCGTAAATCATATACCGCTCCTTTTAACAAGTAGCAAAATTTAAAAAGTTGGGCTATAGGTCGATTATCGAGTGTTTTTGCGCTCAATTAACCGCTCTATAGCCCTATTATATCATAAAAAGAAATAAATTTCAATGTTTTTAAACGATTTACAAAAGACGTTTCGTCGACTGCGGTAGACTCTTTTTATTTTCCGCGCCGAAAAACGCCTTTAAAAAATCGAAAATCAATATAGTAATACTGCGTTGTCGGGAACTTCGACGACTTTTCCGTTATCACCTTTAATTAAGAAGAACTGTTGGTGATAGGTTTTGTGGGGGATGATATAAATGCGTTTGTCCCCCCAAATTTTTTCCACGTCCTTTTTTAAACATCTCTTTGCAAAAATATACTCGGCGATATCTATATTTAGGTCGACTATCGCCGTGTCGTAGCCGTCCGCAAAAAGGTCTAAAAGTCCCGTTCTTATCTTCATTACGATATAGTCGTTTGACCAAACCGTACCGCTACCTTGGCAGTAAGGGCAAGATTTTACGAGCATAGACGCGCTTTCTCTACGTTTTTTCTTACGGGTGATTTCAACGAGCCCCAAATTAGTCATACTGACAGCCGTGCATTTTTCTCTGTCTTCGGCAAGGTAGGACTGCAAGGTTTCAAAAAGCCTTTGCCTATGTTCTTCGCCTACCATATCGATAAAATCTACTATAATAATGCCCGAAATATTGCGCAGGCGCAGTTGTCTTGCGATTTCCTTTGAAGCGAGCAAATTGGTGTTAAAAACGGTGTCTTCAAGGTTGTCTTCACCGATAAATTTGCCTGTGTTTACGTCGATTGACGTGAGCGCTTCGGTCTTATCGATAACGAGATAGCCGCCGTTTTCAAGGGGTACGGTACTGCTAAGTAGGGTTGCGACGTCTTCGTCGAGCCCGTAAAAGTGGAACATATCCACTTTTTTGTCGTAGAGTTTGAGTTTGCGCTTTAAGCCGACGTCTACCTTTTGAGCGTACTCGGTGATTTTTTGATAAATTTCCTTATCGCCGACGATAAAACTATCTATATGCGGATTATAAACGTCCCTTACGAGCCTTATTGCGATATTTCCTTCTTCAAAAACGCAAGCAGGCGCTTTTGCCTTGCTAAATTCGTCTAAAATCTTTTTATACTGCTCGGTTAAAATGGCAATATCCTTTTTAATTTCGGCTTTTCCGACGTGTTCGGCGGCAGTTCTAATAATAATGCCTTGCCCCTTTGGTTTTAGGCTTTCAGCAATTTTTAGTAAATTTTCTTTCGTTTTTTCGTCGGTTATTCTACGTGAAACTCCTAAAAAGTCTATCGTGGGCATAAAAACGACGAATCTAGTCGCAAACGAAATATTAGTAGTAAGCCTTACGCCCTTGCTACCTGCAGGATCTTTTACGGCTTGAACCATAATTTCGTCGCCTTCTTTTAAATTTAAAATAGACGGAATTTCCACCTTGCCGAGAAGTTCGGTCTTGTCCATGAGCATATCCGAAGCCGAAAGGTATCCGTTTTTTTGAAGGCCGACGTTTACGAAAGCGGCTTGCATGCCGGGTAAAACGTTCTCTACCCGACCTTTAAATACGCTACCTATCGTAACCGCCTTATTCTTTTTTTCCACTCTGTATTCGAGTAGTTTTTTGCCGTCCGCAACCGCGCCGATGACGTTTCCACCGTGGCTGTCGACGTATATATTAACCGACATATTTTTCCTTTGCCTATCGCAGTTTTTGACTGCGCAAAGCCTTTATTTTATTCTGTTTTTAAACTTGACTCAAAGTCCTTTCCATCCGCGGTGAGCCCACGGGTTTTAATGGCGGTAATTTCGCCACCGCCGTAAATTTCAACCAATTTTTCGGTAAATTTTTCTATCCTTAGTCCGTTGCCAAACCCGATAACGCACGAAAGGTCGTCCCCTTTCCACTCTACCGAGTAAATAAGGTCGCGCGCATTTTTGGGCGTCCCGTCCTTTTTAGTAATAATGAACTCGTCTTTTGCCAAAAAATCCCTTTCGTCAAAGTGGTTTATTCCTTTAATAAGGTATTCCGCCTTGACAATATCGCTTGCAACCCCAACTTTTGCAGGGGTTTTCCAAGCGCCGACGCACTTTATTCCCCTAGGGCAATTTTCGTTGAATTTTTGCATGAACGAATCGGGATTTTCGTCCGTTTCGACTTGGCAGTATTCAGCGTAACTCGGTATGCCGATACCCATAGGCGCGGACATATAAACGAGCATGTGCGGGTTAAATCCTTGTGAAAAGGCGACTTTTATACCCGCTCTGCGCATGGTTCTGCCAAAATGCCTTAAAATATCGAGATGGGCTAAAAATTCTGCGCCGTCCGTCTTTTGATACTTAAAAACTATCATACGTCGCACCCGTATACCTTTTGTATACCACACCCTTTACAACTTTTTTTGCAACTGCCCGTAACTTCGCCGGCGTACGCCTTTTTCCTTTCCTTTAAAAGGAATTTTTTATCTACGAAAACGTCTATAAAATCCCAGGGCAAAATCTCGTCTTCGCCCCACTCTCTCGTGTAGAATTTTTTATCTACGCCCGTTTCTTCAAAGGCTTCGTTCCAAAGGGTTGCGTTGAATTTATCCGTCCAACCGTCAAAATAGCACCCTTTTTCGTACGCTCTTTGCAAAACTTTTCCCACTCGCCTATCGCCACGGGCAAGAACGGCTTCCATTTCGGATAGCGAAAAATCATTCCAACTAATCGTGGTGTTTTTCGAATAGAGCCTACTGCGCAAAATATCGACCTTTCGCTTTACTTCTTCTTCGCTTATCTGCCTTTCCCATTGGAAGGGGGTGAACGGCTTGGGGATAAAGGTCGACGCCGACACGCTTATCCTAAGTCTTCTCGCGCGCTGAGGGTTTGCCGAGTAAATTTTGCGAATTTTGTCTACTATATCGCAAATACCGCCTACGTCTTCGTCCGTTTCGGTGGGAAGCCCGAACATAAAATAGAGTTTTATGCCCGTGTAGCCGTTGTCAAAGGCCATATTAAGCCCCCTTTCAACGTCTTCTTCGGTGATGTCTTTATTTATGACGTCGCGCAGTCTTTGAGTGCCCGCTTCGGGGGCAAAGGTGAGCGAACTCTTTCTCGATTCTTGCACGAATTCGCCGTCGAAACTATCGAGTCTAAGCGACGGGAGCGAAAGGTGCACGTCGCTCGGCAAAGCGTCTTTTAAAGCGGGGATAAGGTCCTTTAAATAGGGGTAGTCGCCCGTCGAAAGACTGTTTAAACCGAGTTCGTCAAAACCCGAATTTTTAACGAGCGAACAGGCCTGCTCGGTGAGCGTTTTTACGCTCTTGTATCTAACGGGGCGGTATATAAAACCCGCTTGACAAAATCTGCATCCCCTATAACATCCGCGCATTACTTCAATAACTGCTCTATCGAAAACCGACTCGCAATTTGGCACGGCTTGGCGCGCAGGAAAGGTTGCCCCGTCAAAGTCTTTCAGCAAGGCTTTTTTGATGGGTGTTTTAATAGAAAACCCGTCTATAAGTCCGTTATCTTTATATTTTACGTCTACAAGTGACGGAACGTAAACGCCTTGAATAAGGCTTGCTTTTTGTAAAAATTCAGTTTTTGAAGACGTTTTTAATTTGAGATTTGCAAGTTCTTTCATGCTCTCTTCGCCGTCGCCGATGACGAAAATATCAATAAAATCGGCTAGCGGTTCGGGGTTTACGGCGCACGGGCCACCCGCTTGAATTATAGGAAATTCTTCCCCACGGTCTTCACTTTTTAAGGGTATCCCCGCAAGGTCTAACATATACAAAATGGTCGTGTAACTCATCTCGTATTGAAGGGTAAAACCGAGCATATCGAAATCTTTAAGGGGCATTTTTAAATCGAGCGATTCAAGTAGCGTACCACTCTCTTTTAAAGCCTTGCCCATATCCGTCCAAGGCGCAAAACACCTATCGCAAACCGCGCCTTCAACGCGGTTTATAACGTCTGCAACGATACGTATACTTAGGTTGCTCATTGCAACTTCATACACGTCGGGAAAACATATACAAAAATTAAATTTTGATTTTTCTATTTGCGGAACGCCGAACTCGCCGCCGATATATCTCGACGGTTTTTCGACCTTTTTCAAAATCTTAGCGTCCAAAATTATACTCCCGTAATTTTACTCACCATTATATTATAACATAATATAAGAAAATTTGCAAGGCTTATAGGTAGCGACCAAAAATTTTAAAAAACGGCTATTTTTTGGCTTATTTACTAAGAATTTTCTACTTTTTTAGTAATCGCCTATAAAAAATTTTTATTTTTTAAATATTTAAATGAAAACTCGGTTTAAAAAGTCTTTTTTGCATAGCGCAAAAAATTTATTGCGCTATATTTTAAGCCTAAATATACCCTTCGCGCCATCAGTTTTAGGCTGTTTAAACAATAATTTACGGGTTTTTTCTTTGACGACAGCTCTTTTGATTCACGTGAAACTAGCGCAAAACCTACTTTTTTAGCAAGGCTAAAATATCGGTTTAGTTTTACGCATTACTGCGCTATTTTTATACTAAAGCGGTTGACATTTTTGGGTTGTTAATATATAATAATTACAAGCGCAGATATAGTCGGCGCAATAGCGCAAAAATATTTTTGCGCTATATTAAGCGCAAACTCCAAAAGGATAAAATATAAACTTGTCGAAAGATGGGATATTTTTTAAAATTTTGAATAAAATTGTATATAGGGGCAAATTAAGGTGCCGAAAAATATCGGCGTAAAAGGTATTTTGTAAAAACTTTTTGCCTTAAAACTGCTCTAAAATAAAAAATTATGAATTTTGCTTAAGTGAAAACTGTGTTAAAATTTTTAATAATTTTTTATTTATTTGCCAATTTGCTTTACCTATGGTAAAATAGCATTGTTAAATAAACAAGCGCAACGGCGTTTTTTAAGTTAAGTTTTTTCAAAAATTTGCTTAAAAACCTAAAAAGTCTGCCTATAAGTCAATTATCGGCGTTTTTTGGGGCAAAAACAAGGCCTTTTGCGCTATATACGAAAGTTGTTTGGCTCACCTAAAAAGTTAATGATAAATAAAATTTTGCTTATCATTATATATTTATAAGGCTCGCCAAAAAGGAGAATTCATGAGAAAATCATCAAAAGCAACGATAATAATCACGCTTATCGTCGTGGCGTTAGCGGCGTTCGTGCTCATATTATTATCAACGGGCTCGTCGACGACTTTGCCGACTACCGAGTTTTTCAAAAAAGCCGGTATTAAGTACGAAACGGTTACCGTAGGCGAAGGCGAAAACGCAACTTCCGAAACGGTTATCGTCTACGATAAATCAAAGTCGGAAATCGACCAAATCGTAATCGACGTCTATACCCTTCGCGGTTATAAGGCTTCGGGCGTAAACGGAAAACTCACTCTCGTTTACGAGTCAAACCTTTATCCTTCAACCATTTTTGAAGAAGAATTCGACGTTTTAAAGAAAAACGGCGTAGTTTTAGAGTGTACCGACCCCAATGCGGGCTCGTTCTTCTCAAATTTGATAATGCCTCTTCTCATTTCAGTCGTCGGCATTATAATCTTCGTCATTTTGATTCGTCAAGCAAACGGCGGAGCAAAGGGCACGATGGATTTTGGTAAGACCAAGGCAAGAGTAAATCAAAACATTAAAGTAAGATTTTCAGACGTAGCGGGCGCTGAAGAAGAAAAGGAAGAACTTCAAGAAGTAGTAGAATTCCTTAAAAATCCCCGTAAATTCTCGGGACTTGGCGCAAAAATCCCCAAAGGCGTACTTTTAGTAGGCCCTCCGGGAACGGGTAAAACTCTTTTTGCAAAGGCTGTTGCAGGCGAAGCGAACGTTCCGTTCTTCTCGATAAGCGGTTCGGATTTCGTTGAAATGTTCGTCGGCGTAGGCGCGAGCAGAGTAAGAGATCTTTTCAACATGGCTAAAAAGAGCATGCCTTGTATCGTTTTCATTGACGAAATCGACGCCGTTGGTAGACACCGTGGCGCAGGTCTTGGCGGTGGTAACGACGAAAGAGAGCAGACTTTGAACCAACTTCTCGTTCAAATGGACGGTTTTGACGCTAACGAAGGTATTATCATAATCGCCGCAACCAACAGAGCGGACATCTTAGACCCTGCGCTTATGCGTCCGGGTAGATTTGACCGTCAAATTTACGTAAATATGCCCGACGTTAGGGGTAGAGAAGCGATAATTAAGGTACACGCAAGAAATAAGCCCCTTGCCCCCGACGTAAACTTTAAGACTTTGGCGAGAATGACGGCAGGTTTTTCGGGCGCGGATATCGCAAACCTTTTAAACGAAGCGGCTATTTTGGCGGCTCGTAAAAACCAAAAGGCGATAACCAACGTAGATCTTTACGAAGCGATTAACAAAGTTATTATCGGACCGCAGAAAAAATCAAGGCTCGTTACCGAAACGGATAAGAGGATTACCGCTTACCACGAAGCGGGACACGCAATTCTTGCAAGGCTTTTACCCCATTGTGATCCCGTTCACGAAGTTTCGATTATCCCCCGCGGTATGGCGGCAGGTTACACCATGACAAGGCCAGATAGTGACGATAACCATATCGAAAAGAACAAACTTTTAGACGATATCGTAATGACTCTTGGCGGTAGAGTAGCCGAAGAACTCATTATTAAGGATATTTCCGCAGGCGCGTCTAACGATATCAGCGTCGTTACCGCAAGGGCGAGAAAAATGGTTACCGAGTGGGGTATGAGTGATAAGGTCGGCCCTGTAAACTACGGCGGAAGCGACCAAGTATTTATCGGTAGAGATATGCAAACGAGAGCAAATTATAGCGAAGCAATGGCTACCGTTATCGACGAAGAAATTCAATCTATTATCAAAAACGCTCATCAAAAAGCAACCGAACTTTTAACCCAAAACAAGAGCCTTTTAGACGTAATGGCAAGGCTTTTGATTGAAAGGGAAACTATTTATCAAGAAGAAGTAGACCTTATTATGGAAGGAAAAGACGTAAAAACTATCATGGAAATTATGGACAGTAAAGACCATGAAAGAACGGCTAACCCCTTCAAAAGGTACGACAATAAGCCCGCAGAGCCCACCGCTCCCCAAAGCGTAGACGGCGCAACTAACGCCCCCGACGCAAGCGCGCCCACAGCGCCGAGCGATCCTACTCAAAAGAGCGACTCTGACGGCGACAAAGCCTAAAATCTATCCGCCGTTTTGAATTTTCAAAACGGCGGTTAAGCGTATTTTAAACTATTTTCGTTAATAAATTAAACTGATTTTTCGCGTTATTTATCGGCAAAAAGCCAAAATAAAACTTGCTTTCGGGGTGGGTATGACTAAGATTATTTGCTTTACAAACCAAAAGGGCGGTGTGGGTAAAACCACTACTTGCGTCAATATTTCGGCGTGCCTTTCGGCTTTGGGCAAAAAGGTGCTTATCGTAGATTTATCTCCGCAAGGCAATGCGACGAGCGGACTTGGAATTGATAAGCATAAACTTGAAAAGTCGGTCTATAACTCGATTATCGACGGTTTTCCGCTTGAAAAAGTCGTTTTAAATACGCAGTTTAAAAACCTATTTTTAGCCCCGTCCAACCTAGATTTAGCAGGTGCGGAAATCGAACTTGCAACTCTTAGCGGTAGAAACAAGCGCCTTTTATCCGCATTAGAGCCGATAAAGGAAAACTACGATTTTATAATGATAGACTGTCCGCCGACTACGGGTACGCTTACTTTAAACGCATTGACGGCGTCGGATAGAGTTATCTTGCCGATAAGCCCCGATTTTTTTGCAATGGAAGGGGCTTGCCAAACGGTAAACCTTATAAAACTTATAAATAAAATCAATCAAAACTTGTCGCTTTGTGGCGTCGTTTTGACGGCTTACGACCAAAGGGCGCTAGTTTATAGACAAATTTTGAGCGAGATTAAAGAGCATTTTGGCGACAAGGTTTTTAAAACCGTTATTCCCCAAAACGTCAGGGTTGCCGAAGCCCCGAGCCACGGCTTGCCCGTAATTTATCACGCGCCTAACTGTATTGGCGCAAAGGCATATTTTGCAGTAACCAAAGAACTTATTAAAAGGGAGAAAAACAATGGGTAAATACAATATCGGACTTGGAAAAGGACTTTCGGCGCTCTTTGCCGAAAATCAGGATAGCGAGCAATTATCGTTTGATACCCCAACCGAAAAAGTGGGCGTACCCGTAGACTCTCGCATAACTTTTTTAAAGATTAGCGACGTTTACCCAAACCCCAACCAACCGCGTAAAAAATTCGATGGTAGCGCCCTTAACGACTTGGCGGAATCTATAAAAAAACACGGCGTTATTCAACCGATAGTCGTCAGCCAAACTGATACGGGCTATATGATTATCGCCGGCGAAAGAAGATACCGCGCGAGCAAACTCGCAGGGCTTGAAACCGTGCCTACGATCATCCGCAATTACGGCGATAGGCAAATTAAAGAAATAGCCCTTATCGAAAACTTGCAAAGGGAAGACCTTAACCCCATTGAAGCGGCAAACGCAATGAAACTTTTAATGGACGAATTTAGGCTCACGCAAGAAGAACTCGCCGAAAGAATAGGTAAAAGCCGTTCAGTCGTAGCAAATACCGTTAGACTTTTAAATCTTTCGCCTACGGTAAGAGAATACGTTATGGAAAACAAACTCACCGCAGGGCACGGCAGGGCGCTCGTTACCCTTCCACAGCAAGAGCAGGAACTTCTCGCCGCAAAGATTATCACTAAGAGTATGAGCGTAAGGGAAGTCGAAAAGGCTGTAAAGGACTATTTCAATCCACCCCAAGAAAAACCGCAAAAGGTGAGAAGGGAACTCTCGGTTGAACTTAAAGATTTAATCGAAAGAATGCAGAGAAGTTTCGGTACGAAGGTTTCGGCAATTGGTAACGACAGAAAGGGCAGGATTTATATCGACTACTATACGAGAGACGATTTAGACCGCCTTTGCGACATTTTAGATTGCGTTGAAAAACATAAAACTTTAGTAGACGAATATTGATAAAAAGCCCGCCAAAAGGTGGGCGTTTTATATCTAATTAAGGTTTGCTTTGTTATTCAAAAATAGGCGATAATCGACTTATAGGGGCACTTATGATAAACATTTTGACAAATACCGCCTTTATTTTGGGCGGAATTACCGTCGTCGGCGCGTTTTTGCTAATAGTTGGGGCGCTAGTTTTAATACGGTTTATAATTTTTAACGTCAAGTGGTCTATAAATAGAATAGACAAAATGAAAGGATCGGAATTTGAAACCTTTATGAAGGAAGTCTACGTCTTGCTTGGGTATAGCGTAGAGCAGACTAAAATTTCGGGCGACCAAGGTATTGATTTAATAGTAAAACGGTTTTTTAAAAAGACGGGTATACAATTAAAACGTTATAGTCAAAAGGTTGGCAACTCCGCCGTGCAAGAAGCGGCGGCAGGCAAGAAGTATTATAAACTAGATAAAGTTTGCGTGCTTACGACGTCCTATTTTACGCAATCGGCAAAAGATTTAGCAAAGGCAAACGGGGTTGAACTTTTAGACCGTGACGATTTACAAAAACTACTTGAAAAAGCAAAGAAAAAAGATAAGAAATAACTATTTTTTAACCATAAAAAACGCCCCGACGAAAGTCGGGGCTTTAAAATTTTGCGCGGAAAAACAAAAACAAATATCTGAAGAACGTTCCGCGCTTTTTTATTTTTGTAAGATAAAAGCCATTGATTTATAGGCTAAAAGTGGCGGTATAAGTCGATTATTCGCCGTTTTACATAACAACGGCAACAAATTTTATAAAATAGCAAGCCTTGCGCCACGGGTAATTCTATAAAACGGCAAGTTTTACACCATATCGATTTTATCGGGGGTTACTTTGCCTGCCTTGCGGTTTTGATAGTCTTCAATAGCCGCTTTTATCGCTTCTTCGGCAAGGACCGAGCAATGAATTTTTTGTGGTGGTAAACCTTCGAGTTCTTCAACGACTTTTTTGTTGGTGAGTTTTAATGCTTCGTCAATGGTCATACCTATTACCATTTGGGTAGCGGTAGAAGACGTTGCGATTGCAGCCGCGCAACCGAAAGTTTTAAATTTAGCGTCTACTATTACGTCGTTTTCAATTTTTAAAGTTATTTGCATAATATCTCCGCAAGACGCGTTACCGACCTTGCCGAGCCCGTCGTAATTTTCAATTTCGCCTACGTTTTTGGGGTTTTTAAACGCTTCCATTACCTTTTCGTTATACATCTTTAATTTCTCCTTTCAAGTTAAAAAGCGGGGACATTTCCCTAAGTCTTCGTATAGTCGCCTTTAACGTATCTACTACGTAATCGACTTCTTCTACGGTGTTTTCTTTGCCGAAAGAAAACCTTATAGTGCCGTGAGCAATCTCTTCGGAAAGCCCTATTGCGAGCAGAACGTGCGACGGTTCGAGCGAGCCTGAAGAACAAGCCGAGCCTGACGAAACGGCGATTCCGTCCATATCAAGGCTAAAAAGTATTGATTCGCCTTCGATATATTCAAAGGAAAAGTCGGCGTTTGAAGGAAGGCGTTTAGCCATATCCCTAGCGCCGTTGAGTTTTACGAAAGGAATTTCCGCCGTAACTCTTTGCACGAATCTATCCCTTAAACTCGCGACGTACTCGTTGTCCTTTTGCATGTTTTCTTTGGTTAGGCGAAGGGCTTCGGCAAAACCGACTACGCCGGGAACGTTGGTCGTTCCGCCACGGCGAGTCCGCTCTTGGTGACCACCCGAAATGAGCCTGTCCATAGGTATTCCGTTTTTGATATAGAGCGCGCCTATTCCCTTAGGGCCGTTGAATTTATGCGCCGAAAAAGAGAGAAGGTCAACCCCGAGCGCGGAAACGTTGACATCGATTGCTCCCATTGCCTGAACGGCGTCGGTATGCACTAAAATCCCGTGCTCTTTTGCGATTTTAACGATTTCTTCAATGGGTTCGATAGTTCCGATTTCGTTGTTTGCATACATACAAGAGATAAGCACCGTCGTGGGGCGAATAGCCTTTTTTAGTTGGTCAAGGTCGATAAAACCTTGTTCATCAACGTCGATATAACTAACTTCAACCCCGTCTTTTTCAAGTTCTCTTGCGGTTGAGAGCATTGCAGCGTGCTCGATTTTGCTAATTATTACGTGATTGCCCTTATTTTTATGGGCTTTAACTACGCCTTTGAGCGCCCAGTTATCACTTTCCGTTCCACCGGACGTAAAGTAAATTTCGCCGGGTTTTGCACCGATAAGCCTTGCAATTTGGTCGCGGGCTTGGTCAACCGCCTTTTGAGCGTCCCTACCAAAGGAATGCTGACTATTGGCGTTGCCGTAAACGTCCATAAAATACGGGCTCATTTTTTCAAAAACCCTGCCGTCTAACGGAGTAGTTGCGGCGTGGTCGAGATATATTCTTTTCATATTAAACCTTACCTTCGGAGATATCTTGAAGGGTAACTCCGTCTAAAATTTCGTTGATGCCGTCGAAAAGTTTTTTCCAAAGTTTAGAAGAAGGGCAACAGCACCCCGTCTTTGCAACGCAGTCGATAATTTCCATATTGTCTTCTTCCAAAGCGCGCACGACTTCGCCCATTTTTATTTCGCTCGCAGGGCGAGAAAGGGCGTAACCGCCGTTTGCGCCACGGGTTGCGGAAACAACCCCCGTATCCGACAAAATTTTAAGCACTTTTTCAAGATATTTGCTCGAAACACCCGTGCATTTTTCAAGTTCTTTTGCCGAAACGAGTTCAGTTTTTACAGCCAAAAAAGAGAGAATTTGCACTCCGTAATGGGTTTTTGATGAAATTTTCATTGCGGAAACTCCTTTTTTTCATAATTTTAACGGCTTTTCGACTTAAATTTATTAGTCTTTGCGGTAATTCCTACCCGCTTGGTAGGATTTCTTAAAGTATTATAATACGCCTACGCTATATTGTCAACTATTTGATATATAATTACTTAAAAATTTTATAGCGCTATAAAAAATCGTGAAAACTTTTTCAGCATAAAATGTGCCAAATAGTCAAAGTAGACGAATCGTCTATCGTTTAGCCGAGTTATCAGTTGAAAAGGTTACCGCAAGGTGGTAAAATTAAGCCGAAAAAAAGCAACTTAAAAAGGAGAAGTTATGCAAAGCAAAATTAAATGGATTTTTAGCCTTTTGCTTATCGGGACGACTGCTTTTGCGCTTTCGTCTTGCATGCCGAAAGTAGATAGCGAAAGCAAAGGGGAAAGCGCCTTTTACGAAACGACTTATGAAAGTCAAGCCGAAAGCGCTTTCAGTAGCGGTGGCGAAGAAACGGACGAGAGCAATTTTAGCGGTCAAGAAAGTTTTGAAAGTCAAGAGAGCGCTAGCCAAAGCGAAAATGAAAATTCGAGCCAAAGCGAAAGGGTGGAAGAAAGCGATTCGGAAAGCGCAAGCGAGAGCCAAACGGAAAGCCTTTTCGAGTCTGAAATAGATAGCGAGAGCGCCCCTGAAACCGAAGGTGAAAGTGAGATTGAAAGCGAGAGCGAGTCTAGTCAAAATCAAATAATAGTAACGGTTAGCGGTTGGACGGTGGACCTCGGTGATTTTGCTACGGTCTTAACTTACGAAGAGCCCGTTATCGCAAGCCAAATCGTAAAGGACTCAGGTGTAACCGTTTCGGCAGGAAAATTAAGTTTATCGACTTATAGTGGGGGTAAACTTATAAAAATCAATTCAAACACGCAAATAAATTCGTCCTGTGAGATAGTAGTTGACGACGCTAGAACTTACGTTGCCGTATGCGGTGTAGATGAAAACGGCGCGCAAAAGACGGTATATCTTTTGCTAGGGATAAAGACTTACCGCGCAGGCAACGCCATTGCCGACGCAGGTTTTTCGTTTGACGATTTATATTGGGAAATAACCCGTACGGGTAGTGGTGTGGCAACTACCGAGCCTTTGACTAGTTCTCAACTCGCCCTTAAGGATAAAGACGTTTTGACGGGTAAAATTTTGGGCGCGGTAAGGGTTTACTTTGACTGCGCCGACTACGGCGAGTTAGCCTTTGGCGGATATGAGCTAGATTATGCGAAAAATAGCATTTGGAATAACCCTAAAATCAACTTGCCAAAAAGCCTTGAAACCGCTCTTCATTTTGAAGGCTGGGCGCTCAATAAACGCGCTATAGGCAACCTTTTTGACGTAAAATGGGTAAATTCGGTAGAGCAAATCTTTGCCCAAAAACTCGAAAAAGTTACCTTATATCCCGTGTTTAGCATAAATTACGACAACCTACAAGGTTGGTTTAAAATCGAAGAACAAAACGCCTACGCGCAGATAGTCGGCGAAGAAGTTTTCTTTCACGGCGCTAGCATTGACACAAACGGCGCGGTGAGCCTATCCGTTAAAGGCGGTGAAGTGTATTTAAAGTTAGACGCAAGCCTTAGTAGCGACGAAAAGAGAGAGTTTAGACTTGATTTTGACAAACGTCCGACGGGGGCGATAATGAAAATTAGGGTTGACGACCAAAACGGCTCTAATATAATCGTTTGCGAAGGCAGGGAGCAGTTTGACGCCTTGCTAGCCAAAGGCGATTTGGTTTTAAGGTGGCTTTACTGTAACGGGGTTAGCGTTACGGAAAAGCAAATTGAAAAGGGCAAGTATTACACGGCGTATTTTGCTTACTATACTTATCCTTAACAAAATTTTCCTATCGTTGTGGCGCAATTTAGATTTCCGTTAAAAGGGAGGTGCAAGCCCCTCTCTTACGGCGGTTAATATTGGGTGTAGTAGATCGGGGTTTACCCGTCATATTAAGTTTTCGGTAAAAGAGAGATCAAATATTTCATCTACAACGGTTTATATTAATTTTCGTAGGGGCGAGGCTAAACTCCGCCCTTTTTTCACGTTTTACGAAACGATTTGTAAAAACTTTTTGCAGGGTGGGTTTTTGTTAACCTAATTGCTTTAAAAAAGCAATTTTTAAGCAATTCTTTTTGAAAAGTCTTTAAAAAATTTTCACTCTTTATTGACAAAAAGCGTAGTATATATTAAAATAAAATATATAACACGAAAACGCGCGCCCACGTGGGCGCGAAAAGGAGAAAATCTATGGAAAAAGAAAAAGCAAGATTTTACGTTACTATTAGTAGACAGTTTGGTTCGGGTGGGGCGGAAGTAGGCTCTAAGGTTGCCGCAAAACTCGGTATTCGTTGCTATGATAAATCTATTTCCGAGATGACTTCCGCAGTTACGGGCGTTGCTAAAAACGTAGTTATTTCGTCAGAAGAACAAGTAGCCGAAACCTTTTGGTATTCGGGCTTTTTAGGTGGCGAATCGGCAACTTATGACAAGGTAAACGGCGCGCACGAAAAAGTTATTCAAAAACTCGCTAAAAAGGGCTCTTGCGTGTTCGTAGGCAGATGCGCTTCGCACGTGCTTGAAAAAGAACACGACAACGTAATCAAAATCTTTATATGCGCCCCCATTGAAATTCGCAGAAAGCGCGTTTCCGAAGGTTATAAAATTACCCCCGTTGAAGCAGGCAAACTAATTGCTAAAAACGATAAGGCTCGCTCTGCGTACTACAAAAAATACACGGGCAAAGAGTGGGGTAAGCCTGAAAATTACGACCTTATCATCAACACGAGAATAGGCACGGCAAAAGCCGCAACCATAATCGCAGATTTCGTTAAATCAATAATGAAAAACAAGTAGGAATTTTTATGAAGCAACTGTTTTCCCAAGCCATACAAAAAATTAAAAGAAAGGACTTTCTTGACGACGTCGTAAGGGAAAAGACTGCCGAGTGTTCGGTTTTAACCGCGGAGATAGCCACTTTAAGAAAGAAGAACGGCAGTAGAGTAGGAAGCGAAATCGACCTTCAAATATACCAACTCAACGCAAAAAAATCTTCTATCGAAACCCTTATTTCAAAATGCAAGGGCGAAATAAAGATTTTAAAAGCCGAAATTCAAGAGATTTTGACCGAGAGTTACGCAAAAACCGATTCCCCTGAAATTCGCGCCAAAGTCGAAGCCGCTTGCGAGCACGCTTTCGGCGGTAAGATAAAACTCGTTTCCGACCAAACCGCAGGCGGTATTTGGGGGGAGTGCGAAATTATCGGGGCTATCGTTACCCACGATAAAAAGAAGAAATATTCGGTTGCTCAACTCGTAAAAGCAGGCGTTGCAAATTCTTCGGGCGGTATAGTAAAGCGTCCGCAAATATTCGTTTACGACTACGACAAGAAAAAGAAAGAAGGCTCTCTTCACCCTGAAAACGACGATTTTAAAGTTCGGGTAAAAATTAAAAAACCAAACCCCGTAATCAAGTACGTTAAAGACGTATATTTTAACAAAAACACCCTTTTTGCGCTTGGTTTTGCCCTTATTTACGCCGTGTTTGCGGTATGGGCAATAATCGGTGGTTTTGCCGACGGCATAACCGGGCTTTTGCGGGTTAGAGCCCCGCTCGTAATAGGTTTTATATTAGCCCTTTTCACTCTCCACACCTTAAAAGACGCTCGAGCAACCCTTGCGGATATGATTCCGCTCACGGCGGTTTTGACGGGTGGAATTGCGCTCGCTTGCGCCTTTTCGTATAAAGACTTATTAAAAGCCTTAATTTTGCCCGTAGTTTTACTTTGCTACGGCGTAACCGCTTTAATTTTAAGGGCGGTTTTCGGTGGCAAAAAACAAGCGAAAACGGGCGGTGGACAAGCCCTTGCTTTAATCGGCGGAGTTATATTCACCTTCGTGTTTAGGCAAACAAGCATTGCCCCCTACGCCTACTGGATAACCTTACTCAGCCTTTTAGGCGGAATATCTTTAGTCGGCGGAATTTTATCAATAGCAAAATACAAATCGGATTTAAGCCCCCTTTATTCGTGCTTGGCGTATTTTGGTTGCGCGTTTTGTTTAACCTGTCTTTTATTTATGCCAACGCCCGTAACAACCTTTATTTTAATAGGAATTGCAGGTGTTTTGGGGCTTTGTCCGTTTATAGGAAAATTGGTTAATAAAGATGTATAAAGCCCTTATTAGTGATTTTGACGGAACTTTAGCGACTTGCGACAAAAGGGTTTCGACCGAAAATTTAAAAGCGATTGACGAACTTTTTTCCTTGGGGAAAAAGTTCGCTCTTTGTACGGGCAGAATGACGGCTTCGGCAATGACAGTCGTCAAAAAACTGCCGTTTAGACCCCTTATCGCCACCTATAACGGCGGTGAAATAGTCGATTCTTCAACGGGGAAGGTTTTAAAAAGATACGTTTTAGATACGCCGCTCATTTTAAAACTTTTACAGTTTGGCAAGGCAAGGGGCTTGCATTACCATATTTTTTCGGACGAAGTAATCGTTGAAAAGGTGGACGAAATAGTAGATTTTTACTGTTCGATTTGCCTTGTAAAACCCAACCCCGTGGGCGATTTGTACGACTACGTTTTAAAAACGGGCGCAACTTCGCCTAAACTTATGTTTATAACTTCAGACGGCGAAGTTAGTCGCTATATTAAGGAAATTTTAGACCTTTTCGGCGACCAAGTCGAAGCCGTGCGCTGTTATAAAGGCATGATAGATATTACCCCCAAAGGTATAAATAAAGGCTCTGCTGTCAAAGATTTTTGTGAGATTTGGGGTATAACCCCAAGCGAGTGCGTTGCCGTCGGTGACGAAGGTAACGACGTTGCTATGTTTAAAACTGCAGGCGTAGGCGTCGCAATGGTAAACGCTTTACCCGACGTAAAAGCCCACGCAGATTACGTCACTAAAAACACCAATGATGAAAGTGGAGTTGCTGAGGTTATCCGCAAATTTTTTTAAGTCTTATATACGTCGCAATACTATGTTTCTACAAAGCGTGCTTGACTGGGATGACCAACAAGGTCTAACCCATCCAATCACCCTTTGTGAGCCTTGTCTTGCTCGTATCTAAAACTTGAAAACCGTAGACAAAATACGTCGCAATACTATGTTTCTACAAAGCGTGCTTGACTGGGATGACCAACAAGGTCTATCACATCCAATCACCCTTTGTGAGCCTTGTCTTGCTCGTATCTAAAACTTAAAACCGTAGACAAAATACGTCGCAATACGGCGTTTTATAAAGCGTGCTTGACTGGGATGACCAACAAGGTCTATCCCATCCAATCACCCTTTGTCCGCAACCAAAATTAAAAAAATTTTAAAATTTTATAAAAGCAGTCGCTTGTTTTATGGCGCTTAAATATTTAAAGGAGTGAGTTATGCGAATAACCCTTAACCCCGATAAAGAAGTAGTAAAAACGGTTAGAGAAGGGCTTATTGCCAAAGGCGGATACTGTCCGTGTAGGTTTGGCAAAAAACCCGAATATAAATGTATGTGCGAAGAGTTCAGGGCGCAAATTGCCGACCCTAATTACGAAGGATTTTGCCATTGTATGCTCTTTTACAAAGAGAAATAATTATGGCTAAAAAAGTTATAGTAGTAGGCGGTGGCGTTTCAGGCATTGCCACGGCAACTTATTTGCAAAAAAACGGCTACGAAGCCTTGGTGTTAGAAAAGAATCCTATTCTTGGCGGAGCGTGTATGGGTTGGGAAAGACAAGGGTGTTATATCGACGGCTGTATACATTGGCTCGTCGGCGCAAACCCCAAATCGCCAACCTATAAACTTTGGGAAGAAACGGGCGCTTTAACCCCCGAAGTAGAAATTTTTGATATAGATAATTTCTGCGTGGTAGACTTTGGCGACGGTAAAGTTATTTCAATGTGGGCGGATCTTGAAAGGTTTGAAAGGGAACTTTTAGCCTTTGCCCCCGAAGACGAAAAGGAAATTAAAAAACTTTGCAAACTCATTAAACGGTTCGAGCGAATAAACGCTCCTTGCGAAAAACCCGCCGATTTAATGAATTTAGGCGATCTTTTAAAAGTTGCGTTTACAATGGCGGGCGATTATCTTTTGGTTGAAAAATATTCCAAGGTCGACTGCAAGGATTACGCTAAAAAGTTCAAAAATCCATACGTAAGAAGGTGGATTGCAGAGCAGGTTATTGCAAATTATAACCTTATGACTTTTTTGTTTATGTTTGCCCATTGTACTGCAAAAGACGGCGGTATACCTATCGGCGGTTCGCTCGAAATGGTAAAGAGAATGACCGAATACGCAAAAGGGCTCGGCGCAACTTTTAGAAGTGGCGCGGAAGTCGAAAAAATTGACGTGGAAGACGGCAAAGCGGTAGGCGTTACACTTAAAAACGGCGAAAAACTCACCGCCGATTGGGTTGTTGCCGCAACCCCAGCCGAACACACCCTACAAAAATTATTAGACGGTAAATATAGCGTACAGAGTTTTGACGAAAGGTTTAAAGATAGAAAGGTTTACCCAATTTACACCTTTACTATCGCCGTGCTTAAAGTAAACGAAGACACGTCCAGCCACCCCGTTTCGCACAAAATGTACGTGGACGAGCCTATTTCGTTAGAACAAGACCATTTTGCGGTTACTTTCCGTAATTATTCTTATGATAAAACGCTTAAAGTCCCCCAAGGTTATAGCGTAGTTCAAGGCGCTATCGGCGGTGACGACGATATGTATTTTTGGTGGGGAAAGGTACAAGAGCAGGGCGATTACAAGGCTAAAAAGCAGGAAATCGCTCAAAAGATTTTGCAAGTTTACCTTACGAGATTCCCCCACTTAAAGGATAAAATTGAAATTATAGACGTTATCACACCCCTTACTTATCAACGTTATTTAAACGGCAGAAATGGCTCTTTCCAAGGCTTCGTGCAGACGGCAAAGGGCAAGTCTATGATGCAAAAGGGCGAGATAAAAGGTCTTAAAAACCTTATCTTGTCAGGTCAATGGCTAATAAGCGTGGGCGGGCTTCCCCCTGCGGCTATGACGGGAAAATTTGCCGTTCAAAGAATTTGCAAAAAGGACGGAGTAAAATTTAAAGCCTAAAAACGAAACCCCTTGCCAAACTCGGCAGGGGGTTTATTATAGCCCTATATTATATAATAATGAAACTACATTTTGTGGTTGTGTTCGGGGTAAAATACACTATTTAGTAAGGGTAAAATTTTGATGAAAAATTTTGTAAAAATGTGGCAAAAATCGTTTGACAATCTGAAATTAAAATGTTAAGATAAGCAAGCACTCTTGGGGAGCGACCTAGAGAAAGCGCATAAAAAAGCGAAGAGAGAAGGCATATAAAAAACTTTTAAAAAAGTAATAAAAAATGCTTGACAGTCGCAAAA
>JAFTTJ010000023.1 GCA_017466825.1 Clostridia bacterium
AATATCTTGCGGTGTATCAAACCAAATAAGGTCGATATCGCCGTATCCCGTCAAAAGTTCGGTAACCTGCGGAATAATCTTCTTTCTAAAACAGATTTCAAAATCTTTTTTAGTATTAGGAAAATCCCAAAAGTTAGTCCACGGTTTACCTTGACTAGTTTCAAACGTTTCGCTATAACCACCGCCGTGTTCTTCGTGCCAATCGAGTTCTTGCGAGTAATAAATACCGAATTTTAAACCCTTTTTACGGCACGCGACCGATATTTCTTTAATAACATCCCTTTTGAAGGGGGTGTGCATAACGTTGTAATCGTCAACTTTTGAGTCGAAAAGGGCAAACCCTTCGTGGTGCTTTGTAGTTACCACGATATATTTCATTCCTGCCGAAAGGGCTAAATCGCACCACTCGTCGGCGTCGAAAAATACGGGGTTAAACGCCGTCATAAGTTTTTCATATTCCTTAATTGGAATTTGAAAGCACGACTGCGCCCACTCTGCAATTATATCCGTCCTTTGACCTTTCCACTCTCCCGCTAAAAGAGAATAAAGCCCAAAGTGTATCATCATACCGAATTTAGCATCTTTAAACCATTGACGGTTGTCTTTTTTAGTTTTTTCTTTATCCATTTTACTATTCTTCCTTAATTTTTTCTTTATCAACATGCGTGAAAAGAATTTTTTGCCACCATCGTTGACTTAATTCGCCATTTATAGTATAATAAATGCAACGAAAACGCAACCGATTAGGAGCATTATGTATTCTTATTTTTCCACTTATCCACCTAATGAAAAATATTCCTACGTCTTTTCAAATTATCATTATGGCGATTATCCCGAACTGCACAACCACGATTTTTGGGAATTTTCTATAATCGTACAAGGCTCTTACGAGCATACTTTAAATAAAAAAATGGAAATTCTCGCAAAAAACACCGCGGTTTTGCTACGCCCACAACTTGATTCTCATTATATAATTAGCAATTCGCCAAACGGTACTATATTAAATATCCGTTTATATACGCCGTTTGTAAAAGATTTTTGCTCGGGCATTTCCGATACTTTTTACGACGACTTACTAAAAAATGAAAATATGATATTTACTTTGTCGGAAGGGCAAGTTAAAAAAATAATCGACTACACTTCTTTTATTAAAGCAAATCCTTCGGAAACGAACAAGTCGTCAATCTTCTTTCTCACGTCGTATATCTTTGAAAAGGTTTTTAGCCAATATAATTTTTTAAGTTCTGAACAACCGCAATGGCTGACGAACATATTTTTAAAAATCTACTCGCCCGAAAATATAAACTGGACGGTAAAAGACGTAGTTAACAGCGCTCCGTTTAGCCAATCGCATTTAATAAGATTGTTTAAACAATACACGGGCAAAACCTTAGTCGAATACCTTTCCGAAATTAAAATGCAACGCGCTTGCGAAATGCTAACTTACACTAACTCTTCTATTTTATCGATTGCTATGACTCTTGGTTATAGCGACTCGAGCCACCTAAACCGTACTTTTAAAAAATATTACGGAATATCCCCCACGCAATACAAAAAAGCGCAAAAGACAAAACGATAATATTTTAGCCGTGAAGATTAACGATTTCACGGCTATTTTTTTATAAAAGCCACCATATAAGTCGATTATTGGCATATTTTATTACGCATTACGCCTTAGCCGACAAGCATAATGCAACGTCACTTTCGGTTTTACTGAGAAGTAAATTTTCGACTTCGGGGTGATTTAACGAAAGGTTTTCGCCGTCGCTTGGGGTAAGAAGTTTTATTTTCGCTTCACTCTTATTCCCTTTTCCGTCGCCCGTGCAGCCCACAGACAAAAACGCTGTGATACAACGTAAAATACAAGCGATTATTTTTTTTATTCTCATTTTTTGTGCCTATTTATATAATCCCACCGAAAAATATCGGTGGGATTATATTTTTAACTAAGCCTTGTAGCTACAAGCCTTATGCTCTTTTCTTTTTTACAAAAAGCGCTACGCCTGCGACGAGCATTAAAGCAACCATTGCGTCTAACGAACCGAAAGAACCGAAACAACCGCCTTCTTCAGATTCAGTTGACGAAGAAGATTCAGAAGTTTTAGACCAGTTAACGGTTAAATAGTAACTAGTTTTAATTTGAGAAGTGGGCTCAAAACTATACATTCCGTCTATTCCGTAAACCCAACCGACGAATTCGTAACCCGCTTTAGTCGGTGTTTCGGGGATATCGTTAGAACCTAACGCTTCACCGTTTGCAACCTTAATCTTCGTTACGGTTTCGCCGTTATCGAAAATAACCGTCCAATAAACGTTTGCATCCTTCTTAAAGCCTTGCGCGCCCCTTGTATACGATACGGTTTCCGCCGTTTCAGTATACATAACGCCGTATGCTGCAGACGCCATATTAGACATGCCGTAGATAGGAACTCTCAAATCTTTGGCTACGATAATTTCATTAACCACTTCATTTGCGTTTACTAACGCTACGTTTATAGCAAAGTTGCCGTAACCGCAATAGTTGAAGTATCCGATAATGCCGTTTCCTCCAAAATGCACTACTCTATCATAAAGGCTAATTCCGTTTACGTAGATATCTGCAAGCATATTGAGAGCCATCGGAGCGTTGCCTGCGGAAACGTTTTGATGAAGATTATCGCCATCTGCTCCCATAGGATAATTAGAGCCTTCTAATTTAATAATTACGAATCCGTCTTTATAATCTACGCCACTTACGGATATTTCACCCATGTTAGTATCAAAAGCCCAGTTGGTATTTTCGAAAGGTCCGTGGAAGTCCGCAGGGTTCGTATATACCTTTACGGTTTGGGTTTGAATAAACGAAACTTTATCTAAGTTTTCATAAGCAACGACGTCGCCGTTTTGTACGTAATCCGTATTGTCTAATTTATTGGTATAGTAATAATTGGGGAATTCACAGCCTTCTTCAATAATGATATAGTCAAAACTTTCAGCGTTATACGCCGTACCCATAGAGAAAGCGAAAGAATTTTCAGTTTCCCATATATTAACTACAACTATTTTATCCTTTCCACCAGTAAGGCTTGAAGGATACCATCCGCCTGCGTTGAAGACTTGACCAAGAGTTACGAATCCGTCTGCATCTGCGTCGGCATTAGGCGTTATCATATGGAGTTTAATTTTGTCAAATACGTTATACTCGGCAACCTTATCAAGATTAAGGAAAATATCGTGCTCTGCAGGGAAACCACCGCTAGGCATAAAGAATACTATCATATTATTTACAGACGTCGTTTCGTCACCGTCTAAATTCCAATCTCTAATATGAACGACGTTTGCAGAATTGTATCCTACTGCGGTTTCTACGTCGCCTATTTCAATACGTTGCGGACGCTCGGTAACCCAAGCCCCGTTTCTTAAATACAAGGTAAACGCAGGAATATCTATGCCGAGATAATTTACGCTTTCGGTAAGGGTAAGCGTATGATATTTTGAACCTTCTTCAAACGACCAGTTGAGAATCTCTTTACTATAACGAATAGTAATGCTATTTCCGCCGACTTCTTCAATAAATACTGCAACGTTGTTTGCCGTTAAAGGAACGCCGTTAAAGGTAAGTTTTGAAATTAATCTCAAACCGTCAGAATCGTTTATATTGTTGCTGATTTCATTGTAGAAACAATAATTGAATTTCACTCTTACACTGTTTTGAGTTTCGTTCCAAGAAGTATTGTTTTGAGTATCATCTACACCGACAAATTTGATTTCTACGCTCGTTGCTTCAGTCTGCCAATTTTCTCCGTTGAAGTATAAGGTTACTTGGGGCAAATAGTGACCGCCGAAAGGCGCGCCTGCTTCGATTGTAAATATAGTTTGAGTCTGTCCGCAAGGAACGGTCAATAAACTTTCGTCATAAAGGAAGGTTATAGAATTTTCGTTCTCTACTTGCAAAAAGGTAACGTCGCCTAAAGGTTTGCCATTGATTTTTACGAAATGTCTAACGTGCGCAATGATTGGCGCGTCATAACCGCCGTCGTTGCCGTCGTACGCTTTCGCATTAAAGTTTTCGCTGAAAACGAGTCTTAACACGCGCGTAGTTCCGCCCCAAACGCTATTATTGTTGTCCTTATGAAGTTCAACGAAGGAAACGTCGGGAGTTCCGAGCGTAGGAATTTCAGGCTCGTCGGGAATTTCGGGTTTTGCAGTAGTCCATGCCGTAGCAAACGACTGTTTATCCGCTACGGTAGAGTTATAGTCCAAGTTGTAGAAAGTAACGTCTGCGCTTACTACGTAAGTCGTATAACCGTTCGTGCTAGCAGGGAACTGCGCTCCCTTTTTAATTTCTACCGCATAAACTGCCGTTCCGTGGTAAGTAGCGTCGATTTGGAAACCTACTGAGTTTGCTTCGTTCCAAATTTTAGATTGAGCATTGCCTTGGTAAATTTGTCTAAGCGTTTTATATTCCGTTTCCGAAGTATAAACTTTTACGTAATCTAATACGTTAGAATTTGTAATTTTGTCGGTAAGGTTTTCATTTGCGGTAGCGTAATCGCTATTGCTAATGAAAAGTAATAATCTTTGATCGGTGCCCGCTCTGTTATGAATATTAGTAACCGTTACGCTTTCTTTAACAGGCTTGTTTTCCTTCCACTCACCGTCAACTAAATACAAGGTAACAGCGGGTAAATACTGTCCGCCAAACGGCGCGCCCGCTTCAATAGTAAACGTCGCGTACTCTTGACCTTCGGGAACGGTTAAAGTCGTTATATCGTACAAGAAAACTATTCTAGTCGAGTTTTCTTCTACAAGGAAAGATAATTGAATTGCTCCGCTTTGACCGTTAATCTTGGTATACCCTTTTACAGAAGCAATGACGGGATCGTCATAACCGCCGTCGTTGTGGGCATACGCCTTAGCGGTAAAATTCTTGTCAAAATATATACCGACTGCCATCGTATTTCCACCCCAAACGGAGTTGTTGTATTCGGTATCAACCTTAGTAAAATTAACGGTTGGCTCTTGCGCTTGAACCGTTTTGACGTTTTTAAAGCCAAACGATAAGCCAAGACATACCATACAAGTAAGCATTAAAATAAAACTTACGATTTTTTTGATTTTCATCATAATTCTCCTTATATCTTTTGATATTTCTATCTATTATCCTTTTATGCCTACCGCCGAAACGCCTTCCATAAGTTGTTTTTGGAAGAGAGCGAATAAAACGATACACGGTATCGCCATAAGCACGCCTAACGCCATTTGCACGTTAGGGAAATAAGACGAACCTTCTCTTGCGAATTCTTGATATAAAGCAAGCGACAAGGTGTATTTAGCCGGATTATCGCCAACGTACATAAGCGGAGTTTGGAAATCGTTCCAAAGCCCCATAAAGTTAGTTACGGCAAGGTAAATAATGATAGGTTTAACAAGGGGCAGTACTACCGAAGTATAAATTGTAAACGAAGACGCGCCGTCTATTATAGCCGCTTCCGAATAAGATTTGGGAATACCTCTCATAAACTGTCTTATTAAGAATATATTAGTTGCTCCGCCGCCAAACCATATAGGCAACCACAAGGGAACTAGCGTACCCGTTAAGCCGAGTTTAGCGTAAATAGTAAAGAGCGGAACGCCCGTTACCGTACCGGGAAGCAACAAGGTTGCTAAAATCAAGGTAAATACAAGGTCTTGACCTTTAAATTTTACTTTGCATAAACCAAAAGCCGTCAAAGACGACATGATGCAAACACCAGATATATTAAGCGCGCATACGATCAACGTGTTTACTACGTAGACCAAGAGTTCAGAATGCTCAAAAAGAATTTTGTAAGCATCAAAACTGATAGTTTTAGGTATTATCGACGTGGTGTTTAAAATCTGCTCGTCAGTCATCAAAGACGACGTAAACAAATATAAAAACGGAAACACGAAGAATACGCCTAATATTACTAGCATAAAGTACTTAAATACAGTAAACGCTCTCTTTTTGGCGATTATTTTTTTATGTGAAAGAAGGTTTTCGTTAGTCATATTACGCCTCCTCTCCATAATAAACCCATTTGCTGGTCTTAAATATACCTATCGTCAAAAGTCCTATTACGACGAAAAGCACCCACGACAACGCCGCGGCGTAACTTATTTGATAGTTTACAAACGCCGCCTTGTATATACGCACGACTATAAAGTCTAGTTCGCTTTCATTTTGACCGTTCATTAAAGGATAAAAACCTGCAAAGACTTGAAGGGCGTTTATAACGCTCATAATAAGTTGATAGAAGATCATTGACGTAGTCATAGGTATAGTAATCGCAAAGGTTTTAGTCAAATACCCTGCTCCGTCAAGTTCTGCCGACTCGTACATTTCGGCAGGTACGTTTTTCATTTGAGCAAGCCACATTATCATACTGCCCGGCCAACCCCAAACGCTCAACATTAAAATCGTTGGGAATACCGTTTCTCCTTTCGTATAGAAGGTATACGGTTCAAGCCCAATAGACATTAAATAATTGTTAAACAAGCCGTAGGTATCCGTTATATTCTTCCATAGCAATGAACTCGCCACCGCAGGAATTAAACACGGCAGATAATAAACTACGCGGAAAGCGTCAACGCCTTTTGTCTTTTGATTGAGAAATAACGCAATGATATAAGATCCTACCATACCTATTGCAATAGTAGCGATTGCATACCTAAAAGTTATAAAAAAGGAATGCATCGTCTTTTGCAAGTCGGTACTAAAAATCTTTACAAACTGCTGAAAACCAAAGTTTGTAAACTGGTTGTCGGCATAGTAAAATTTATAATCGCAAAAGGCGTAAATCAACGAGTATACCATAGGGATTAAGGTAAAAATTAAAATACCTAAGATTACGGGAAGACAATATAATATATTCCCGTAATCCTTCCACAACCTACGATACCACGTTTCTTGTGTGTTTTTAGCCATTAAACGATTGCCCCCTTCTTTACGTCTTCAAGGTTTTTCGTATAATCAGCAATCAACTTCTCCCTTTTACTAGGCGCGCCGTTTTCAACGTTTGCAAGATTCACAAAGAAATTACTAGTTTGAGTACGAAGAGAAGTTCTCATTGAACCAGGGAAATAGTTGTAAATCGTAAGTCTGAGTTCGTCGCCGTTAAACCAAGCATCGTGATTCATAGCAGGATCAAACGCTTGTCTCCACTCACCCGTTTCTTTTAATGATTTTACAATAGGTTGAATAAAGCCTTCTTTTCCGCCGAGATTTTGTCCTTCTTCAGAGATAATAAACTTAATAAAATCCCAAGCGATTTCCTTGTTGGTTTTAGTAACGCCGTTTACGGTTTGGGTTTCTTCAGCGTGTTTTTTAGTAATGCCGTAACCCGAAGTTCCCGCAGCAACTTTTTCAGCGGGGAAAGGAATAAAGTCCATCATAACCTTTCCGCTGTTTTTATCGCGAAGATAAGGAAGATAACTTAAAATTAAAGGACGAGAAACAACGGTAAGATAGGTAGTTCCTTTGCTGAAATTATCGTTGATATCAACCTTATTTTTTTCGTTAAAGAAGTTGCTCCATAAATAATCGTATACGGCTTTATTTTTTTGACTGTCTAAATTAATCTCGCCGTCGTTTATCAATCCGTCACCACCTAAAGCTTCTACGAAAGTAGTATAAACCGCTTCCCATTGTATATTCATACGAATTGCTCTATAAGACTCGTACGCGGGGCCCATGGTCTTAATTTGCGTGTTAAGATCATTGATAAGTAAAGCAAATTTTTCCATAGTCCATTCTTCGGGCTTTTCGGGGTTATAATAGTTGTTGATGTCAAAACCGAAGAAAGTCTTTAACTCGTTAAAGGCTTTTTTGTTGTAAACGATTGCTATTTGGTTATAATCTCTCGGCGCAAAGTAAATGCCGTATTTTGCATCGTTGCTCTTAACGCCCGTATAACTACCGCTATATGAAGTAGTAGGACGGAATTCGCCTACGTTTGACGCAGCGTGCAACATTGATTCGTAATAAAGGCTATAATCGGTGTCCGCGCTCTTTTCGTACATCTCGCGAAGGTCGATAAAATAACCTTGCTCAGGGTCTGTAAAGGTGTGACCGAAATCGTCGGGAAGCCATACCATGTGGGGCAAAGAATTTTGATTCATTGCCTTTTTGTTCATATAACCAATAATGTCGTCGTTACCGAAATTGTTGATGACGACGTTTACTTCAGGATGCTTCGCTTCATAAGCAGTCTTCCATATTTCCATCATCTTAATTTCCCCGTTTTGGTTTTGCACGGCAATCTCTAAATTGTACTTGCCGTCAGTTTCACCACAACCAACGAATATTGCGCAAGCAAAACAAGTAACTACCGATAAAACAACTGCCAAAAACTGTTTAATGCGTTTCATTGATCAAATTCTCCTTTATTATTTATTTTCCTGAATTATATCTATAATTAAGTCTACCGATAGGCGCGCAGTCACCGTCAATATAATAATTGATTATATTTCCTTGATCTGATATGCCGTCGGCAACCTTAAAGTCAATAGTAAACGCTTCACCACTCTTTATTCCTAAATCCGAAAGAGCGATTTTTACCGCAAAGGTCTTTCCGCTTAATAAACTTTGACAGTCAGACGCTTTAGCCCATTCAAACTTGCCGTTTGAAGAAACCTTTTCAATAGAAGTGGTACTTCCGCCTATTTTAGTTGGAATTCTATTTACTATATAGTTATAACCTTCCCACTTATTTCCGCTTTGACCTTGAACGGAAAGTAAAATATTGAGATTGTTAAACGCCGATTCGTCAACGATAATATCGTCTTTTGTCGTAACTTTAATATAAAGATACTCGCCGTCGTCAGTAATTTCGGTTTTTACGATATCGTTACGGTTGGTATTATTTTTCAAGCGGTTGCTTTCCTTTCTCGTAGCGTCGTACCAATCTCTTTCTAACGCGTCGCCTACGATATCAAGATAATTTCTTGCGCCGTTCCAAGCGTCTAAAAGGGTTTTAGGTGACGTTTTGTTTGCGCGATATACCGTTTCACTTACGTTTTTGAATTTTCTCGTATTGAGCATGTTTTGCAAATAGAAGTTGTCGCCGTAGCCACCCTTCATCATTTCCATATCTCTTGAAAATTCCATATCGCAAAGGTCTACGAAAGTTGCTCTTCCGTCGCCGTAATCGCTCTTAAACGCAATCCACTCGTTCCAGCCCGTTACGAGCACTTCGGAAAGTAAATCACGGCTTTTGTGAGCGTTATCCCAACAGAATTGTAAATTAGTGCCTTGATGAGCAAGTTCTATATTATTCGTTCCGTATACGTTACAGTAGTTGTCGTAATCTGCCGAATACTCGTCTTCGTAATACGTCCAACCCCTACCGCGGTTATAGTTGTATTTAAGCGGTTTTAAAACGGGATCAACCGAATTACTCATTCTTGGATCTACGTTGTCAGAGTGTTGAGCAACCGAAACGCTCATCATACCCAAATTTTCAACGTCGAAAATTTGTTGGTCTTTACACCAGTCCATCCAAGCCATATCTCTATACTCGTCAGTACCGAATTCAGACCACGGCCACATAAGATTTCTAAAACAGAAATAGTTTTGAATTTCAAAACTGAGTTCGTGATACTCGTTTGCCATATCTATTGCGATAAGGGGTTTGTTTTTAGAGCCCTTTCTATACCAAACGCTATCGTATTTAGAATTTTTATAAAAGGCGTTGTAAAAACCGTTCAATTTGTCAATATCGACTTGTCCCCTATACGGACAGCCCGAAAAGAGCCCCATAACCTTAGGCGGATTCCAACCCTGCGCCTGCAACTCTAAAATCTTATCGAAAAGAGCCGTACAGTTCCTTTCGTAATAACTGATATTAGTAAGGTCTAACGCAAGATAGTCTATACCCGACATAGTGAAAAGTTCAAGATGCCTTTCAATTACCCACGGATCGTCGGATGCGTAGTAGCCGTATAACGGCTCGCCCCAATAATGGGCAAAGTTAGTGTTTACCGAGAGATTCCATAAATCGTCGGGGTTGTTTTCAATCAAATCGGTAATATCTAAAATTCCGTTATCCCCAACGTGGTCGCTATGCCAAACGCTATAAAACACGCCTACGTCTTTATCGCTTGCGTAAACGTCGGCTTCGCCGAAACTTCTGCCGATTGCGTCGGTTGCAACTAGTGAGTTTACGGTTGCTTCGTATAGGTTTTGGGACGGCGTTGCGTCTTGTACCGCAGGGATATTTTCAGAAGACGTTTCGCCACCGCCTCCACATCCTATGCTCGTTGCAAGCGCTAACGCCAAAGCAAAACTTAAAATCTTTTTTATCATCTTTTCCTCCTTTTAAAAAGTTATTTTCTAAACTTTTTAAGTTCAACGAGTTTTCCACCGTTTATTCTCGACTCTTCAGCAGCGAGCGCCATATAATGGCTTTCTACCGAGTTATCTATCGAAGTGGTGAGAATCTCGCTATCGTTAGTCATAATTTCATAAATGCTATCGATCATTCTATGATCACCGCCCCCGTGGCCTTCTAAATCGTCGGTTAAATCGTTCAATCTCCAAACGACGTCTTTATCAAAATACTTTTTAAGAGTAATAGTTCCGTCGGCTTCGCATAAATCGAGTTCGCCTTCAGTACCAAAGAATCGAATATCTCTTCCGCCCTGCTTTACGAAGGCTTCCATTTTTAAAGTTGCGGTAACGCCGTTTTCAAATTGCATAATAACGGTTTGATTGTCGACGACGTTATTGTCGCAACTGAACGCGCATCTTCCGTAAGGCCCGTCCGTGATGGCTTGCATCAAAGCGTCTTCGGTAAGCGGACAAGCGTCGGTTATCAAATTGAACGGGCCGGCGTTTTCAGGAGTGCCAACGTTCTTCCACATTTCAACGTATATCCTTTTCGCGCTGTATACGCAAGTATTTGCCAACTTGCAATTTACGCATCTATCAGCCGAACCATCGGGCTTGTTTTCGGGTTTAAAATAGAACAAACTACCCATAGACGCAACCGATTTACATCTACTGCCAGCAAAATCTTGTATAAGATCTAAGTCGTGACAGCATTTTGCCATAATCATAGGTACGGCAACGTCCGTATTTCTCCAATTTCCCCTAACGTAACTGTGCGCTTCGTGCCAAAAAACTACGTTTTCGGTTTGGTCGATAGAAACGAGTCGTCCTATTTCGCCCGCATTTAATAACTCTTTGAGTTTCTTCATAAATACCGTATAGCGAAGAACGTGACATACGATTACCTTTCTGTTTTTTTCGTGCGCTAATTTCGTAAGGTCTTGCAATTCTTCAACGCTATCCGATATGGGCTTTTCAAGTACTATATCGTAGCCGAGTTCAAGGGCTTTTTTAGCCATGCGAACGTGCATTCTATCTTGCGTTGTGATAAAGAGTAAATCGCTCCATTTCTTTTCAAAAAACCTATTTTCGTCGTCAAAACGATTTTCCTTCGGCACTTCAAAAATTTCACCGTATTTATCTAATCTCGTTTGATTTATATCGCAAAGATGAGTAATTCTAAACTTATCCTTTAAAAGGGACATATATCTTCCGTACGCTTCGCCACCGCGTCCGCCAACCCCAATAATTGATACCGTAACAATTTTTTTATTCATTTTTATTCTCCTATCTAATACTCATCAAATTCCTTGCGCTACGAAAACTGCTACCGCTAACGGCGGTATTGTCAACGCGCCGTTTTCAAGTTTTCCTGCGCCTTCAATTAAGTAACCATTTTCTCTCAACTGCACAAACTTTTCTTCGTTAGTACTATTAAAAAGGAATATCATTTCGCCTGCATTAGAGCAAAGACGTTTTTCATACAATCCGTTTTTAACGTCTGCGTAAGAATATTTTGAAACGCCAACACTATCGAGTACGTCTTCAATAATTTTTACGTAAGTTTCATTTTTATCCGAATAATATCCGTAGCCGATAGAAAAACCTGAAAGGTAAATTTCGCCCTTGCCGTGTTTAACTTTGAAAAGCGCGGGCTTTCCATCGTCAAAACTTGCTAAAACTTCAGCGTTTTGAACGTCGTAAATCGTTTTTACCGGACGCACCACGCTAGATAAGCCTTTATACTCTACCGTTTGACCGCTAGAATATATACGGTGTTCCATGCTAGCATTTAAAACCGGTTTAAAATCGATATCGTAAGGTTGCATCCAAGTATTTACTGCGCGCATACCGAAACCTTCGTCGGCAATAACTACTCCGCCCTTTTCTATAAAGGACTTTAACGCCTGACCAACCTCAGGCTTTATCATCGTGTAATAAGGCAAGTATAAAACCTTATAATCGTCAAACTTTTTATAATCTCTAACGCCAACGTAATCTACCGCGTAGTTTGCTTCTCTAAGCAATCTATACATACCTGCATGCGCGTTACGATAATAATAATGGGGATTCCAAAGTTTAAATTCGTAATCAGGACCGCAACAGTCTTCAATTTCAGAAAGAAGCGCGCAGTCAAAATCAAACGCGATAGCGACGTCGGCGCGCTTTGCGTTACTGCCAACAAAAATATCCTTGTTTTGTTTAAGCATTCCGCCTACGTCTTTTACTTCATAAGCAACTTCCCTTGGCTTGCCGTTCATATGCATTATACCCGAACAGTCGCCTTCATACCCAATTCTTTCCGCGCGGTATTGCCAGTACATCAAGCCTTTTGCTCCTGCCGAAATTGCAGAATAAAGTTTAAATCGCATATCAAACGGGGTATCGTATTTTATAAACATCCCAAGCCCGGGGTAAATTTCATGAAGGAAATAATTTTCGTCAACCGACCTTAAAAAGTCGTTTAACATTTGAAAATCAAGCCTTGCGTCAGGGGTTTCCATAGTCGTATCGCAAGGAATTGAAGTGCCCCAAAAATCTACTGCCTTTGACGCCGTAAAATCGTCGCAAACGTCGTCGAGAGCGAATTGGAAAGCGCTGGTATATCCAACGTGTGACATAATAGGTCTTTCCTTATCGAATTTACGGATTTCGTCGTATACGAAGCGCAAATTTTCATATATTCCCTCTCCGCCTTTGTATTTTTTAAACTCAAAGGTATCCCAATATCCGTGAGGGGTTGACGGTAAATTTACGTTTTCAAAACTTTCTTCCGTAGCGCCGTAAAACTCGTTGAGTTTTTCAACCGTGTCGAATTTATTTTTTAAATATTGACCGAAACCCTTTCTGCAATGCTCGCAAAAACAGTCTTCAAAAGGCTTATTTCTAGGCTCGTTCCATACGTTCCATAAAATTACACGCTTGTTATTATGATATCTTTCGGCAACCTTGCTTACAAAGCGCTTTGCCGCTTCTTTAACTTTAGAATTTGTAAAACAAGGTTTCCAACCGCCGTAAAACGCGCCGTGATAACCGCCTCTGAGTTGCTCACCCCTAGGACCGATTCTAACCCCGCCGAGTTTATCAAAAACGTATTGTGGAGCGCATTCTAAAAGAAATTTAATAACGACCTTTTTATCATACTTTTCAGCAAGTTCCATAAGTTTATCTACGTCTGAAAAATCGTATTCGCCTTCTTTTCTTTCGTTTTGTCGCCAATTTATTCTAATTTGTATAACGTCTAAATTAAATTCACCCATAGTTTTAAGGTCGCCATCCCACTCTGACTTAAGCGGTGTTGGAGAACGATAATACTGTGTACCGTGAATAATCTCGTCAAAAAACATAATTTCACCTTTCCGTAGTTTGTTTGTATTCTGTCTTGCACGCTCTAAAATTTAAGAGCGCGCAAGACGGTAGTTATTGTTATTTCGCGCTAACGTCTGCATTTGCGGTAGCGTATTTACTATTGCTAATGAAAAGCAATAATCTTTGATCCGAGCCTTTTCTGTTATGAATATTCGTAATAGTTACGCTTTCAGCAATCGGTTTTTCTGTTTGCCACTTTCCGTTTACTAAATACAACGTAACCTTAGGTAAAGAATGACCGCCAAACGGCGCGCCTTCTCCAATCGTAAACGTCGTATACTCTTGCCCTGCAGGAACTGCTAATAAACTCTCATCATAAAGGAAGGTAATTGAGTTTTCATTTTCTGCTTGCAAGAAGGTAACGTTACTTTTTAACTTTAAATTTGCAAAATTCGTTCGATTTTCCCATTTTGCGACCATTATACATTAATATTATATCACTTGCGCGTTTACTTGTCTTGTATATTTTTACTATAAATCAGCCTTTTTTTATCATTTTCCTTTACTTGGCAATGATATTTGACCTTTTTTTTGTTAAAAAGTGAGCAAACGATAGAACACACCGCATCTAGCGCTAAATTTATCGCATTATACCGTAAATTATATCGTTTTAGGTCGTCATCCGCGCGCAGTTTTCTCTCAAACTGCACTTGCACGCAAAAGCCACTTTGCGTAATTTTGCCTTGTCAAAACCGACCTATGCGAGTGAAAACTCGTCTTTACCGCAAGCGAAAAGGACACCTAATTTCAGGTGCCCTTTCGCCCACGGACTATTATAAACCTAATCCGAACGCTTTTGAATTGTATTATAGTTTTAAGTCTTTGGGGGATTTTTACGAATATTTGCTAAAATTTCTTGCATTTTTACCATACCGTCTTTCCCCTGAAATGATATAGACTGAAGTTGCGTTTGAACTATTCAATTAACAATATCTAAAATAATATCTTTAATTTATTAAAAACCATTACAAATAAACGGTGGACGTTTCCATCCACCGTTTATAGGTTTTATTTAGTTAGGTTTATTTCTTCTTAAAGATTGCAATAAGGTCAGCAAAACTCTTCTTTTTGATAACAAACCATACGAGAGCAAATCCGCCAATACCTACAACCGCTACACTTCCTACAACGATACCTGCAATAGCACCGCCAGAAAGTCCGTCTTTTGGTTCTTCAAGTTTGGGTTGGCTTTCGGAAAGACTTTCGCTAGTAGTTCCGCCTTGCGAAGAAGACTGGCTTTCCGATTCATTTTCGGACTCGCTTTCAATTTCACTCTCCGATTCGCTTTCCGACTCTTCTTCCACCGTCATATCGTAACCGCACTCGTCACAAAGGTCGTCGCTATCCAAGTCTTCGTGTTCGGCTTTTTCGTCCTCTTCACCGCAAGCGCACTCTTTCCAGTGGTGGGTTTGATTTACTTCCCAATCGCCGAATACGTGATTGTGGGGGATATCTTCCCAAATTGCAAAGAGTTCTACGTTAGAAGTTACGTTATAAGTCGCGCCGTCAATTACTTCGCCGCTTGCAGAAGTAGACCAACCTTTGAATTGTTTGCCGTCAGGTGCGGTAAATGCACAAGTAGGCAAGGTGTAAGTTCCTGCATACTCAACAGGACTCATAGTTCCCGTACCGCCGTTTGCGTTGAAAGTAACGTCATACTTTACAACAGGAATATCTTCCCAAATTGCAAAGAGTTCTACGTTTGCGGTTACGTTATAAGTCGCGCCGTCAATTACTTCACCGCTTATAGATGTAGACCAACCTTTGAATTGTTTGCCGCTAGGTGCGGTAAACGTGCAAGCAGGCAAAGTATATGCGCCAACGTATTCAACGCTTTCCATTGTTCCGCTACCCGTGTTGGCGTTGAACGTGATTTCATAGCCAACAACTTGAACGTCAAACGTTGTTTCAAAACCTTGATATTTAACGGTTATCGTAATTGTTCCAATAAGTTCTACACCGAATACGTAGTTAATCGGATCGTCTATTTTGCTTCCGTTATACCAATATTCGCAAAGACCTGCGCAAGGCATTTCCGAGCTATCAGAATACTGCAATTTTACAGTAAGTTGATTGATTGCTATCTTATTACCTGCCAAAATCGTGCCGTTATAAGAAGCAGTCAATCCCGTAGGTACAGCGGGAATATTTTCCCAAATTGCGTAAAGTGTAACAGGTTCAGTTACGTTATAAGTTGCGCCGTCAATCACTTCGCCGTTTGCAGAAGTAGCCCAACCTTTGAATTGTTTTCCGTCAGGTGCAGTAAATTCACACTCAGGCAAGGTATATGCGCCAACGTATTCAACGCTTTCCATTGTTCCGCTACCCGTGTTGGCGTTGAAAGTAATTTCATAACCAACAACTTGAACCGCCATTGTCGTTTCAAAACCTTGATATTTAACGGTAATATTTAAGTTGCCTATCAATTCAACACCAAACACGTAGTTAATCGGGTCTTGAATTTGACTACCATTATACCAATACTCGACTATTCCTGCATTTACAGGCTCGTTGGAAGAATTAGAGTAATTTAACATAATTGAAATACTGCTTGGATTGATTTTATTTCCTGCAAGTATTGTGCCTGAATAAGTAGCAGTAATTCCAGTCGGAACTGCCGTTACTTCTTTCCACATAGCAACCGCAATAATGTTGTTTGTAAGCGTGTAAGTTTCCCCCGCACCTTTTTGTGCAACTTCTATGAAATTATCACCAAGAATACGAATTGACCAATAATCAAACTCAAATCCATCACGTGTATAACCTAATACTTCACAATCTAAAAAAGTAATTGTTTGATTTGCTTCATATTCAGAGATTTCGTTGCTACCGTTTCCGTCGCCAGGTTGATAAATAACTTGATATACGTTATCTTCCCAAACGGCTTTTACAACGGTGTTTGCATTTATGGTTATCGAGTCGTCAACCTGTTTTTCAACGTCGTTTACGCTCCAAGCCTTGAATTTCTTTCCGTCAGGTGCGGTAAACGTACAAGTAGGCAACGTATATTCTGCGCCAGCATTTTGCTCTACGCTTGCCATTGTACCCTCTCCACCGTCGGCATTAAAGGAAACAAGATAAACGATTTGCTGTTCCGTCCATTTAATTGTAAACAATAAAGAATCTTCGCCGATTATCTGGTCGTTAGCATTATACGCTTGAATGAAAAATTGTTTATCTCCAACTTCGCTTGCGGTAAAGACGTATTCGGGCTTATCCGTCGTTGCAAACTGAACATAGTCGTTGCCATCATGTACTTTAATATTATAATACTTAACGTCAAGGGTGAAATCCCACTCTACAAGATAATCCTTGCCGACAATAGCATTTATTTCGCTATCGGGTTTTTTTGTAAATTCGCCTGCTATAACCGTTCTTGTGAAAACATCGCTAAAGTATCCTACGCCGTCATAGTTAGCATATAACTTGTAATTTTTAACGTAACCAAACATATCTGCGCTAAACGTGTATTCTTTCGCCGTTTCAGCAAGATTAAACGAGCGCGCATACGTGCCGTCGCCTTGTTCTGCGTATACTTGCAACACAGAAGGTGTTTGATTGGTTGCCCAAGTAATCGTATAGGATTCGCCCGTTGCAACCGTATGACTTTGTGGTTGAGTAGTAAACACAAATTTTTCACGCCAAATAATCGTAAAATCATCCGAGTAGTAATCATTGCCGTCTTTAATTGCGTGAACTCTAAACGTGTAGGTGCCACTTTCCGCAAAAGCATTTACGGTTGCACCCGTGGGGGTTGCATTTTGATATTGTGAATATGTTTCCCCATTAAATTTTTCAAGATAAATAGCCGATACGGAGCAGTTCAAACCCCAAGTAACAAGGACGTTCGTGCCGTACGCCACGTCATAGTCCGTCGGTTGCGTAATAAATTTAGGCGCATTAGGATCATACCAATCTACACTAAAAGTATTACTACTAATAACAAATCCGTTTTGATAGGTTACTTCCACACGATATTGCTTTACAATATTGTTGTTTGCAGGAATATTAAATTGTCCTGTAACCGCGCCAAGACTTGCCCATGTATCGTTTGCGTTTTTAACAAACAATTCCATACCTTGAACGTTCGCATTATTGCTAACGTAAACCGTGTACTGCGGAGATTGTCCGTTTTCTACTACTTTATCTTCCAAATCGGACGTAAAGTAATAATTTTCAAAATCGTAGTTGATTATGACTTGAATTTTGTTTTCTCTATTCGTCCATTGCGTCGTAAATATACCGCTATTATCGTGCGAATATACCATATTTGCAACCAAACCGTAAGTAGCAGTAGAATGGCTCATAAGCTGGTCGTCGATAAGTTCGCCGTTTTTCGTATGTAATTCTACTCGCAACGAGTATGACTTGCCTGTTTCTAAAACGTCGCTATCTTCCAACTTATTCGTTCTATAAGCATTTAAGCCTTCGTAAACGGAAACATTTGCAATAGATAAACGGTTATCCGTCAAAGTAATGCTATTTACGCCGTAAGTCCCTGCCGTTTCGCCAACTTCTAATAACGGAGTACCAATTTCTAATGTGGAAATTATATCTTCGTCGGTAAGTGTAGTTTCTTTCCAACGGTCATAAAGAATTGTATATTCCGTAAAGACAGTTTCTAACGTAACTTTTTCGCCTTTATCGGTATACCAACCGTCGAACTCTAAATCAAGATTATCGGTACGGTAAAGCTCTTCAAGATATGTAAGTGTACCGTCATTTTTTGTATTTTGTGTTAAGAAATATTGGCTTGAATTATTCTCAAAGAACACGTCGTTTTCTAACGCACCGTTTGTTAAACAAAAGTCAACTCTAACGCTACTTGCCGCATTTGCCGTAAGGGGTGTAATTGCGAATACGCCACAAACAAATGCAAACACCATTAAGAAAACCACGATTAAACTTCTCGATTTCGTTTTCATTGTCTTTTCTCCTTTTTCTTTTTTTAATCTTCCCCTTGCCCCGAAGGACAAGGGGATAACGTTTTAATGCGTATGTAAGTTTTGTTGATGTGTTGTTAGCTTACAGCAACGATTCTGACTTCGTGTGTAGTCTTGTTAATGTAGATGTTGTATGTGCCATCTGCCTCAACCATAACGGAAGAACCATTTGTATTTACGCCCGTTGTGCCGGAGGCAAGGGTGATATCGGAGATGTAATTGTTATCCGTATCACGAATTCTGAAATCGTCATAGCTTTCCAAAACAAGTCCGAGATAGCAAAGCTCATCGGAGTTGTCGGGATTCTCGATGAAAGCATATTTTTCCATCGTGCTAATGTAAATATCCTTAGGTAACGCAGTCGCGGTGTCGGCTTCTCCTACATAAACAACTCTTACTGTTTTTGTTTGCGTATTAAAATAAATATCAAAAATTCCCGACTTCTTAATCATAATCAACGTGCTTATCGTTGTTGCAACCGAGGCATCGGTATCAGAAAGCGTGTAATAAGTCGTATTAGAGTCATCCGAGCCATAGGCGGTAACTGTAATATAGCTGTTAACGGCTATAACAATGCCTTTATAGCTATACTCGTACTGATTTGCGGAGTCAACCGTAAGAATTTTTCCCTTATTGCCGTTTGTGGAATCCACAACGCTTAACACGTAGCTGTAAGTGACAGACGGATTACCGCCTGGATCGTTGTCACCACCGACGGAAGTGATCAAAAGCAAACCAGTTTCTACGTTATAGGCAAGGCTATAAGTCCCTGCTTTAGTAAAATAAACTATCGATATACCGTTAGACTCGTACGTTCTAAGAAGCGAGTTATCCATTTCGCTATCAAGAATAATAGGATAATAAGATAACCCGTCGCCACTCATAAAGGTTATGCTTGTGTTAGACTCGGCTATAAAATTCTCATAGTATATCATACCATTTGAATCTTTATCAAGATAGATGAACTCCCCGTCCAGCATCATAAGAACGTCGGCAGATTTTTCTGCTTTTTCTATCATAAAGCCGTTAAAGCACGGCATATAAATGATGGAATAATCACCATTCTTCAAAATCTTAACGTAATCGCCGTCCTTAGTGATGCACTCGCTTTCCGTATATACTTCCACAAGATGCTCTGCGTTTATCGTGCTGTTTGCAGTAAGGTTTTTGATATTAAACTTCGTTCCTTCTTCAAGCTGAACCTCAACGATATACACATATAAGCCTTTTGCGTTGATATAGGAAACAATATCCTCTTTGTTTACTACGTCTTCGTGATTATAATACCACATAAGATCTTTATACGCTTCTGAACCCTTTTCTATCTGCCTTTGCATAAGTTCTACCGATTCGGTGTCGGTATTCACAAAATTCAACTCATAGGAACTTCCGTCAAGCGGAGCAAAGGTCTTGTTGATATAGATTTTCTTATTGCCACCGTAATCAAATTCAATTCCGTAACGCGCGGCATAATCAATCACAAATTCACCGTTATCACCGCGGTGGAAATCCCAAGTATCCCAAAGATACTCTTCGTCAAGGTCGTCATAATCGTAAACAGTACCGCTTATATTATCAACGATAACGAATTCGTCGCCTACTGCAAAATTAACGTAACCGTAAATGTAAGTTGTTGTTTCATCTCGATACGTTGTGTAAATCATAGGATACTGCGCACCGTTGATTTCAACAACGATTCCTTCGTACTTATATCCGTCTATAGACAGCATAAGTCCGTTAGGCGTTGCTGTAAGAAGAACGTTTGCTGCTGCCGCCGTTGTAAGTATCTTTCCATCGGTGCCAACATTGCCACTTGCAAAATAATTATGGCTAATTTCCGCATTATCGGTTTGACAAATGGTGATAACGTCGCCCTTCGTTACCGAAAGACCTTCCAAAGACCATTCGATAAAGCTGTCATTATGCTCGCCAAGCACAAGTGCCGTTGGAGTTCCGTTTACGCAAATAGAAAGATTAGTTGAGTATTTGAGAATAACGGGTGTTTCTACTTCGTTATATTCATTGTCAAAGTATTTTTCGCACTCAGAGCATTGATAGTATTCAATATTACCATCTTCCCAGAAGTTGGCGGATTTTCCCCAATACATTGATCCGTATTTGTGTTCTGCTTTTTGAATAATTATCGTTTCAATCTCGCCGTAGTTCGGATCAAAGTTCTTTCCGCAAGCCTCGCAGTGGAAGTGTCCTACAATGCCTTCTTCCTCACAGGTAGGCTCTTTAGCTTCTAACCATACGTAGTTGTGTTCGTGTTCGGTTGGAACATCTTCTGCTATTACGAAGTAGGAAAAACTGCTTGTTTCAAATGAGATTTTCCCGTCAGCCACAGTAGGAACAAGGTTTTCTACCGAGTTATTTGCCTTAATATGGAATACAAGGTAGTTATCTATCTCGGCATTGGGTAAAGGAATAGAAACCGTTACCTTACCTTTTGGCTGAACCTTTGCGCCGTCTTTCGTAACGTAGATATCGAAAATGTATACGCTACCGTCTTTGTTGTAGTTCTGTTCGGAAATTGCCGCAAGAACTTCTTCTGCTTCTTCCGTGGTCGCCGCGATTTCATTGCTTACTAAGGTAGAGCCTTCTTCAAAGCTACCACCGTCAACAACGATACCGTATTCGTTTTTGAGCGTTTCGAGCGTGCCGACTTCATTATTGCACGCCGTAAGAGAAAATGCAAAAACGGCAATCAAAAGAAGAAGTATTGTTGTAAATAGAGATTTTTTCTTCATTTTTAAAGCCTCCGTTTACACGGTTTCAGCCGTGCTTTTTAATTTTATTTTTTCAAGGATTTCGACGAAAGGTAATTTCCCGCCGACAGTTTTTCGGTAAACTTCGTCAGAGTTAACCAATATTTGCCCCGGTAAGAATAATGCCTCACCGTTTTCGCCTACAAATTCAATAATGAAATACCACAAACCGTCTTTTCTATCCCCTCGAATAGTCGGGCAAAAGAATACAATTTTTCTATCGGGTAACTTCACTTCGAGCGAACTACTTTGTTCATACCCGTTCAATACGCTTTGTTCGTATAGTGGCATACTGCTATTAAAATACACCGTATAAATCTCTCTCGGCGCATTGATGAACAAATAGTCGGTTGTTGCGTCCTTATCGGTAATTCGTTCGTGACCTTTTGGTATAGGAACGTCGAACTCACCAAAGCACACACGCTTTTTTACCATTATCATCACCTCCGTAAGAATTTGTCGTTTGCAATCGAGTTATTTGCCATTTCGACAATTTAATTATACCATAATTAAAATTATACACATACACCCGTTTTGGGTGTATTTTGGGTGTATTAGGGTGTATTTTGGGTGTATTAGGGTGTATTAACATAAAATTTTTTGAAAATAGCACAAAAAAAAGACGATAGCCAAATTGACTATCGCCATTTAGATATATGCCGTTTATTTTTTGAAAAAGGCTCGTAATTCATCACGACTCGTAACGCCAAGCACCCGATAAAGCGACGAAGTGTGCATTTTTACAGTATTTTCAGAAAGGTGTAAATCTGCCGCTATTTCTTTACGACTCTTGCCGTCGATAATGCATTCGAGTACGTCCATTTGACGAGCGGAAAGGGTTGTTCCTTCGGGAAGCGCTGCAAGAATCGTTTTTATTTTTTCTTCTCTTGATATGGTATCGACGATTATAATAGGCGCTTTTTGTTCTACGATAACGGTCGTCTGTACTTTGTCTTTACGTATATAATCTTGCATTGTCCAATACAAAAGAACAAACAAGATTTCCGAGAAAATATACGATACCGCAAGAAACTCAAATTCCCACTTGCCGAATTTTTCTATAAACCAAATGAAAAGATTTATTAAAACAATTCCCAACATTACAACCGAGAATTTTTGCGCCGCTGCGTGCTTTTTTGCTATCGAGTGGATAATCGTCGTAATCATTGCCAAAAAGTATAAAACCAAATACACGAGATACACAGGGTGCAGTATGCCGTAATCTTTCTTAAGCACGGTTGCGCCGTTTATACTTTCAATGGCTACCGATTTATAGAACCACGGCAATATACCGCTCGTTGCAACAATTAAAAACATAACTACGCCAAGCGATAAGGCTATGATAACGTGCGCTTTGGTTACTTTATACCCACATAATTTTATTATGGTAAACAGCATACAAGTAGAAAGGAACACGCTACCTAAATACGCCACGTCGTTTGCAAATATAGCAAATTCAACCG
>JAFTTJ010000024.1 GCA_017466825.1 Clostridia bacterium
AGCCATAAAGGGCTCCCGCAAAAGATTTTGAAAAAAGATTTTGTGGGAAAAGGAGCAACCGATAGAAAAGTTTTACCAACCGTAGCCACGGTTGGTTGACAAAAAATCGAGTTGCGACGCGCTTGCATCTAAGCCTTTAAATCAACTCGAAAAGGGGTGACCGACAAGGTCTACAAGTCTTTTCAGGCTTGCTGTCTGGGCTTGTCATTGCGAGCCTACAATCGTAGGCGTGGCAATCTAAATTTTTAATAAGAGAAAACTTATATTATATAATAATGTATATAATATTACGATAAAAAATTTTAAGGTGTCAGGTAAAAACGCTTGACACCTTCGTTTTTATAGTGTATAATCTTGTAGTGTAAGGCTAAAAAGCCTAACAGGCGTGGAGAGAATTATGTCTATTAAAGACGGCGAGTATTACGCAGAACTTTTTAACGAATATTCTAAAATGCTTACTGATAATCAGCGCTCGGTATTTGAAATGTACTGCATGTGCGACCTATCCCTTGGCGAAATTGCCGAGATAAAGGCAATCACCCGCCAAAGCGTGTTAGATACCGTTACTAAGTCGAAAAAACTTCTTTTAGACTTGGAGTCAAAACTGCACCTTGTCGCTAAAAAGAACGCCATTTACGAACTTATAGGCTCACTTACGCCACAAAACACTCAAGAAATTGGCGAGAGTATTAAGAATATTTTAGGAGACGACTGATGGGTTTATTTGCAGGCTTATCCGAAAAACTTAATCATATATTTTCAAAAATAACCAAAAAGGGCAAACTTACCGAGCTTGAAATCAAGCAGGCAATGAGAGAAGTAAGAATTGCGCTTTTAGAAGCCGACGTAAACCTTTCGGTTGCTAAAGACTTTATAAATAAGGTTAGCGAAAAAGCCGTTGGCCAAGATATTTTAAAGAGTTTAAGTCCCGCTCAACAGGTTATTAAAATCGTTAATGAAGAACTTACCGCCCTTATGGGTTCGACTAATAGCAAGTTAATCGTAAGTTCTAATCTTCCTACCGTAATTATGATGTGCGGTCTTCAAGGCGCGGGTAAAACTACTCTTTGCGGTAAACTTGCCGTTCATCTTAAAAAGCAGGGCAAAAAGCCCTTGCTCGTTGCGTGTGACGTATACCGCCCCGCGGCGATTGGTCAACTTAAAATAGTAGGTGGCAAAGCCCAAACCGAAGTGTTTGAAAAGGGGCAGGGCAACCCCGTTAAAATTGCCGAAAAAGGCGTTGAGTATGCTAAAAAGTACGGCTATGACACCGTTATCGTAGATACTGCAGGTCGTTTGCATATCGACGAAGACTTAATGAAGGAACTTGAAAACATAACCAAAGCAATTCGCGTTGACGAAATTTTGCTCACCGTAGACTCAATGACTGGTCAAGACGCGGTCAACGTTGCAAAGACCTTTAACGAGCGTTTGGCTGTTACAGGCGTCGTATTGACTAAACTCGACGGCGATACTCGTGGCGGTGCGTGCCTTTCAATCAAGGCGGTTACGGGCAAGCCTATTAAATTCTCGTCCGTTGGTGAAAAGCTCACCGATTTAGAGCCGTTCTACCCAGATAGAATGGCAAGCCGAATTTTAGGTATGGGCGACGTGCTTTCCTTAATTGAAAAAGCGCAAGCAGCCGTTACCGAAGAAGAAGCCCTAAAAATTGAAAAGAAATTTAAAGAAAATTCTTTCACCTTAGAAGACTATTTAGAGCAGTTTTCAATGCTCAAAAAAATGGGTGGAGCAAAAGGCCTTTTAGAAATGCTTCCCGGTATGGGGACTAAGGTTAAAATCGACGATAAAGATATCGACGAAAAGAAGATTGAAAGGACTAAGGCTATTATCCTTTCAATGACCGCAAAAGAAAGGCGTGATCCGTCAATCATCAACCATTCAAGGAAAAACAGAATTGCAAAAGGTAGCGGTACTACCGTACAGGAAATCAATATTTTATTAAAGCAATTTGACCAAACCAAACAAATGATGAAGATGATGAAAGGCAAGCGCGGTGGGTTTAGATTCCCTTTCTAAAATAGGTTATAAAGGGTTAAAACTTACTTGGTAAAACAAAAAAGTTGGGCTATAAGCCGATTATCGGCAAAAATTTGTAAAAAATAAAAATTAAAATAAATCATTTTTTTAACGGAGGAAATAAAAATGGCAGTAAAAATGAGATTGACCAGACTTGGCGACAAAAAGTCTCCTACTTACAGAATCGTAGTCGTAGACAGCAGAAAGGCAAGAGACGGCGAGTACATTGACAAAGTAGGTCACTACAACCCCACGGCTAACCCCGCTGAAGTTGTTGTCGACGTTGACAAGGCTAAAGATTGGCTTTCTAAGGGCGTTCAACCCACCGAAACCGTAAGGTCGCTTCTTTTACACGCTGGCGTTATCGAAAAGTCGGATAAATTATCCCCTTCTAAGACTAACCCCAAAAAGAAAAAGAAGTAATTAAGGAGCAAAAATGTTAGAACTTATTAAGTACGTCGTAAATCAGTTTGCCGAAAATCCCGACGAAGTAGAATACAAAGTCGAAGATAAAGGCAACGCAGTTGACGTTACGATACTTTTAAAAGAAAGCGATATGGGTAAAGTTATCGGCAGACAAGGCAAGATAGCAAAGTCACTTCGCACTATCGTAAACGCCGCCGCTAAAAAGAGCGGACAAAGATACAATATCGAAATTACGGGCAAAGACGCTGAGTAATTGCCCCTACCATTTAATATGGTTGGATACTCGTGGGCTACGCCTAGTTGGCGTAGCCCTTTTTAATAAGTCGGCGTATAAGTCGATTATTTGGTATGTTATGAATAAAATTGAAATTGGAGCGGTGGCAAAACCGCAGGGGATTAAAGGTGAACTTAAAGTAAGGCTTTTCGTTGATGATTTTAATTCCGTAAAAAAAATAACCGAAGTTGAAATAAATTCAGTTATATATAAAATTGAAAATTTCCGTAAGATTAGCGACGAAGAAGGCATTTTAAAACTCGTAGGTATAGACGATAGAAATTTCGTTGAAACCTTGCGTAGGTGTATAGTTTATGCCGACAGGTCGGAAATAGTCGTGCCAAAAGGCAGGTATTTTATCGCGGACGTAATAGGCTCGGACCTTTACCTTGACAGCGGTAAAAAAATAGGCGTTATTGAAGATATCGTAAGCGGTAACGTGGACTATTATTATATTGACACTCTTGAAGGCAAGGCGGTTTTCCCTCTCGTAAAGGACCTTTTAGTTGCAATCGACGTTGAAAATAAAAAAGTTACCGTAAAGGCAAAGAGATTTACGGAGGTCGTGATGTATGAGAATTGATATACTTACGTTATTCCCTGAAATGTTCACACCGCTTACCGAAAGTATTATAGGCAGGGCGGTTAAATCGGGTAAGGTTGAAATCGTCGTAACGGATATCCGCGACTATACCGAAAACAAGCACAGAAAGTGCGACGATTATCCGTTTGGCGGTGGCGCGGGTATGGTTATGACCCCCCAACCGATATATTCGGCAATAAACGCCGTTGATCCTGAGCATAATGCAAGGCGAATTTTTATGTCCCCCAAGGGCAGAAGATTTTGTCAGCCCATGGTAAAAGAACTCTTAGAGTACGATAGAATTTTATTGCTTTGCGGACATTACGAAGGTGTCGACCAAAGGGTTTTAGACCTTTGCATTGACGAAGAAATTTCTCTCGGAGACTTCGTGCTAACGGGTGGCGAAATCCCCGCAATGGCAATTACCGATAGCCTTTGCCGTTATATCGGCGGTGTAATTTCGGACGAGAGTTTATCCGAAGAAAGTTTCACGGGGAATCTGTTAGAATACCCCCAATTTACACGCCCCCAAGTTTTTATGGGACTTTCCGTACCCGAAGTTTTGGTTTCGGGCAATCATAAAGAAGTTGATAAATGGCGCAAGGGCGAAGCCTTAAAAATAACCAAAAAACTCCGCCCCGACCTTATCGAAAGCGACGAATAGTCGCGTATAAAAAATTGGCTAACCGCAACTGGTTGGCAAAAAGGTGATATAATGCATATTCAATGGTTTCCCGGTCACATGACCAAGGCAATGCGCAAAACTGAAGAAGACGTTAAACTCTGCGACGGCGTAATTTACGTAGTAGACGCAAGAGCGCCTTTTGCGTGCATAAATAAAAAACTTATGAGTCTTTTTAAGGGTAAACCCGTTGTGTATTGTGTAAACAAATGCGACTTGATCACCCCGCAAGACGCGCGCAAAATCGGTGAAGAATTTAAGCGTCAAGGAGTTGTTTATGAACTTATAGACGGACTTTCTAAGCGAGATACCGAAAAATTAAGGCTTGCGTGCGAGTCTTGTATGAAGGAAAAACTAGATAGAGATAAGGCTAAGGGCATTAAGCGTACTCTTCGCTTTATGGTAGCGGGCATTCCCAACACGGGCAAGTCTACAATCATAAATACTATAAGCGGAAGCAAACGCGCCGAGACCGGCGATAAGGCTGGGGTTACTCGTTCCAACAAATGGATAAGACTTGGCAACTTTGACCTATTAGACACCCCCGGCACTATGCCCCCGAGTTTTGAAAATCAAACTTACGCTCGCCATCTTGCGTATATTGGCGCTATAAACGACGATATTTTGGATATGGAAGGGCTTGCGCTTGAACTTATTAAAGATATGAAGGAAATAGCCCCAAAGGCTTTTATGGAAAAATACAAACTCGAAACTATGGATAAAGAAGGACTTGACCTTTTTGACGACGTTTGCAAAAAAAGGGGTTTTTTACTTCGCGGTGGCGAGAGCGACTATACTAGGTGCGCAAGGGCTATAATCGACGATTTTAGAAAACAGCGCATTGCTAAAATTTGTTTGGAGACCAACCCATGACGGATAAGGTTAGAGAAAAAATCGAGTTTGATAAATCTTTATTAGAGCATGGCAAAAAATATCTCGTCGGCATTGACGAAGTTGGCAGAGGTCCGCTTGCCGGGCCCGTCGTCTGTTGCGCCGTCGTCATGCCCTTTGAAGACGAAAAAATTATCGACGGGATAGACGACAGTAAAAAACTTTCCGAGAAAAAGAGAGTAGCCCTTGCCGAAAAAATTAAGCAAACGGCTATAGATTATTGCATTTGCGAAGTGTCCCCTGAAGAAATTGACGAAATCAATATTTTGCAGGCGACTAAACTCTGTATGAAAAGATGCGCGGAAGGTATAAAAAAGGTCGTTCCCGATCTCGTTGTGACGGACGCCGTGGATATTTCGGTGAGTTTTCCACAATTATCGGTGATCAAAGGCGATTTAAAAAGTTATACTATCGGCGCGGCTTCAATACTCGCAAAAGTGTATAGGGACGATATGATGGTAGAATACGATAAAATTTACCCCCAATACGCCTTTGCAAAGAACAAAGGATACGGCACGAAAGACCATATTAAAGCGTTAAAGGAGATAGGTTCATGCCCTTTGCACAGAAAGACTTTCATAAAAAACTTCTCGGAAGAAAAGGGGAAGATTTAGCCGTCAAATATATGCAAAAGTCGGGCTATAAGCTCGTTAAACGCAATTTTGTTACCCCTTTTGGGGAAGCGGACGCGATATTTACCAAAGACGGCGTAACAGTCTTCGTCGAAGTGAAAACAAGGACTAATACTGCCTACGGCGAACCCAAAGACGCTGTTGGTTACACAAAAAGACAAAAGTACAGGAAAATTGCCGAGTATTACACCTTAAAACACGGTGAAACGGCTATAAGTTTTGCCGTCGTCGAAGTACTTGGAGATAGCGTCAATTTGATTAAAGACGCCTTTTAATGTGGACAACTTGTGAATAAACGGCTTATAAGCCAACCTTTTGTGAATAGCGACTAAAAAGGAGAGCGTATGAAGATATGCGTTACGACTGCTTCGGGCGTTGAAGCGGTTACAAAAAGGGAATTATATAGGCTTTTAGGCGTAGATCCGCCCGCGTTAAACGGCAGGCTTTGCTTTGACGGCGGATGGGAAGAAATCGCAAAGTGTAACTTATATCTTCGCACGGCGAATAGGGTTGGAATTATACTTGGCGAGTTTAAAGCCGAAACCTTCGACGACCTTTTTGAAGGGCTTACCAAAATAGAGTTTGAAGAATTTATACCCGTCGACGGTAAGATAATCGTTACGGCTAAAAACGTAATGAGTAAACTCTTCGCCGTTTCGGCGACTCAGTCTATTTCAAAAAAAGCGATTTGCGCAAGGCTTTTTGAAAAGTACGGGGTAAATTCCTTGCCCGAAACTGCTGAAAGATATAAGATAGAAATTTCAATTTTAAAAGACCACGTTACCGTAACGCTCGACACGTCGGGCGACGGTTTGCATAGGCGCGGTTACCGTGGGCTCGTCGGCGAAGCCCCTTTAAAGGAAACGCTAGCGTCGGCTATAATACAACTCTCCGTATGGAATCCGTCTAGGCCGTTAGTCGACGTCTTTTGCGGAACGGGAACAATCCCTATCGAAGGGGCGCTAATCGCTTTAAATATCGCTAGTGGAAAAAATAGAAAATTTGACTTTATCGAGTGGAAGTGCGCCGATAAGTCGATTTTTGATAGGGTAAAGCAAGAAGCAATCGCAAACGAAAGGCTTGATACGGACGTTAGAATAAGCGGTTTTGACGTAGATGAAAACCAGTTAAAACTTGCCCGTCGCCATGCAAAAGAAGCGGGCGTTGAAAAATACATACATTTTCAAAGGGCGGATATGCGCGATTTTTCGTCTAGATTTTCACACGGGATAATAATAAGCAATCCCCCCTACGGCGAAAGACTTTCCGATAGAAGAGAGATTGAAGTTTTATATAGAGATTACGGCAAAATGGTCAAGTCTTTAGATAATTGGTGCGCGTACACGCTCACGAGCGTAACCGATTTTGAAAGGTTGTTTGGCAAAAAAGCGGACAAAAAGCGTAAACTTTACAACGGCAAGTTAGAGTGTAATTTATTCGCCCATCTTTCCGCTCCGCCTAAAAGCGGTTTTTCAAAGCCCGACAAAGGTTGATTTTTGCAAAAACTCAAAAATTGCAAGAAAAAACTTCAAAAAAGGGTTAAAATTTTAAAATAACCCCGTTAAAACGCTTGCAATAACGATTTCATTGTGTTAAAATAGACAAAGACTTCGGACGGTCCTCTGGCACTTTGCGTATGAACGTTTCGGATAATAGGAGGTATAAGTCATGAATATTATCGAGCAAATTGAAAAAGAGAACTTAAAAGCTGAAGTTCCTGTGTTTTCAGTTGGTGATACTGTAAAGGTATCAGTTAAGGTTATTGAAGGAACTAAGGAAAGAATCCAAGCCTTCGAAGGTATCGTTATCGCTAAGAGAAACGGCGGTATTAGAGAAACTTTCACCGTTAGAAGAATTTCTTACGGTATCGGCGTTGAAAGAACTTTCCCCGTTCACTCTCCCAAGGTTGCTAAAATCGACGTTATTAAACGCGGTAAAGTAAGGAGAGCAAAACTCTACTACCTTAGAAACCTTACCGGTAAGGCTGCTAAAGTAGAAGAAATTCTCTAAAAACAAAACGAAATTAAGACTGACGAAATTAAATCGTCAGTCTTTTTTTGTGGAAATTTGTTTTTTCATAATATATATATAATGAAAAGTATAAAAAACCTTAAAAAAATGATTTACAAATAAAAAAATATGGTGTATAGTATAAAGCGTCACAACTTTTAAAATGGGAAGAATTCTTTAAGTTGCAACTAAAACAGCGCTAACTTTAGGTTTTACGTAAAGGAGAACGATATGAAAAAATCCAGACTCACTTTTTTAATAACCGCCGTAGTTATCACGGCGCTCTATCTCGCAACGGCGATTTTCTCGCTCGGCGCGTTTTTCGTTCCGTCGTCCGCATGGAGAATAGAATCGTCTAATGCGGATAGGGAAAATTCGCTTGCCGACGCTTTCGTAACCGTTGATATTGCGGTAAACAAGCCCGACGGTGACGACGTAAAAAAGACGGGTGTTTCCAATATCTACGTTTATATCGGCAACGTGTATTCTTACGATTTAGACGAAAACGGCTCGCCCTACGTACAAATAAACTTCCAGTTTAAGAGCAGAAGCGCTACGACGGACACGTCTTTTATGGAAAAAGTAACCGTAAAAGTTCCCGTAAAATACAGTACGGGCGGTTTTGAGTGGGTTAAGGTTTTCGACGCCGAAAAGGAAGGCAAAAACCAAATTTCTTACGCAAGAGTTAAGATTACCACTCCCGACAAGTTTGATTTTTACGGCGTGGCGTTTACGGATAAAGACGGATATCACGTTCCGCTAACGGTAGCCGACGTTGGCTCTAAAGAGCAAAAAGAGTGCACGCGTGCAGTTATTGACGAGAGAGATACCTTTATCGCTTCCCTTTCGAGAAAATATCATTTTACCGACGCCGAACTCAAAAACGTAGGCGCGGTACAGTCTTTGCGAGACGGAAAGGCACAGGTCGGCGAAGCCCCCTTGACTACTATTATTCAGTATTTAGGCACGGCTCTTACCGGCGGAAGCATTTCGCCTTTCGGTATGAGAATTTTCGACTGTATAGCAGGTCTTGGTATTTTGCTTTTAATATACGCCTTTGCGTATAAACTCTTTGAAAAGTCGAGATACGCGGTAGTTGCGGTAATATTCGCCCTTTCAATCGGCGGTGTGTTTACCGCGTCGACGGTTGCGCTCGGCGGAGCGATAGGCGCTTTGTTTGCGTTGGCAAGTTTGTTCTTTACCGTAAAATACTTTATTGAAGACTATTACGGCGACCAAAAGAGCGCTACTATAAATATGCTTTTAATCGGCTTATTCTTCGCTCTTGCCGTCGCTTCGGATATGGCTTATTCCTTCCTTATCGTAGGAATAGCGCTTTTATTGATTTTCGCAGGTGCGAGAGCCCATAAAGAATATAAAAATAGAGAATTAAACGCGCAAGGTCTTGAAAAGGAAAACGTTTTCCTTGCATACCGCGCTAGTAGGGTAAAGACAACTTTACTCGGCATACTCTCTCTCGTAGTTATTCCCGTGGCAATTTTCTTAATTGCTTACGCAATTTGCTCGGGCGCTTACCAAAGAGTTTACGGCGCAGGCTTTATCGGTAGCGCGGCAACCCACTTTATCAGAAGTATTACCCCCGCTTACGAGTCTAATCCCTTTGCTCTTTTCGCAGGTTTCGGTGGCGCGCAAGTAGGCGGATATCACTTCTTCTTAAACTACGTTGCAACCATAGTTGCGCTCGTAAGTTTTATCTTCGTTACCGTAGCGGTAATTTGCAGAAAGAAAGTTGAGTTTTTCAAAGCAGTTCCACCCGTTGCAAACAAGTATAAAATACTCCTTGCAAGTTTAGTTGGGTTTGCAATTCCCGTGTTTATGGGGCTTACTTCAAGCCCAGTAGGTTTTGCAGGCGTTTCGTCGATTATGGCAATTTTCGTATGTTTTGCGGAAAGTATTCTCAAAAAATGCGTAAAGACTAAAACTGCAACTCTCGTCGTAAATATTTCGGCTATTTTAAGCCTTGTTCTCTTCGCAATGGCTTACGTTGGTATAGTAGGTCTTGCCCTTCCTGAAATCGTAAACAATATTCTCTATATTTGGCAGGTACTTTGATTATGCTAGCAAAATACGTAGGATATACCCTTATCGGTCTTGACGGCGAAGCGGTAGAAGTTGAAGTAGACACAAGTAGCGGTCTTCCTTCTTTCGATATAGTCGGTCTTCCCGATACGGCGGTAAAGGAATCAAAGGAAAGGGTTCGCTCGGCGATAAAAAACAGCGGAAAAAGGTTTCCTAATCAAAAATTGACGGTAAACCTTGCCCCTGCCGACCTTAAAAAGGAAGGCGCTGGGTTAGACTTACCAATTGCGGTAGGCATAATCAAGGCGTCGGGGCAGTTTGACGACAAGGATTTGGCGGATACCGTGTTTATAGGCGAACTTTCGCTCGACGGTAGCGTTAGGGGAGTTACGGGTATTTTGCCCATGCTCATATCCGCGCGCGCCCACGGTTATAAAAAGGCTATTATTCCCTTTGCTAACGCAAAAGAAGGTGAATATATCGACGGCGTTGAAATTCGCACGGCAAAAAATCTCAAAGAAATTTGCGATTATTTTATGGGGCTTGGCGAACTTCCTATCGTAGAGAAGTTGAATTACGACGTCATCAGCGAAAATATTAAGTATAATAACGATATCAGTTTCGTAAAAGGTCAATATGTTGCGAGAAGGGCTATGGAAGTAGCCGTAAGCGGTAACCATAATATTATTTTAGTAGGTCCGCCGGGCGCGGGTAAAACCATGCTTGCAAAGTGTATTCCGTCAATAATGCCGGATATGTCCTTTGAAGAAGCCCTTGAAACGACTAAAATTCATAGCGCGGCAGGTAAACTTTCTAGCGAAGAAGGCATAGTTTACAAGCGCCCCTACGTCACGCCCCACCACACGGCGACTAGCGTTGCAATAATAGGCGGTGGCGTTTCGGCAAAGCCGGGTATAATAAGCCTTGCGCACAACGGAGTATTGTATCTCGACGAGATGGCGGAATATCCAAGAGCCGTGCTCGAAAGTTTGCGCCAACCCCTAGAAGATAGGGTGATAACCGTTTCTAGAGCAAAGGCGAGCGTAAAATACCCCGCAAGTTTTATGATGGTCGGCAGTATGAACCCTTGCCCGTGCGGTTATTTCGGTTCAAAACAAGGCGAGTGTAAGTGTACTGCGGCGCAAATTATAAAGTACAAAGCAAAAGTTTCCGGTCCGCTTATGGACAGAATGGATATAAGAATTACCGTAGATAGCGTAAAATACGACGAGTTGGTTGAAAAAGCCAAGGGCGAAGATAGCGAAACGGTAAGAAAAAGAGTAAACAGAACTAGGCTTATCCAAAGGGAAAGATTTTTGGGCGACGATATAAACAGCAACGCTGAAATGACCGAAAGGCATCTTAGCGTTTACTGTAAACTTTCCGACGAGTGTGAAAAGATCATGCGTACGGCGTTTGAAAACTTAAAACTCTCGGCAAGGGCAAGGAGTAGAATTATCAAAGTTGCAAGGACCATTGCGGATATGGAACTCAGTCAAGATATAGAGCCCAATCACCTTTTAGAAGCGATAGGTTATAGAAGCGAGGAAGTATGAGAGTTTTAAGTCGAGACGAAAAGGCTATAATATTTCTCGACGGAATGGAGTATATTGAATATAAGCACAAAAAGGCTATTATAGAACTCTTTTCACGCCCGTCGCAAATTTTTGACGATAACCGACTTATAGACGGGTATTTACAAAGCGTTAATAAGGGTGAAGTCGCAAAAACGCTTTTAAAAGCGATTGCAAACGAAGATTTTGTTGAAGAAGTTATCGCAAGTAATTTGCGTGGCGCAACCGACGTTATAACGCTCGTTTCCAACTCTTATCCAACCCTACTCAAACAGACGCCCACCCCACCGCTCGTTCTTTACGCAAGGGGAAACGTCGAACTTCTTTCAAAGGATAAATTTGCAATAGTCGGCTCTCGCAAGACTTTGCTACAGTATGCAAAAAGAGCCGAAGATATTTCTAGCGAACTCTCGTCAAACGGCGTCGTAATAGTTACGGGCATTGCGAGCGGAGCGGACACTTCGGCGATTAAAGGCGGATTAAAAAGCGGAAACGTAATATCAGTTTTCGCAGGTGAAGTAGGTAAGGCTTACCCCGCAACTGCAAACGATTTATCCAACAAAATAATTGAAAACGGCGGTCTTATAATTTCGGAATATCCTTGCGGTAGCGTACCGAAAGTTTATTCATACCCCGTTCGCAATAGAATAATAGCAGGTCTTTCGCTAGGCGTTTTAATCGTCAGCGGAAATTTGACTAGCGGTACTCGCTATACTGCGGACTACGCTTTAGATTACGGTAGAGAAGTGTTTTGTCTACCGTACGGAATAGGCACGAGCGGTGGCGAAATTTGTAATAAACTTATAAAAAGCGGTGCTGTTATGGTAGAGACGGCGACTGAAATCGCCGACTACTTATCATTTGAACTAAAAGTGGAAAGCGAGCCTGCTATCGTACTTACTGAAAAGGAAAAAACGCTCTATAAGTTGATTAAACAAGGTTTTTCTAGTACGGATAGCCTTGCAGAAAACTCAAACATGTTAATTTTTGAAATAATATCCACGCTCGGAATGCTCGAACTCAAAGGTCTTATCGTAAAAGATCCTATCGGCAATTACAGCGCGCGTAAATAAATATATAGGAGAAGACTATGCAACTCATTATCGTAGAATCACCGTCAAAAGCAAAGACCATAGAAAAATACCTTGGCGGAAAATATAAAGTAGACGCAAGTGGCGGACACGTTCGCGACCTTCCTGAAAAAAGGCTTGGCGTAAACGTTGCCGAAAACTACGCGCCTAACTACGTAATCACCGCGGATAAAAAAGCGGTTATCAAAAGGCTTAAAGAAAAGGCTGAAAAAGCAGATAAAATATTTCTCGCAACCGACCCCGACCGTGAAGGCGAAGCGATAAGTTGGCACTTAAAAGAAGTTTTGGGGCTCGGCGATAAGGCGCAGAGAATAGTTTTTAACGAAATTAGCGAAAACGCAGTTAAAGAAGCCTTAAAAAATCCTAGAGATATCAATTACAACTTAGTCGACTCTCAACAGGCGAGAAGGGTTTTAGACAGACTCGTAGGCTATAAACTCAGCCCCTTCCTTTGCAAGCGTATTCAAGCGGGATTGTCGGGCGGTAGAGTTCAGTCGGTCGCTTTGAAAATCGTCGTTGAAAGAGAAAGGGAAATAAGGGCGTTTAAGCCTAGCGAATATTGGAATTTAATCGCTTCGTTAAAGGGCGCAAAATCGGTTGAATTTTCGGCTATGCTCGAAGAAAAGAACGGCAAGAAGTTTAAGCCTAGCAACGAAGCCCAGGCGATTGAAGCCGAAAACGCCGTAAAAAATAGTCAAATCGTCGTTAAAGAAGTTAAAAAGAGCGTAACCAAAAGCCACGCTCTTCCCCCGTTCACCACTTCTACTATGCAACAAGACGCGTCGGCAAAACTCAACATGTCATCGCCGACTTGTATGCAAGTTGCCCAGCACCTTTACGAAGGTATTGAAACGGCAAACGGACATCTTGCGCTCGTAACCTATATCAGAACGGACTCCGTAAGGGTTTCTACCGCCGCTCAAAGCGCAGCGAGAAGTTATATTGAAGAAAAGTTCGGCAAGGAATATCTTCCTTCAAAGCCCAACTTTTTCAAATCTAAAAAGAACGCCCAAGACGCTCACGAAGCAATTCGACCTATCGACGTTACCTTAACCCCCGAAAAGGCAAAGGCGCTTCTAGATAAAAATCATTACAATTTGTATAAACTCATCTACGAAAGGTTTATCGCTTCGCAGATGAAAGACGCCGAATATCATTCCGTTCAAATTTCAGCCAGCGCCGGCGATTACACCTTAAAAACCTACGGAAAAACCGTAAAATTTAAGGGTTATACGGCAGTTTACGACGATTATAGAGCGGTTGAAGACGACGAAAATCAAAAGATTAAAATTATTCCCGACGTAGCCGAAGGTGAAGTTTTAAATCTCGTTTCGCTCGGCAAAGAACAGCGTTTTACCAAGCCCCCGCTCCGCTATACCGACGCAAGTTTGGTAAGGGTTATGGAAGAAAAGGGCATTGGTAGACCGTCTACTTACGCCACTATTATTTCAGTTTTATCAAAGCGTAAGTACACTACTAAAGAAGCAAAGAATATCGTTCCTACCGAAATCGCTTTCGCTATTACCGACATGCTCGAAAAGTATTTTTCGGACATTATGGACGTTTCGTTTACGGCTAATATGGAAGATAAACTCGACGGTATTGAAAACGGCGGTCAAGAGTGGCAGGATATAATTAAAGATTTCTATCCCCCGTTTGCGGAAAGGCTTTCAAAAGCGTCTAGCGACGGCGACGAAATCACGGATATTATATGTGAAAAATGTGGCGCGCCCATGATAAGAAAGAGCGGTCGTTACGGCAAATTCTTGGCTTGTTCTAATTATCCCGAGTGTGAAAATATCAAGTCTGAAAAGGAAGAAGTGTCCGACGTCGTTTGCGAAAAATGCGGATCGCTCATGGTTTATAAGGCTGGTAAATACGGCAAGTTCTTGGCTTGCCCTAACTATCCCCAATGTACTTACGTAAAGCCTATCGACGAAAAAGTCGCCGAGCAAAAATGCGAAAAGTGCGGTGGAACTATGGTAGTTAAAAAGGGTAGGTTCGGCAATTATATGCAATGTACCGCTTGTAAGGAAACTCAAAGTTTAACCGAAAAAGCAGGTATTTGTCCCGATTGCGGTAGACCTACTCAAAAGATGACTTCAAGGAGCGGTAAAGCCTTTTTTGGTTGCTCGGGCTATCCCGAATGTAAGTTTATGAGTTGGGATATGCCCAACGGCGAACGCTGTCCTAAATGCGATTCCTATATCGTAATTGCAAAGGACGGAAAGACTAAAAAATGTTCAAGCAAAGATTGCGACTTTATCGAAAAACCAACCAAAAAGAAAAAAGATGAAAAAAACAGTTAAAATAATAGGCGGTGGGCTTGCTGGTAGCGAAGCGGCTTATTACCTTGCTACAAGGGGTTATAAGGTAAAACTTTACGATATTAAGCCAAACGCCTACACCCCCGCCCATAAAAATCCAAACTACGGCGAACTCGTTTGCTCCAATTCCTTAAAGAGTAACGACGTTTACGCCAACGCGTGCGGACTTTTAAAAGAAGAAATGCGAATTTTAGGCTCTATGGTAATCGCCGTTGCGGACGGCTGTTCAGTTCCTGCAGGCGCGGCTCTCGCCGTCGATAGGGATAAATTCGCCCAAGGCATAACCGATAAACTTCGCCAAACGGGAAATATAGAGTTTATTTCCGAAGACGTTTCGAGCGTTGATTTAAACGACAACGTAATTATAGCAACGGGCCCGCTCACGACTAAAAGTCTTTGCGATTTTATAGGTGAAATTACGGGTAGCGGTTTTTATTTTTACGACGCCGCCGCCCCCATAATCGACGGTGATAGCATTGATTTTGAAAACGCTTTCATTTCCGATAGATACGGCGAAGTAGGCAAGGGCGATTACGTAAATTGCCCCATTGATAAGGAAGGCTATCTCGCCTTTTATAAAGAACTTATCACCGCAAAGCGCGCCCCCTTGCACGAGTTTGAAAACGTAAAGGTCTTTGAAGGGTGTATGCCCGTCGAAGTAATGGCTACCCGTGGTGAAGATACCCTTCGTTTCGGACCGTTAAAGCCGGCAGGGCTTACCGATCCAAAGACGGGCAGATGGCCTTACGCTTGCATGCAACTTAGAAAGGAAGATAAAGAAGGCAGACGGTATAATATAGTCGGTTTTCAAACCAACTTGCTTTTTCCCGAGCAAAAAAGGGTGTTTTCAATGTTTCCCGCATTAAAAAACGCCGACTTTTTGCGTTACGGGGTAATGCACCGCAACACCTACATCAACGCGCCTAAAGTGCTCAACGCCGACTTTTCAATGAAAGAGCATCCAACCGTGTTTTTTGCAGGGCAAATAACGGGGGTTGAAGGCTACGTTGAAAGTACCGCAAGCGGACTTTTGGCGGCTATAAATATGGATAGAAAATTAAGTGGAAAAGAGAGTTTAGTCCTTGACCAAACCACGGTTTTGGGCGCGCTTTCTTGCTACGTGGCGACGCCCAATCAAGATTTTCAACCCATGAACGCAAATTTTGGCATAATCAGTCCTATAGAGTATAATCCTAGGAAAAAAGCCGAAAAAAAGCAGTTTATGGCAGAGCGCGCGCTACGAAATATTAGACGGATAAAGGAGATATTATGAGCGTAGAATTTAGAGGTACGACCATTTGCGCCGTCAAGAAAAACGGAATAACCGCAGTTGCAGGCGACGGACAGGTAACGATGGGCGAATCCATTGTATTTAAAAATAATGCGGTTAAAGTAAGGCGTATTTACGGCGGACAAGTCGTAATAGGCTTTGCAGGTACTGTTTCCGACGCCTTTTCGCTTTGCGAAAGGTTTGAAGCAATGCTTTCAAAATTTGCAGGCAATTTAGAGCGTAGCGCGGTAGAACTCGCCGAGCAATGGCGCAGAGATCAAGTTGGTAGAAAACTCGACGCGCTTATGATAGTTGCAGACAAAAACAGTTTGCTCATCATTTCGGGTACGGGTGAAGTTATCGAGCCCGAAGAAGGCATTTGCGCAATCGGTAGCGGTGGAAATTACGCTTTGGCGGCGGCTCGCGCCCTTGCTGAAGAAACCGATTATTCCGCCCAAGAAATTGCTACTAAAGCCCTTAAAATAGCAAGCAGAATTTGTATTTTTACAAACGATAATATTCGTTGTGAAACTGTATAAGGGGGTAAAAAATGAATCTTACGCCAAGAGAGATAGTAAAGGAACTCGACAAGTACATTATCGGGCAAGACGCGGCTAAAAGAGCAGTTGCAATCGCTCTTAGAAACCGTTACAGAAGAAGTCAACTTTCGCCCGAACTTAGAGAAGATATAACCCCTAAAAATATAATTATGAAAGGGGCTACGGGCGTTGGTAAAACCGAAATCGCAAGACGACTTGCAAAACTCGTAAACGCTCCGTTTATTAAAGTTGAAGCGACCAAATATACCGAAGTGGGTTACGTCGGTAGGGACGTAGAGTCTATGATAAGAGATTTAGTCGAAGCGAGCGTTAGGCTCGTAAAGGAAGAGCATCTTGCAACCGTTTCGGCAAAGGCGACGAAGACCGCCGAAAAAAAGGTTCTTGCATGCCTTTTCGACGCTTTGGCAAACAGCAGGGGCGAAACCCCTAAGGAAATTTGGGAAAGGGATATCGTAATAGATTTCCAAAACGGCAAGTACGATAATTTTAATATCGAAATAGAAGTGGTTGACGAGCAAAAACCCCTTGAAATAATGCCGGGCATGAACGCCGAAATTTCTATCGGTTCAATCTTTGGGGATATGCTTCCCAAAAAGAAAAAGAAGAGAAAGATTACCGTAAAGGAAGCGTTTAGGCTTATTCTCGCCGAAGAGAGCGATAAACTTATCGATATGGATACCGTAAAAACCGAAGGCGTTAGAAGGGCTGAAGAAGAAGGTATAATCTTTATCGACGAGATTGACAAAATCGCAGGCAAGGGCAATCACGGTTCGGCGGACGTTTCAAGAGAAGGCGTTCAAAGGGATATTCTTCCCATAGTCGAAGGCAGTACCGTAACTACAAAATACGGTATCGTAAAAACCGATTATATCTTGTTTATAGCGGCAGGCGCTTTCCACGTTTCTTCGATAGGCGATCTTATCCCCGAACTTCAAGGAAGATTCCCCATTAGGGTAGAACTCGCAAGCCTTACTAAGGAAGATTTCGTAAATATTTTAACTATTCCCCAAAACGCCATAACCAGTCAATACGCCACCTTACTTGCGGTCGATAATATCGACTTGCATTTCACCCAAGACGCTATCGAAAAGATTGCCGAAATCGCCGCCGAACTCAACGTCACTAGCGAGGATATCGGCGCGAGAAGATTGCATACCGTAATGGAAAATTTAGTGGAAGATATTTCTTTCAACGCAGGTGGGGATATCCCCCTTACCAAAGTCGTCGTAGACGCAAAGTACGTTACCGAACACCTTTCTTCGGTAATCAAAGACCACAACGTTAAAAAGTATATTTTATAACAACGTTAATAAAGCAAGTCCCCCAAAAGCGAAATGCCTTTCGGGGGACTTTTTAGGTGGATAAATTTTGCAAAAAGCCTTGATTTGTCTTAAAATTTACCTTGTTGATAGAATTTTTTACTTTGATATTGACAAACGGCGTTTTGTGTGTTATCGTTAAATAAAAGGAGAAATTAAAATGAAAAAGATAATTGCGCTAATATTAAGCCTTGTAATGCTACTTGGTTTATGCTCGTCGTGTAAAGCGGACGATATAATATATGGTTATGAATTTACAACTTCTAAAGAGTTTTGGACAGTAATGAATAAAAAGATTGATTTTTACGATTATTCGAAAGATTATTGTTTGTTTAAATGGGGCAATAATCCGCCTGCTAAGTCAAGTGTGATCGCTTGGAAAGCAGAAAAACAATGGTCGTTCGATAGTATATCTATGACGTTGGCTTTACAAGACGCTAAATTTGGAGATTTGACTATGTCGGTTCACTATTATGTAGAAAACGCATATATAGTTAAGGATTATCAAGTTTATAGAGACGGCGGTTATGAAATTAAATACGTAGATAAAAACTATTCCACGACCGTGTCTAACTATTATGCGTATTATTATGAAGGTCCGTATATGGTTAAATTTGCTCAAACTATATACAAAACTTCGGTTGCAGGGCAGAATAATTATTCGTTAGAAGATTTTTTGTCGCATATTCCGTCAATTCTTGCTTCTAAATATAAATTGTAATTTATAGGAGAAATAAAATGAAAAAGATAATTTCGTTATTTTTAGTTTTAATTATTCTTTGTTTGTGCGGAGCGTGCTTCAATTCGTCTTGGCCGAACAGTTTTGATTTTACTACTCAGGAAGATTTTGCAAATATAATGAAGACGGAAGTCGATAAATATGATGAAAATTTTGATTTTCATTTATATAAATGGGGCGACAGTGAGCCGACTAATTTGTCTATTCTAACTACGTTTAAAGGGTTGGGAAGATTTCCTACGGTTATTTTTGATGGAATATATATGGACTTAACCCGTGAAGTTGAAACTTATGGAGAGATAACGATAACGGTTATATGCGCTATAGAATCTTTAAGTGATGAGAGCAAGGAAAGATGGGTTGATTATATTATTGACGGGTATGCTTTTGAGTTTTGGGATAGTACGTCTTCGGAAAAAGGGATAGATTATATGGCGTATTACATAACGGATACTTATAGCGTAAGTTTTCGGCAAGGTGTAGGAGATGCTACAAGCCTTAAAGAAAAAGGTTATACGGTTGATACTTTCTTATCGTATTTGCCTGAAATATTAAACGGTAAATATTCACTAAGTTTATAAGGAGAAATTAAAATCATAAATAGTTTAAACCCCGCGTGAGTATTCCACGCGGGGTTTTGTAATTGTCAGTTATTCGTTTAAATCCCAGTCGATAGGCGTTTTGCCGTGGGCTTTCAAAAAGTCGTTTGTTTTTGAAAAAGGTTTACTACCGAAAAAGCCGTTGTAAGCCGAAAGGGGGCTAGGGTGCGCGCTTTCAATTATTAAGTGCTTGCTTTTGTCTATAAAGGCTTTTTTACTTCTTGCGTTAGCGCCCCAAAGTATAAACGCCATAGGTTCTTGCCTATCGCTCAATCTTTTTATAACTTCGTCGGTAAACCAAGTCCAACCGCAATCTTTATGCGAGTTTGCTTGCCCACGCCTAACCGAAAGGGTGGTGTTGAGTAGTAGTACCCCTTCTTCCGCCCATTTGGTAAGGTCGCCCGAGTTTGGCTGGGTAATGCCAAGGTCGGTTTTAAATTCCTTATAGATATTTACGAGTGACGGCGGTAACTTAACCCCGTCTTTTACCGAAAAGCATAGCCCGTGCGCTTGCCCCGGTTCGTGATAGGGGTCTTGCCCTAAAATTACGGCTTTAACCGACTTATAGGGGGTCTTTTTAAAAGCGTTGAACAAATCGTACATAGACGGATAAATCTCTCTTTCGCTATATTCTTTAATTAAAAATTTGCGAATAGCAAGATATTTTTCACTTTCAAAAAGGTCTTTAATTACGTCGTCCCAATCGTTTCCAAGGTTTATCATATTATTCCCCAAAGTTGATTTTATCGCGTTCGATATAGATAGGTCTACCCTTTACGTCTTCGTACATATAATTCATATAAAGGTCGGAAATACCGTGGGCAATAAGAATTATCGAAGTTGCAAGAGCAATCGTCGGGAATAGCCAAGCGGTTAGTTCAAGTCCTATTCCACAGCACGCCAAAATTATAAAGGTTATAAAGGCGATAGCCGACAAAATCGCGCCGACGATACCTATTTTAAGCGGAAGTTTTAAAACTTTTGGGCTGTAAGGAATAATTCCCGCTTCGGCGGTTTTAACCATCTTTTTAAAGGTGAACTTAGTTTCGCCTTCCGTTCTTTCGTCACGGTCAAACTCGACCGAAGCCTGCTTAAAGCCAACCCAAGCCACTTGAATTCTCAAAAATCTACTTCTTTCGGGCAGGGCGCAAAGTACGTCTATAACCTTTCTGTCGTAAAGTTTAAACTCGCCTGAGTTTTCGGGCACGTCAAGTCCCGAAGTAAACGAAAGAACTTTGGTAAAGAGAGAAGAAGTGAATTTTTTAAAGAAAGATTCACCCTTTCTCACACGCCTTACGCCGTGAACGACGTCGTAGCCTTCCTTCCATTTGTCAATGAGTTTTGCAAAGGTTTCCGGCGGATCTTGAAGGTCGGCGTCAACCAAAATAGCCGCGTCGCCCGAGCAGTTCGTAAGTCCGCATAAAAAGGCGGCTTGTTGACCGAAGTTTCTCGCAAAGTTTACCGCTTTAATTCTCGGATCTTTTTCGCAATGCTCACGCAGGATTTCCGCGCTGTCGTCGCTACTGCCGTCGTTTACCGCAATAATTTCAAACGGAAGCCCAATTTCTTCCATTACGGGTACGACTCGTTTAAAAAAGGTCGGCAAGCAGTCGTGTTCGTTAAAAACGGGTGTAATAATGCTAATAGTGGGTTTCATTTTATTCTCCAATAAAATTTCTTAACTATATTTTAACAAAAATTTGGAGTAAAGTAAATGAATATTTAAAAATAATTGCCAAAAAAAGAATAAGGTTTGACAAATTTTAAATATATTTTGACAAATTGCCGTAAATATTATATAATAAGTAATAGGGTTTGTACAACTCGCAACGAATCGGCGTTAAAAGCACGATTTAATCGCCAAAAAGGAGTGGAATAAATGGACTATAAAGTCAATTATGAAAATTGGATAACTAGCCCTTACCTTCGCGCGGAAGGTTTAGCGGAACTCAAAGCAATCGCAAACGACGAAAAGGAAATAGAATATTCTTTCGGCGCTGAACTCGAGTTCGGCACGGCGGGCATGCGTGGCATTATCGGCTACGGCACTAATAAAATGAACGTTTACACCGTAAGAAGGGCAACCCAAGGTCTTGCCGAATTTATCAAGGCTAACGGTTCTGCCGCAATGAAAAAAGGCGTTGCAATCTCATACGACACGAGAAGGAATTCCGAACTCTTTGCAAAAACCGCCGCAGGCGTATTGCTCTATAACGATATTAAGGTGCATATTTATCCCGAAGCGCGTCCCGTTCCTATGCTTTCTTACGCGGTGAGAAAGTTGGGGGCTTTTGCAGGTATTATGATTACCGCAAGCCATAACCCCAAGGAATACAACGGCTATAAAGTTTACGGCTCGGACGGCGCGCAAATGTCCCCCGAAGCGACCGAAGAAGTCGTTAAATACATAACTGCAATCACCGATTATTTCTCGGTTAAGGAAGAGCAAATCGACGATATTAAATCTATCAAAAACCCCGCTCTTTTAAACGTTATCGGTAAAAATCTTGAAAATTCTTATTACGACGAACTCGTAAAACTAACCCTTTCTAAAAAGGCGGTAAAGGAAGTCGGCAAGGATATTAAAATCGTATATACGCCCGTTCACGGTAGCGGCTACGTCCCCGTAACTAGCATTTTGAAAAAACTCAAAATCAACGCTACTATCGTTGAAGAGCAGGCTAATCCCGATACCGAATTTTCAACCGTTGAAGTGCCGAATCCCGAGTTTAAAGAAACACTTTCAATGGGTATCGCTCTTGCGGATAGAATTAAAGCCGACGTCGTTTTTGGTACAGACCCCGACTGCGATCGTCTCGGCGTTGCTATTCGTGACGATAAGGGAGAATTCGTAGCCCTTTCGGGCAATCAAGCGGGCATACTTTTGCTCGATTACGTTCTTCAAAGACTCAAAGCCGAAGGCGAACTTCCTGCAAACGGCGTTGTTGTAAAGAGTTTCGTTTCTACCGGTATGGCAAAACTTATATGTAATAATTACGGAGTGGAACTCGTTGAAACCCCCGTTGGCTTTAAGTTTATCGGCGAAAAGATTAAACAGTATGAAGAAGACGGTTCAAAGACCTATCTTTTCGGTTTTGAAGAGAGTTGCGGTTACCTTCGCGGTACTCACGCAAGGGATAAAGACGCCGTCGTTGCAAGCATGCTCTTTGCCGAAATGGTTTGCTATTATCAATATATAAATAGGAGCGTTTACGGTCGCCTTACCGAAATTTATGAAAAATACGGCTACGTTTTAGACGCTACCGACAGTATTAAATATTCCGGACTTCGCGCTATGGACGATATGAATATTGCGGTTGCTAAAATGAGAGAAAAGGAAATTTCTTCAATCGGCATTTATACCGTAAGTGGCGTAAGAGATTATTTGGGCGGTGTAAGAAAAGCCGACGGCGAAACTACTCAACTTGAAATAAAAGGGGTAAATTGCGTTTATTACGAACTTTTAAACGGCGGATTTATCTGTTTAAGACCTAGCGGAACTGAGCCGAAACTTAAAATTTATTATTCGATCAAGGCAAAAGATAAGGCTCACGCAGAAAAGGCGCTTGCCGAACTTAAGGAAAGTTTTTCGGCAATGCTTAAAGATTAATGCGAAAAAAATTTAAAAAATACTAAATACGATAAAGGCAAAAACCGTTGGCAATCAGCGGTTTTTCCTATGTGTTCACAAATAAAAAAATTTTAAAAAAAAGTTATAAAAAGTGCGAAATTTTGCTTGACAACACTTTTGCGGTGTGGTATTATGTATAGGCTCTCACTTGAGAGTGCGCTCTTTTTGTGGGCGTAAAAGTGTAATCGTTTTTACACTAGATTGTAGATTGACAACTGCATAGAATTAAAGTTAAATGAAAAATATCTATGAAAAATAGAGATTAGTCAAGTAACGAGTTTAAAAAACTTTTTAAAAAGTACAGAAAGGCAAAAAAGACTTTAAATATCTTTAAAAAATAATTGGTTAATACAAAGTGTATACAATAATTTTGCTAAGAAAGAAAAGTCGATGAATTTTAAGAAACGCTAAGAGAGAGATATTGACGAAAACTTATGTAATAAGTAAGAAAGATTAAGCTACAAAGAGCGTAGGGAGGATGCCTTGGTACATGGCGCCGAAGAAGGACGTGACAAGCTGCGAAAAGCTACGGTAAGTTGCAAATAAACG
>JAFTTJ010000025.1 GCA_017466825.1 Clostridia bacterium
AGACTTTAAACCCGTTTAAAGGCTTAGATGCGAGTTAGCCAAGGCTCGTGAGCCTGAAAAGACTTGGTTGACCTTGTCGGTCACCAAGGTTTTGAAGGCGATACAGTAACGCAGGCTAACGAAGTATATAAGCCTTTAAAATTTAGACGCAGGACACCAATATCCATCCCCCCACCCACACGGATACTAGGGGAACGAGTATGCTAGCAAATATTAAAATCATAAGGAAAATCGACTTTTCGTCGGAAACGTAGAGTTGATACCAAACGAATATAGTATATATTACGCATAAAATTATAGGCAATTCAGAATCAAATAGAGAGTCGCCCATTCCAAACAAAGCGGCAAGCCCCATACCTGCAACGCCGAATAATAAGCCGAAGAAGGCGTAAAGGAACTTATGACCGATAGTCAAATCGTAGCCTTTTGAGAAGAAAGTTTGGTGAATGATATACCAAACGCCACCGCCAATAGGAAGTAAACTAAGCGCTATATAGCCGACTACTTCGGACAAATAATCGGGGACTTCAATTAGACCGGAATCAAAAATAAGGCTTACGACTAAACCTAACGCGACGGGAATAACCGCGTTTAAAAGCACTACGACAAATTGCGCCGTTCCCTTTATCTCTGACTTACAAATTACTATTATTGAAACGATTAACCAAGCAATCGCTGATAAAAACTCTATTTCGTCCACCCAAGCAATGGCCTCGGCGATAATGAAACCGAATAACGCCAATGCCACCGACGAGAGAATAAATAGGAATTTTGACCAACCTTTAAAAGGTCTTTCACCAAAATAATCGTCGTCGGAAAAATAAGTTTGGTAAATTACGTATTCCAAAGCGTAAAAGCCGAGCGATACGAAAGCCGAGCCTTGTAAAAAGACTAAAAAGTCTATGAAGATGTATTGGAAACCGCCTAAAATTCCTGCCGCGATTGCGCCTAGGATAAACGGACCTACGATCATTGCGAGAACGATCAAGGTCTTTTTTAATTTTTCGGCGGCGAGTTCAGCCTTTTCTTGCCTGCGCGCCGCTTCTTCTTTTCTGCGTTTTTCTTCTTCTCTTTTACGTTGTTCTTCCGCTCTTTTTTGGCGCTCTTCCTTTTCCCTTTGCTTTGCTTCTTCTCTACGAATATTCTCGGCAATGTTGGCTTCTTGTTGTTTTACAAGGCGCATACATTCCGCTCTCTTTTCTTCGTTGACTAAGAGAAGATATTGAAGATATTCGGGCTCGTTTTTTATACTTTTTGTACTAGTTGCTAATTCGGTTTTATCCCTTGCGCCCGCCTTTATAAGGCAAATTCCCCAATACGCGCCCGCGCACTTGTCGTCAATCGACAAGACGAACTCGTAAACGGACTTCGCCTGCTCAAAAAAGTTTTGCATTTGAGCGGATCTTGCAACTTTAATTAACGGTCTGGTTAAGTTTTGGGGATCGCCTTGATAATATCTTACTATTTCCAAAGCAAAATTCACGTGTTTTGGGGTGTGAACGCGTTGAGCAAAGTTTTCAAGCGTTTTTTCTACCACGCCGTTTACGTCCGTAGAATACTGTAAAAGTTCTTTGAACTTTTCACTCGCTTGCGTGAAATCGTTTTTTTCAAGGCTGATTTGCCAAAGCATATCTAAAGCGTCTACGTTACCTTCTTCAACCGAAAGAACTTTTTCAAGACAAGCCTTTTTATGCTCTAATGACGCCGTCGTCCTTGCAAACGCTACGTTATGGTAAATGTACGCGTCAATTTCGGTACTTTCAAGACCGCCGAGCAAGGTTTCAAAAAGCGAGTAATCGTCGCCGTCAACGGCTAGGGCGAACATGCGGTTTAACCAAATTCCCCTTCTTTCGTTTTTGAACGGCAACAAAATTTTAATTACTTTATTGGTGTAATTAGACGGCAACCTTTCACATCCCGTATAAAAGGCGTTGAGAATAGCGGTTGCCTGCGCTTTGTCGGTTTCGTTTAAAACCCTTTCAAGCACGGTTAAGTCGGCTTTTACAAAACCGCCCATTTTATCCGCAAGAACCCTTTCGTTTTTGGCTCTATACTTAACCTTTAACAAATCCCACTTGGCTTCAATGAGATTGGGGTTTGATAAAATGAGTTGATTTACGTAATTTTCGGCGCTATCCCAGTCTTCGTTGCTAATAAAAGAATCGACTAAGTCTAAAAGTTGTTGGTCGCTTACTTTAATCGCTTCTCTTTTCTTTCCGCCAACGTCTCTCGTTTCAAGGGTTTCGTTTTTGATTTCCGAACTCTTTTTACCGATTTTTCCGCCTTCGATTTTAACGGTATCGAGCGTGCCGAGCCTACTGCTCTCGTCGATAACGTGTTTTACGTGATTTAACAAAACTTCGTAGTTAGAGTGCAAGCCGTAGTCGATAGCCTGCTTGCCACCCGTTAGCGCCATGGGGATATCGTAGGGGTTTACGCCTTTAAAAACGGTAACCAACGCGTTTTTATGCTTTTCGCCCTTTTCCATACGCTTTTTAAAACGGGACCACTCGTTTTTTATCCAAGTAGAACTAAAATATTCCGCCTTTCCGCCGTAAACTATCATTACCTTTGCGGTCTTTATAGCGTTGTAGATGTACGGCTCGTACTGCTCGGCAACTTTATCCTTTAAACTTACACGGCTATAAAAGACTTTGTAGCCCTTGTCTACCAAAGCGGTGTAAAGGTCTTGCATTTCCATACTGTCCACGGTACGGTTGCCTTTTTCGTCGCTGTCTTTAAAGGAAATGAACACGTCGTAAGGGGGCTCTTTGCTAGCCTTTTTAAGCCACTCTACCCTAACCTTGTCGATATATTCGGCTTGACGAGAATAGTCTTCGGCAATCTCGCTCGGGGCGAGAGATATTGCCGTTTTTACGTTTTTATCGTTTAAAAAACTATCTTCGGTAATGTTGTTGCAAGTGGGAACTTTTCTTCCTTCTCTAATATCGTTTACGTATACGATACTGTACTTTGCAAGCGACAACCCCCAATAGGCTTCGTGGTCGGTTTTATCTTTCAAGATAATTTCTTCAAAGAGTTCGACCGCCTTTTCAAAGTCGCTTACTCTAATCGCTTCCCAAGCGTTGGCTCTCGCAACGGCGTGGATATCGTCGGCAACGTCGATAACCCATCTGCTATGACAATGGTCGCAAACGAGATAATTGCCTTCTCGCTCGAGCGTACCGCCACACGATTTACATTTTTGTAAAACCATTTTTCACTTTCTCCATTGTAAAATGATTCACTCTTAAAGAGTATATACGACCATTTTAACACAAATTACGGTTTTTTGCAATCGTTTATACAATTTGTTCTCGTTTTATACAAAAATAACGCGCGGGCGAGATTTTCGTCCGTGCGTTTTACGCTTTTTTTATTGGCGACTTGCGCCTTTTTTTATATGATTTTACTAGCTGTTTTTTAAAAAATTGCTGTTTAATCTACTTATAGGCTGGTTTACTAAACTTTTTACGCCTTTGCCCCCATCATTTCTTTGGTGTATTGCAAAGTATACAAGTTGTAGTAGTTACCGCGAAATTTTAAAAGTTCGTCGTGAGAGCCTTGCTCTAAAATTTCGCCGTGGGCTAAAACTATGATATTGTCCGCCTTTTGTATGGTTGAAAGCCTGTGCGCAACGATAAGCATAGTGCCTACGTTCATCATTTTATCGAGAGAGTCTTGAATTAAAACTTCGGTTTCGGTGTCGATATTTGCCGTCGCTTCGTCTAAAATCATAACTTCGGGCTTATGGATAAGCGTCCTTGCAAAGGAAATGAGTTGCCTTTCGCCCGCCGAGAAGTTATTGCCCCTTTCACGGACTTCTTCGTCGAGCCCTGCGGGTAATTTTGCAATTAGTTTATCGGCGTTTACGTAACGGCAAACTTCCATAATTTGCTCGTCGGTAAAACTCTCTTCTCTCAAAGTTATGTTACTGCGAATAGTACCCGAGAAAAGGAAAACGTCTTGAAGCATTTGACCGAAATGTTTCCTTAAAGACGAAGTCTTTATCTTGGTGATATTGATTCCGTCTACTAAAATTTCGCCCTGTTGAATATCGTAATTTCGGCAAAGCAAAGACAAAATCGTCGTCTTTCCGCTACCCGTCGAACCGACGAAAGCAACCGTTTGATTAGCCTTAACTTTAAAGGATACGTCCTTTAAAACCCACTCGCCGGGCACGTAGGCAAACCATACGTTTTTAAATTCGATTTCGCCTTTAATTTCATCTAACTCGATAGCGTCTTCGCCGTCGACGACTTCGGGTTGCATATCGAGTATAGAGAAAATCTTTTCGCCTGACGCAAACGCCGATTGAAGCCAGTTAAACTGCTCTGCAAGGGTTTGTATGGGGTTGAAGAATTTGGATATATACATATAGAACATAACCAAAATTTTAGCGCTAATCGCTTGCCCAAACACGTTCCAACCGTCGATATATCCTTTACCGCCAAGGAAGAATAAGCAAAGCACGGACGCAACGTAAAGCATATACACGGTGGGACGGAAAATACTAAATACGAACATTTGCCCCTTTCTCGCCTTTTCAAGCCTTTGGTTTTTGGCTGAAAAGTCGTCAAGTTTAGTCTGCTCGCGATTGAAGATTTGAATAACTTTCATACCCGAAAGGTTTTCGGATAAAAAGGTGTTTATATCCGTAGTGCCGTCTTTTACTTTACGGTATGCCGCCCTTGAAAATTTACGGAAAATAACCGTGAATAGGACGATAAACGGCACGAAACAAAGCACCATAAGGGTGAGCATATAGTTTAAACAAAGCATTGCTATAAGCACGCCGAGTATTACGAATACGTTTTTTGCAAGGTTTACGATAATGTTCGTAAACATCATTGAAATACCGTTGGTATCGTTGGTAACTCTCGTAACGAGTTTACCCACGGGGATATTGTTTAATTGGGCGTGCGAGAGTTTTTCGATATGCTCGAAAAGTTCTATACGCATTTGCGAAATAATTTTTTGTCCCGTTTTTTGCAAGATTATCGCTTGGAAATAAGAACACACGAGCGACGCTACCAAAACGCTTGCGTACACGCCTACCCATATTAAAAGGGACGGAACTTCAAACTTGCCTTCTAGCATCTCTTCAATATGCCCTATAATAAGGGGTGAAACGATTTCGTAAGAGATTGCGAAAGCCATTAAAAGACCTACTAAAATAAAACTGCCGATATGGGGTTTTGCGTATTTTAAAAGTCTTTTTATAAGTTCGCCGTCGGTCATGTTTCTATCAAAACCGAGCGCTTCTTTTTTGTCTTTCATAAGGGCGTAAGCCATTATGAAAATTGCCGATAAAACGCCTATGATTGCGCCGACGATTAAGAGTGGTAAATATTCGTACATATTATTCACCCCCCTTTTCGTCTTCGAGTTTTTGAAGGTCGACGGACGTTTTATATTCGGCGCACCTTGCGTAAAGTTCGTCGTGAGTGCCTACGTCTAAAACCTTGCCGTCTTCAAGATAAATTATCTTATCCATACCGACGATAGTCGAAATTCTATGAGCGATAAGTATCGTCGTCTTGCCCTTTCTCGTTTGGGCAAGGTTATTAAGTATTGCCTTTTCGGTCTTGGTGTCAACCGCCGAAACGGAATCGTCCAAAATTAGCACGGGCGCGTCTTTCATAAGCGCTCTCGCTATCGAAATTCTCTGTTTTTGTCCGCCCGAAACGGTAACTCCCCTTTCGCCTAAAACGGTTTGATAACCTTCTTTAAAATCTACTACGTTGTCGTGTATGTCCGAAAGTTTTGCGTACTCGACGACTCTTTCAAAACTCTTGTCGTCGGAAGCGAAAGAAATGTTGTTTTCAATGGTGTCGCTAAACAAAAAGTTGTCTTGCGGAACGTACGCCATAAAGCGTCTAAGCGAGCCGATAGATAGGTCGTTTACGTCCTTTCCGTCTACGAAAAGACTGCCGTCGGGCACGTTGTAAACTCTCAAAAGTAGGTCTACTATCGTAGTTTTTCCGCTACCCGTCTTACCGACGATACCCACGTTTTCGCCTGCGTTTATCTTAAACGAAACGTCCTTTAAAACTTCAACTTCGCCGTCGGGATAAACGAAATCGAGATTTTTAAACTCGATATCACCGCTAACCGACTCAACGTCTACTACGCCTTCTCTATCGATAACGTCTTGCTTTGCATCTAAAAGTTCGCTTACTCTGTTTATAGACGCTTGTCCACGGCTAGACATTTCAATGAGTTCGGAAACGGCCATAACCGGCCAAATTACCGAGTTAAAATAACCCATAAACTCAAAGAGAGTACCGCCGTCGAACTCGCCCAAGTAAACGAGATATCCGCCGTAACCTAATATTACGCATATAACCGATTCGATAAAAAGGGTTATGAAAATGCGGAGCAAGGTCGAATATTTAGTATAATCGACGTTGGCGTCCTCGTTTTCCTTACAAATCTTTTTAAAGGCTAAAAGTTCCTTAACTTCCTTTACGAACGCCTTTATTACGGCTATGCCCGAAAAATTCTCTTGCGAAAAATCAGAGAGCGACGAGAACGCGCCTTGACGAACGTCCCACTTTTTAGTCAAATAATTGCCAACGATTAAACTTATAACAAGCATAAGCGCCATTGGTATTAAGGACAAAAGGGTTAAAAGCGCGTCCATTTGCCACATTTTGACGATTGCAAGACCGCCTAAAAACACGGCGTCGCAAAGCATGAGTACGCCCCAGCCGAAACACTCTTGAATAGTTTCAAGGTCGTTGGTAAAAAGGGACATTAAGTTGCCGACTTTGTTTACTTGATAGTACTGTTGGGAAAGGTTTTTGCAATGGTTAAACATTTTGAGCCTAATATCCGCTTCGACCTTGATGCCTGCGCCCAAAAAACATACTCGCCACAAAAATCTACCTAAGACCATTACTAAAATAACGATAAGCATTGGCAAGCAAATTTTATCTAGCAAAAACGCGCCGTCAAAGGGTACTTCTACGCCGTCGACTTCAACTCTGCCGTACGTTACGCCGTTAATGATCATTCTGTAAAACTCGGGTATTTCAAGTTGGAAATAGTCGACTGCAATGAGAGCGATTATGCCAAGCAAGAGCAAATGACCGTATTTTAGGTAGTATTTGTTTACGTATTTTCCAAAAATCACAGTTTATCCCTCCTTTGTATAATAATAGAAACAATTTTAAAACTTTTCGCCCCAAAAATCAAGCGTTTTTACACACTTTTTTATTTTAATAAAAATAAAAATTAAGTCGTTTTGACGGTAAACGAAATAACGTGAAAATTTTTGCCCGTTTGGGGTGGTTTTTCCTTCGTTTAAGAGCAAAATAAAGGGGCGCAAAAAAGGGTAAAACTTGGTTTTAAATAAGCCGTGCGCCATACGCGGGCGGACTAAACCCCACGCCTGAGAGTTTTTGCCATTTATATATGCAAAAACCGCCTTTAATCGACTTATAGGGCGGCTTTTTGGTTTATATTCAATTTTTTCCTTCGTCTACGGCAACGTCTAATTTTGAAAAATACTCTTGCACGGGCTTTTCATTTTTGCCGATTAAACCGAGTTGCAAAACCCTGTTTTGCTCTTTTAAACTTTCAATTTCGGCTTTTAGTTTTTCATTTTCCGCTTTTAAAGATAAACCTATCCTTTCAAAAAGGTCGTTGATTTCCTTTTTTAAAAGGGCGAGGCTTGTCGCTTTTAATCGCTTTCTTTCAAAGGGATCGGCGCACTTGCCGTACTCGGTTAAAATCTTTTGGCGAGCCCTTTCAACCCTATCTCTGTCAAAGCGCAAAAGATTGCGATACTTGTTTTGGTTGCGTAGCGCGGTTTTGCCATCGGGTGAAATTTCAAAAATAACCCTTCTCACCGACTTGCCAAAGGTTACGCCGAGCAAGACTTTTTCAAGCAACGCGTCCGACTGTTCGTCGGTAAAACCTATTATTTTATTTGCGCTCAAATTTGCGCCGTCTAAATACTTTTGCCTTAACTCGCCGTCGCCTTCGGCTCTTTTTAAAGTAGAGTAATAAAAGTTGCGCACGCTACCCTTTGCCCTGCCCGTTTTTACCGCAAAGTCGGCAAATACCTTGTCTAACTTTTCACCGCGCTCTTTTGCTAAGTGAGCCGATTTAAAAAGCCCTTTCATTTGTGAGTCGCTTATTTTTACCATAATTTTACTCCTTTTCCGTATAGGTTTTGGTATGATTATTGCCCACTTTTCAAGTTATAATACATAATGAAAAAACTTTTTGAATAATAATAAATATGTTTTGCTATCTTTCAAGCGCAACGCCGTGCGCCGTAAAAGTAAACGGCGAATTCGTAGGCAAGGCAACGGTAAATTTGTCTTTTTTAGATTTAGAGCAAGCCTTTTTAGAGTTTGTTCCACTAGACCAAGCCCTTGCGCCCGTATGCTATTTTTTTGATAAAAAACAGCCTGTTTCAACTAAAAATATGCAAATAATCGACTTATACGGCGGTTTTTTGCTTGCGCCAAAATTTATTAGACAATCGCAAGGCGAACTGAAAATATTTGCTAAAAAGACTTTTTCGTTTACTCGCCCCTTGTACGTTACTTGTTTTAACCAAGGCGACGGAAAGATTTTTCTATCCCACGAAAGGGACGTTTTTATTGAAAACACCCCCTTTTCGCTAACCGACGTACGCTTTGAAAGTTGTTCGGTTTTAGGCAAAGAATACCTGCTAATAATTTGCGTTAGCGGAAAAACGGTAATATACGGCTACGAGATAGGCGAAAAAATCACACCCGTTTTTAAAAACGTTTGCGACGGGTACGGCTTTGACGGCAATCTTTTGCACCTACTTGAAAACAAAAACGACCTACTGCGCCACGTCGTTTCTACCACGTGGGAATTCGGCGGTAGCGTAAAGGTTAAAAGTTGTACGGTTACGGCAAAGCGCGTGGCGTATTCTCTGCCCGACGCCCTTATCCCCTACGCCTTTTTTGAAGAAGTTTTAGTAAGTGGCGACGTTGAAAAGTTTTTAACGCCGAGATTAAAACCCCGAGCGAGCGAATTTAAAGAGTTTTTGGGTGATTTTACGGCTATTTTACCACCCCCACACTTTAAAAACGACGATTTAGTTACACTTGTTTACGTAGACAAGGTTGCCTATGCGAAAGTCTTCGTGGTGGGTGGGCAGGTGGACAACGTGATTTTAGAATAACTTTTTAAAGCGCCCTCTTGCGCAAACTTGCAACGCTCGGTGAAAAATAGACCTAAAAGGTTGCTAAACTGCGATATTTGTGCTAAAATTGTTTTATATTATATGTTTTTTTGGCTTTGCCAAAAAATTTTGATTTAATTTTGGTTAAAAAAGATTTTTAAGCCTTTAAAACTAATGGCTAACTTGACTGTTTTTTGCCAAAAAATTCACTAGGGAGAAAGGTATGGAACGCAAAATTTGTAATTCGTGCGGTGGCGCGTTAAATAGAGAAGGGGCGTATTACGTATGCCCGTTTTGCGGTAACCGTTGGATAGCCGAAGTAAGCGACGACGTAAACGCCGTTGCGAGAGCCAACGCATGGGAAGCACTTAGAAAAAGCGACTTTGACAAGGCAACCGAACTCTTTGAAGAAATCGTTTTAAAGGACAAGACCGACTACGAGTCGTTTTGGGGTTTAGCGCTTGCAAAAGCGAGTATCGTATACGTAGTAGACCTTGAAAAAGACCAAAAAGTTCCTACTCTTAACAATATTTCGGAAGAGAGTTTTATTTTAGATAGAGCGGTGACGACGGCTATTAGCCTTGCCCCCAAGGAAGTTGCCGACGAGTACCGCCGTCAAGCCGAATACGTTGAAAAAGTGCGTAAAGAGTGGCTTGAAAAGGCTAGCAAAGAGCCCCCTTACGACGTTTTTATATGCTTTAAAGATAGCGATAGAGAGCGTGGAATAGAGCGTACGCAAGACAGTTACGACGTGCAAGACCTTTACACGAGTTTAATTTCAAAGGGCTATAAAGTCTTTTTCAGTAGGGAAACTTTGCGTTCAAAAATCGCCGACGAGTACGAGCCGTATATCTACAACGCTATAAAAACGGCAAAAATAATGATAGTTTTCGGTGAAAAAGCCGAGTATTTTAGTTCGCCTTGGCTTAAAAACGAGTGGATGCGTTTTAAAAAGCGTGTTGAAAAGGGCGAAAAGCATAAAAACGCTCTCGTTACCCTTTTTAAAGGCGTAAATCCTTACGATATCCCCACGGCGCTCACGGGCGGAAAACAGGCTATCGACTACTCTATCCCGAGTAACTTTGAACTGCTTATGAATCACGTCAAGTTGGTTGTAAACGAAAGTAAGCAAGCCAAAAAACTTGACAAAATAGAAATAAAAGGCGGTCAAATGGGCAAAAAGAGCGCGGAAATTAAGCAAGAAACGCTTAAAACCCGTGAAATAGGCTCGTCCGCCGTTGAAACTAGCATAACCGACAAGCAGACCTTAAATTTGGCGCTTGCATACGTTAGCGCAGGCGAATTTGCCGAAGCCGAAAAAATGCTTGCAGGGCTTATGATTGAAAGCCCTAACAACGCCGAATTCAAATGGCATTACCTTAAAATTAAGTACCGCACGGACGAAAAAGGGCTTATGGCTAAACTGCCGAATTTTGCCGACGACGACGTAACCCTTTTAAAAAATATCGTAAGCACGGCGGACAAGGCTTTGGCAACGCAAGTTTTAAACTTTTTGTACGATAGTCAAAACGCTATAACTGAAAGTAAGTTTTTAGAGATTTTAGACTTTGTTTTGCCTTTTAATTACGAAAACCGCTTAAATAAATTGAGCGTTGCTTTCGAGCGCGCTATAACTAATTCTCAATTTAAGGTTTTTCAAAAACTCTTGCCCACTTTGCAAAGCGGTAGCGTTGACGAGTATTTAGATTACCTTACTCGTTTTGCCCAAAAGACTGCCGTTACCGCCCAAAAAGAGTGGTGCGTAAACGCCGTTTTGGCAAGTGACGAAGGCAACCTTTGGGCAATAGAATACCTTTATAAAAAGGCTTTAAAAGACGGAAATTTACAAAAGGCTATCGAGCATTTTAAACAACTTTTAAAGTTTAGCCCAAGCGTTGACGAGCAAGTTGAAAGGGCTTTAAAGGAAGTAAGTTTAAACGGTCAAACCGAATGCGATTTTGTAAGACAAATTTTACGCTATTACGACAAAGATTTGGCGGAAATTGCTCAAATTCTTTCAAAAATAGCAATGACGGCTATTAAAAATAGGCTTTTTGACTTTGCTAAAGACCTTTGTGAAGTCGTTATAGATAAAACGCCGACCGTTGCTGAGCCGTATTGGGCGCTTTGCCTTGCCACCTTAAAAGCCACGGCGGAAAGCGCCGTTATAGAGTCGGACGTTCCTTTAAACGACTTGCCTGAATTTAAAAAGTATTTGACCTTAGTAGATACTCAAAGGCAAATTGCCTGCATTAAACTTGCCAAACAGCAAGAAGGGGCTATTTTAAAACGCAAGCAGGTAAAAGAAGCCGAAGAAAGAAAGGCAAAAGCCCAAGCCGAAGCCGAAAAATTGCGTAAGCAAGCCGAAGAAAGAAAGGCAAAAATAACTAAAATAACAATTGCCGTTTTGGCAAGCGTTACTGCGGTTATCGTTGCTTTTTGCCTTATTTTAAACACCGTAATTATACCTAACAATAAATATAACACCGCCCTTTCTTTAATGGAAGACGGAAAATACGAACAAGCGATTTCCGTCTTTAAGGAACTCGGTTCTTTTAGTGATAGCCAGGTAAAAATTGTCGAGTGCAATACTGCAATACTCGACGGCAAGTATAACCAAGCCGTATCTTTAATGCAAAACGGCAAATACGAGCAAGCATTAAATATATTTGAAGAACTTAACAACTATAAAGACAGCCAAGCAAAATTTAACGAGTGTAATACTGCAATACTTGACGGCAAGTATAACCAAGCCGTATCTTTAATGCAAAACGGTGAGTACGAGCGATCAATATCGGTGTTTGAATCCCTTGACTCATATAAAGACAGCCAAGCAAAAATCGACGAGTGCAATACTGCAATTCTTGACGGCAAGTATAACAATGCGATTAGTTTAATGGAAGAAGGGAATTTCGCTCAAGCCCGTCCTATTTTTGAAAGCCTTGACGGCTATAAAGATTCAGCCGAAAAAATAAATCAAATTTTAGCTAAATGTCCGCTTTTAAACGCTAGCGTTGGCGATTATATCAAATTTGGCAAATACGAACAAGATAATAATGCCGATAACGGCAAAGAGCAAATAGAGTGGCTTGTATTAGACGTGGTTGACGACAAAGCCTTAGTAATAAGCAAGTACGTCCTTGATCGTAAGCCTTACCATGCAACTACGGCAAATATTACGTGGGAAACGTGCTCCTTGCGATCGTGGCTTAATAATGATTTTTTAAACAGCGCGTTTACTAACGCGGAAAAAGAGTTTATACCAACGGTACTAGTAACTGCGGATAAACACCCGCAATATACTATGAACAACCCCGGAAACGACGTTAATGACAAAGTCTTTTTGCTAAGCATAACCCAAATGAATAAATATTTGAGCAGTAACACGGACAAGCACGGCTGGACGTCCGATTATGCAATAGCGCAGGGGCTTTCAACAAGTGGGATTGGTTCGTGTAAATGGTGGCTTCGCACCCCACATAACGGCTACGTTAACGCTTCTTTCGTTGAATGGGACGGTACTTATTCCGGAACTAGCGTTGGTTATCAGTATTGTGGCGTGCGCCCCGCTATGTGGATAGACTTATACGCTACGACAAGCGATTATACCGACAACTATTAAGCGTTTACTTTTACGCAAACATTAAAACCAATTAAAAAGCCCCCTATAAGGTGATTAATGAGAGATTTTGACAAAAAAAGTTATGATTTTACGGTGGTTAACGCCATAGCCGAATTTTTGAATTCGGACTTTGAAAAAGGCGTTACCCAAAAGGTTGAGTCCATTATGCAAACGGGCGTTGACGACGAGTTTGCCGTGCGTTTGCTAATAGGCGAAGGGGGCGGTATTGACACCTACGGCAAGGATAGGGATATTTTTAGGCGTTATTTTCCACTAGCCATAAAACGGCTTGAAAGCGCTATTTTTGCCCAAGACGAGTATTATAAAAACCTAACCTTTAACGGCGCTAAAGACGGTGATTTTGAACTGTGTTACCAAAATTACCAAAAGTACGAGCCTTTCGTTGCCGACGATCTAAAGGTAGATTTTAGCGGTACGGTTATTCCGCAAATAGGGTTTTTTGCAAGCGAGTTTACCTACCCTGCCGTAATGCAAAAGGGCAGAATTTGGATGACGGTTACGCCTAACGAAATAAACACGATGCGCGCGCCGATATCTCGCGCTCACGGCAAAGTGCTTGCGCTCGGGCTTGGGCTTGGGTATTTTGCCTATCATTGCTCTTTAAAACCCAAGGTGGAAAGCGTGAGCGTTGTTGAAATAAGCGAACACGCCATCGCCCTTTTTAAAAAGCATATTTTGCCACAGTTCTCTCACCCCGAAAAAGTACAAATTATTAAAGCCGACGGCTTTGAATTTATGAAAAACCCACCCGTAACCAATTACGATTACGTTTTTTGCGACCTTTGGCACGACGTTTCAGACGGATTACCTATGATTGAAAAACTTAAACCCTGCCAAAAAAATTTCCCCAACGCCGAATTTGATTATTGGATAGAAAATTCCGTCAAATTCTACCGCTAATTTAGGCTTTAAAAATGGGAAGAGCAAGTCTTCGTTTATTGGGAGGAGCAAGCCCCTCCCCTACAATATTATATATTGCCTTTCGTAGGGGCGGAGCTAAACTCCGCCCTTTTATTTTTCTTTTTTTTTGCCACTTTGCTAAACAAGTTATTACTAATAAGTTAAATTTAGGGTAATAAAAAAGATTTTAAGAGTAATAACTTTTAATTTTTTAGTAATTTATATTGACAAATTAAAAAAAGCGCATTATAATAGATATAAAGTAGGAGTAAATTATGAAATATAGCGCAGAAAAAAAACAAGCAATTATTTCTTATATATTAGAAAAAATCGCGTCTAACACCCCTTCTCTTTCTTCTGTTGTAGCCGAAACGTTTGGCATAAGCACAAACACCGTGCATACTTATATAAACGAGTTGCTTAGCGAAGGTATTATAAAGAAGCAAAAGCGGGGCGAATACTCTCTCGTTTCTACGCAAAGAGATTACGTTTTTTCCCGTAGTAAAGGAGAACTTTTTTCGGACACCCACGCTTTTGACGTTTGTCTTAAAAATCACATTTCTCACCTTTCAGAAAACGTGCAACATATTTGGATTTACGCCGTTAGCGAAATGGTAAACAACGTAATTGACCATTCAAATGCTGAAACAATGAGCGTTACCGTCGTTCAAAACTATCAAAACACTCACGTTTTAATAACAGACAACGGCGTTGGAATATTTGAAAAAATAAAAAACCATTTTTCCTTGGCTAGTTTAGATGAAGCAATTTGCGAACTTTTTAAAGGAAAACTTACTACGGATGAAAACAACCATTCGGGGGAAGGGATATTTTTTACGTCTAAGATGATGGATAGTTTTTTAATTTTGTCTAGCGGTAAAGTTTTTTCTACGTCTAAATACAATAACGACAAAATCTTTAATATAACCGAGCCTGTTTCTGGAACGAGCGTTTTTATGTCACTTTCTAATTTTACAAACAAAAGCGCCAGAGATATTTTTGAATCTTATTCTAATCTAGACGGGGCGTTTACCACGACTAAAATTCCATTAAAAAACATCTTCGATTCTGCTCCAGTTTCTCGCTCTCAAGCAAAACGTCTTTGTAACCGATTAGACCAATTTGAAGAAGTTATATTAGATTTTGACGGTGTTGCTTGGATGGGACAAGGTTTTGCACATCAATTATTCGTAGTATATCAAAAAGCGCACCCAACGATTTCTCTTAAAGCGGAAAATATGAATGAGAGCGTTGCTAATATGTACGCTCACGTTTTAAAATCTTGACGCTATCTTTATGTTTTAAATCAAAAACGGCGTGGTGAAATTCACCACGCCGTTTATTTTGCGTTATTTAATATGCAATTTGTAGTTAACTCTTATTCTTCGTCCTTGTCAGCGTCGGCAATAACACCGAGTACGCCGTGACGGTTAGCGAATTCTACGAAAGTTTCCTTAGAATCGTCGTCGCTATCTAATTCGTCTTCAGCATAGAAATCTTCTGCTTTGTCTTCAGAGTCGTCTGCTTCCCAAGCGTCGAAGTCCTTTTTAAGTTCGGTCATGTTGATTGCGTAAACGTAATCTTTAAACTCAACGTCGCTATAAGATGCTAAAAGGAAGAACTCTTCGCCAACTTTAACTACTTCGGGCTTATACCAAGCGGTGTCGATAGCGTGCTTGTTTAAGCGGAATTCCTTAGTGTCTTTATTTACTGCGTCAATGCGAACTTTGTAGTAAATGCCGGACGCGTCGTGGAAATACATAAAGGTTGCGTCGCCTTCAACGTTTACAAAGTCTAAGGTTGCAGATTTTACGATATCAGAATAATATACGATAGAAACGCCTAAATCGGTGTTAGCGTCGGTTGCCTTTGCCTTGTCGTAAACTAAAAGACCAAAGGTAGCGTCAACGTAATAAACTTTGCCGTCGAAGAAAATCGAAGTGTCGGCAAATATGCTTGCGGTATTTTTGTTGGTAAGACTTACTACGTTTTCTGCCTTCTTCCAAGATTTAGCGCCCGCTTCGGTCAACGCGCTTTCAGCGATTGCCATATAAACGGGGTTAGTTCCGGTAACGGTGTTAAGGCTCTTGTAAGAGAAATAAAGTTTACCGCCGTCAACCCTTAAAAGGTCGATAGTTACGCCGATAAGGTCAACGCCTTCGCCCGTTTCGTTACCTACGTTGCTAATGCCCACGCCGTCTAATACAACGGCAGGCTTAACTTCGCTAGCGGTTAAATCGAGTTTATAAACGACGTGGTGCGATTCCTTTTGAACGCTATCTTCGTCGGATAAAGCCTTGTCAACGGGGATAGACGCAAAGTAAATTGCGCTGTCGCCAAACACTACTTCTGCAACGTCAACTTTGTCAAGTTTGCTTGCGCCGTCTTTTGCTTCGGTGGTGTAAACTTCCTTACCGCTAATTGCGTCGTAAACGTAGAGTTCGGTATTATGAACTACGAGATAAACCTTTTCGCCTACTGCAATATATCTATAAGTTGCCGAGTGGGGGAAATCGCGCGCGGTGATGTTTGCAGAAGTTTGAGTAGCGTCAAGTTTGGTGCGGAAGAAGTTGAGTTGGTCGTTTTTAACCGTACCGGTCTTGTCGTTTGCAGTCGAAGGAACTGCGTAGTAAACGTAATCGCCGTAGATATAGAATCCTGCATTCATATCGTCTGCAACGATAAGTTTAGAAACGACTGTTTCGTACGTTGCTTTTGAAAGGTCTGCAAGGTTTGCCTTTTTAGTCCTTAAAAGCGCGCCCTTGGTTACGCTACCCGTTTCGTAAGTGGTAGTATAACTTTCAACGCCGTTTATAAAATAAACGTAATCGGCAGTTTCTGCAACGAAACCACCCTTTAAAGTAGCGTCGGTTTTAGCCGAGCCGTCCATAGGTATACTGTTTGCGCCACAAGATGCAAGACCTAATACGCAACAGATAGCCATAATTAAGCATAAAAGTTTTTTGCCCATATTTTTACTCCTTAAGTATTTGGAATATCCGAGTTTCTAATTACATAAAGATAATTAGATACATATACACTTTACAATTATATACTAAATTTTTCAAATAGGCAATTATTTGGCGACACATTTTTATTTAAAAATAAAAAAAGGAGTGAAAAAAATGGAAAAATTCGGACTTTTCGACCTGATTGACAAATTCAACGCCGTCGCAAACGGCAAAAACGACTTCTCAAAACCTGCTTTTAACGCTCACGGTAATCCCCCTGCAAAAGAAACAGCCGACGAAAAAGGGACGGGCGAAAAACAATCTAAACTCGTAGACCCGCAAATTTTTCCGCCTGCGCAATATTTGATGAACGCAAAAATGCTCGACTTTAACAAAAAACACGACGAGTTTGCTCGCCGTGTTAAATGATTTTTATAAAATTGCTTTTTGTCTTGCACTTAGATTATATGCCCACTTATATATCCACGTTAGATAAAAGATTTTCGTCGTTTTCTCTAAGTTCTTTAGGGATAATAATCGTATCGTAATCGATAAAGTATTTCTTTTTGCAAATGGTGTAATAGTCGACCGTTTTCATACAAACTACCAAAAGCGAAGCAAACGGAATAAGTAAAAGTTCGCCGACGCCAAAGGTGAAAAGGGTTACGGATACGTGCAAGTAAACTAAAATTATGATAACGGTAAGATACGCTACGAACATCTGCCAAAAATACTCTTTTTTAAACGAAAAACCTTCCTTTAAGGCTTGCTTTACCGTCTTGTGGTTGCCGAGTAAAACGTTTGCCATAACTTGGCTGAAAACGGTGTTGTAAAGCGAAGAAGAAAGTATTATTATAAGTAGCGCTCCAAAGAGCGAAAGCAAGGGGGTTACGAGCGCCAACAAAGTGAATACTCCCCACGTTAAAAGGCAAGTAAGCGCCGTCCATATTAACGCCGAAACCGTGTCTATAAGTTGATAAACGAGTATTTTTTTAAGATTTTCGATCATTACGCCGATATAACTGCGGGGGGCAAGTTCCGCCATGTGATCGTTGACTAAAATCATTAAAGTACAGTCGCTAACGCCCGTTAAAAACCTGTATACGAAGGCAAAGACGACTATGATAATAATCATCCAAACTATACCGCCGATATTGTTTGAAAGGTGCTTGAAAAATGCGCTTACGCTATCTTTTAAAGCGGTTATCGCCGTTTCGTGCGCGTCACCGCTGACGATGGCTTTGATAAGCTCGTAAACGGATGCAAATACGGGGCGAAGTTGGTCGATAAACGGTTGCAACGCAAGTCGCAATATAAGCCCGAGAAGAAGGGCGAATATTACGAAGAGCGTAATTTTATACAAAAGATTTTTAAATACCAGCGAATAGTTGCCTACCGCTATTTTAAGGGAGTTTTTTGCTCTCATAAACACTCCTACCAAGGTTGCCGAGCAAATTTTGGCTCGGTTTAGGCTTTTAGTCCGTCTTGCTTAAATTTTGACAGTCACGGCTCGCCTTTTCAACTATTATATACTATAACACGAAAATTTGCAATACTTTTTTACCAAAACTTTTGTAAACTCAAAGAGCAGTTCGCGAACTCTTCGCAAACTGCTCTTTGAAAAATATATGATAAGGGGGAAAATGATGAGCTACGTAAGTCAATATCCAATTGACACCTTTATAATAAACCTTTATTAAAGTTTTGTAAAACGATTAATTTTTTGACACCGCAAACTGTCTTTTTATCCACTTTTTATGTCCTTTTGTGTTGTTTTGAACTTTTTTTGAGTTTATTCTTTTTGCTTGTTAATAGGAAATCTTCTCTCTTCGCTTTTGGTTTTATCTTTAAACGTAAGGTCGTAATATTTGCCGTTTAAAACGGAGCAAAAAACGCCGTCAAACTGCGTTAAATCAAGTAAAATTTTTTCTTCCTTTCGACATAAGGCGACGACGTCCGCGCCAAGCGCAGTCAATTCGCTTGCAACGAGTAAGGAAATCTCACTCGCTTTTGGTGTTTCTTTTACCAAAACCAAGGGGTGGGGGCGCTTTGCAAATACCCCTTTCGTTACTTTTATTACCCATTTTTGTAAATCAAAAAACATAATATTATAATACGTCGGCGTTGATAAATTTGCTACGACCGCAAATCGTTGTCCGTTTTTTTGATTACCGCATAGTAAAATTTTAGGGGCGACGGAGACGGGAAACCTGTCGCCGTCGCAAAAGAAAAAAGGTAGCCGTTTAGTGCGTCAGTAATAGGGATTATTACTGACGCACTAGTTATATTTGCCTATCGGCAAGTTATATTGCTTTCGCAGTTATATTTTGCTACGCAAAGTTATATTTACCCACAGGGTAAGTTGTGGCAAATATAATATAACTTTGACTGCAAGTCAAAATCTAACTTTTAGACTTACTCTAAAAATATAACTGTTTGCTAGCAAACAATATCACTTTACTTAAAACTTGATTTATGCTATAATTAACTTATGAGTGAAAGCATTTTAAGAGAAAAAGCAAAAGAGTTTGCTAAAAACATTGTATTCATTACAAGAGAAATTAAAGCCAACAATAAAGAAGGTGTTTTAACTAATCAACTTTTACGTTCGGGAACAAGTATTGGCGCAAATATCCACGAAGCGCAATACGCTCAAGGAACGGCTGATTTTATTTCAAAACTTGAAATAGCATTAAAAGAGTGCTTTGAAAGTGAATATTGGTTAGAATTACTTTTTGAAACAGGATATTTAGAAGAAGCTCAATACAAAAAACTTAATAACGATTGTGGTGTTATAAGAAAAATGTTAATTTCATCGTGCAAAACACTAAAAGAGAAAAAATAATCGAAACTCGACTTGTAAAAAGTCGAGTTTTATAAAATATTCAATTTAAATCCCTATGGGAAACGCCCTTAAGACTACCTTTTTTGTTTTTGGAGCTGGTGATCAGACTTGTAAGGAGAGCAACGCTCGACGGAATAGCGATTTTGACCGAGTAAGATAAAGTGAGCATTTTGGAAAATCGCGTCACTGACGACGCGACACGCTAGGGGCGACGGAGACGGGAAACCTGTCGCCGTCGCAAAAGAAAAAAGGTAGCCGTTTAAGACTACCTTTTTTGTTTTTGGAGCTGGTGATCAGACTTGAACTGACGACCTGCTGATTACGAATCAGCTGCTCTACCGACTGAGCCACACCAGCAAAATTCAATTGACTTTTAACATTATATCATATAAAATTAGTTTAATCAAGGATTTTACCCACTATTTTTTTGCTAAAATTTTAATTTTTTTGTCGTGGGGAACTGTCTACCAAATAAAACTCAAACGGCTTTACTAAAAACAGCCTACGCCGTAAAAGTAGGCAACGCCCGTTTAAAAGACCATAATACAAGGAAATGCCAATGTCTTTTTTTAAACAAGTTTACGAAATCGTAAAAACCGTGCCAAAAGGCAAGGTTACAACTTACGGCGATATCGCCAAGGCTTTAGGTATGCCACACTCGGCAAAAGTGGTTGGCTACGCTCTGCACCAAAACCCTGATATGTTACAAATCCCTTGCTATAAGGTGGTTAATCGCAATGGCGAACTTGCTAAAGCCTTCGTTTTCGGTGGGATAGACGCGCAACAAGCCATGCTCGAAAACGACGGAATTATCGTCGTCAACGGCAAGGTCGACCTTGAAAAATACCGCCATAAATTTTAGCAAAATTTATCCGTCTATTTACCGCTTTTATAATATTTAGGGGCTATCATACGGACGATTTCACCTTTCGGATTTTTAACTTTTTCAAGCGGAGTCGGCGGTGGAAAACCGCTTAAATCTTCTTCGCACGAAAAAAGGCAAAGCAACGCGTCGCCCGCCATTAAAATCGCTTCTTCTAAATCGTTGCCTTGAGTAAAAACGGGCAAATCGTAAAACTCCACCCAGTATCCGCCTTCTTCCGCGACGTGAAGTATTGCAGGGTATTCGATTTTTTGCATAACTTTCCGCCTTTCCGTGAAACCGCCTATCGGGCGGTTTTTTGTTTCACGGGAACTTTTTTCTTTACTTTGTCATACCAAAAAAGTTTTTAGAATACTCTTGTTATATGAAGGATTCTATTTTTAAAAACTCTGCTTTTTGGTGGCAAATTTTTCGTTTTCTTTTCACGTCTTTTTTAGGTACGATTTTGCACTTTTTGTACGACTGGTCGGGCAAAAGTGTGGCTATAGCGCCGTTTTCAGGGGTAAATGAGTCCACTTGGGAACATATTAAACTATTCTTTTTCCCTGCGCTCGCCTTTGGAATAATACAGAGTTTTTTCTTTAAATCTAACGAGTATTTTTGGCAAATCAAACTCTATGGAATTTTGGTCGGCATCATTGCTATTCCCGCCATTTTTTACGTATATAACGGCGCAATCGGCAAGTCGCCGGACTGCCTAAATATTAGCATTTTTTATATTGGCATAGCCATTTCCTGCTACTTAGAATACCGAGCATTTACGGGTAAAGAGCCTAAATTTTCTTACCCCGAAATTGCCGTGCTTTGCCTTTGCGTAATAGCGTTAGCGTTTATGGTTTTTACCTTTTTACCGCCAAATTTAGCGATTTTTCAAGATCCCGTTACCGGCAACTTCGGCATTATTCCTTAAAATAAGAAGCAGTAAACTTATAGGGCGAGATTTTTAAAAGTTTTAAAAAATCAAGCCTGCGAGCATTATTAGTAGCGGCATAGTTATTATTGAAAAAATCGACGACGAAGTTACCGTTTTTACGGCGTGAGAATAGTCTTTGCCATGTAGTTCGGCATACACCGCAACGTTAGACCCAACGGGGCAAGATATTGCAATAAACACGGCAGTCTTTATAGGTTCTAGCGAGTGGGGTACGAGCCAAAATACTAAAAGCACGACGAGCGGAATTACTATAAGTCTTACCATGCTTACCGTGTAAGTCGCCTTTGTAGTAAACAAAGTTTTCAAGTCCGTTTGAGCAAGATACACGCCGATAATCATCATTGCAAGTGGTGTGTTTACAACCGAAAGTCCGTCTATAACACCAAAAACGACCTTTTTTGTTATATCAATTTGGTATAGCATATCGCCTATCCCCGTAAAGAAAAGCAGCAGCCCGACGAGCGTTGCTATTATAAAGGGCGACGTTAAAAGCTTGACGGGGGAAAAGGTTTCCTTTACCGATTTTTGGGTAAGGCGCATTACGCCGTAAGTCCATTGCCCAACGTTTACCAAAGCGACTATCGTTGCGATATAAAACACGCCGTCGTTGCCAAGCGGTGTCGCTTGAATAAGCGGTATCCCGAAAAAGCCAACGTTTGAAAAGGCGCTTGCAAACTCGTCGAGCGGGGCGTCGCTAAAAAACAGCCTTGAAACTATTATTGAAATTAGCAAAGCGCCAAGCCCCAAAAGGGCGGATATACCGAGCGCCGACATATTTTCAGCGGTGGGCGCTTTACAAAAACTCTTTACGATAACCGCAGGAAGGACTGCGTAAACTAAAATATTTGCAATCGTTTTACTGCCCTGCTCGGTTATTTTTTTAGTTTTGTATAGCAAAAAGCCTATCGCCATAAACAAAAACATAAGCGCGCTTTGCATTAAAATTACTTCAACCATAAATCTTCTCCTCTCGTACCGTAAACGGCGACCGCTTTTAAGTTTTTCGCCATGCAATTTCGCAAAATTAAGGGCTAGTCAACCGGCAAAAGTTTTATCATTTTCATTATACAATTTTTGGCGCAATTTGTTAAGCGTTTTTTTTAATTTAGCAAATTTCTTCAACCTTTCACCCTTATCTTTTGACAAGTCGGCAAAAATACTATATAATAATGGTATAAAATAAAATTTAACGTAAAAAGGAATACTTATGCAAGCAAAGAAAAAAGAAGTTGCGGTTACTCCCGAAGTAGAAAAACCGACTGAAAAAAAAGAAGTTCATTTTTATCCCGACGTGGCGTTCAACAAAAAAGAACGCATGCGCGCTCTCCTTCTCTCGTCGCTACTCTTACTCTTTTTAGGCGGTATCGGCGTAGCGATTATCGTGGGCGGTTTCCAAAACCCCGAAGAACCTATGGGTTGGATCTCGGGCGTGTTGATGCTCGTAATGTTCGTGCTTACGCTCTCGACTATCCCGAGCGCGTTTAAGCAATACCCCGTAAAGGAAGAGCCGATTATCACCTTAAAGCAAAAAGAAATTACTATCATGGGTGAAACGTTTAAGCAATCCGATATAATCGAAGTTCGCCTTACCATAACCCTTGCTAGCGTTGGCAACAAACAAGAAAACGAAAAGTTTCTCGATTCGGTTTTAGGCGAAGAACCGCCCAAGAACGTAACGGCTAATCTCGATTTTGCAGTTCCCGACAAAAAGGACAAGACCAAAACCCTTTACACGACCGTTGCTAACGGATACGAAGCGCTCCTTGCTTTATATCAAGCAGGTTACAAGCATTACTCTATCGTTTACTCGCTCAAAAAACTTGCAAAACTCTCGACTTACGATTTAGGTAAAACCAAAACCGAAGACGGCAAGGAACTTGCCACCCTTTCTAAAAAGGAAAGACTTAAACAACTTTTTTAATTGCTACGGCTTTGAAAATCTTGTTTGATTCTTGTAAAACCCCGTCTATAAGCCGATTATTTAGGTTTTTACGATAAAATAAAAAATTTACGGCTCGCCAAAAGGCGAGCCGTTTTCATTTTGATATTTACTTTTATAAAGTTTCTTCTAGCGCTTTTACCGCCACTTTGATTTCTTCGTCAAAGGATAAATACCACTCGTTGCTCTCTTTTATATAACGCTTTTTAAACTCGTCAGAGCAAACGACGGCGCACCTTAAATTGTGCAACCTATCCGCGCCCTTTACCGCCTTTGCGATAGGGTTGGCTAAAATACCGCTTATATACTCGCTCATAACGTAGCCCTTAGCCTTAGTTAAAAGTTTAACGGCGGTTAAAACGTTTTCTCCGCCAAGGGTCAAAATTTCGTCTTCGGTGGCGTCGGTATCTTCGAGCAAATCGTGAAAAAGTCCTGCTATCTGCTCGTCTTCGCCGTACCCTTTTTCCTTTAAAATTTCGGCTACGGCTATGGGGTGAGTTACGTATTCAAGTCCCCCCGACCTAAACTGCCCTTTGTGTTTTTTAGTTGCAAATTCAAGCGCTTTTAAGTATCTTTCAGTCATTTTTCACCTGCTCTCGGTATGGGCTCTGTTAAAAGAATACGCCCGTTATAAAAATTTCAAGTCCGATTAAAACAAGTATTGCTCCGCCAAAAATCGACGCCTTGTTTGAAAATTTAGTGCCGAACTTTTTGCCGAGTTCGACGCCGACGAAACAGCAAATAAAGGTTACTAGCGCAATTATCGCCGTGCATACTACTGCGTTTAAAAGCGAATATTCGGCAATGGTAAAACCTACGGACAACGCGTCGATAGACGTTGCAACGCCTTGGATTAAAATAGTTTTTATGCAAAGGTTTTTACACTCGCCGTCTTCACAAGGTTGAAAACCTTCAACAATCATTTTTATACCTATAAATAAAAGTAGGGCAAGGGCGATATACGGCACGAAGGCTTGAAAAAATTTAAACTGCTCTACGATTGTATGAACGCATATCCAACCAATTAAAGGCATTGCGCCTTGGAAAGCCCCAAAAACACCCGCAATAACCGTTTGCTTACGCCTTGACATGGTCGGCTCGTTTAAACCGTTTGCAAGTGAAACTGAAAAGGCGTCCATTGCAAGCCCTATACCTATTAAAAAACTGTTAAAGAAAAATAAAAAATCCATTTTTTGCTCGCCAAATTTATTACTTAACTATTATACAACTATATGTTAAAAAATGCAAAGGAATTCAACTCGTTTTTACCCACGCTCTTCCAAACCCTTTTTAATTTTTTGTTATTTACTCTAAAAAACGCCGATAATCGACTTATAGGCAGGGCAACTCATAAAAACCGCTCGTAAACGGTTGAGTTTTACAAATAAACGGTGGGCAAAAAAATTGCAAAAGCAATTTTTAATAAAAACCGCTAAAAAAACGCCGTTTACTTAATGCGTAAGTAAACGGCGCGATTTGTTTAATTATCTTTTTTAGGCGCGGAAGAGTCTGCGTTGGTTTGGTCGGGCAAGTCGCCGTTTTCGACGGTTGGCTTTGCCGTTATTATCTTTACAATAAAAACTATTAACATAATTATCGCTATTGCAAACAAAACGTAAATAATGACGTCAACGTACTCTCCGACTAGCGCGGTTAACAGGGTTATTATTGCCCCTGCAATCAAATTTCCTACGGCAATGGGCAAAACCGACTCTCTAAATTTAAGACCTAAAAACACGGCTATTGCAGTACCCGTCCACACCCCCGTTACGGGAAAAGGTACGGCTACGAATATAAACAACGACCACATCATAATTTTTTTGGCTTGACTTTCCGCCGAGCCGTCCGTTTTTGACGCTATTTCTTGGGCTTTGTTTTTAAAAATCAACTCTACCTTTTCAACAATCGTCCTTACAAAACCAATCTTTTTTAAAAGATTGAATATAGGTATAAGTAGAAAAAACACCAAGATTGAAACGATAGTCGAGCCGAGATAGGCTATGCCTGCCGTTTCCCACAGACCTAGCGAAAAAAGTCCCGTTCCAATAGGTATAGCCCCTTTTAATTCTATAAGCGGAAACATTGAAACGAACAAGGTTGCAAGGTGTTCGCTTTGAAAAATGCCTATTAAAAACTTGCCTAATGCTTCGGTCATCTACTTTCTCCAAAAAATTTTTAAAATTTTAGTCGTCTTTGCTTGATATATATTCAAATTTTATTTAAAATAGTGCTATAACTATTTTTCGTAAGCAAAATTATACCAAAATAAAGACGCTTTGTCAAGGTGGACTATGAATTTACAACAAATAATGTCGAAAACCCGTAGGGCGGTAGACCAATTTAATATGATTGAAGAAGGTGATAAAATCGCCGTAGGGCTTTCGGGCGGAAAAGATAGCATGGCGCTTTTATATTCGCTCGCCGGGCTAAAAAGATTTTATCCTAAAAATTTTGATATCGTAGCGATTACCGTAGATATGGGTTTGGGGCTTGACCAAGCCGAAGTCGACGCCGTAAAAAAAGTCTGCGACGAACTCGGCGTTCACTACCATATCGAGCCCACCCAAATAGGCGAAGTCGTTTTTGAAGTGAGAAAGGAATCAAACCCGTGCAGTCTTTGCGCTAATATGCGCAGGGGCGCGCTAAACAGCGCGGCGGCGGATTTGGGTTGCAACAAAGTTGCGCTCGGCCACCACGCCGACGACCTTATCGAAACACTTTTCCTTTCACTTTTTTACGAAGCAAGGCTTTCGACCTTTTCGCCCGTTACAAGACTTTCTCGCAAGAAGATTACGGTTATTCGCCCTATGATTTTTTTGAGAGAAATGGAAATTATAGGCTTTACCAAAGACAAACCAATTATTCACAACCCCTGCCCTGCCGACAAAAACACCCGTAGAGAGTTTATTAAAACGCTACTTAAAGACCTTGAAAAAGACAACAAAAAACTGCGTGAAAACGTCCTTGGCGCGCTCACTCACCCCGAAAGGAACAACCTTTTTGACGATCAGCAACCGCCATTTGACGAAGAATAAGCAGTTTTTGCCGTAAAATTAGGCTGTTTAACACCGTTTTAAAGGGTTTTTATATCAAATTTTGCAAGTTTTTGAATAAATATTGCTTTTTGCGTTGTAAAAAGGCGTTATTTATGATATAATCTTTTTATACCGTTTATATTTTTTGGAGAATTATGATGAAAAAGTTTTTTACCGTATTTGCTCTTACTTTAGCGCTCGTCATCTCTTGCGCGTCGTGTGTGAAGACGGATATTCCTACCCCTTCCCCCAAAGGCGAACAAGTCGAGCATGAAGACCTTTTAGAGTTTTGTAACGCCGTCAAAGAAAGCCAAACTAATTACGAAGTTTCGCTCTTTGACGCTTGGTACGTTATCACCCTAGAAGAAGTCGACCATAAAATTTGCGCAAACGACGAAGAATTCAAAATTCACAACTACACTTCGATTGACTTTTACCGCCCGATAAGCGCGCAAGACTTAAAGTATAGGGCTAGCGCAACCACGAGCGCGGAACGACTCGTAAACGGTGAATCTTTGGCTTCTGAAATAACAAAAGGCTTAATCGTCGGCATAAACGGCGTCGCTTACGTAGAAACCTATCCCCTGACTTTAGAAGAAGACGTAGAGCCTTCTCGCCACAAAGAATCGGCAGATATGATCTACTCACCGCTTAGCAAATTTACGGAAATTTCGCTTGAGTCCATTTGTCACGGTTTTTCCGATTTAACCCAAGTCGCTTACCTTGACCGTGGCGAATCCGTTTCTACTCTCACCGTCGTCTACGAATACGAAACTAGCGACACCAAAATCGAACAGACTGTTATTTTTGAGTTTGACTCGATAACCGGCGCGTTTATAAGCCTTAACGTACACGCTTGCAAACAAACCGTAACCGAGTCCGTTTCGGGGGACGATTACCGCACTCAAATCGTGCAATTAACTTGCAAAACTTCAATACCCCTTCCAGTTTTTGAGCCTAATCTTGAAAGTGGCAACTGGGCGTAATACTTTAAACTAAAAGGCGCTATAAGTCGATAATCGACTTATAGCGCTATTTTTATGCCTTTTAAATAATTGCTAAATGGGTAAGGGCTTCCCACACCCCGTCTAATTCTTCATTGGTTACGTAAATTGCAATCGCCTTTAACGGCTCGGGCGAGTGCCCTATCGCAACGCCGTTTTTGCTCCAAACGAACATTTCGTAATCGTTCATACTGTCGCCGAAAGCGTACACGTTCTTCATATCTATTTTAAGTTCGTCCACGACGAGTTGAGCCATAACCGACTTGCCTAAATCTTTTTGCACGCACTCGACGTAGTTTTCAAAGTCAACTACCTTAAAATGTTTTTCAAGTTCTTCAATAACTTTTTTTGGCAAAGGTAAATATTCGCCCTTTTCCGTCTTTGTCTTTATTATTGAATACTTGCTCACGGGGAATTTTTCAACGTCGAGCAATACGCGGATATCGTCTACTTGTTCACCGACGCGCCACTCTGTAACGACATTGCGCTTATATACACCGTTTACCCCTTCGTAAACGATATGCAAATCGTACTCTTCTTCTAAAGCGAGCGCAACGCCCATTTGCTCTTTGGTCATATCTCGCCTAAAAAGAGTTTTTGTAGCCACTTCCACGTGGCAACCGCCGAAGATAAACCCGTCGAAAGGTATTTCGCTAATCTTATCGAAATAGGTGTTACCTTTGCTTCTACCCGAATTATAAAATATGTAATGCCCTTTTTCTTTTAAAGTTTTTAGCGCCTTTAATGTCCTTGCCCCAAACTGCCCAAACCAAATCGTGCCGTCAAAATCAAAGAAAAAGGCTTTTTTGCCTATGTTTTTCATAAAGGTATTATAAAACTCTATCACCTTTTTGTCAATAAAAAAGTAAAACGTCTTGCATAAATGCGCTTGTATGAAAAATTTGTAAACGAAGTTATATAAATTTTTTTACAAAATTTTCACAATAAACTATTGACAAAAGGGTTTTTTCGTGTTACAATATTAGCAGTCAAGGGGTTAGAGTGCTAACACTCAAAACAAAGGAGTGCTAACCGCCTTTGATAAAGCCTTTAAGCCCGTTTTAAGGCTTGAATAAAAAAGATTATATATTAAAGGAGTAAAAATATGACAAACTATTTAATTAAAAGAAATTTAAGCAACTACGATTTATTAAACGCTTTCGACTCTTTCTTTGCGCCGACCGAAAGGACTTCGACTATGAGAACGGACGTTAAGCAGACCGAAAAAGAATATCTCTTGCAAATCGATCTCGCAGGTTTTGAAAAGGAAGAAATCAACCTTTCTTTTGACAAAGGCATTTTGACCGTTTCCGCGCAAAAAAAGACTACTGAAGAAAAAGACGACGGTTATATTTTTAGAGAAAGAAGTTCAAAAGTCAGTCGAAGATATAACCTTGGCGACGTAAATCAAGACGCAATAACGGCAAAATTTACAAACGGCTTATTAGAGATTTGCGTACCCAAAAAGGAAGTTCCTACTCCGCGCGCGATTGCTATTGACTAAAAAGTTCGCCTATAAGGCGATTAAAGCAAAATTTATTCTCACAGTTTATTACTGACGTTTTTATTGTTTTCTCCATAAGGCGACTCCGACTAAAATCGGGGTCGCTTTATTTATACTAAAAATTAATCTGATTGCATATATTTAGTCAAGGAAAATTTTATATGAAATTCGTAAAAATGCAAGCGGTTGGCAACGACTATATATACGTTGATTTTAATCAAGTTTTAGGTCAAGACCTATCTGCTCTTGCAAAAAATTTGAGCAGACGAAGATTTAGCGTCGGCTCGGACGGAATTATAACCGTACAAAAAATCGACTGCGAAAGGATAAAAATGCGCATATTTAACGCCGACGGTAGCGAAGGAAAAACTTGCGGAAACGGGGTTAGATGCTCGGCGGTTTTCGCGCGCAAATATTTGGGCGTTACGAGTAGCGCCGTTAAGGTTCTTACCCGTAGCAACCTAGCAACGGTCAACGTTTTAACTAAACCGCCGTTTGAAGTAAGTTTAAAAAGCAAAGCGACTTTTGCAAGCGCAGATATGTGCGACTGCGTTTGTGAAAACGCCGATTATTTATGTGAAAATTTTCAAAAAGTAGGGCTATATGTCGATAAACGACAGGTTTATACCGTAAACACGGGCAACGAGCATCTCGTAGTTTTCACAAAAGACGAACTTGAAAAAATCGTGGACGGAGTTAAAAGTAGCGGTAGATTTTTAGACGGGGTAAATATAGAAAAGGTTTTTGCTGTCGAAAGTAAAAATAACGGTCTTTTCCGCTTGAACGTCGAAATTTTTGAACGGGGAAGCGGTAAAACCCTTTCCTGCGGTAGCGGTGCGGTTGCCATTGCGCGGGCGTTTGCAAAAAAAGAAAATATTATAGACAGTAACGCCGTCTTTGAAATTGTGTCTAGCGGAGGAAGTTTGTTCGTTACCTTCGACGGCGATAGGGCTACGCTTTGGGGCGAAGTGGTCGAAGTCTTCCGTGGCGAAATTGATTTAAACTAAAAACCAGTCTATAAGTCGATTATCGGCGGTTTAATATGGGTGAATATATGAAATACAACGAGAATTTTTTTAAACTAAAAAACGATTACGTCTTTACCGACCTTGCGCAAAAGGTCGCTTCTAAAAAGAGCCAAGGGGGTGAAAGCATAATCGACCTTGGCATTGGCGACGTAAAACTGCCCATTTTTGACCTTGCTACAAAGGCTATGCAAAAAGCTTGCGAAGAACTTTCAATTAAGTCCACCTTTAGGGGTTATCCCCCGTCGCAAGGATATAAATTTTTAAGGGATAAAATATCGGCGGAGTATTTTGAAGCGGGGGCGCAAATAACCCCCGACGAAATTTTTATAACCGACGGCGCAAAAGGTCAACTAGGCGGTGTGCTAGAACTTTTCGGCTCGGGGGCAAAAACCCTTTTTCTTTCCCCCTGCTACCCTGCTGGGGCGGAGAGCAATATTTTATACGGCAACTCGGTCAGTTATCTTTGCGGAAGCGTGGAAAACGGATTTATCCCTAGCCCCCCTTTCGGCAAATTTTACGATCTGATTTACATTTGTTCGCCCAACAATCCAACGGGCTCGGCAATGACTTTTAGCGACCTTGCGCTTTGGATAGACTACGCCCTTTCTACCGACGCCGTTATAATTTACGACTCGGCTTACTCTGCGTATTTGACGGACGAATTTCCTAAAAGCGTTTACTGTTTGCCAAAGGCAAATCGTTGCGCCATAGAGATAAATTCTTTTTCAAAATCACTTGGTTTTACGGGGGTTAGATGCGGATATACCGTTGTCCCTACCGCCCTTGGCGACTACAATAAACTGTGGAAAAGACGGCTCGCTTGCCGTTTTAACGGCGTATCTTATCCCGTTCAGCGCGGAGCGGAAGCCGTTTTTTGCGAGCAAGGCCGACTGGAAATAAAAAAACGCATAAATTTTTATAAAACCAACGCTGAAATTTTAAAAATCGCTTTAAAAAATCTTAATTTGTGGTATAATAATAGCGTGTGTTCGCCGTACGTTTTTGCTTCCACGCCAAAGGGGGTAAGTAGCGCCGAATTTTGCTCTAAACTGCTCATGGAAAAGAGCGTGGTAGCAACCCCCGGCGTCGGCTTTGGGGACGGGGGCGAAGGGTATTTTAGGCTTTCCGCCTTTGGCGATAGACAAGAAATTTTAACGGCGAGCGATAGGCTAAAAACCTTAAAATTTTAAGGCTTTATCTAAGTTTAAACCTACGATAAACCCAATTGAGTTTTTACTAAGGCTATGGCTCGGCGCACGGCTGATTTTTGGAAAAGGAGCAAACGATTAAGATGAATAGGTCAGGTATACTAATGCCCGTCTTTTCCCTGCCCGGGGATTACGGAATAGGCACTTTTGGAAGAGAAGCGTACGAGTTCGTCGACTTTTTACACTCGTCGGGGCAAAGGGTTTGGCAAATGCTACCCCTTTCGCAAACGGTGTTTGGCGATAGCCCTTATCAAACGACGTCGGACTGTTCTTTCAATCCCTATTTTTGCGATTTAGAAGACCTGTTTTGCCGTGGGCTTTTAACCCAAAAGGAATTGGACGGCGCAAAAGAGCCCGTAAAAAAAGTAAACTACGGCAAGTTATATAAAAAGCGCACCGCTCTTCTTAAAAAGGCGTTTTTTAGATTCGATTGCTCGGACGAATTTTTAGATTTCGTAAATTCAAAGCGCTATTACGACTACTCGGCTTTTATGACGGCAAAAGGGGTATACGGTGAGATTAAAAACTTCCCCGATTGGTTTAAAAACGGCAATAAACGACTTATAGACGAGTTTTTGCTCGATAACGCCGAAGAGTTTTTATTTTATAACTTTACTCAATTTATAATTGAAAAACAGTTTTTTAAACTAAAAAAATACGCCAACGAAAAGGGCGTTAAACTTCTCGGCGACCTACCGCTATACGTTGCGCTAGACAGCGCCGACGTATGGAAAAATAAAAAACTCTTCCTTTTAGACGAAGAGTTTAAACCGAGAAAAGTTGCGGGCGTTCCCCCCGATTATTTCTCGGCGGACGGACAACTTTGGGGCAACCCCATCTACGACTACGACGAGATGAAAAAGGACGGCTTTAAGTGGTGGAAAAATAGGCTTAAACGCAGTTTAACTCGCTTTGACCTTCTTCGCATTGACCATTTCCGTGGGCTCGATAGATTTTGGGCTATCCCCTTTGGCGAAAGCGCAAAGACGGGCGAGTGGGTAAAGGCGTACGGCGAAGAAATTCTCTCTTCCGTCAATCGCAAAAATCTTATCGCCGAAGACCTTGGCGTTGTTGACGACGGCGTTATAAATCTTTTAAAAGCAACGGGACTACCCGGTATGAAGGTTTTACTCTTTGCCTTTGACGGCAACCCAAACAACCCCTATCTACCTAAAAACGTTCAAAAAAATAGCGTTGCTTACGTTGGCACGCACGACAACGACACGGCGTACGGCTACGCGAAGAGTTTGACAAAAGACGAGTTTAAACTATTTGCAAAAAGCATAAACGAAGTTTTACCCGCAGGCGTAAATAAAATTAAAAATAAATCGGACGTTGCGCCCGCCCTTATCGAAACGGCGCTTTCAACCGACGCAAGTTTGACGATTTTATCCTTTGCCGACCTTGTCGGACTAGATAATTCCTACCGCATCAACACGCCGTCTACCGTTGGGAATTGGACGGTTAGATTTAAAAAAGAGCACTTTACCTTAGACCTTGCAAAAAGGCTAAAAGCCCTTACTAAAAAGTACGATAGATAACTCGCTTTATCTTAGCGAAAAGGCCCTAAAATCACCATTTTAAAAGGCTTGCCATGTTGCCGACCGAAAAGGCCCTAAAATCGCCAACCTAAACGGCTAAACTTTTACCACAACTCTTTCAAACAATATTAAACGCCCCGTTTTATAAAAACGGGGCGTTATTATTAGCCGATAATCGACTTATAGCGTGATTTTTGACAAAATTTCGCCAACTTTTTCCCTAATGACTAGCGTTGCTACGCCGTCGGCAACGGTCGGGGTTTTGTTTATCAAAACGAGATTTTTACCCTTGAAATAATTTATAAGTCCGCTCGCAGGATAAACGGTGAGCGACGTGCCCGCAACGATTAAAAGGTCGGCGTTTATAATAGAATAAATCGCCCCTTCAACCGTTTGGTCGTCAAGCCCTTCTTGGTATAAAACGACGTCGGGTTTTATAACCCCACCGCATTTGCACCTAGGAACTTTAACCCCCGATTTTTTACACTCTAAAATATAGTTTTGGTCGTAAAACTCACCGCAATCTAAACAGTAATTTCTCTCGACGCTACCGTGCAACTCGTATACCTTTTTACTGCCTGCAAGTTGATGCAATCCGTCGATATTTTGGGTTATAACGGCGGTGAGTTTGCCCGCCTTTTCAAGTTCGGCAAGTTTATAGTGGGCAGGGTTTGGCTTAACGCCTTCAACTAAGAGTTTATCGTAATAAAACTTGTAAAAGTCCACCGTTTTTGCAAAGAAAAACTCGTGGCTTAGAATTTGCTCGGGCGGATAATCGTATTTTTCATTGTATAGTCCGTCCACGCTACGAAAGTCCTTTATTCCGCTTTCGGTCGAAACGCCAGCCCCGCCGAAAAAGACTATTCTCTCACTCTCGTCAATTAATTTTTGTAGTCGTTTTTGATTTTCTTGCATAATTCTTCCCCTTGGGTTTAAACTGCTTTCACTAATGCTATTATACCCTTGTCGAGCAATTTTTTCAAGTTATTTTTCATATCCGTACTGACTATTGTATATTTTTGCGTAAAGCCCACCTTTTTCTAATAGTTTCGAGTGCGTGCCCGTTTCAACAATCTTTCCTCCGTCGACGACCAAAATTACGTCGGCGTTTTCTATGGTGGAAAGCCTATGCGCTATTACGAAAGCCGTACGCCCTTGCATAAGGTCGTCCATTGCACGTTGAATAATTAGCTCGGTGCGAGTGTCGACGTTGCTCGTCGCTTCGTCTAAAATTAAAATCGGTCTATCCGCAAGATACGCCCGAGCGATAGTTAGAAGTTGTTTTTGCCCACCGCTGATATTCGTGCTATCTTCGTTTATTTGGGTTTGATAACCGTCTGGCAAAGAATTGATAAACGAATCTAAATGCGCCATCTTTACGGCTTTTTCAACTTCTTCATAACTAGCGCTTGGGTTGCCGTACGCTATATTATCGTAAACCGTGCCCGAAAAGAGCACGGTATCTTGTAGCACCATGCCAAATTTTTCCCTTACCGCCGAACGGCTTATCTCGCCGACGTCTTGTCCGTCGACTAAAACGCGCCCTTTTTGCGGATCGTAAAACCGCATCAACAAATTGACGAGAGTTGTTTTTCCTCCGCCCGTAGGACCTACTATGGCAACCTTTTGCCCTGCCTTTATTTTTAACGAAAGCCCTTCTATAAGCGGTTTATCGGGCAAATATGAAAAGTATACGTCGTCAAAAACGACTTCTCCAAGCGTGGGATTATCGCTCCCATGGTTGTCCGTTTCCGCCATTTCTTCTAAATCTAAATAATCGTAGACTCGTTTAGACGACGCTATCGTCGACTGCATCATAGACATGCCCGTGGCGATAGATTCAAGCGGACCTGAAAAGAGTTTAGTATACATAATGAAGGCGACCAAACTGCCCACCGAAACTTGCGAGTTTATAACGAGATATCCGCCGATTAAGCAAATTACGACGTATGCCAAATTGTTGACGAGCGCGACTATCGGCTGTACCATGCCCGACGTCACGTAACCTTTGCGCCCCTTTACGGCTTGTTCATCAATCAGTTTTTCATAACGGGCGTTTTGACTTTGCTCAACGCCAAAAGTTTTTACCGTATCAAACCCCGTAAGGTTTTCTTCGCAAAGGGCATACACCTTGCCTGAAATCTCTCTGCTTTCGTCAAAGTATTTCTCGCTTTTGCTTGAAAGTATACCCGAAAGTATTATTGATACGGGCACGAAAACCACGACGGCAATAGCAAGGTAAAAGTTTTCTATGAATATAACGACCGTAATAACCGCAAGCCTTATCACTCCGTTTATTATAACACCGAATATATTATGCACCGAACTGCCCATTACGGACACGTCGCGCGTCATACGTGAAATAATCTCTCCGTTTGGCGTAGAGTCCACCGTTTTAACCGGCAACTTTGAAATCTTTTCACTCATCTTTACTCTTATGCGACAAGTAAAATGCCTTGATACGCTATTGTTCATAATTGCAACCGAAGCAAGTCCAAGTAGCGCAGATCCAACGTACACGAGCGCTAGTAAAATTACGTCGTTAATAAACAAATGCCAGTCAATAGGTTGATTATCGTTAATTGAAGCGTAAACCGTATCAGTTAACTTGCCTAGTAAATCGGGGGCGAAAACGTTTAAAATTACAGACGCTAGACTGACCGTAGTTGCCAAAACTAGCCACCATAAAATGGGCTTCATATCTTTAATCAATCTAAAAACAACGTCAAAAGCCGACTTTTTTCGTTCCGTAGCCTTACTCATTTTCACCACCCCCTAAAGCCTGCTTTCCGAGTTGCGACTCGCAAATTTCACGGTATATCTTCGACGTTTTCAAAAGGCTTTCGTGCGTGCCTTCGTCGACGATTCGCCCTTCGTCCATTACGAAAATTCTTTGAGCCGAAAGGGCGGTTGACACCCTTTGCGTGACTATAATTTGTGTTTTTCCTTCAAGCCGAGTTTGGGTGTTTGCGCGAATAATGCTCTCCGTTAGATAGTCCAACGCCGAAAAACTGTCGTCAAAAACGTACACGTCGGCGCGCCTTATAACCGTTCTCGCCATGCTTGTTCTTTGCTTTTGTCCGCCGCTGACGTTTTGTCCGCCACCAACCAAAAAGTAATTTAAACCTTCTTCATGCTCGTTTATGAAACTTTCCATTTGGCAGTCTTTTAAGGCGGATAAAATCTCTTCGTCGGTAGAGTCGGGATTGCCCATTTTAATATTTTCCTTTATCGTCCCTTCAAAAATCATTGGTTTTTGCATCGCGACTGAAAATCTCTTTCTTACGGCGACTTTTCCCACTTCCCCGTACGCTTTTCCACCAACGCTTATAACTCCGCAATCCGGCTCGAAAAGCCCTAGCGCAAGTTTTACGAAAGTCGTCTTTCCGCTACCCGTTCCGCCTATTATCGCAACCTTTTCACCTGTTTTTATTTTAAGATTAACGTCCGTAAGCGTCGGCGCTTTCGATTTAGGATAAGTAAATTTTACCCCAGTAAACTCTAAATCGAAGTTATCGTTTTCGCCCGTTTCCGCGATTTCTTCACCTTTATCCGCAGACGGCTCTAAAGGAGTATCTTCTTGCTTAAAAGAGTGGATTTCGCTTATTCTGTCAATCGAAACTTTAAGTCGCGGAAGCCAAGAAATCGTCCACGTCAAATTTATAAGCGCACCCGTAAGCAAGGCGACGTACTGCACTATTGCAATTATATCGCCTGCGTTGTCCATAAGTCCCGACGTTGCTCTAACACCGCTGACCGCAACCATGACGACGGTTGCAATATCTAGCAAAAGCATTGCTATAGGTTCGATAAATCCGCTTCGCACGTTTGCGCGAATCATATATTTAGCCATTTCTTCGGTGGCAAATTTTGCCCTGCCGTGCTCTTTATCGTCGTTATTAAAAGCCCTTACGACTCTTAACCCCGAAAGACGCTCTCTTACGATTTTATTTTGTTCGTCAACGTATTTATCCGACTTTTCCCACATTTCGTGCTCGGGTTTAACTAAAAAGAAAACGACAACGCCCACTATAGGAACTACTGCAACGAATATAAGCGCAAGCACGACGTCTGCCATAAAAGCAAGCACCGCCGAGCCGATAAGCATTATAGGTATAGTTACCAAAGTGTAAACGACGGTATTTGCCATACCCTCAATATTCCAAATATCGTCGGTTGCTCGCGTCAATAACCCCGACGGACCTATTTTAGAATATTGATCGTACGATAGGCTGTTTATCTTTTTAAAAGTGGCTTTAAACAAATCTGCGGTATAACCCGTCGTCAAGCGCGAATTGGTTGAGTTTGCGATTAAACTGCCGATAATTGAAAGGACCGAAAGAAGAACCATCACTCCAGAGCCTATCCAAAGTACCGACTGATTGCTTTTAGCAACGCCTTCGTCGACGATATAACTCATCACGTAAGGCATTAAAATCAAAGTTAGCGTTCCGATTGCGTCGGTTATGGCGTTTATTATTAAAAGTTTTTTATAAGGTTTAAGTAAATTTAAAAGCGTCTTCATATTTTACCTTTATTTTTGAAAGTTTTAATCTAAGCGCGCAAAAAGCGCGCCCTTGCAAGCGTAATTTTACTCATGCAATGGCGCGCTTAATAATAAACGTGCTTTTATTTTTAATCGCCGACAGACTTAACCCCATTAAAGAAGAGTCGCAGGACATAAAAAAGCCCCGACGCAGTCGGGGCTCAAATAACGATAATAAGCAATTCGTTATAAGACTATTACTCCGGAGGCGCTTGCATGATAAAAAAGTATTGAGTTATTTGAGTTCGACTTTTCTCTTATTAACACGTTTCTTACCTCCTTTGATTTTTTCTTTAGTATAACACCGCTAAAGCAAATTGTCAATTAAAATTTAGTAGTTTTTGTAAATTTTTTTGGCGTTTTAGGGCTTTATTTTTTAAGTTTTATATTAAAACTTATATCTAGACTTAGTAAAGTAAAAACCGTTCCGCCATATAAAATGCGCCCGAGCAACCGCTCGGGCGCAAAAATTTTGCAACTAAAATTAAGCCTTTCCGTAAACACCGTTTTCACAATAGTAAATATAAGGATTTATTATCGTGCCGTCGCCTTTTTGTAAACTGAATACAGTTCCGCCGACAAGCGACTTTTTGGTGTCGTTTACAACCTTTACGTCGCTAAACACTACCGTTCCGTTAGGTTGAAGTTGATTAAACTTGTCGTATTCGCTAGACTTACAACCAAACTGATAACGCACGCCGTTATGAACTACGCTTGCGCTAATATTGTGTTCGTGTCCGACGAAGAAAGAGTCCGCTCCGAGCCCTATCATATCCGACTGAATTTTACCATTTGCGTCCCATTCGCCCATATATCCGCTAAGGTAACCGAAATCGCCGTCGCCTTTTTCAGGGTGTTCGTCAATATTTATTACGGCAGTTTGTCCTTTCGTATAACCGTACTTTTCAAAAGCCTTTACGAAACCGTTTTGCGGAATATGGTAAGCAAACGAAATCTTTACGCTAGGCATAGATTTTTTAAGTTCTAAAATCGCTTCCGTATACCAACTAATTTGGTCGCCGAAAATACCGATTTCTCTTCTGAAATGAGTGTTTGCAAGAGTTGCGTTACTTGGGCTTGCGCAACCGTTGGTATCCAGCATATAGAAGGCTCTAGTAATATATCCGTCTTGAGCAATACCTACCGAATAGTTGCCGTTACCTGTAAGTTCTCTTTGCAAGAATAAGCAATTTTCAGCGTTTTCAAACTGGTCGCATTGCCAGTCAACGCCCTTTGCGCTTTCGTTGTCGTGGTTGCCGAATACGGGCGCCCAAGGAACGTTTAAAGTTTCCATAAATTCTACGAGAGCAAGGAAGGAACTGCCCGAATCGTCAAATCTACCGTAAACTATATCGCCCGTAAGAAGGATAAGGTCGGGTTTGGTCGCTTCGACGGCTTCTTTTATATAAGCAAAACATCTATTGTACATTTGACCTTTCTGCCAGAACCAATAATTACGATCTCCCCCGTAATTTGAAGGCGCTTGCGACAAATCTATAATTTGAGTGTCCGCAAGATGTAAGATAACCGGATCTTTGCCCGTTTCGACTTCTACTACGAAATCGACTGCCGAATAGGGCGCTTTAGTCGTAAGGTCGCTTGCTTCAACTTGGGTTTCGCCTATTTCGTCAAGATAAAACTTACCGCAGATGTCGCATTCCCAATATTCTACCTTTCCGCTTTCGTAACGTTGGGCTAATACGGGGTCGTTATGAATCATTTCGTGGGGTTTTTTAGCAATGGTCAAATCTTTCTCGTTTATTCTGTTTGCGCCCTTGTCGTCGGAAAAGAGCGTGGGACAAGTTTCACACGCGTAGTGACTTAGAATACCTTCTTCTTCGCAAGTGCTGTCTTCGCCTTCAACGAAATAAACCGTGTGCGCAAGTTGCGCTATAACCGTATCCGCCTTGGTAATTTCAGTTTTGCCTGCGCTGTCCGAAAAATACTTGTCGCAGTCTTTGCATTGCCAATAGTCAATGTTGCCCGCCCTTCTGCAATTTGCGTCGCGGTAGGGCACGTGCGTTAAGTTGTGTTTTTCCGCAACAGAAACCGAAAGGCTTTCACTCTCGCTTTCGCTTTCAGATTCACTTACTGAAATCGTAATCGATTCAGGGGTAGAGTCGGGCGAAGACGTAGACTCTTCTTCACCGCAACAAACCAATGCTAGCGAC
>JAFTTJ010000030.1 GCA_017466825.1 Clostridia bacterium
AAGGTGTATTGGAACGTTTTGAATAAAGAGCGTCGGGGCGAATATTTAGGCTCTACCGTTCAGGTTATACCACACGTTACGAATGAAATAAAGGAATTCGTTTACCGTGTCGGAAAACAAACGGATGCCGACGTTGTTATAACCGAAATCGGAGGAACGATAGGCGATATAGAAAGTCAGCCTTTTTTGGAAGCGGTAAGACAAATATCTTTGGAGGTCGGAAGAGAAAACAGCTTGTTTATTCACGTTACGCTTGTTCCGTACATAAAAGGTTCCGACGAACACAAATCAAAACCTACGCAGCACTCTGTCAAGGAATTACAGGGTATGGGCATAAATCCAAATATTATAGTGCTTCGTGCGGACGAGCCGCTCGAAAAAGAAATATTTAAAAAAATATCGCTTTTTTGTAACGTCAAACCGGATTGTGTTATCGAAAATTTAACTTTGTCTAACCTTTACGAAGCACCACTCATGCTTGAAAATTCTAATTTTTCAAGCGTGGTATGCAGAGAATTGGGGCTTGAAACGAAAGAACCTGATTTGACGGAGTGGACAAACCTGATTGAAAGAATTAAGAACAGGGCAAAAACCGTGACGATTGCGCTTGTAGGAAAGTACGTAAGACTTCACGACGCTTATCTTTCGGTCGCCGAAGCGTTAAGACATGCAGGCTACGAATACGGTGCACGTATCAACATAAAATGGGTTGATTCGGAAACGTTAAGTCAAGAAAATGTAAAAGAAGAGCTTAGCGAAGCGGATGGGATTATCGTTCCCGGTGGTTTTGGCGGTCGTGGAATAGAAGGAATGATTACGGCTGTAAAATATGCAAGAGAAAACGCTATCCCGTTTTTCGGGATATGTTTAGGGATGCAGATTGCCGTAATCGAATATGCAAGAAACGTTCTCGGTATCTTAGACGCAAACTCGGGCGAATTTGACGAGCTTTGCAAGAATAAGGTGATAGATTTTATGCCCGGACAAAGCGACGATATAGATAAAGGCGGAACGTTAAGGCTCGGCAGTTATCCCTGCAAAATAAAGAACGGAACGACGATGGAAAGATGTTACGGAAAAAGAGAAATATCCGAACGCCATCGTCACCGTTATGAATTTAATAACGAATACAGAGAAGCGTTCGAAAAAGCAGGATTGAAACTTTCCGGAACGTCGCCGGATGAAAGATTGGTTGAAACGGTGGAAATAACAGTGCGTCCGTTTTACGTCGGCGTACAGTTCCATCCGGAGTTTAAGAGCAGACCGAATAACGCACATCCGTTATTCAAAGGGTTTATAAAAGCGGCAATAGATAAAAAGGAGAATAATGGATAATGAGTATACACGAAGAATGCGGAGTGTTCGGTATTATTTCCCCACAACCCGAAAATGTTGCGAATATTGCTTATTACGGACTTTATGCACTTCAACACCGAGGACAAGAAAGCGCGGGAATCGTGGTCAACGACGACGGACTTTTTTATTCGCATAAAGATATAGGGCTTGTCAGCGAAGTATTTTCTAAAGAAAAGTTGGCTGCCTTTCCCATGGGAACAATGGCTGTGGGACACGTAAGATACGGTACCACGGGAGGAACAACGAGAAATAATTGTCAACCCATAGAAGTAAATCATCAAAAAGGGAAATTAGCACTTGCGCATAATGGGAATTTGAGCAACGCATTTGAACTTCGTGACGAATTAGAACTCTCGGGC
>JAFTTJ010000031.1 GCA_017466825.1 Clostridia bacterium
AGTAGCTATCTTTTCGATAAGTTTATCAATATCATCAAGGAGAACAAAAATGCCTAAAAGAAACGACGTTAAAAAGATACTTGTCATTGGCTCGGGACCAATCATTATCGGTCAGGCAGCGGAATTCGATTATGCGGGTACGCAAGCCTGTCTTGCTCTTAAAGAAGAGGGATATGAAGTGATTCTTTGTAATTCCAACCCTGCAACGATAATGACAGATACGACAATTGCGGATAAGGTTTATATGGAGCCCTTAACGCTTGAATATATTGCAAAAATTGTAAGATACGAACGCCCTGACGCAATCTTGCCGGGGATAGGTGGTCAAACGGGTTTGAATTTGGCAATGCAACTTGAAAAGAAAGGCGTTCTTAAAGAGTGTAGATGTGAACTTTTAGGTACGAAAAGCGAAAGTATTGAAAGAGCGGAAGATAGAGAACTCTTTAAGAAACTCTGTGAGGATTTAGGAGAACCCGTTTTACCTTCCGAAATCGCTAACACGATAGAAGAAGGATTACAAATAGCAAAGCAAATCGGTTATCCCGTTGTTTTACGTCCTGCGTTTACGTTAGGCGGAACGGGCGGTGGTTTTGCTGATGATGAAAAGGAGTGCGCTGAAATTCTAAAAAACGCCCTTACGTTGTCTCCCGTGCATCAAGTGCTTGTTGAAAAGAGTATAAAAGGCTTTAAGGAAATAGAGTACGAGGTAATGCGTGACGCAAACGATACGGCGATTACCGTTTGTAACATGGAAAATCTCGATCCTGTCGGGATACATACGGGTGATTCTATTGTAGTTTGTCCGTCGCAAACGTTGACGAATAAAGAGTATCACATGTTGCGAGATAGCGCATTAAAAATTATAAGGGAACTTAAAATTGAAGGCGGTTGTAACGTTCAGTTTGCGCTTAATCCAAAATCTTTTCAGTATTATTTAATAGAAGTCAATCCCAGAGTATCCCGCTCGTCCGCACTTGCAAGCAAAGCAAGTGGATATCCTATTGCAAGAGTATCTGCAAAAGTTGCAGTCGGAATGCGTTTGGAAGAAATAACGCTTGCAAATACTTCGGCTGCGTTTGAACCCGCGCTCGACTACGTTGTCACTAAAATGCCGAGGTTTCCTTTCGATAAGTTTACCGATGCAAATAATGAACTCGGCACACAAATGAAAGCAACGGGCGAAACGATGAGTGTGGGTAGGACTTTTGAAGAGAGCTTATTGAAAGGAATACGTTCACTTGAAATCGGTGTTTACCATTTGTATATGAGTAAGTTCGACGGCGTGGCAACGAAAGACTTGCTTGATTATATTAAGCACGGCACAGACGATAGAATTTACGCCATTGCCGAACTTTTAAGAAGAAACGTATCGCTTGAAGAGATAGGAGAAAAAACGCAGATTGACAATTTCTTTTTGCGCAAATTAAGAAACGTAATTGACGAAGAAAGAGAGATAAAAAACAATCCCTTAGATATTGAAACGCTATTCGACGCCAAAAAGACAGGCTTTTCAGATAAAGAAATAGCAAAACTTTGGAAAAAGACAGAAACTGAAGTATTCAATTTGAGAAAGCGTGAAAATATTTTCCCCGTCTACAAAATGATAGACACTTGCTCGTCGGAGTTTAAGAGTTACGTTCCGTATTTTTATTCAACGTACGAAGAAGAAAACGAATCTATCGTATCCAATAAAAAAAAATACTTGTATTAGGCAGTGGTCCTATCCGTATAGGACAAGGGGTAGAGTTTGATTATTCTACAGTCCATGCAGTAAAAACCATTAAAGCGGCAGGATATGAGGCTATAATTATCAATAATAATCCCGAAACGGTTTCCACCGATTACACGACAAGCGACAAACTGTACTTTGAACCCTTAACGCCCGAAGACGTTATGAACGTAATAGCCCTTGAAAAACCCGAAGGCGTAATTGCCTCTCTTGGCGGGCAAACGGCGATAAATCTTGCGGAGCCGTTACGAGAAAGGGGTGTTAAGATAATCGGCACAGATTGCAACGCTATCGAAAAAGCAGAAAACAGGGATGCGTTTGAAAAATTGCTTAAAGAACTTAATATTCCGCAGCCTAAAGGCTATGCTGTTACAAATATAGAAGACGGCATAAAAGCGGCAAAAGAAATCGGATATCCCGTTCTTGTTCGTCCATCTTTCGTTTTGGGTGGTAGAGCAATGCAAATAGTCGCAAAAGAGCAAGCACTTCGTCATTACTTAAAAAATGCGGTAGAAATTGATGAAGACAAACCCGTTTTGGTGGATAAATATATCCGTGGAAAAGAAGTAGAAGTTGATGCGGTTTGTGACGGAAAAACCGTGTTCGTTCCTGGAATAATGGAACTTGTCGAACGCACGGGTGTGCATTCCGGCGACAGCATAAGCGTATATCCTACTTTCAGTATTTCTGACAAGGTAAAAAAGACGATTCTTGAATATACGGAAAAACTTGGGCTTGGTATCGGTATAATTGGTCTTTTCAATATTCAATTTATCGTTGATGAAAAAGAAGACGTTTATATTATCGAAGTCAACCCTCGCTCATCGAGAACAGTTCCGTTCTTGTCCAAAGCAACGGGGTATAGCTTGGCTGATATTGCTACGCTCGTTATACTTGGAAAATCGTTGCAAGAACAAGGTATAACCGAGATTTATCCAAAAGAAAAAGAGCGCTGGTACGTAAAAGCACCTGCATTTTCATTCTCTAAACTAAAAGGAATGGACTCGTATCTTTCGCCCGAAATGAAATCTACGGGAGAAGCGATAGGCTATGATAAAAAATTGCATAGAGCGATGTATAAGGCTTTCATAGCGTCGGGGGTTCATATGCAAAATTACGGAACTGCGGTTGTAACGCTTGCCGACGAAGATAAAGAAGAGGCGCTTCCACTCGTTAAACGCTTTTATGATATGGGCTTTAATATTGAAGCTACAATCGGCACGGCTAACTTTTTGAAAGAACACGGAATCAGAACAAGAGTTCGTAGAAAACTCAGTGAAGGGAGCGAAGAAATTCTCGATTCCATTCGTGCGGGATACGTCAGTTACGTAATAAATACACGCGCGATTTTGTCGGGTGTTCATTATGAAGACGGTGCTGCAATTAGACGTTGTGCAATAGAGAACAACGTCACTGTTCTTTCGTCGCTTGACACGGTTAAGGTTTTGCTCGACGTTTTAGAAGAAGTAACGATAGGAATATCTAAGATAGACGATTAAAGGAGGGAAATTATGCATTTTACAAAGATGCACGGACTTGGAAACGACTATTTATACGTATACGGAGAAGTCCCCGAAAATATAGAAGAATTGTCCATCCGCCTTTCGGAAAGACATTTCGGCGCAGGTTCGGACGGGATGATATATATTTCGCCGTCAAGAATGGCCGACTTCAAAATGCGAATATTC
>JAFTTJ010000005.1 GCA_017466825.1 Clostridia bacterium
ACGAAAAGTGGAGATTTCAGTTCGCTAACAAATTTTTCTGCACAACCCATAATTAATATAACTGTTATGCTGTTAATTGTAATAGGCGGTATTGGTTTTCTTGTATGGGAAGACGTTTGCAAACATAAATGGAGTGTAAAGAAATATAGAACTCAAAGTAAAGTCGTTCTACTTGTAACGGGACTTTTAATCTTTATCCCTTCTGTTTATTTCTTTTTCTTTGAGTTTACTTCTTTACCGATAGGCGAAAGAATTCTCGTTTCTTTATTTCAAGCCATAACCCCGAGAACGGCAGGATTTAATACGGCAAATATAACCGCTATTAGTGGAACAGGCTTGTTGCTTATGATAATTCTTATGTTAATTGGAGGCTCGCCGGGTTCTACGGCAGGCGGTATGAAAACGACTACGGTTGCGGTATTATTCTCTTCTGCAATATCCGTATTCAAGAAAAAAGACAATGCAGAACTTATGAAACGTAGAATAGATGATGCTACTGTTAAGAATGCTATTACAATATTCTTGATGTACGTAACGTTGTTTGTGCTTGGCGGAATGATAATGAGTTCCATTGAAGGGTTGCCAATTATGACATGCCTTTTTGAAACGGCATCGGCAATCGGTACGGTTGGATTAACTCTAGGTATTACGCCATCTCTTGGGATAATATCGAAAATAATATTGATGATTTTGATGTTTTTTGGTCGTGTTGGCGGGTTAACCCTTATATATGCGGCTTTAGGTGGAAATAAAAAACAAGTTTCAAAGTTGCCAATAGACAACATAACGGTAGGTTAAGGAGAAGATATATGAAGAAAAAATCAATTTTGCTTATTGGGCTTGGTCGTTTTGGAAAGCATATCGCTATGAAATTAAACGAACTTGGACACGAAATTATGGCAGTTGACCACGACGAAGAAAAGGTCAATGAGATTATGCCTATTGTAACCAATGGACAAATTGGGGATAGTACAAACGAATTATTTTTACGTTCGCTTGGCGTGGATAATTACGATGTTTGTATTGTCACCATCGGAGGCGATTTTCAAAGTTCGCTTGAAACCACTTGTTTGTTGAAAGAACTTGGAGCTAAGAAAGTTGTTTCGCGTGCTGAACGTGACGGACAAGCAAAATTCTTATTACGGAACGGCGCAGACGAAATAGTATATCCCGAAAAGCAACTTGCTTCTTGGATGGCGATTCGATATAGCGCAGACCATATTTTAGACTATATCGAGTTAGATGAATCTTGTTCGATTTTTGAAGTATCCGTTCCCAAAGAGTGGATAGGTAAAAGCATTTTGCAAATTGATATACGTAAGAAATATAACGTTAATATCATAGCGATTAAGGAAAATGGAAAAATAAACGCAATGTTTGCGCCTGACACTGTACTAACATCAAAGAAAACGTTGCTCGTGTGTGGAGAGTATAAAGCATTAAAAAAATGTTTTAATATATAAAAACGGTAAAAATACAAATTTGTAAGGAGGTTACATAATGGAAAACGAAGTATTAAGAGATATATTATTAGTAATAACTATGTTGGCTATTTTTGTATTCGGTTTTTTCGTTATGAAACGTCTTGACAAATTTTTGAACGATAATTATAAACCGTATTTTAGAGAAGATGAAGAAAAACCGACACGAATCATACATAACGAAGATGCATCGGACGAAGAAATCTTTTCAGACATAAAAAAGATTAGAGAAAAAGGTGGCAAGATGAAAGTAGTTATTTCAAACGATGATGACTGTTGCGACGAATAAATTTATTGGGGAGTGTAGACAGTAATAGATTTTTTTGAAAAGATATGTTATAATAGAAATGTAAAAAATAAAAAGGAGATGAAGTATGGTGCAAAATGAGGAAAAACAATCCAAGAAAAAAGAACATATTTTAGTTGGGCTATCTTCTGCTCCTTCCAATTCAAAAATTGTTGAAACAGCATCGAAAATGGCAAGAGCGTTTGACGCTACTCTTACTGCGTTGTATATCAAAACTTCCCAAAGTGAAGTGTTATCAGAGGAAAATGCAAAGCGATTACAAAATAATATAAAGTTTGCAGAACGAATGGGAGCAACGATTGTGACCGTTTATAGTGATGACGTAGCGCTTCAAATGGCTGAATACGCAAAAACGTCAGGGGCTACCAAAATCGTTATCGGTAGAACTGCAACGAAAAGAGCGGGAATTATACCAAAACCTACTCTTGCAGATAAATTGATTGCTCTTGCTACGAATATAGATATTCATATTATTCCTGATGCTGATTCTGATTTAAGAGAACAAAAAGAAACTTTATTTAAGAAAACAAATGCTTTGTCTATTGTCAAAGACCTTGCAATAAGTCTTGGAATAATTATAGTTGCTTCTTTAATTGGACTATTTTTTGCCCATCTTGGCTTTTCTGAAGCTAATATTATAACGCTTTACATTCTTGGTGTGTTGATAACGTCTATAGTTACGAGCAGTAAATTAGCGTGGGGATTTTCTTCGGTAGCAAGCGTATTGATATTTAATTTTCTATTTACAAAGCCGAGATTTTCATTAATGGCTTACGGTGACGGATATCCTATTACGTTTGCGATTATGTTTGTCGCTTCTTTAATTACGGGTAGTTTGGCGTCTAAAATGCATAACCAAACGAAACAATCTTCACAAGCGGCATATCGAACGAAAATTCTTTTTGATGCTAATCGGTTATTACAACGAGCAAGCGACGACGAAGAAGTTTTGAAAATAACGGCGGAGCAATTAAAAAAGTTATTAAATAGAGAAATTGTTATTTTTAAGCAAAATAAAGATGCTTTGCAAACTCTCGTTTATGCGTTAGATGATTCATTTCAGATAGGAGAAAAGGAACTTAATATAGCTACGAGCATACTTATAAACCATTCTTATGATTATAAAGATGCTCAACTAAGATGTGATTACTATCCCCTTAAAACGCAATTACGAACATATGGTATCGTTGCCGTATATAAGAATGAAAAAGAAATTGATTCTTTTGAGAATAATATTGTATTATCACTTGTGGGCGAATGTGCGTTAGCTCTTGAAAATCTTTTTAACGCAAAAGAAAAAGAACTTGCCGCAGTGCTTGCCGAAAATGAACAATTGCGTGCAAATCTACTTCGTGCAATTTCACACGACTTGCGTACTCCGTTGACTGCTATTTCGGGAAATGCGAGCAATCTTATTTCAAACGCATCTTCCTTTGACGAACAGACTAAATTATCAATTTATAACGACATTTACAACGATTCAATGTGGCTTATAAATCTTGTTGAAAACTTGTTGTCCATAACTCGCCTTGAAGAAGGCAGAATGAATCTAAACTTCACGGCTGAACTTATTGACGAGGTTGTGGCTGAAGCCGTTAAACACGTTCATATGCGTCAAGGTGGACAAAAAATAACCGTAGTCCATAAAGATGAATTTTTGCTTGCAAAAATGGATACACGCTTAATTATTCAAATTATTATCAATATCCTTGATAACGCTATAAAATATACGCCGAAAGATTCAATGATAACTATAACCACTGAAAAACAAAAAGATAAAGCAATAATTAGTATTGCTGACAACGGCGCAGGTATTCCAGATGAATTAAAAGAGCGTGTTTTTGATATGTTTTATACAGGAGCAAACAAGATGGCAGATAGTCGTAGGAGCATCGGGTTAGGTCTTGCTCTTTGTAAATCTATAATTAGCGTGCACGGCGGAGAAATTTTTGTAAAAGACAACGTGCCGAGTGGCGCTATATTTACCTTTACTTTACCTATTGGAGAGATAAAAATAAATGAATAATCCTGTGATATTGATAGTTGAAGATGACGCGCCTATCCGTAATTTAATTACGACGACGTTAAAGGCGCACGAATACAAATATTTAACCGCTCAAAACGGAGAAAACGCAATAATGCAAGCATCTTCACACAATCCCGATATTATTTTGCTTGATTTAGGGCTTCCTGATACTGACGGGATAGAGGTAATAAAAAAGATACGTACTTGGTCGGAAACGCCAATTATCGTTATCAGCGCCAGAAGTGAAGATTACGATAAAATAGAAGCGTTGGATGCAGGCGCTGATGATTATTTAACCAAACCGTTTTCTGTGGAAGAATTGCTTGCGAGAATTCGTGTTACCACACGAAGATTGTCTGTCTTGCATTCAGCAATGCAATCGGACTCACTATTTACAAACGGTAATCTTAAAATTGATTATGCCGCAGGTTGCGCGTATATTAACGACAACGAGTTACATTTAACACCTATTGAATACAAATTGCTATGTTTACTTTCTCAAAACGTAGGAAAAGTTCTCACCCATACCTTTATAACGCAAAAGATTTGGGGCGCGGCTTGGGAAAGCAACGTTGCGTCCTTGCGTGTATTTATGGCAACGCTTCGAAAGAAGATTGAAATAGAACCAGATTCTCCACAGTATATTCAAACTCATATCGGCGTGGGATATAGAATGATGAGAATAGAATAATATTACAGTTATAAAAGTAAAAAATACACAAACTCAAGAGATTAAAGTAGATGTTTCGTCGAAAATTTAGGCAAAATAAAATTACCGACAAGAAATGCTAAAATTCTAGCAAAAAATAAACTGACTAAAGAAAAAATAATTGAATACTTAAAACAAAGCTCAAACTTTAATATTCAAAAAATCATTTTTAGATATATAGATAAAATAATTCTTTTTGACGATAAAATTGAAGTTTATTACAATTTTAAGAAAATCATGACCACCAGTTCAACTGGTGGTCATAATTGCTTATTATTAGTGATTTTTTCAATTCCTCTTTTCTTTGTTTACTGCGTATCAAAATTTGAGGGGTGACCAGCTCGGTCACCCCTCGTTTTATACCTGTTTTTCCCTTTAAAAAAACCTCTTTTTTAGCATATATTTTCTCTTTATAACATTGAAAAATACAATATATTAGACAATACAATCACTCATCAGACTAAACAAAAACGACACACTTCGCTTGTCAACAAGCTCGAAACCATAATGCCTATAATGGCAATCTGAAACAATATTCTTCGCCATAACGGCGATTTGGTCGGCTTGCGTGAATGCTATACCATAGATTTTTAATAAAATCAAGTAATTTTTATGATCTTTTACGATGTTTTTTGCATTCCCGCAAGCGTTTCCTTACCTTGCCAACTCCGCAACCCTTTTCACTGCATTAAATAAATTTTTATATCCATTAAAAATCTCTTCGTCTGAAAAAACATTATCTCATTACTATCTCATCAGTTTATGCTAATTTACAAAATCTAAAATAGGTTGAACATCGTCAAGCGAATGTGGATGGTGTAATCCATCTGCCTTGATGATTGCTGTAATTCTTATATCTTTTTCTCGGCAATAATCAATTAAGCGTCCGGCATTTTTATCAAAGGGAACTACTTCGTCTTTCCCTCCTGCTATGATTAAAAGCGGAATATTCAACGCAAAAAACTCGTCTAATTTATCGATCGGATTTCCTTTGAATGTAGCAAGACTGTCTGCGTTTAACCCATATTCTTCAAACATTTGGTTCTGTTCTAAGCTGCCTTTGGGCGGCCACGTTTTTAAGTCTAATACAGGCGCGTCTAAATATACTTTATCGACAAATGCAGGGTAAGCAATAGCGAAATTGAATGCATATAATCCGCCTCTGCTAAACCCAAACAACACACATTTCTTGTCTAAATGGAAATTTTTAACTACAAAATGATAAAACTCTTTCATGAGTTTCATTGCAGACGGGCTACCGTATTTATCACTAATTTGGTAATATACTCTCGTATAACCTAGTTCTAAAAGAGCCCTTTCGGCTTGATCGAAAGCGTATAAAAATTCCGTTTTCCAAATCCATTTCCCGTTAGGACGTTCGGGAATAATTACCGTTGCCGTATAACCATTAAACTCTATAATCTCTATTTTTTCCATAAAGTTCCTCTATAAATGCAATTCTTTATATAATTTCTCCACAATCTGCAAATGTTTCCCCGTAAAAACGGCAGTCCAGTTCAGTAAATGCATACCTATAAAAATAGAGACTTTCTTTTCAGAATCTATCATAACGTAAGAGCCTGCCGCACCGTCCCAACCAAATTCGCCCTTATTTAATCCCCAATCGGTAGCTTTTTGCCTTACACGAACGCCTAACCCATAACCGTAATCTTGCCCCTGCACACAGGTAAAAGCGTTATCGATGGATATTTCTTTTAATTGCTCGGATATAATATAGGGCATCCCTATTTCTCTCCCGATTTTTTCAATAACCGCCTTCACTTTAACGTAAACCTTTTTTCGTTAAATACTCGATTAAACAATCGGCAAGAAAACGATGTCCTTTTGCGTTGGGATGCAACCCGTCCTTATATAAATTTCCATCGTCCTGCTGCGTTGTCGGAATATAAAATTTATCTGATAAATCAAGATATTCCACACCGTAATAGGCAAGCACTTCTTTTTCAGCCTCTACATATGCCGACATGGGGGCAATCGGCTCGTCTTTGCTTCCATCGCCGTAAGGATTGTCTTGGTCAAAACGCGGAATCGGCAGGATAAAACACAGCTTATCTTTTGAAAACGAAGATACCATGTACGCAACGAGATTATGAAAAGCGCCATAAAAGGTATAGTCATCCCTATCCTCAAACGCACCCAACTTTGCGTCGCCGTGTCCGTAATCATTGGTTCCACCAAACACAAACGTAAACTCCGCATCCGTTGGCATTTTCATTGCACGACACATAAAAACATCGTCATCGGGATTGTTGGTACGCTTTACTTGCTTTGCAATACGCGTCCCCGATACCCCGAAATTACATTCCTCCGCACCAAAATGTTTTGCCGTTAACGTAGAATATCGGTCTTCTAAAACTCCGGCAAACGCGCCTTCCGTAATGCTATCGCCCAAGAAATTGATTTTCATAATCTACTCCTTATTTCAGCTTAAACTTTGCCACACGAACACTACCGCTTTTACCGTAAGGGAACGGAGCTGCCTTAAAGGTTTGCCCGTCCTCCAATTCGATCGCAGTCCCGTCATCCAACCAAGCGGCTTCCGTAATCGTTTTATCCGTGTGAACTTTGATTACCTTATTATCTTCAGGTCTTGCAACGTTTACGTTTGCACCCATAGGCACTCTGCGGATAGCTGCATAATAATATTCACCGTTTACAAACACATCCGCATTTTCAGCCTGAATATCAGCAGGAATTGCATTGTAAACAAGCTCTTCATTCGTCTTAATCCAACGCCCAAGATATTTCAAAAGCTCCGTTTCAATCACAGTCAACGTACCGTCTTCCGTCGGACCTGCATTGAGCAAAAGATTACAGTTGTATTTTCTGCAATCGAGCAATGTTTCGATAAGTTGCGGAACAGATTTAAAGCATAAATCCCCTGCCGCAAATCCCCAATGGTCGCTAATTCCTTCGCACATTTCCCCTGCAATCGGTCTTTTGCTTGTATCGACAAAAGTGGGTTTTCCACGTTCAAACGTTACGCTGTCAATTTCCTCGTGGCTCACTTCGCCAAGCGCGCTAAGCCCCGTATTGTTGATAATCATAGCTTCGGGCTGGTATTTACGAATGGTTGCATATAAACGGTCAAACTGCCAATCCGCATCAGGCTTATCCCAGAAACCGTCAAACCAAAGCCCACCGATTTTTCCATAGTTTTTACAAAGAATTTCCACGCTATCAATTAAATAATCAATATATTTAGGGAAATTCTCTTTATAGTCGGGATGCCACCAGTCGAGCAAGGTATGATACAAGAACGGAACGATTCCTTCCGCATTACACGCATCTACAAATTCCCGCACCAAATCTCTACCGCATGCGGAATGAGGAGCGTCAAATTCATTTAATCCGCAAGTATCAAACAAGGAAAACCCTTCGTGGTGACGGGTCGTAAGCGTAATATATTTACAACCTGCGCTCTTTGCCGTTGCCACAAGCTTCTTTGCCCAATCTTTTGCGATATCAAACTCTTGCGTTAATTTGTTATATTCGTTTCTGTCAACCTTGTAAATATGCGACGCCCATTCGCCGATGCCTTGTCTACTGTATAAACCAAAGTGGCAAAACAACCCAAAGCCCATTTTTTTAAATCTTTCAATATATTCGTAAGCCATAATCCCACTCCTTAAAATGTATTCTTTATTTCAAGAAAGACCTTACCTTTTGGTAAGGTCTTTCCCTAATTATAAATTAGCTTTCCGATGTCGTAACGCAACCAAGACTTGCCGCGTGCGTTTCCCATGCGGAAGTGCTTGCATCGTACGTCGTTACACCGTGTAGTTTAATAAGCATATAACGGATAGACAAGGCTTCCACCTCAATACGCTCAATATATCCCGCTTTTTCATCGGCTGAAAGATTTACGTCCGCGTTTACCGCAGCCTTTGCGCTATTGATATATCCCATCCATGTATTCAGCGCATCTTTGCTGAAGTATCTAGTCGACATAAGCTTGGTCGAACCGTTGATAATCCCGAAGTATTGTTCTGTATAATTCGAATAGAGTACAGAATCTAAACTGTTGAAATTATCATACGCACAATGTGCTTGCTGCGCCGAAAGAAGTTGTTGCATATACGTTGCACCTGCGCCGTACATAGCGTCCATGAAATTCGCCTGCAAGCTTGTTACGTCCGCATTGACGTCTTTTGCAAGCTCGGAGGAAAGATAGGTCTTCAACCTCTGCCAATCGGAGCCTACGCTGTCCTTACTGCCCGTCTGGAATTGATATTTAATCATATCCGTACCCGTTTCGTGCAGCTTCTGATAATTGTACTGCAAGTTCGTGAGCGTGTCAATGGGCATCATGTAGCTGTAAAAATCCGTACCGTACATCCAATAAATAAGGTTTCTGTCCTTGTTGAAGCCTTCGAGCTTTGTCCAAGAAGCCAAGGATTCGTACACCGTAATACTGCCGTCCCATTCGTTCTCGGTTGTATTCTTGTGATACGTACTGCTACCGTCAACCTTTTCCGTATAACGCATACCTACGGGCGCAAAGTATACCGTTACGTATACGTTATCGCCGTTGTAGATTTCACCGCTTGCAGGCGCTGTTCTCGTAGAGTTATACGCATACATAACAAGCGCAATCGTCCTGTCAGGATTTTCCACCGCAAGCCAAGCGTCAAGCGTTGCCGCAACGTCGTTCATAAAGGACAAATATCCTGCAACGTCAGGTCCGTATTGACTGTCGGGCTGACCAAATTCAAAATATTCAATCTGAGGATAATTTGCAATAACGACTTTTGCAGATTCTACGAACATATCCTTCATTTCCTGTAAATGCGTATTGCTGCTCGTGAAGTTGAGCTGTCGTGTTCCGCTTACCGTCGTGTACCAATCCGAGTAGGTCGAGCCGTACGTCTCGTAAGGGAATACTTCAAGCATATTATGCCCACCAGTCGTCAAAGTAGCGTCCCATTCGGTTGCCGCGCCTTTAAGCGCCGCGCCCTTTGCCGTATTCCAATCTGCATACATACCCAAACGACGTTGATATGCTTCGCTATATTGCATTTCTGCATAACCAGCCTGCGCACCATTAAAGGAAGGATTAAAGATTATATCCATACCTGCCCCCACCGTCGCGCTGTTTTCCGTTACGTTTTCGGTAAACACTTCGTCAGTATAGAACGTAACGTCCGCTTGTTCTTTCAAGAATCCATACAACCCGCTGAGCGTACCTTCCGATGTTTCGCTGCAAATATACAAGTTTGTATAATTTTGTACGATTTTATAGCCGTTGCTCTTTTCCAAACCGTCCAACGTCATACCTGCTTCTTCCGCAAGCTGACCGCCAAGAACGATATATTTTGAGTCGGGTTGTATCGCTTCGCCTCCGTACATTTTTACAAGCTGATATTTCTTGCCCGTCCATCTATTCAAGAAGGAAGCAAGCTCCTGCGCGGCAAACTCGTAGTTGTAATAATCATTCGTCCAAGCGTCATGCGCATACCAAGCAATACGATATTCGGAATATTCCGTATTTCCGCTTTGCTCGCTCAAATCCAACGCCTGCGTTTCATTCTTGACAATGTAGCTACTCTTACCGTTTGCCACCAAATCCGTCATTTGATAGCCCGTATAAGCAACGCCTTTCACGTAGAAGGAGAAGCCCTTATTGCCGTTAATTACGTCCTCGTCGGTCACCGTAATCGTCTTTGTATATCCTTGATGCCAAAGCGTTGCCGCCAACACACCGTTTTCATACATAAGCGTTAACTCGGTATCGTACATAGGCCACGTATCGTTGGTCGTGTCGTGATATTGTACCAACGAAAGCATATCGTTAGTTGCAAAGCCAATCGCCTTACCATTGTTAGTGGAAATGGTCGTTTTTACGTAATTCAACGCCGAATAATCAATCCAAGGCAAGGTAACCGTATAAATATTTTCCGTTCCGTCGCTGTTTACAACGTTTTGCGCTTCCAAGGAAATTCTTTCCCCATCCGAAGCCAATGCAACAAGCAATTCACCGCGTTCAGGGGCGTCCGTGTCATAAACGGTTGTTTCATAAGTAGATAACGAGAAGTCTTTCAAAACATATTCAACAGGGCTACTGCTTACGGGTTCTTTGCCGTTGTATGCCTTGATATTCGTAGCTACAAGCGTTTGTGCGCCTACAAGGCTCTTACCATTCAAAGTCAAAGCCGTTTTCCCATTTACAATTGCGCTATCGCTAATGGTTTTGGTATGCGTGCCTTGCCCTGCTACCGTTTCTATCATCGTAAAGGTCAACGTGCCATCGCCGTTGTTTACAATCGTAACCGTACCACCAAGCGCATCGCCATTGTTATAGAACCACAAATCGCCACCTTGCCCAGTTTGCGTCCAGCCACTTACACTCCAATCCATCGTTACTCTTTCATACAAAGAGTAGTTGATTAAAGGCAAGTTTAACGGAGTCGCCGTCGTACTATCAGCACAACTTACGGAAACCGACCCAGCTACCACCTTTTCCGTAACAGCGAAATGGGGAATATTGTCAATAGCAATCTCTTTTTTTTCATAAGAAATTCCGTCAATCTTTTCCGCAGATACTTGATAGGTTGCACTGATAGGGCCAAAGGACATCTGTCTATATACCGCGCCTTGGTTCCAGAATAACGTAAACGCCGTTGTACCGTTCAATACATTGCTGTCCGTTATTGTATAGGAAATATTACCTTTAACTGCTTCGCTGATAACGCAAGTAACTGTTCCATCACCGTTATTTGTAAATGTGATCGTCCCTGTCAACGCACTGCCACCAGAGTCCGCAATTCTTCCGCCACTGACAAAACCGAACGTTTGCCAGTTGCTCGTTGCTTGGAATGTTAAACTAACTGTTTGATATGCCAAATAATTGATTTTTGGCAGATATATCGTCCAATCGGTTGCGGATGTGCCTGAACAGTCATAATTCACACCGCCGTCAATCAAGCCGCTCGCACTTTCACTGAAAGGCACTCCGCCGCTTGCATTCGTAACAGTTACGTTGTCAATCAACGTCTGACCGCTATAGATTACGTCCGAAACCAACTTCGGCGTCTTGCCGTTTTCGATTGCGATTTCCATTCTGCCATCAAGCCCTAACGTTGCCGAAATCGGTCCAAAGGACATCTGTCTATATACTGCGCCTTGATTCCAGAATAATGTAAACGCTTTATTGCCGCTTAAAACATCGCTGTCCGTAATCGTATAAGAAATACTATTGCCCGTGGAAGTTGCATTGATCACGCAAACGACCGCCGTGCCATTATTTGTAAAGGTGATCGTACCCACGAAAGGATTGCTGTCGCTACCGCCGTCGGAAAGTCTGTCCCCGCCCACAAAACCAAGCGTCTGCCATGCGTTCACGGCTTTGAAGGACATACTTACCGTTTTATAGGACAAATAATTGATTTTAGGCAAATATATCGTCCAATCGGTTGCGGATGTGCCTGAACAGTCATAATTCACACCGCCGTCAATCTTACTGCTTGCACTTTCACTGAAAGGCACTCCGCCGCTTGCATTCGTAACCGATACATTGTCAATTAACGTCTGTCCCGTGTAAAGCGTTGCATTTGCTTCTACCGCCCAAACGTTATAAACCGAGAAACCGACAATTTCCCCGATCGTAATCTTTTGCGAACCAACTAAGCAACTATAGGAAAGTGTTAACCCTTTCCTGCCGTTGATAACGTCCGCATCCGTATTTTCTATTGTAAACGAACCAGTGCCGCCTGTCGTCAAGGTCATTGCAACCTGCAATTTTCCGTCTACATACGTAATCGTTGCATCCCCACCGAGTGCTGTACCTTGGTTATACCAACGGTTTGCGGAATCAGGACCTATAAACGTCCAACCAGAAGAAGCCCAAGTAAACGTTAGCTTCTTGAATACGGAATAATCAACTTGAGGCAAAGACAGTAACTGGTCCCCATCGTTAGACGAGACTGTATAAGATTGTTCAGCGTGAAGTACGCCCGAGAACTCTTCATACAAATCGTCCGAATTTTCTACAAATGTATTAATTTCATTTACTTTTGCGTTGATTTGTTCGCAAACTTCTTCTGTAATGTATTTGTTGTAATCATTAGCGCGAAGCGCTTCAATCGCTGTTCTTACTGTTTCGTACTGTGCCTGCGCCGCAACCACATTATTTGACGAAATAGCCATGGCAAGGAACGAATCAATGGCGGTTTGCGCCACTGCCACCGTTTCTTTCGAACCATTATAAACAGCGTACAACTTCGTCGTGCCAGTAATTTCATAACTTGAATCCGCCGTTATAATATTCCCGTTTTCGTCTTCCCAATGACTGAATCCATCCCCAAGCTGCACCGTATCGTTAAAAGCATAGTTTTTCTTGCTTTCGCACGTACCAATCAACTCGTCACCATCATAGAATTTCACTTGACGAACATTTGTTGCGTCCAAATAATAATCGACAAGGCTATCGAGTTTATCTTGGTCAGTTACGTTTTCGTCCGCAACCGCTTTTTCGGCAACCTCTACAATAGAACGCACGTTGTTATGTACGGAATTTTCCGTATAATCCGCCATAACGTACTCGACCGTGCCGTCGGTTTTTATAGCCTTGATATAACCGCGACCTACGAAATCGCGCGCTAAGTTGCTATTGTAAATACCCGACATTGAACCGCTAAAAACGTAATAACCCGCATTGTCGTTATCTACTACCATTTCGCCGTAGGAAAGGCAAATAACTCGCTTTTTAGTCGTATTGTCGCCCGAATATACCCACTCGCTACCGTTCCATTGCGCCCAGTCGTACTTTGCGCTGTTTCCGAACAAGTTTTCTACCGTGAGTTCGCCGTATTTTTCCAAATAAGCGTAAGGCATAATAACCATACCGTAATTAACCGACGAATACGCGTTTCCTTCGTTTGCTTCTAACCCAAGATAATCCGACTCGGAAAGATTGACGGAAAAACGAATACCGCTATCCGTTGCCGACGAAGCATAACGCACGCTCGCGCCGTTTTTCATAACGAGCGAAACCTGATTTACCGTTTTGAGATTCGCACTTGCCTTAACTGGATTTACACCGCCGAAAAGGGTTATTCCCATAACGGTTGCAAAGCAAAACAAGGCGAGAATAAAGGAACCTAATATAATTTTATTCCTTTTCATTTTAGTCTTCCTCCCACCAGTTTCCGTCGCCTTGGTCGCCGTCCGCGCCGTTGTTTGTTCCCGGCGACGTAATTATAACGTCGTTTTGATTTAACTCAATTACAACGATTTTAGGCGCAAGGTAACGATTGTCATCTTTTTGCATTTTATTTCTCCTTAAGATTTATTGCATAGCAAGTCGGACGAGCGTCCGACTTGCCTTTATACAAATTTTTTAAAAGTTTACCAAGCGTTGAACTCGGGTTTAAAACTTATCTATCCCCTTACGCGCAAGTAGGAGCGCTGATATTGAAAGTTCTATACGCTGCTCCATATACGTAAATAGACAACGCCTTTTTACCGCTGGTTACGTCGCTATCGGTGATTTCGATAGTTTTGGTTGCGCCTACCGACGAATCTGAAATTACCGCAGTATAAGTTCCGTCGCCGTTATTCGTTACGGTTATAGTTCCGCTAATTGCATCGTTACCGTTAGTAATCAAATCTCCGCTTGCAAAACCGATACCCATCCAACTTGCGCTACCTTTGTACTCGTAAGTAACGGTAGTATACTTAGAATAATTGACTACGGCAAAGGTAACTTCACACGTTCTTGCAGTACCGCCGTTACCGATATCGAAATACAAACCGCCAGCAATAACGCTACTGTCCGTACCTTTGATTACTGTACCGTCGTCGCCGACTGCTTGCGGAGTAAAGTCTATTACGGGCTCGTCTTCAACGGGGTCGGTAGAAGTTGCAAAGTTGCTCAATACGAGTTGTTGCGTATTAACTAAACAACTATAAGAAAGGGTTAAAGACTTGTTTCCCGCAATAACGTCCGCGTCGGTAATTTCCAAATTGAAAGTGCCTGCGTTTGCAGTATCTAAAGTTTGCGCCATAGTCACTTCTAATTTGTCCGCTCTAACCACTACCGTTACCGTACCACCAAGCGCAGTACCGCCGTTATACCAACGGTTTGCAGTTTCAAGACCGATAAACGTCCATCCGCCTGCGATATTCCAGTCGAAAGTAACTTTAGTATATTGAGAATAATCGGTTTTAGGAAGGGTTACGTAACCGTTTCCGTAGTTTTGCGAAAGTGAATATTCAATACTGCTTTCAGTTTCGGTTGCAAGATATTGATTGCCCTCGCTGTCGATTACGAAAGTATCGGGTTCGTCTACAGGTTCTTCTTCAACGGGGTCGGTAGAAGTTGCAAAGTTGCTCAATACGAGTTGTTGCGTATTAACTAAACAACTATAAGAAAGAGTTAAAGACTTGTTTCCCGCAATAACGTCCGCGTCAGTAATTTCCAAATTGAAAGTGCCTGCGTTTGCAGTATCTAAAGTTTGCGCCATAGTCACTTCTAATTTGTCCGCTCTAACCACTACCGTTACCGTACCGCCAAGCGCAGTACCGCCGTTATACCAACGGTTATCCGCATTAGGACCGATAAACGTCCAACCACCTGCAATATTCCAATCGAACGTTACTTTCGTATATTGCGAGTAATTCATCTTAGGAAGCGTTACGCTACCGCTGCCATAATTCTGCGAAAGCGCATACTCTACGCTGTCCACGGTCTTATTAGCGACATACTTATTTCCTTCACTATCAATAACAAACGTATCTATCGTGCTGTCTGTTACAACGCCTGCACCAAGATAGAAATGGCGATATTGCGCGCCGTTATTTACAACTAAAGTCACCGATTTAATTCCGTTTATAATATCCGCGTCGGCAGTGCTAGTAGATTTAGTGATATTTTGCGTAGGTTCGTGAAGGACGATTATGAGTTCTTCGCCGATATTAGTTACGGCAAGAGTTCCTTCACGTACGGTACCGCCACCGGAAATCCAATCGTTTTCAATAAAGCCTACGCTAGACCAATCGCCTGCCTTCCAAGCGTAAGTCGTAGTCTTATTTACTTCATACGCCCTTGCGGGAATATTTACAGTCCAAGAATAAGCCGTTGCTTGAGAGCCGATTTCATAATACCAAGAGCCTGCGCCAAGTTCGTCGCTTGCAACTGCGTTTACGTAACCTTCCGTATACGTTGCGTAAGGAACGTCGCCCCATACGGACGTAAAGTCGGTTTCGCCAGTAATTTGATAAGTGGTAATATCAACGCTTTCGCCGTTTACAGTCCAACCCGTTATAACTTCGCCTTGTTTTGTGATTACGGGCGCGGTAACGGTTGAGCCGTATTCGTATTCGGTAAGATGCGCGCCGTCAAAAGTTACCTGATATTTATTCTTAGTTGCGGTAACTACCCAAGTATAGGTTGCTTCGCCCGCTACCGCTACTATTTCGCTATCCCACGCGCCCGTATAAGCATATTCCGCCGTGTTATCGGGAAGGGTTACGCTTGGTGCAACGGGAACTGCGCCGTATTCTAAAACTTCTTCTTTTAAAGTTTCGCCCAATTCGTCAACGAACTTGACGGTATAAGTGTTTTTAGTTGCGGTTACTATCCAAGTATAAGTTGCTTCGCCCGCTACCGCTACTATTTCGCTATCCCACTCGCCCGTATAAGTATATTCCGCCGTGTTATCGGGAAGGGTTACGCTTGGAGCAACGGGAACTGCGCCTTCTTCTAAAAGGTCTTCTTTTAAAAGATTTCCTTCTTGGTCGACGAATTTAACGGAATAAGTCGTAACGGGTTCGCTTTCCGAAACGCTTGCCGATTCGCTAGTTGTTTCGCTTGCCGAGACTTGTTCGGATTCGCTTTCCGAAGTTTTGTTACTCGGTTTCATACAACCTACGGCAAATAAAGCCGCCGATAATGCGAAACAAACGATTAGTAAAATACTAAACAATTTTTTCATAATGTTTCATTCTCCTTTCCTTAATTTATTTTAACGCTTTGCCACAACTTGTAACCGCAAAATTCAAGGGTATAAAATTGTAGTAAGGCTATAAATCCTTGTTGCTAGGTTTTAATTATTCTTCGCATTCGGGTTGCCCCAAATGGAAGGTCCTATAAGGCGCGCCGTTATGCACGAAAATCGTTAAAGCCTTTTCACCGTTTATAACGTCTTGATCGGTAAGTTCTGCGCTTATTTGATTGTTCGTAACGTTATCCTTTATGGTAACGGTATACGTTCCACCGCTTTTTTCAACGGTTATCGTTCCGTCAAAAGGCGAACTGTCCTGCTTGCTATCAAAAATTCTTTTATCTTCAGCAAAACCTATCGACATCCACGCCTCGCTACCTTTAAAGTCGAAAACGACCTTTTTATACGCTGAATAATCTACCTTAAACAACTCTACGTTCCAGCCCGACACTCTTCCACCTTCGCCAAGGTCGAATTTTAATCCGCCGTCTATCTTTTCGCTACTTACGCCCAAGCAAATCGTTCCATCGGTTGCTACCGCTTGCGGTTGCTTTTCGGTAGAACATTTTACCGCGCTTATTTCAAACCAGCGGTTTTCAGCGAGAGTAAATGCGGATAGAGTAAGATTTTGACTGCCATTTATAATTTCCGCAGAATTTTCCGTTATCTTAAACGACGCTCCGTTTGAATAACTCATTTCAATCAAAAGTTCTCCGCTTCCGCTAGTTATCTTCAACTTTCCGCCGTAATCGGCTTGGGCAAAATCTCTATGGCTTTCGTTAGGTCCTATAAAGCACCAACCGGAAACGCTCCACTCGTATTCGACGAAAGTATAGTTTGAATAATTGATTTTAGGAAGATAAATCAGGTAACCGCTTTCAGGACCTGACGGAAGGGTAAATCTAATACCGTCGGTAAATTTAACGCTTTTAATCGTACCGCCAACGACGGAATTACCTTCAAGGTCTTTTACGTCCGCGCCGTAAAACGACGAACTAAAATCATAAGGTTGCCACGACGCTTTTAGGGTTACGTCGCCGTCGATTGCGCTACTAAAATCAAATTCTTCTTTACCATTAAGCCAACCTAAAAACCTATGCGATTCCTTTTGTGGCGGTGTAATTTTTTCTATGGTTTCACCGTCGTAAACTTCAGTTTCAAAATAGGTTTCACCGTCGACTATAAACTTAACGGAATAAACTTCTCTAACGGTTATTTCGACTTCACAAAACAAGGGTTGCCCTTGATATTCATACTCCGCTCTTAAAATCGTAGTACCCTTTTTAAGACCTTTAAAAAGGTTGCCTTCTATCCGAGCGATTTCTCCGTCTGAAACGTAGTAATTTGCAGTAACGATATCTTGTAAGACTTGACTGCCCTTTACTACGCTTGCCGTTAAATTTAAGTCATTGCCTTTTATAGCGTAAAATCCGTCTAAATTTATAACGAGTTGATTTTCGTCGCTTTTTACTACTACCGAAAGGCTTTCAGTAACGGTTTTTCCGTCGTATTCGCAAGTTGCGGTAACCACGCCATTTCCTACGCTTACCGCGCTTATTTTACCCGTTTTGTCAACGGTTACGTTTGCATTATCGCTCGTAAAAGACACTTGCCCGTCAACTTTTTCATCCCCGTACTTAACTTCGTAAGTAAGAGTAAAATCTTCGCCTTGGCACAAAACGAGTTGCTTTCTATTAAGTGACAAAGACAACAGTTTTTCCGTTCTCGCGGTGATTACCACCACTCTACACATAGCGACTTCAGAGCCTTTTTCCGCCTTAATTATAGTTTCGCCAACAGATATAGGGGTTACCACGCCGTTAGAATCAACGGTTGCTACGTCTTGATTAGTCGAAGACCAAGTCGCGTTTGATTCGCCTATTAAAACCAACTGTAAACTCTCGCTTAAAGTTATTTCCGCGTCGGTTACTTCAAAATACATTTCTTCTTCTTGGCTTTCCGATTCCGACTGGCTTTCTTGCGGTTGTCCGCCTATTAGAAGTACGGCTAAAAGAATTGCAACCCCCACTAAAAGGGCTATTCCTACTATGATTAAAATTTTTAATTTTTTATTCATAGCGCCCCCTTAATCAAACAATCCGTCAAGGCTACCGCCTTCACGAGTTGCATTTATACCAAATAAGTTAGTGTAATATTTAAAATCTGCCTTCATTTGCTCTATTTGTTCATTTGAATAAAAAGACGAATGGTGCGAAAGTTTTAAATATAATACCGAAACGTTTTCCTTCATTATTCTGTTTTTAATCTTTTCGTAAAGGTCGACGTCTTCACTCTTTAAATGCTCGATTGCCTGTAACGCTTGATCTATACAATCGCCGAGAGCGCTTACGACCGGTTCAGTCCAAATTTCGCTATTGCCGATATCCGAATAAATACTGCCGATATTAGACTCTACAACACCTTGATAATAAGCGTAACGGTTGCGAATTTGAGTGTAATAATTGTACATTGCGCTTGCGCCGTCACGGAAATAATTATCCATAAACTTCCTTACCAAGTCGTCGTATTCTTGATTTACGTCCCACATAAGTTTTGACTCAACGTAAATTCTCATCTCTTGGAAGGTAGGCACTACCGCGTCCGTCGGGCCTTGCGTATAAAGGTAGTAAACGCCGTTTTTCATATACTCTTCATACATGCCCTTTACCGTGCCGAAATTGTTGAAATTGATAAGGTAATTATAAAAGTTTATATCGTAAATATAAACTAGTATTCTACCTGCGCAAAGGGTATTAAACCCTTGCAATGAATCGTAAACGGTAAGGTTGTTAGAGTGCGTGAGCGGTTTAGTAAAGTCCGTACTGATAGGGGTAAACCAAATATACAAATCTTTATCCGGAATTACCTTGTCGCTATACGGCTTAAAAGTACCGTCTTCTTGCTTTACTACGGGCGCGTCAATAGTACCCGAGTAAGCGTAAATCATATACTTAATATCTCTGCCTTTAGTTCTATCGTCGTTTTCAACGAGTTTTCTCGTCTTTTCAACTACTCCGTTGGCAAACATTATTTGTAAGCCTTCTACGTTGCCGGCGTAGTCTTTTAAGGTTTGAGTGCATCTATCGCAAGTACAAAAAACGTTGTTGTCTTCTTGTCCGAAATGGAAATATTCCCCGTCGGGATTTTTTAAGATTTGATCAAAGAGATTTTTAGCGAACTCCGTTTCCATTTCGTCGCCCGCAGTCCAACAAAGTTGCGAGCCCGAACCCGTAAACCACTCGGGGTGACCTTTGCTACAACGCTCGGGATCGCCAACCGAACAAGTTTCGTGCCCTACCGAATATTTATCGTGACGTAATATTGACCAACTATTATCGCCCGCTTGATTGTGACCGCTTATACCCCATCTTGCGTCCGTATACTGATAGATAATTCTCATTCTACGCTGATAGGTCATATCGGTTACCGTAGAGCGATAACCTATTGAACGCTGATCGAAAGACGGTCTTACTAAGTCGTCGTAATCGTAGACTTCAACGTCTTTTTTCTTTTCAAAATAAAACTCGTCTTCAGCAAAACACTCAAAGCCTACCGCGTCGTACAAAAAGTCGTAAACGCCGTATAGACAGCCTTCTCCGTCCTTATTAGGATTAGATAGAATAAATACGTTTTTGCCAATGGTTTTAATCATGTAACCCGAAGTTGCAAGGTCTTCCCCTGCGGGAACGCTTACGCCGAGTTGGTTTGCAAGCGCCGTTTTACCTATGCTAATTACGGGTTGTCCTTCTTCAACTTGAGTAACAACGTTTAAAGTTGCGCCCGTCGCTTCCTTTAAAAAATACGAAAGTTCGCTCGACGCCATTTTTTCAAGCACAGTTGCGTTTTCAGAAAGTAAGATTTTGTATTCCGTAACACCACGCTTAATAAGTTTGTATCCCGTCTTTTGCTTTTCTACTCTTGCTTTATCGTAAAGTTTGCCACTATTTTGAAAGTTAGTTCCTTCTACCCACTCTTCTTGCGGTTCGCCACAAGCCGAAAGGGAAAATACGGTTGCGAGAATCAATATTAAAGAAATAATTTTAAGAAAATTCTTTTTCATATAGCCCCCTTAACCGTTTTCACCGTGTACGGTAAACTCAAATTCTACCGTAACGTAGTTATAATTTTCGTCGTAAGCGAAAAATCTTAAAATATACTTGCCTTCTTTTAACAATCTAAAAGAATTTTCGCTCGCCTTAAACGCGTTTTCATAAGCGGTATCGTCTTTGTTCAACTTGCTTATTTTTTCACCGTTTTCATCGTGAATTAAAAGCCTTGCTTCATTATTCGGCATCACCAAAATGACGTCGACGCAATAAACTCCGCTATTATCCGACACTTCGTAGGTGGGAATCGTTACCGTTTCGCCAACTCTAAACGAATCCGCAAGTTTAAGCACTTTTAATTTTGGCAACTCTCTTTCAACGACGCTTATAAGTTTTGTTTCTGTATAACTTATGCCGTGACTGTCTAAAGCGTAGTAAGTAAGGCGGTATTCGCCGTATTGATTAAGAGTTATTTCGTGAGATTCGTAAGCCGAAACATTGTCTAAAACGACGCTTCCGTCCGGCGCGATTACGGTTGCCGAAAATTCCTCAACGTAGCCGAGCACGTCAAACGCCGAACCTGCCGAAACTTTTGCAATTTGCCCAAAGACGTTTTTTACTGCGTAAGATTCCGCAATAAAGATTTGCGGTTCTATCCTATCCCTTCGGTTTTCATATCTTCCCGTTCGATAGCCTAGCACTTGATTGTTTAAAGAAATAAGTTGAATACTGCTATCGCCCGTAACGCCTTTAAATAAAATCGAGAGATAAACTCCACCGCTAAACCCTACGAAATCGTTGCCGTTGTCGTCCTTTTCGACAGTTCCGCAAGTTTGAGCGTTTTTATCTATAATTTTTAATGTTGAATTATTATAGGCAAGTTCGTATTCCCCTTGCGACGCCGAAAACGTTCCTTCTATATCGCTATAAGGCGTGGTAAGGCTTATTTCGTTGCCGTTAAAGGTCAATTTAAGCGTAACGCTAACCTTAGCGTTTTGGCTATCGGTAAGTTTTACTTCCATAACCGCAAAGTTTTTAGCGTTTTCTTCAAAGGAAAAACCTAACGAAAATTTATGCGCTTGCAAAAGATTTGCAAAGTTTAATTGCGAGTCTTCGTTAAAAACCGCTTTTACGAAATCCTTTTCGTTAGTTACCGAAGAAATACCCTTTCCGTAAAAGTATTTTTCTTGATCTTTACCGTTGTTTGCGTCGATTACGGGAATAGTTTTTGAATAGACCGTTTCTCCGCTTTCGCCGTCTGCTATATATTCTACGGTAACAGACTCGCCGTCCGCCGTAATATTGCCGTCCGTTACGACGCCGTTGGCTTTAAGGGTTACGACCGCGTCGCTCTCGATTCCGCCCACCCACTCTTTTGCCTTTGCTGAAGGCAAGTTATACTTAAAGCCTTTCATAAACCTTTCGGGCAAGTTTATATCGTCGATAAATATCGGTTTATCAGGACTCGTAACCGTAATTTTTACCGAAACGCTATTTTCATTTCCAAAATAGTCTTTTGCTAAATATTTAACGGTATATTCGCCGACCTTATACGCGACGAATTGATTTTTGATAAGTTGCACGCTTTCGCCGTCGGGATCAGCGACTTCAACCGAAATAGACAAATTGCCGTTTCCACCACTCGCTTGGACGGTTTCTATTCCGCCTATTTCTACGACGTCGTAGGCTAAAACCGATTGGTCTACGTCATCAGTCTGTATTTCAATTTGCTTTTCGTCTATACCGCAATAGACTTCAATAGTCTTGCGGGCAAGGTTTCCGCTTCTATCGACGGCTTGATATTCGATAGTATAAATACCTACCCTAGAAGTCGTAAAATAACCGTCTTCTACTTTAACGTCGATAGGATCTGCCCCGACCGACGCACGATAAAACACGTCGGTTGAAAGTTTAATTAAATCGTCAAAATCGTCTGTTGCTATAACGTCGAAGATTTTATATTTTGCGCCGATATACGAAACGGGCGGGGTTTTTTCGCCGTCTAAATCAACTATAAGTTCGGGCGCAGTTACGTCGTTAAAATCATTGCAAGACAAGTCGAAATTTAAAACTTTAGTTACGATAAGGTTTGCCGTTGCGGCGGAAAGCCCCGAAGCCGATATCGAAAGCCTAACTTTACCGTTTGTAAATCCTTTCCATAGCGTTGCAAAGTCGGCGGGGCTGTCAAGGTCGGCTATCTTTGCAAAAGTCGGCTCTTGCGCGTAATATTCGTCGCTTGCGTACAAGGTTTTTGAAAGGTAATCAAAAGAAATTTTAGCCGTCTTGTAATCGTATCCGTCAACCTGCTTTTTAAAAGTATGCCGTATAGCCATACCAAATTGCGGATTAGTATGCAAAGTGTTTCCTTCGTAACCCGTAAGGACTTGCCCCGTAGCGCCCGTTTTTATATAAGTGCCTTTGCCAAAATAGTTGGTTCCGCTATCTACTAAAGAAACGTTAACCACGTTGTCTGAGTCTTCAACGTCGGTAAGCGTAATGGTTAAGTTTGTAAAATCGGGCGAACCTTCTTTGCTACCTTCAACGATAAACTCTATTAAAACGTCGTCTTTGGTTAAATTAGTAAGGTCAATTATTTTATCAAACGTAACTAAACCGCCGTTTGAAACGGCTAATCTTACGCCTTTATAATTTTCGTTATATATAAAAGCGCCGTCGGTTGCCGTTGCCTGCTCGTTTAACAGGAAAAGGTCGTGGGGCTTTCTAATTGCCTTTATACGCTTTTGCGGAAGAGATTTAGTCGCTCCGTTATAAGTTGCGAAATAATCTACCGTGTAAAGCCCTACTTCTTCAACGACTAGGGCGTTTCCTTGAAATTTACCACCGCTAGGCGAAGTTATTACGACTGACGCAGGGACTTTTTCTCCTTCAAAATCTATCTGCTCTTCAGGAATTTTAATCGTATCGCCAACGTACGCATTGTCGGGCAATGGGGGAACTTGTTCGCTCGCAACGGCAATAGATATTACCGTTGCCATTGCAAGACTTAATGCAAATATGACCGACGTGGCAATAATAGTTAACTTTTTTAACATATTTTCTCCTAATTATCCTTTTATTCCGCCTATCGACAAATTCGCCATAAGTTTGTCTTGGAATATTGCAAACAATACGACGATAGGTATAGTTATCATAATAAGTCCCGCAAGTTTTTCAGAATTGTTGGTTACTCTAAACGAAGTATAAAAATTGTATATTCCTATCGCTAAAACGGGTTTTGTTTCAAGATAAATAAGCGGGGTTTGATAATCGTTCCAAAACATTACGAAATTCAACACTAAAACGGTTGAAATAGTACTCCAAGCAAGGGGCAGAATAATTTGAGTCATTATTCTAAACGGCGACGCGCCGTCTACTTTTGCCGCTTCGGTATAATCTTTTGGAATCATGGTAAATTGCGCGTAAAAAACTAAGAAATAAGTACCTAAGAAATTGGCTTTCATAAGCCACAAGCCCCAAAATTCTTGATAAAAACCTAACGTCTTTGCCATACGAACTTCGGCGGGAAGCGAGCCTACGATAGGCAGAGCCATAGTTACTATAACCACCGCGTATAAAATTTTTAAGAACTTATAGTTAAACCTTGCGACGACGTACGCAACTAAACAAGGGGTAAGCGTTGCGGTAATAGTACAACCGCAAACATACAAAAGAGAGTTTCCTACCTGTTGCCAAATGTTAAATTTTTCAATTTTAGTAGTCGTATAAGTAAGGTCTACGAACGCGCTTGCATAGTTGCCAAATAAACCGCCTTCGGGAAGTCTAGTGGGAAAACCTAAAACGTTGTCGTAAAACTCGTTATAGTCTTTAAAACTCGAAATAATCGCCCACAAAATAGGCGCAAGCGTAACGATTAAATATATAGCCAAGATGGCGAAAATCGCTATCATAAGCCAATTGGTCATAACGCTGTCTTTTCTACTCTTACTCATATCAATCTTCCACCTTTGCAAGCAATTTTTTTACGAGATAGGTAAGTGGCAACGCTATCGCCGTACAGCATAGACCTATCGCGCTGACGTAAGCGTAGTTATTTTCAGACTTTTGCACCATTGCGTACATAAAATACCCTATGGTATATTCGCCGTTATAATCAAGCGCGTGTACCGAGTGAAAACCGAATAAGTTTGCTTGATTGGTAAAAATCGTAGCGATACCCGCAATTAAGAAGGTGCTTATTGCAGGGATGATTTCAGGCACTACTATTTTAAAAAGTTCTACCATCGGCGACGCTCCGTCTAATTTTGCCGCTTCCATAACCGAAGGGTCTATTTGAGACATTGAACCGCTATAGAGCAAAACTTGCGTACCAAAACTAAACCATACGGTAAAAAATAGCGCGGCGGGAAAAGCCGTATTTTCACCAAGCACGAAAATGGGGTTTACGCCGAAGATTTCGGGCAAAATAGTATCCATAGATATTTGAAAAATTGCGACTAGCAATATTGCCGGAAGAATCGACGGCAAAAACAAAACTAGTTTAAACACGCTGCCGAGAAAACCTTTTTTATAAATGTAGTAGGAAAAGATTACGGCTATAGTTATACCGACAACCGACGTAAAAAACCAAGTTACAAGCGAGTTTTTAAGGGCTTCTAAAAGGTTCGTGGTCTGCGTTAAATCCGTCCATAATCTTATAAAATTTTCAGCCCCTGCAAAAGAATACTTCGTCTCTGCAAGGTCGCCGTTAAACTTTTGAAAAGCAAGTAATATACTGCTGAAATTTACGGCTACGTAAAAAACTAAAAATTGTATTACGGGCAAGGCTATAACCAGCAAACAAAATATGAGTTCGCCGTCTATCTTTTTGCCTGCTTTTGCTTTTACTTGTGAATTATCCATAACAAACCTATTTTTGTTGGGTTAGCGCTAAAATTTTTGCCCTAACCCAACCGTTTTATTTATCGTTTAACCGATTAAGATAACGCTTTCCAAGCGTTTTCTGTAAACACTTTTTCAAATCCTTCAAAATAATCTTTTGCCGAAGTTCCGTTTCTAAACGCAGCGAAAGGATCACCGACTTTGCTACCGCCTATTTGAGTTGACCAACCCCAGTTATCTGACGAGAATACGTCCATATTGTTGTTGATTTTTGCAAGTTTCGAACAAGGATATATAATATCGCTATTATTTTTCATTTCGAGAATTGATTTGCCAAAGTAAGACATCTTTTTCTCGTCGGAAGAAGAAATTTCGTAATTTAACGAACGCGTTGCCGAAGTTTCTGCGGTAAACGCCGAAAGTTGGGCTTCGGTATGAAGGAATTTCATAAACATTTTAGCAAGGTCGAGTTTAGCGCTCTTAGCGTTTACAAAACCAAATGAAGAGTTGAGCGATACGAGCGTTTGACCTTGATTTTTTGCAAGTTCTTCTTCGTTTACCTTAGGTACGGGCATAAATGCAAATCTTCTTTCCATTCTACCCTTGCCAAATTCCGTTTCACAGTCCGAAAGCGTCGTTCTCGCTTCGTTTTCCCACCAAATACCGTCTACGAGCATAGCGTAATCGTCGTCACTAGTGAGCGCGCCTCTTACGAATTTTCTTTGAGCGGTCTTATGGTCGTCCCTATTCACCTTATAATATCCGCCGTCTACGAGCGTTTCAAGGAAGGAAAGGGCGTAATATTTACCCGCTTGCTTATGAAGAAGATAACCGTTGGTTTGATCTATCTTTTGCGATTTTACGTTTACGGTAGAACCGCTGATTGAAGTAACGATTTCAACTTCTCCGTCTAAGGTATAGTTGACGTTCATATCGTCAAGTCCTTCGTAGTCAGCCCACCAGTTCATCATTGCTCTCTTTACGTAAGCGGGGTCAGAGCCCATGTACGCAAAACCGATTTTATACAAAGATTTGATTTCGTACATCAACTCGAAAAATTGCTCGTACGTTGCAGGAAGCCCATTATCGTAAGCGGTTGCGGGGTTATTGTCCGCGCCAGATGAAAGGCCGAGATCCGTTCCGTCGGGGTTTTTACCGAATTCGTTTACGCCGATATAACCGTCCGCGTCAAAGAAAAGATAGTTATCGCTAAATAAATCCCTATCGTAAACGAAACCGTGAACGCCGTCGTAGAAAGGAAGGGCGTAATATTTACCGTCCTTTGCGGTAAGGAAATTTTTCATATTTAAAGAAAGTTTGTCCGCAATACTTTCAGTTTCGCCGTATTCGGAAAGCGAAGTCGTAACTATATCGCTAATTTCGGCGAAATTGCCGTTGTTTACGTGCTTAAAATAGTTTACGTCTTCGGTAAAATAAAGGTCTTTGTCGATAGTACCCGTCAAAAGCGTTTCGCCGTTGAAAGATTTATGGGCTTGCACGTCGATATAAACGCCTGTTTCACCGCTACCAAACGACTCTCCTTCGTAAAGTTGAGCAAACGTCGCCGCCGCATTTTTTATCCATTGAGTTCCAAGTCCGCCTTCGTATACGCCGACTCTCAACACCGTCTTTCCTTCGGCTTCGGGGGGTAAACTTTCTTTATTATTACCGCAAGAAACCAATCCGGCAAAGGCAACCGCTAAACAAAGAATGATACTTAATAATTTTTTCATCTTTTTCTCCTTTTTAATAAACGCTTACGCGCTATTCGTTAAATTTTTTTAATCAGCGCGCTATGGCAAAACCTGCGCAACGCCGTACAAAATTTTGTTTTTTCGTGATTATTCCTTCCACTCGTCCGCAAACGTTTTTACGGAAAGTAATGAAAAATCCTCTTCGCTAATTCCTTCTATATAAATATCTCTTTCCTCGCCCTGTTCCATATCGAAATAATTATCAGCGCAAAGCAAAGGTCTTGGATAGTCAATAAAGACGCAACGCGCAAACGTATTAGCCTTTATTCTAATAATTATCCCGCTTTCTTTAGTTTGGACAAAATTTACCGATAAATCGGTTTTCCAAGATCGTCTGTCAAACGGTTTTAAATAAAATACCGTTTTATCCGTATTTTCGCCAAGATTTGCGTATAAATAATCGCCTTTCCCCAAAATGGGATCCAATCGAACGACCTCGCCTGCATATACATGCAAAACAGCGCTTTGAGATTGAATAATGGTTCCGTCGAAATTTTTAATACCATATTCAAATCCACCGATAAAATCTTCCGTGCTATCGTTAGAAATGAATAATCCAAGCTCTCCATTTTGATACACATATCGAACAGAAAGCAATTTGTATGCTCTTTTTAAATAATAATACGCCGCCTTCGGCTCTAAATATTTATCAATAAGCGCCCAAGTGCCGCAACCCCAGTTGTCGTTAAACATCCAATTCATGAAGCCGTAACAATGCTTGTTCATACGGGCATATTCGGCATCCGCCGCAATCATTTCACCTTGTACAACCATCGACTTTTTCGCAAAATCCGTTACGCTTGTCGCTTCCCCGAAGAACTCCTTACACAAACGCTCTTCTCTCCGCACAAACGTCAACTCTGGGTTAGGGATAAACGGGTTTTTTACAAAATGCGTTTCCCATACGTCATTGATGGGCCACAACTTATCTTCGGGTATAAACTTCTTTAAGCTTCTCACCCTTGAACAGCCTATTGACGTACACTCTGAGTAGAACTGCGCGCGGTTATTATCTATGTTCTTTCTAAAATCCCTAAAATTATCATTATCAAAACATATGTCTAAACAAGAAATATGCGTATCTCCCGACGTTCTGTTGGATAATTCTAACGTGTCTTTACCAAATGGAGAATTAGGAATAAATCGCAACTTTGGAATAAGACGATGGCTATATTCTTCTAACAATGAAATCACACCGTCATTTCCAGTTCCATTATCCGCAGACCATTCGTTGCCGCCGCAAATAATGGCAACACACGGATGTTTACGGATGCGCTTCAACTGATATTCCAATTCGGGCTTTATCCGTTCTTCAATGTTTACGCCTTGCGGCGCGTCCTGACAAGCAAACATCATATCTTGCCACACTAAAATGCCATATCTGTCGCAAAGATTATAAAAAATTTCTTTTTCGTAAATGCCGCCGCCCCAATTGCGAAGCATTGTATAACCTGCTTGCTGCGCATAATGCAACAGCGTTTCATATTCTTCGTCGGGAATAGCCCCCGTTTGATTACTGCAAGGCACCCAATTCGAGCCTTGCGCAAAGATACGTTTTCCATTTACCGCAAAGCCAAAGCCCGTTCTGCCTTCACCGACGTCTTCTTCCAAGATGGTAATTTCACGGAACGCAAATGTACCCGTCTTTGTATCTACCGCCTTCTCGTTTACGATATAATGAATTTCATAATCGTATAATGGCTGCGCGCCGTAACCGTTTGGCCACCATAACTTAGCGTTTTTAACGGTAAAAGCCAATTCATTTTCCCCATTCGTTACGGGGAATGCGCCATAGAGCTCTTTGTCTACGAATATCTCTAAAACACCGTTGCCTTCTACTTCCGCGTATACTTTTACATTGCCGTCGTTAGAAGGAACCAACCAAACATCACGCAAACGTTCTTCATGAATTTCCACACAAACAGGCAACCAAATGCCGTAACCGCTTAAATCGGGAGCCCAATCCCAGCCAAAATGGCATTGCGCCTTACGCAGCTGCAAGCGCTTCGTATTGAATACGCCTCTACCGTGATACTCCTCATCAATAAACCGACTATGAGGAAGCATACGCACTTCCAGTATATTGTCCTTTTCTTTCAATATATTTGTTACTGAAAAACGGTATTGCAAGAACATATTTTCCGTTTTTCCAAGCAACCGACCATTAAGATATATTTCCGAATAGGTATCAATCCCATCAAAAACAAGTTCAACACATTTTCCCGTATGCGATGCATCAAACTTAGTCCGATATGTACAAACGTCCTCCAAATATTGTCTCGCAACATGTAAATTTTCAGCGTAATAAGGATCTTCAATAACCCCATTTTTATATAAATCAATCAACACATCGCCGGGAACGCTTACGGGATATGCCTTTCCGCGATAATCTAATTCCCAACTTCCTAAAACCAATTTCTCCATATTTACATACCTTGTGCGCCTACCTACAACACCTATTTTTAATTATGTAAAAAACCAAAATTGTATAATAAGCCTATTGTTGATGATATCATCATAACATATTTACCTTGGATTGTCTTGATTATTTTTTTCAAAATATAGCCTTTTTTTATCATTTTATTGCATTTAGGTAAAATTTCATAGATTTTTTTTATCGAAAAGGCATTTTTTACCATTGACATGACTCATTTTTTGTATTATAATTGTATTATAATAAATAAAAATTGGAGAAGTTATGGAAAAGGATATCTACAAACGCCACGTACTTGGCGATAAAAAATACGAAAATGCCTACCCATATTATTTTTTTGGAGATTTTCCTGAAAATCATAATCACGACTATTGGGAGTTTTTATTGGTCCTTCAAGGCTCCTATCATCACACACTCAATAAAAAAACAGAGCTGTTATCTCGTTACACCGCCCTATTACTGCAGCCTAATACAGATTATCATCATTTTCGTAACGCCGAAAGCGCAACAAAACATCTCGCGATTCGTATTCGTGTACCTTTGATGCAACAAATATGCGCAAACTTCTCTGAAGATTTTTATGACAACCTTGTAACTCAAAGAAAACACCGTGTTTTCTTTAACGACGCGCAGGTGCAAAAAATTATCAATTATGTTTCTTTGATTCGTAATGAAGCTAGCGCCAAATCAGCCGATCTATTTATCAATTTCTTGATTACTTATATTTTAGAAAAAGTCTTTAGCCAAAACAACTTCTTCAATTCCTCAAAGCCACAATGGCTCACCGATTTACTTTTAAAAATCAATGAGCCCAACAATATGCATTGGAGTGTAACCGACGCTGTAAAAAATACTGCGTTTAGTCATCCGCATCTACTCCGCCTATTTAAGGAATATGAACATTGTACCCTTATTGAATATATGACCAAAATAAAAATGGAACAAGCTTGCCATTTCTTAATTTACTCGAATATGTCTATTGTTTCCATCGCGCAAACACTCGGATATAGCGAATCTTCCCATTTTAACCGTATATTTAAGAAAACGTATCGTATAACGCCTTCCGAATACAAAAAGCAAAACCTTCACACCAAACCTTGACTTTATATAAATCAAAAGGACGCATCTACCTTAGACGCGTCCTTTCGTTTTGTTTATTCAAAATCTTCTATTTTCCACTCATCTTCCCAACAAAGATACGGTATACCGTCCTCTCTAAACCGAATTGGCAACCATACGTAGGTCGCTTCGCTGGTATTTTCATCCGTATATTTTGATAAATCGTATCGAGTAGATTTTATCTCTTTATTAAAAATACTTTCAAATATAACCCTCGGATCAGGCATGTTTTTGGACAAATCATTCAGCCACCGATCACCCAAGGCTATATACAAATCCTTTTTGAAGGGATGCTTAAAGACCGACGAGAATTGCGCATGAAAAGAATTTTCCTCTTTATCATCAACGCAGGCATTGCCCCATTCTTTCCATTCGCCGTGCGGCTTAAAAATTTCTGCGACTTCGGTTGGATTGGGATAATAACCTGTAGTTCCAGAAGTCAATATAAAGTTTCTACCCTTTCTTTGAAAAAACGCAGGGGCTTCCCTTACAAACGGAGGAAAAGGATAAGGCAGATGCGAGGATATATTTCCGTTAAAATCGGTATAACTTTCATTGAGTTCTCCGCACAACAGTTCTGAATGCGGTTTTTCAAAGACAACGTGCATTCTTCCGTTCATTTCACAAAAATCAAAGTCACCAGCCGAATACGCTCGTATTGTATTTACGTGTTGCCATTTCCCGTGTATGTCCTCGCTTTCACATACCGCAAAATAACAATCACCAAAAGCCTCATCATCATATACTAAGCCGCCTATTTTTGCCCATAAAACGAATTTTTTTGTCTTTTGATTGTAAACGATATGCGGGCGTTCCATAATTCTTCCGATATAAAACGGCGATTGTTTATTCTCGTTTTCCACCAAAATAACACCTTCATCCGTCCAATTATATAAATCATCAGAAGAATACAAACGGATTCCCTTATGCCAAATAGGACAAGTATTTCCTTTTGCTCTGCCTGTTACGTCTTCCTTATTTTCCCCATACCAATAATATTGCCCATTTGCATATAACAACGAACCCCCATGCGCCTGTATGCGTTTCCCTTCGGTATCATACCAAAACTTACCCGGTCGAATTGTATTGTACATAACATATATCCTTCCTATCTTTACATTGATAATTTCATTTAGTGCTCTCGTAAGGAATAAACGTTGCCCTCTCTTGCATTGCCGTATTAGGAGAATGCAACGAAACATATTTTTGACCGTTTAAATCGGTAAATACCATTGCGTGTCCACCGTCAAAATCAAAACGACTCTTATAATGCGTCCATGGACCTTTTATACTATCTGCCGTAGCCTCTAATATGGAGTACTTTCCCTCACAAAAACTTGACCAAATCAATTTTATTTTACCTTTTTCGTTAAACAAAAACGGGCCGTCGGTAACCTTGCCACTATACCCGTCCGCGTGTATGGAAGTAACATACGGGTTATCGCTCGCTTTAAATAATAAAAACGGAGTTCCAACCATTTCGCACAAATCTTTCGATAGTTCAACTGCAAGAATTTCCCCGTCCTTACACTGCGTCCACTCATGGCAGAACACCATATAAGGAACGTCTTTTTCAATCCAAAGCGTTCCGTCCAAACACTCCCATTTTGCAGGCGTAATTGCATTATCAGAAAAAGCTTTAAACGGTCCTATCGGGGAATCGCTAATAAGTATTTGCGTAGCGCGTCTGTGATTTTCTGATTTAAAACTGCCAAAGAGATAATATTTCCCGTTGTATTTCCAAACTTCAGCAGCCCAATAATCTTGAGTCGCCCAAAAACGTTCTTTCGCTCCATCAAATATCACGTAAGGACCATCAAATTCTTCGAGGTCTTTCGATATATACACCGAAAAAATATTTTTTGCGTCCAGTCCGTCTTTCAAATTGGTAGTGCCATACATATAATACACACCGTTGTCGAGCAAAATAAAGGGATCTCGAATTCTTATATCTGCTTTCTTCATAGGACTACTTTTTGCCTCCTAAATAAACCCTAACTTTACCAACAAAAAGTCCGGTATAGCCAATAAAACAAACACCAGTACGTTTCTCAACATAATGAAAAATGCATCAATCATCTCAACCACCTCAAAGTTTCCTTCACGTAAGCATATTCTCCATCTAAATCCCGTTGACAAGATCCAAGACAATGTAAACCCTTTAATTGTTTATACTCTAAATCTATCTCTTCGCAAAAATGCTTTATTGCCTTAATAAACAACATATTTTGTTCTGCTCGGCAAGGCATATCCTCATCGTAAAATAAAATCAGCATTCGATTAAATTTCGCATCGGAATTCACGTAATATAAGGGCGCATATTCATTGATGCGTTGTAGATTTGGGTCACATCCTAACTCATATTTTAGAACGTTAAAATGCGCGGTCATTTGCGCACTGTCAATAATCCACCCTTTTATTTCCAATGGATTCACCCCGACAGCTTGCAAATAAGTTTCGTTTAAGCACAGCATCATCGATATCCAAGCGCCAGCCGATTGTCCTGAAATATATAATTCCCCATTCCCGCCATATTCGTGAATATGTAATTTTGTCCAAGCAACCGCTTGTGCCGCATCTTCTAAAAACTGTGGAAACTTTGCCCCCGTAGAATACATTCGATAATTCACGGAAATAAATCCGTAACCATATTTCACAAAGCTTTCGGCAATTTCTTGGTAATTTTTATCAGCCTTATCCCCCGCCTCAAGTCCGCCGCCATGAAAATAGACGATTGTAGAAAACTCTTTATTTTCAGGAAAATAGCCATCTAATTTACACACAGACGATTCCCCGTATGTTACGTCATATATTTTCTTCATTAATCGATTAACCTCACAGTACTTTATTTTTCACGCATTAAATAGTCTTTTAATTACACGTCAACTATGCTGAATCTTGCTGCCACCATTAACAATGATAGCAAAACTCCCCCCAAAAGGCAAGGCTTTTTTATATCTGATCCAAAAATTGAATTATCTCTTATCAAAATTTTATAATCCCCTGCCATATTTAGTGCATTTTCAAAATTTCTTTTCTTTGTTTACTGCGCATCAAATTTTGCGTAGTGAGCGAAAGGATTTGACTTATTTGAGAAGCTATGCTAAACTATCTTCTCTCCTGTTTTCTCTACGTGTTTTAGTATATACGCAAGTGCGTTTTTATACTCCGGATCAGTTTTATTCATATATGCAAAATCATTTAGCCCAAACCTATTACGGAAAAAACTGTTTTGCTGTGTTGTCTGTATCCTATGGTTATGAATATCTTAACTTTTAACCTCATCCATATTTCCCAGCATAGTATTTGGTGGAGCGTATATAAGTCCGTGAAAATGCAACCTTTGAGTTTTAGCGCCACGCTCCCATACACCCATATATTTCCAGTCGTATTTTGTATGAAAGTTTTGCAAACACTTCATTAGTTTTTTTCGGAAACTTTCTTCAGTATGCTTAGCATCGTCATAAGTGAACGTAGCAAAATAATTGAAATCGTTCATATGCGCTTTTCTAAAAAATCTCACACGCCTTACTATAATTGCCCGTTTCTTATTTTCAAGCTTTCTTTCCACGTAAATTTCCGCTGCATCTCTATTAGGAAACAACCTTAAAATTCCATTTACTATCTTTTCCTTTCGCTCTTCAGCTTTTAAGCCTTCACTACTATCGTAAAGCCTTGTAAATTCGCTTTCCCGAGTAACTTTCGTTCAATTGTATTTTTCTCGGTTTTAACTTGCATTTTAGGCTTTTTATCCCATAATTTCTCCAAGCCTTTTATGGTTTTGTATAAAAAAGACCGCATAATCTTTTTTGATTACACGATCTTTCATTAAATTTTTAAAGCCTATCTTATCCCTACGTTTTTGTTTTTCATTAAGTGTTACTATTGTGCGTCAAAAGATAAATCGTGTAAATCTAAAGTGTTTCGTCTTTTGTTTATATTAATGATTTATCTTTCGTTTAATTTTATGATTCATTTTTGCGAAAAAAATAAAAAGGATAACGGGCACGAAAAACCTTGACGGTATTTTACTTGAAAACGTTTATATAGGTTTAGCCGAATACTACTCTGCCGAACTTTCTCAAAAAGTTAAGCGTGGTTTTCACGAAAATAAATTAAAGGGAAATTATTGTGGCGGACCTGTCCTTTACGGTTATAAAATAGTAAATAAAAAATTTGAAATAGACACAGAAAGTGCGCCTATAGTTCAATTAATCTATACAGAACTCGTAAATGGCAAACCGTTAAAACAAATCATTGACGACCTTAATGATAGTGGAATTACACATCTTGGAAAACCGTTTAACCATAGCAAAACATACCATATAGTTAGAAGTGAACGGTATACTGGCAACTATATTTTAAATGGTATTTCTTATCCAAACGTTTACCCTCAAATTGTTTCACCAAGGCTTTTTAAAGAAGCACAGAGTGTTTTAGCAAGAAATAACTTGGGCAAAAAAAGCGTTGACACAAATTATCTATTGCGTGGAAAAGTTATTTGTGGATACTGTGGCGAACATATAAACGGCGAAAGTGGGACTGCTAGAAATGGCGAAGTAAAACGATATTATAAATGTAATAAAAGAAAAAAACATAATGCTTGCAACAAAGCCCCTATCAAAAAAGAAATTTTAGAGAAAATAATTATCGACGCAACTACTAAAATATTCTTAACTGAAAAAAACATTGAACTTATTGCGGAAGCAATAATAAAACAGCGATCCAAAAGAATTGTTGAAGACTCAAGGTTGCCCCTTTTAGAAAAGGAAAGAGCCGAAACAAAACGGCTCATTGACAACGTTATGAAAGCGATTGAACAGGGTGTGTTAACGTTTACTACAAAAAATAGGCTAACGGAACTTGAAATGCAACTTGCTAAAATTGAAGACAATATCGCCATTGAAGAATTCAAAGCAAAAAATAAACTGACTAAAGAAAAGATAATTGAATACTTAAAACAAAGCTCAAACTTTAATATTCAAAAAATCATTTTTAGATATATAGATAAAATAATTCTTTTTGACGATAAAATTGAAGTTTATTACAATTTTAAGAAAAAAGAAAATCCCGATGACAATCATCGGGATTATTCTTATAGCGACGGTTCGAATAAGTCGCTAATGGTGCCGCTGGTCGGGGTCGAACCGACACGGTATCGCTACCACGGGATTTTGAGAAATGAGCCCGAATAATATTAAAAAACCGTCTTTTAACACTCTTTATTTGCTTAAATTTCCGCAGTATTATACGACGTGGAGACTTAAAGAAGAGTTAAAAGACGGTCGTTTTATTTTTTACACGTCCGCAGGCGATACTACGGCGCCGATGAGCGCAAGCCGATTCGACTTTTTAACTAAACGTTATCTTGTGCATACGGTAGCATTGTCTGCGCTTAACATTACGGCAAGCGCCAAAATATCAATCGACGTTGCAAAAGGCGCTTTTCAATCACGAGAATATAAGCCGGAAGAGTTCGCCGTTGACGATATAGACTCAATCGAGTTTTAACTATGTATACAGTAGATTTTTATCTAGATAACGTGCGAACTAGCACGTATAAAAGCGCTAATATTCACAAGATTGCAAGCGCTATAAGTTTTTTTTATAAATGGCTCGGCGCACGGTTTAGCGCCGACGTTAAAAGATTAGCCCGTCGGGAGACGCGTTAAAATAAATAAAGGAGTAGAAAAAATGAAAGACAGCACCAAAAAAGGCATTTTAAAATGGCTTCTTATCATTACTTGCGTAGTCGTTCTTTTAAGTTCGACCACAACCGCGGTTAACAACGTTAAAGGGTTGTTTAACGGTGACGAAACAAAGGTTGAGCAAACGGAAAGCGGTGGCGAAGAAGAAGCGGCGGTTAACGACGACGTAGTAGGTTAAGATTATGCTAATTGAAAGCGTAGCCGTTTACGGTAGTGTTGAACTACTCTACTTAGCGATTTGTACGGTAGGCGAATTTTTGCCTACCGTTATCGCGTACTATCAATCGCTTGAACAAAACGTAAAGCAAGCCGTCCTGCTTATAATCTTATTCGTATGCGTGCCGATTATTACGTTTTTAATTAAAAAACTCGTCGATTTAAAAAATTGGCTCGACGATAAACTTTAAAATTTAGGAGCAACATGAAAAATGAAAAAGAAAAATTTTTTACTTATACTTCTCGGCGTACTCGTCGCGCTCTCGAGCGCGTTCGCAATCGTCGCCAGCGCCGCGCAAGGTGACGTCTACGACTATGAATATATAGATTCCGGAAATATCGAAAACTACAATCCTGAAGAAGTTCTTAAAAACGAACTTACCGGCGCGGTGTTAGATTGGAAAAACTTAAAGATTCCTGAAATATCTTTAAGCGACGGGCCTTACTACTTTTTGCCCGGCGCAAGCGTGAGCAAAAACAATAAAAATTTACTTGCTTTTACGGTGTTTTGTCAAGGCGACAAAATGCAAGAATTATATGCGGACAGCGCAAGGCTTAAATTTGAAATATCTCTTCTTCGCCAAGGTTTAACAAGCGATAAATACTACGAGCAAGTCGCTTACAGCATAGAGTTTAACCCTATTACTAAAAAAATTACAGTTGTAAATGCTTTAGAACTTAAACAATATGCGTCAAGTCGTTTTGCGCCGCTTCTTACGTTCCAATACGCCGACGGCACAACTAAAGAGTTTGAGTGGGAAAAGGTAGCGCCCGAACTTGCGCAAGAATTAGGCTATATTGAAGGCGACTACTACTTAAGGCTCGGCTTTGAAGTTCCGTCGCCTTACGTCGAATATAAAGCGATATTCCGCATGCATCGCAATCCTTTAAAATTTAGAGTAGAACGCGAAAACGCAATTTTAGGCTTTATCGGCGGAACGGAAAAAACCGTCCTTTACTACGACGACGAAAAAACGCATGAATACGCTATATCTTCAGACAAAAGAAGTTACTACAACGTCTTATACAACATGAACGCTGCAAACGCTCTCGAAACGCAATTCGGCAAAGACTCCGAAATGCTCGAATATGCGCAAAACGTGCTTAAAGGCGAAGAAAAGCAAGTAACGGTAAGTTATCTCGAGAATATCGGCGAAAATATACCATTTGCAAAAAAAGTTGAAAAAACAGCAACCGTGCGTATGTGTGACGGCGCAACCGAACTCAACTCTCTTGACGTTGCAATCGGTTTAGGCTTACCGTCGGTAAACGCTCTTATATCACCTTGCGAAAAATTTACTCTCAACGAAACAACCGGCGTTTACGAAGCGTATTACTATCCCGGCGTCTACCTTGAATCGAAGACGACCGACGGTAACGTTATGCAATATATACTTAATCCGAACGTTTCTTACGCAGACTTTTACGGCCAATTCGTCGACGACGGAATTATAACTCAAGATTTATATGAGTTTTTGTTCGCAGATAGAATATTAAACAAGTACACCAAAATGCAAGGATTAACGCCGGATAAGGTCTACGGTTATTTCGGGTACGTGCTTATACCGGACACGTTTACCTTCGACCAAGCGTTTGCCGAATTGTTCGACACTCAACTTAAGTTTAAAGGCGTAGTTAAAGCGTTTGATTATGAACACTCGATTTCGCTCGCAAGTTACAATAAGTTGCTTGAAGATTACGACTACGGCTGGCTCGCTAGAATTTGGAACGACCTTTGGGGAACTTTGACTCAATGCAATGCTAAGCATTTAGTTATCTTTGCCGACACAACCGAAACGGACGCTTTCACGAATATGAACGGATCTGACGGTATCGGCGATACCGACGGGCTTATCAATAATACCGTCGGCTCGGCTACTGAAGACGTTCTCGAAAACGTAGGTGAATTTTTGGAAAACCCCTTAAACGGTAGCGGTAGCAGCATGCTTATAATCGTTTTAATAGCGGCTGCAATCATACTCTTTATTTATCGCGATAAAATCTTTAAAAAAGCATAAGGAGCAAACTATGAAAAAATTTTTAATATCCATTTTCGCGGTTTTTGCTCTTACCGTCGGTATATTTTTGCCGACGGTAGCAAACCGTAACGTAACCGCCAAAGCTGACGAATCTAATTTAGAAATCGAAGACACGTCGAATTACATCGAAAACTACTTGCTTGTTGACGATAATATTTACGGTCAATGGATACGTATATACGAATCGGCAAGCGGTCAGTTAAAAACAACAAATCTCACTTTTAATTACCGCGCCGCCGAGAATTATTCTACAGCGTCGTTAAGCGTTTTTGCTGATGGTATAATAGGCAAACCTCTTGAGATTACTAAAATTTTTAAGCCTACTTACGTTGATTTTTTTATCCCTGCCGACGCCACTTTTACGCTAAAGCCTTCCGGCGGAACTGATTATGTAACGTATAATATTAACGACGAAAAAATTGTCGAGATGGACACGGTAAACGTGCGAAAACTTGTAAAATGCGACGTTGAAATAGACATGTCGGACAAATCAACTTGGACGGAAAAAGCCGTTTCCGTAGGCGATCCGGTTGCTAATAAATGGTTTAGGGTTTACAAACAAAATATTTCTTCTTTAGATTCCAAATACGGCCTTTCTTTATCTGAACAATTGTTTATGGTTATCGTTTTTTATGACGATTTAAAGCTAACATGTGCAAAAGGAACAAATCCGCGCGCAGCATCGTGTTTTACAATGGCTCATCAAGATTACATAGATTTTTACATACCGGCAGGAACGCTTATATTAAATAATGAGCCGGCTTATTATAACGTCGACGATATAACGGTGGCAGCCACGTCGAATTATGCGTTTGAACTCGTCGCCCCCGTTGTAGAAGAGCCTGAAACTCCCGGCGACGAGAGTTCAAGCGAAAGCGTTATCGAACCTGAAACCCCGGGCGAAAGCGTTATCGAACCCGAACAGTCGGAAAGTAACGTTGAAAGCAGCGACGGGCTTTTGCAGGACGCAACCGATTGGGTAAACGAGACGCTCGGCTTATCGTTAAGCGTTGGCGCGTTGGTTTTAATCTGCGTTATCGCGTTTTGTTTCTTTAAAAAATGAAAAAAATAATTGAACGCCCTAAAATAACGTTGTGGTCGCGCATAAGCACGTGGTTTTTATGGTACGCGATAAAATTTGCAATAAGTCTAGCCGTATTCTTAATTTTTTTCGATTTACGGCTAGTCTTCCGCGCCGTTGACGTAATCACAAACGACGCGCTTTACTCAAATTTTAACGTATTAGCCCTACAACTCATAATCGAGTGTGTTTTGATTTTAACGTCGTTTTTTTTCGTCGTTAAAGACGGCATACTCTTTTACGGCGTCTTACTCAATATCGATAGGATAAAAAAGACGGACGAACTGCTCTCTTCCGGTGGTAACTCTTTCGGCTTTGAAGGGGAACAGGGCGTCGGCAAAACCCGAAGCGTCGTGTACGCATCCATTTTGCAAAGCGCTAAAAAAAGCGAAGAACTGTGTTTAAAATACTACTCTGCGCTCCCCATGCGCGACAAGTTGCTAAACGACCGCAGGTTTTGGGAACTCCGGCGTTTTAAAGCGCGCGAAGAAGCGTTTGAGTTTTACTTTAAAAATTCCCCGGGCAAAATACCGTGCCTTTACGGTAACGTAGATATCGAATTTGGCGGACTCCGACCGCACGTTCTCAAGCCTGAACACTTTACAATGCAGGAAAAACTGTTTGAAAACAACGTTAAAATTCTAACCGAAGCGGACGACATGTTCCCTAACACGCTACGAAAAAAGCGTAAAAAGAAGAAAGACGGCGAAGAAGACGACAACGAAGACGGCTTAGACGTCAACGCAATAGATAAATTCGTTGGTTTAGACCGTCAATACACGAACGGCTCGCTAGTGTCAGACACGCACGCCAACAGCGACGTTTTCAAGTCTATTCGGGCTTGTCAGTCGTTTACGCTTTACTTAACGCGCGCCGAGTTTCGGTATACGCCCGGTATATTAAAATCAATACACGAGCGAATTTGCAAAAAAATACTCGATACCGGCGACGATTACGTCGAAGCGACGGACGAAACGCCACAAAAAGCAAAAGCAAAACACAATTTGCTTAAAAAACTTGACAAACTCGCAAAAAGAGCTAAATTTTTTGAAATGCTAATGAAGCGCACGTCGATTACTCGTATATATTACCGCCGAATTAGCGGTCCGGAACGCTTTCAGCAAGCCGAGAAAGAAGAATTTTTCGTTCTTCCGAATCAAGTGCCGTATGATTACGACGACCGTATAAAACAGCCGGAATATCCTTTTGCGGTCAAGATAGACGATATCACGGCGTAAGCCGTAACTTTGCCGTAAGGCAAACAAAATGAGCGTCAAAAAACGAAATTGCAACACACAAAGATTGACGGTAGTGCCGTCGCATAATTCCTTTTCTCCTTATATGGGAAAATGCCCTTTTTTCGAGTTGCTCGAAAAAAGGGCTACACCCCAAATAAGCGAGAAGAGCGTCTGAAAATAATCAATCCAACCGCATACAACTTTTGCCGAAGACTTTAGTCAAGGCAAAAGTTCGACGCTGGCGACAAAAAAGGAGCAAACTTTTGATTTTACATTTTGACAACGTAGAAGTTAAAAATCTTTCGACGGAATTTAAAATTCTCAATATGCTACTTACGCTCCGCGAGCAGGAAAACCTGCTCGAACTTCCGCTTGCATTTATCGAAGAAGAACTCGATATAAGCCATAACACGTTGAAAAAGTTTCTGCGCTCGCTCCGCGACGCCAACGTGCTTAAATTCAGCCTTAAGGGGCTTTTTACCCTTAACCCCGACGTCGTAGACTTTACGGACGTTTGCGTACCGTCGGCGATTAACATACTTAGATATAATTACAAAATGTTTCAGTCGGACTAATTAGTCCGGCTATTTTTCGTTGACTTAGATATTACTGCGCCGACGTTCGGCGCTGGATATAAAAATAACTCGGCGACGTAGGCTTAAACTGTCGCAAAAAAATATGGTCGATTTTCGACCATATTAAAAAAAATTTTTTTTCGAATGTAGTGAAAGGTACCCTCTATTTTCGAATACGAAAAAATAAGGCAAATTTCCCGAAGGTAAGGCTTTTTTACCCTCTATTTTAGTGTACTCAAAATTCAATAATGCGGTTATGAGTCCTCGCACCGTTGACGGTTCCGCGCAAAAACCGTTCTTCTTCGCCGGGTAGAGTGTAAAAAAGGGCGCGACGTAGAGAGAGTCTGCGTTTGTAGGTGATTCCCACCGTGCGGTCATACACCGCCGCAGAAGGGGAAGGGGTGGTTGCCGCCATACGCTCGAGCGACGTATGGAACACAGCGCAAGGCTATCTTCGTGTAGGAGTCGGAAGCACGTTGCGAGCGCTGTTGCCGGGCATATACGCACGGTATACGTACGTATATGCGACATTATTTTTTTATTTACTTTCGGGAGCCGGCGTCTGCCCTGCAGACGGACAATAAGGGCTATTCGACGACGATATCAAACACGGCGTAGCCGTTACGCGACTGCAAGTCGCCAAAGACTCCTACTCACTCGGGGGTCGAATAGAATTATTATATAATACGCCTTTAAGAGCGTAAAGTCTGCGGTTTTTGGAGCGCTGGAACAATTCAAGCAAAGTGCATCCACTTTCCGCAATAAAAAAACGCTCCCGTTTCCGAAAGCGTTTGACATTTATAAATTTTTAAGATAGTCGCTTTTTGCGTAGATGACATGCATTATCGTAACCGTCTTTAATTTTTCGTTTACAACGTAAAATACAAAATAATTGTCAACGAGAACGCGCCTAAATTCAAATTCAAGGTTAGGAGCCTCGACCTTCTTCCCGGTGAACGGAAAGTCAACTAAATTTTCTACACATTCCGTCAATTTAATTAAAAAGTTATTAGAAGCAGTTGGCGCGCATAAAACTAAAGATACGTGCTCGCAAATTGCGTTCAACTCTTTTTCTGCGGACGGCAAAAATACGATTTTATACTTTTCCATATTTCGCCTTTAATTCCCCAAGCACGTCGAAAGCGTCTCGGCACTCTACACCGCTTTTCAACTCCTCTTCAGACTCTTTAAGTTTCTTAAGAAGTTCGATACGGTTTATTGCGTCGAGCACAAACTCAAAGTTTTCTTCAGTGATATTTATCATAATTGCCGTAGGCTTGCCGTTATCGGTAATTACAACCTTGTTTCCATTCGTTACGTTACTTAAAACGGCTTTTGTATTATTGCTCAATTCTCTTATTCCGTAAAAGTTCATTTCCTACCTCCTTTATGCTTACATTATAACATAGTGTATGACAATTGTCAATACAATTGTGTAACATTGTTAAGTTTTCTATTCCTTTTCTTCAACGTTTCCACATTTATTAAACATATCAATCAAAATTTGTGGCGTATCACTTGGAATTACTTTGAATTTTTTCAAAATTTTAAGATTAGCCTTGTTTAAATAAATATATCCTACTTTCTCCCCTTTTTTGTAATACATTTTGTTTTCGATTTGTAACCCAAATAGAATTTCGAACCCAATAAACTTAAACTTGCCATTTACTTTTTCTATTTTAGGATTTTTCACCTTAACGAACCTGCACACATTTTCCTGACTAGGCTTAATTGTTTTTCTCAGTTCTCTTTTTTTCTGTAGTTTTTTATTTCTTATCTGTAAACCCTTATTCATTTTATTCTTCCCTATTTTAGTCTTTGTTCGTTAATGGTATAAAGCGTGTATAAAACCAAGCACTTTGTTTTGCTGATGGTCATTCAATTTTCTAAAGTTTGTAACTAATTCAAGTTCTGTTTTTGTTAATACGTGCGCCATATCGCTTTTTGAAGATTTATTTGTTTTTGTCTGTTTTGTCTTTTCTTGTGGCAATTCTGGTTTTCCTATTGCGCAATTATGCATCTGCGTAGAAAAATGATATAAATTCCATTTAAAAGTATTTTTCGCATAAATGTCCATCATAGTTATTTCTTTACCATTTATATCAAGACATTTAAAAGCCCTATCTCTGTCTTTTATATGAAAATAATAAATTGCTCCAACAATAGGAGTATAATATTTAAACATTGTGCTATCTCCTTTCTGAAAGTTCTACTTTTTGGCAAAGAGTTAAAACGAGTGTTTTATTCTCTTTGGATAAATTTCTAAAACTACGTAAAAAATCTTCTTCCTGCTCGGTTAAGTATTCGCTAGAAAGTGGCGTTTCTTCGATATAAAGAGCGGATTCGATTTTTTGAATCGTATCCAACCTAGGATTTTTTATTACTCCTGAAAAAATATTTCGCAACGTTCCTGTTGGAATTCCGCAACGTGCAGAAAGTTGCGGATACGTAATTTTGTTTTGCCTTAAATGGTTTTTAATGGTTTCTATTCTTACATTTTCAATTTTCATAATATCGACTCCTACTTACAGTTTACATAAAATCACGAAAAAGTGCTTTTTTTAACAAAAAAGGCTTGACAAAGTCATTTCTTTGTGATTATAATTGAAATATAAATCACGGATTAGTGATTTTAGCCGTTTAAAGCGGTCTAAACGGCGACTTCTAAAAAACTGCTAAAATCAAAGACCGCAAGCCTTAAGGGGCAACGTTACGCCCCCAACGGCTCACAAAGGGGAAAGTTTATGTTTATAGAACGTTATCGAATTTACGAAACATACAACGGGCTTTTTGATTCTAAACACCATATTTGCTCGGCAGACACACTTTTTAACGCTGTTCACGTTGTCGAACTGTTAAAGAAATTTGAAGAGGAAAACCCTTGCTATAGTTACGATTTTCAAAAAGTCGTTAGTTTTATTGACTCTTTTTTAGATTACTATCCGGGCGAATCGCTGTCTGACGAAGGACACGTTTATACCGCTGTAAACTACGCAGAATTTCTCGAGGAAAAAGCAAACTTCGATAAAAAGGTGAAAAAATGAAACGAGTTATTTATCTTAACGTAGATAAATGCAATCCGCCCGAAGTTTTGCTCATTGAAGATAGGCTCGAGACGTACTATAAACTTATAGGTTGCGACACAATCGATATTGTAACGCGCCGAATCGGCGGAAAAGCATTTCACGTTATATGCGACGACGAGATTTTAATAAAAAAAAGTTTAAGATCACCATTTCCACGTATTGGAGTTTATGCGCCGAACGACTGGAGCATTTACGGTAACGTCGTTATAATCGGTTACGTTAACGCCGTAGGAGAATTTACGGAACTATCTGAAGACGACTGCGAATTGATTTTGAAAAAAGTGCGCAGGCATACGCCTTTTTATTGCCCTGAGGGCTATTACCTAATCGAGCAGGACGGGCTAAAATGAAAACGACGTTTACTTTTGGCGAGTGGCTCGAAACGTGGCTTAAAATCTACAAAGAGCCCAACTTAACCGGCGAGAGCGTTTACCGTATGCGTAGCGCTATAAATAAGCACGTACCGTGCGACGTTCTCGACCTAGAATTAAAGGCTATAAAGGCTTTGACTTTGGATAAAGTGCTTGCAGAGTGTAAGTTTCCCCGTACTCGCAAGTATTTATACTTTATCTTTTGCAACTGCCTTAAAGCGGCGTGGCGCAAGGACTTGATAAAAGAAGACGTTTCTTCTAAAATTGAGCCCGTGCGCTATCGCAAAAACGGCGGTAAGGCGCTAACCCTTGGGGAGCAAGATTTGTTTTTAAACAATATCAAAGATAGTAAATACCGCTTTTGCTTTGAATTTATGCTCCATACCGGGTGCCGACGATCCGAAGCGCTCAATCTAATATGGGACGATATAGATTACCGCGCAAAAGTTATTTACATACACGGAACGAAGACGGAATCTTCGGAAAGAGTTATTTTTTTAACGGCGGACGTCGCAAAGATTTTAAAAGCGCAATACAAAGAAACGGGAAAAGGCGAAAAAGTCTTCCCTTACAATAAAACGAATATAACACACGCTTTTAAACGTTATTGCCCTAACCACCACTTACACGAATTAAGGCATACCTTCGTTACTCGTTGCGCCGAAAGCGGAATCGACCCGAAGGTTACGCAAAAACTTGCCGGTCATAGCGACATACATACAACGTTGCAAATTTACGCGCACGCGGTAAGCGGTTACCAGCGCCGAGAATTTGAAAAATTCGATATTCGCAAATTTTCAGTCTGAGAGCCCTAAAAGATAATCTGCGCTAACGTTAAAGGCTTTGCAAATTTTTACAATCATAGCGGTTGAAAGGTCAAGTTGTTGACTTTCAAACTTTGCAACGTTTGCTTGTGAACATTGCAAAATCTTTGCAAATTCCGATTGGTTAAGACCGCTTTTTTGGCGAATCTCTTTAATTCTTTTACCAAACATACGAACACCTCGAATAAAATTTTTATTCGATTTTAGAATTTCGCTTGACAAAATCTAAAATCGGATACTATAATAAAAAACGTAAATTCTATTTTGGAATAAACTTCCTTAAAAAAATAGGGATTAAGTAAATCTCACTTATGCTTAATCCCTTGCCGAGCGCGTCGACGCTCAGGTGGTGCCGCTGGTCGGGGTCGAACCGACACGGTATCGCTACCACGGGATTTTGAGTCCCGCGCGTCTGCCAATTCCACCACAGCGGCATATTTTGTTTTATTTACGCTTGATTTTTAAGCGCAAATGTGCAATAATATTAACGAAACGTCAATTGCTTAATATAATAGCACATACTTTTTAAAAAATCAAGGGTTTTTAACTACTAAAAAAGGAAAATTTATGAATAGTTTAGTTTTAATCGACGGCAACAGTTTAATAAACCGCGCCTTTTACGCTACTCCACCCCTTTCTACTAAGGACGGAACGCCGACCAACGCAGTTTACGCCTTCATCAATATGTTAATTAAGATAATAGGCGATATTAAGCCCGAGCATATTTTAGTTGCCTTCGACCGCAATGAGCCTACTTTTAGACATTCTCTCTTTGCCGAATATAAGGGCACGAGAAAGCCCATGCCCGAAGATTTAAGACCGCAAATCGACCTTTTAAAAAAGGTTTTAGACATAATGGGCATAGCAAGATACGAATTGCCCACCATCGAAGCCGACGATATAATAGGTAGCGCCGCTAAAAAATTTGATAAGGAAACGATAATAATTACGGGCGATAAAGACAGTTTTCAACTCGTAGACCAAACGACTTCGGTTTATTTTACGAGAAAAGGAATATCCGAACTCGACGTTTATTCTAACGACAATTTTAAGGAAAAAACGGGTATTTTACCATTGCAAATTATCGACCTTAAAAGTATGATGGGCGACAGTTCGGATAATATTCCGGGCATTGCGGGCGTAGGTGAAAAAACCGCGCTTACACTCGTTCAGACATACGGTTCTTTGGAAAATCTTTACGCTAATTTAGGCGAGATAAAAGGCAAGTTAAAGGAAAAAATCGAGTCGGCAAAAGAAACGGCTTTTCTTTCAAAAACGCTTGCAACGATAAAAACTGACGTTGAACTTCCCTTTTTATTAAGCGACTTAACTTATAAATTTCCGTTTTCTGGCAAAACGAGAGAATTATTCCTTTCTCTCGAACTTAAAAACCTACTCAAAAAGCAATCTATCTTTGACGAAAACGACGTTATTGAAAAGGTAATAGAGCCGAAAGATCGACCTATACCCCCACTTATTGAAGTTAAAACGGCAAACGACCTACCAAAAATATCGGGTAAATTTTCGGTATATTTTAAAAATCATATTCACCTCTACGACGGTGAAAAAGAGTATAAAATTTTTGTTAGAGAGAGTTTCTTCGACGAAGGTTTCGACTACTTAGAAGCGCTCAATCTTTTAAAACCAATTTTAGAAAACCCAAATTATAAAGCCGTCGTTTTTGGCAAAAAGAATTTAAAGACAGAACTTTATAAGTTTGATATAAATTTAAACGTTTTTGTCGACGACGTCGTTATTCAAAAATATTTAGCCGATTTTACGGGAAAAGACGAAGATTTAAACGACGTTTTAGAAGAGTATTCTCTGCCTAAAGACCTACCTGCGTATTCGATTTGGGTTTTAAATGAAAAACTGCATGAAAAACTTAGCGAAGAAGGTATGCAAGAACTCTATGAAGAACTCGAACTTCCGCTTGCCGACATTTTGTTCGACATGGAAAGAAAAGGTTTTAAAATTGACGTTAAGGCTTTAGAAGAAACGACCGCTCAATACGAAAAGCAAATTGAAATACTTTTAAAAAAGATTATAGATTTAGCGGGCGAGCCCGTAAACCCGAATAGCCCCAAGCAACTCGGCGTAGTTCTATTTGAAAAACTAGGCTTAAAAGCGGGCAAAAAGACGAAAAACGGCTACTCTACTAACGCTGAAGTGTTAGAATCGATTGCCGACCAACACGAAATCGTTCCGCTAATTTTAAGATATAGACAAATTCAAAAACTCTACTCGACCTATTTAAAGGGATTTATGCCTTTAATCGACCGCAAAACGGGACTTATTCACACCTGTTTTAATCAAACTTTGACGACGACGGGAAGACTTTCTTCTAAAGAGCCGAATTTGCAAAATATTCCCGTTAGAGACGACGAAGGAAAAGAGATAAGAAAACTGTTTATTTCGTCCTTTGCCGATGGGAAAATCGTCGGCGCGGACTACTCTCAAATCGAACTTAGACTCTTAGCTCATTTTAGCGGTTGTAAACCTTTGATCGACGCGTTTACAAAGGGCGAAGATATACACACTCTGACTGCGTCGCAGGTATTCGGCGTTAAGATTAGCGAAGTGACTTCGCAAATGAGAAGAAGCGCCAAGGCGGTAAATTTTGGCATAATCTACGGTATTTCCGACTTTGGACTTGCTACTCAACTTAAAATTTCAAACAAAAAAGCAAGCGAATATATCTCGAAATATTTTGAAATGTATCCGTCAGTTAAAGAATATATGGACTCAAACGTTACTTTTGCTAGACAAAACGGCTACGTTAAGACCTTGCTTGGCAGGAAAAGATATATTCGAGAAATAAACTCACCCAACTACAATTTAAGGAGTTTCGGCGAACGCGCCGCAATGAACATGCCTTTACAAGGAACTGCGGCGGACGTAATTAAAATTGCAATGCTCAACGTTGCAAACGCCATAAAAGCCGAAAATCTTAAATCAAAACTAATCTTACAAGTGCACGACGAACTTTTAATCGATACACACCCTAGCGAAGTTGAAAAGGTAAAAGAAATTTTGAAATTCCAAATGGAAAACGCAGTTAAACTGTCCGTTCCGCTCGACGTAGAAGTGTCTTGCGGGGAACGTTGGTTTGACGCAAAATAAGGTTATGAATAAAATAATTGCAATAACGGGCGGAATTGGAAGCGGAAAGTCCACCGCCCTTGAAATTTTAAATAAACTAGGCTATAAGTCGTTTAACGCAGATATAATCTATAAAGATTTGCTTTTAAACGAAGATTTTACGCTAGAAATTAGCCGTGCGCTTAGCGTTGAGCCTATCCTTATTGGCGGTAGATTAACGTTAGATAGAAAGGCAGTTGCTGCGCTTGTTTTTAAAGACGAAAGCGCATTAAACAAGTTAAACTCGATAACCCACCCACTAATTATGAAAGAAATGATTAAACGAGCAAAAGAGTGCGACGGATTGGTTTTTTGCGAAGTTCCACTTCTCTTCGAAGGTGGGTATGAAAATCTTTTTGACTGCGTTTTCGTCGTTAAAAGAAATAACGGCAAAAGATTTGAATCGGTAGTAAAAAGGGACGGTAAAAGTTTAGAGCAAGTAAAATCAATTGCTCAAAAACAGTTCGACTATAATAAAATTAGTCAAAACGAGCATACTTTTATTATAGAAAACGACGGCGACGAAATTCGCCTTGCGGAGAAGTTAAAAGTTGCTATCCAACAAATTGAAAACTAAAATTTTAATAAGCGTACTTTCGGCATGTGTTTTAACCCTTGTTATTTTGGTTGGAATATATGCCTTTTTTCCTTGCAAATTTCGTGATGAAATACTAAAAACCTGCAATAACACACCTATAGACCGACATTTAGTCTATGCGGTGATAAGATGCGAGAGTTCTTTTAACAAGGATAAGGTGTCAAATAAAGGCGCTATTGGGCTTATGCAAATTATGCCTAAAACTGGAGATTATATCTCTAATCTATACTTTGGCGGTGTAAAACTAGACCTGTTTTTACCAAGTGACAATATACTACTTGGCGTTACTTATCTTAATTACCTATTTGAAAAATTTGAAGATGAAAAAACCGCCCTAGCATCCTACAATGCAGGCGAAGGGCGAGTGTCAATTTGGCTCGAAAACAAGGAATTTTCAACCGACGGCAAAACTTTAACTAAAATACCCTTTGAAGAAACTGAAAACTACGTGCGAAAAGTTTTGCTTTATACAAAGTTTTATAAAATATTATGGCCCTAACGTGTTACCGCTAGAGCCTTTAATTTTATTGCTTATTCACTACTTCTTTAAAAGTTTTATATACTGCGTCGTTAATTTCCTTAATCTTTTCGGGTGAGAATTTTAAAATGCGGTCGTAGGTGTAAAGTCCGTTTACTTCGTCTTCAACGTCTGAAACTTGAGTGTACACAGTAGCGCATAAAAGTTGGGTTTTTATAAGCGGTAAAACTTCGTTTTTGTATAAGTTTTCATAGGCGTTTTGCAACTTAATACTATCATTAAACGACTTATAGCCGAACTTTTTATCCGTAAACACGTGCCGTTCAACAGAGTGCGAATAACCGCCGAACTCGGTGAGCGCAAGTATTCTCTTACCGTCGTTTTTCATCCTTAACTTTCTAAAATAAATATGTTTACTGCAAAGATCTCCCCCACCTACGTCTTGCCATCCGCTTGCGTGGTCGTAGTGGCGAGTTGAGTCGTAGGCTGAAAGTTCCTGCCAAATTCTCATGGCGTCGAACTGCCCCCACGCTTCGTTAAAGGGCGTCCAAAGACAAATAGAAACGCAGTTATACAACGCGTCGATTAACCCCTTTGCTTCCGTCATATAAAACTCTCTTGAAAGTGGGTTTGCCCTTTTTCTTCGCTTATAATTCCTATCGTTAAGATGCAAATTCAAAAATGGGCAAAGCATTATTTGCAACGCTGAATATTTAGCGCCACCGTTTATCATATCTTGCCAAACGAGCATGCCTAATACGTCGCAATAATAATACCAAAGATAAGGCTCTACCTTTATGTGTTTGCGAAGCATATTGAAGCCAAGGTCTTTCAAATTTTTTATCTCGTTAAAATAAACTTCGTTTGTCTTTGGCGTGTAGATACCGTCGTGGAAATAACCTTGATCTAATAAGCCGTTATGAAAAATTGGTTTTCCGTTTAAGGCAAAACACTTTTTTCCGTCTACGGTAACCGTTGAAAAAGAGCGTAAACCAAAGTAACTTTCAACCAAATCTTTTCCACATAAGAACTCGACTCTATAAAGTTCGGGTGCGTCAACTTCCCATAGTTTTGGATTTGAAAGCGTGGCTATAAGTTGATTATCGGCAAAATTATCAACGGAATAAACCATTTTTGTACCATCGTAAATCTTTACTGAAACAGGATTTTCGCCAACCTTATCAAACTCGAACTTAACGCTTTTTAAATCGTCTAACGGGGTTATTTTAACCTTATTTAAAAAGTCGGTAGGCGTACTTTCTAGCCAGACCGTTTGCCAAATACCACTCGTTGCGGTATACCAAATTCCACCGCGATTATAGCATTGCTTACCCCTGCCGTAAACGTCGGAATCGGCGTCGTCGGTAACTAGTAGATAAATAACGTTTTCGCCTTCAACTAAAAACTCGGTAATTTCAAAAGAAAACGGAAGGTATCCACCTTCGTGCACACCCACTTCGTAACCGTTTATATAGACTTTTGCAACTTGGTCAACCGCGCCGAAATTAACGAAAACCCTACCCTTATTAAAATCTTTTTCAAGGGTAAACGACCTTTCGTAATGCAAAAACTCATCCTTTTGAAGTTGGCGTGAAACGCCCGACAACTTGCTCTCAGGTGAGTATGGAACTAAGATTTTGCCATCAAATTCAGTTGGTTTTAGGCTAGTTTTTGTAATGGCGTAATTCCACTTACCGTTTAAGCAAAAGTAACTGTTTCTTTTAAATTGCGGTCTTGGATATTCGCTCAAAACACCGCCGTTTTCATTAAAAATAGGTTTAATAATCATAAGGCAACTCCTTATTTTATTATAGCATTTCGTTTTATTATTTTCAACCGTTTAGCCCTTTTATATCTAATTGATTGACATTTTTAATATAAAATATTAAACTGTAACTATGAAAGGAATTATTTTAACCAACGCCTACGTAAACACGGGCGACATTGCCTATCAACCAGACAGGCTCAAAGAAGAATTTGAGCGCCTTGGCGCGCAAGTAGACGTTACGCCAAACGACTTCTTTCCTATAAGCGTTGAAAACGGCGACTTACGTAGTAGACTTGACGGCTACGATTTTTGCATTTATCTCGACAAGGACAAGTACGCTCTGCTCGGTATTGAAAAGTTAGGTATACCCGTTTACAACGCATACGAGCCTATCACCGTTTGCGACGATAAAATGCTTACCTTTTTGAAACTTGCAAATAGCGGGATTCCCATGCCGAAAACCCTGCCCGGACTACTCTGCTTTGACGAAAATGCAACGGTAAAAAACAGCACGATGGATCTAATCGTTGAAAAACTCGGCTTACCCGTTATCGTCAAAGAGTGTTTCGGCTCGCTCGGCAAAGGGGTTTATTTAGCAAAAACTAGAGATGAACTTACTGAAATTTGCAATAAAATTAAGTGTAAACCGCATTTATTTCAGGAATACGTTTCGTCGAGTTTTGGCAAAGACGTAAGGACTATCGTTATCGGCGGTGAAATCGTCGGCTCAATTTTACGTCAGTCAAACGGCGATTTTAGGTCGAATATATCTTCGGGCGGACACGGATCACCCTTTACGTTAACTGACGAAATGAGCCATTTGGCGCTCAAAATTGCAAAGGTTTTAAAACTTGATTATTGCGGTATGGACTTTTTGATAGATAAAGACGGAAAACCGCTCGTATGTGAAGTAAACTCAAACGCATTTTTTAAAGGATTTGAGAAAGTTACGGGTATAAACGTAGCAAAAAAATACGCTGAATTTGTTTTAAACGATTTAAAATAAAGCAATTTAAATTCTTTCGGCTATATAAAAATTAGGCGTTGCAAATTTGCAACGCCTTTATTTTTTGTTTTTAATAGATTGTTTCATCTGCGCTTGGCTTAGTTTCTTTTTTCTTCTTTATTAGCGCCAGGTACAAAATTATCGCAAGAACGACTACGGCGACGCAAAGGGCGGCGAGATAGATGTTTGCGTTAGGAATAAAAGACGTTGTACCGTCGTCATTTACAATGGTATCAGCGTTCATAAGTACTAAACTGCCTATCCACGGGCCGATAAGTCCGGGAATTAACACTTGGCAAATTATTCTAAGCCCTTGGAACATTCCCGCCTTGTTTTGGGGAATTTTGTCCCTAACTATTGAGCCGAAAACCGCCATACCCGCCAAGTAACCGCACATCATTAAGAGCGAGCCGATAAATACAGGAACGACGTGCGTGAAGCAAAACAGTAGCACGTAACCTGCCATTAATATAAGCATTGCGGGAATTGCCGAATTGTTAAAGCCGACTTTGTCGTAAACTCTACCATAAAAGAAAGTGAAAACCGAAGCCAAAACGATTGCTGGCGCCATTACTAGCACGTAATCTTTCATTTGCAAACTTTCTTCATAATAAATAATTAAATACGGCATAAAAATTTGAATTGAAATGCCAAAGATTGCAAACAAAATTAAATAGAGATATAATTCTTTGTTTTCCTTTATAACAGACGGCTTAAACCCGTATAAAATATTTTTAAAGTAGTTTGAATTTTCTTCAGTTTTTACGGCTACGTCGTCAATTAAGAATATACCGAGTATGCCGATTAAAGTTACTACTACGCCGATTATAATAAAGATTATAGTCCAACTTGATGAAAAGTTTAGATCAAAGGATAAAAATCCACCGAAAACGACTAGAATTGCAACTAGTGGCATCATGGAATTTATACCTTCCGCCTTACCCCTTTCTTCAGTAGAAACGCTCTCGGTTAGCCAAGCGTTAAAGCAAGCGTCGTTTGCCGACGAGCCGAAAAAGGTCATTACGCAGTCCATGATAATTACGAGCGTTACGCCGATTGCGCTTGCCGATACCGCCATTGGGAAAAGAGCGTCGATAACGTCTAACCTAATGAGCGAAAACGCAAGTATGCTAACGCCCCAAGTTATATATCCACCGCAAATAAAGATTTTTCGCTTACCAACCTTGTCGGAAAGCGCGCCTATGAGCAAGGTTGTAACCGTTGCGGTAACCGCGCTTAAAGATACCATAAGCGAAATATCCGTGGGTGAAGCTTTAAACATTTTATAAATAAACACGTTGAAATACATGTTCTCAACAACCCACGCAACCTGCCCTATAAGGCTAAAAATCACTAAAACAATATAAAATTTTGTCTTATTGTTCTTCATAAGTAAAGCCCTTTATACCTTATTTAATTTCATGAGCAAACTCCTCAACGCTACGGCGACTGTCGTGCATTGCAGACGGCTTTGCATCTTCATTAGGATAACCAACTAACATCATACACTCTGCAGTTAAACCTTGCAAGTTTAAAACTTCCTTAGCCACGATAGGATCAAAGGCGCAAACGTAAAGACTGCCCAATCCAACTTCCGTTGCGGCGTACATAAGCGTAGTTGCAATAATGCCTACGTCTTGACAGGTAAACTCTCTTCCGCTTTGGCGGTTGTGCCAATGCTTTTCGTCGATAGAACAAATGACGAAGACGAGTGGCGCGCCAAAATAATTATCTCTTGCAGGAAGAAGTTTAGATATGCCTTCAGGGGTTTTAGCGTAAAAAATCTCGTACGGTTGATTATTTCTCGCCGTGGGGGCTTTTTTAACCATTTCGAGCATTCTCGCAATCTTTTCATCTTCAACGGGGGTAGAAGAAAAACTTCTCACCGAATATCTTTGGTCGCAAATTTTTTCAAAATCCATAATATATTCTCCTTTTATATTATTATACTAGTTAAAATAAAACATTGCAAGCAAGTTTTGAAATTTATACCTTTTAACTTGTCATTTACTTTACTTATAAGCGGTAATATGTTATTATTTTGTCATGAGAATTGATAAATTTTTTTCTGAAATAGGCATGTTTTCTCGTAAGGAATGCGCCGAAAAATTAAAAAAAGGTATGATTACCGTAAACGGTGTCGTCGTAAAAAAAGGCGATTTTAAAGTTGACGAAAACTTAGACGAAGTATGCTTTAACGGCGCGCCCGTTTTATACAAAAAGTACGCCTATATACTCGTTAACAAGCCAACCGGCGTCGTATCGGCTACTGAAGACGGAAGGGATAAAACGGTCGTTGACCTACTGCCCGACAATATGCGAAAGTTAAATTTATTCCCTTGCGGTAGACTTGATAAAGATACCGTTGGGCTCGTCATTTTAACTAACGACGGCGTTAGCGCCCACAACGCTCTATCGCCAAAGCGCCACGTAGAAAAGAAATATTATTTTGAAGTTGCCGACCCTTATTTAGACGAAGATATCTTAGCCATTGAAGGTGGGCTTCAACTTGCCGACGGCTATGAAACCAAACCTTGCAAGATTGAACGCAAAGATCAAACTTCGGGCTACATAACGCTTACTGAAGGCAAATATCACGAAATAAAAAGGCTTTTTGGAGCAAGAAGAAATAAGATAGTGTTTTTAGAAAGAATATCCTTTTCTAAAATTCAACTAGGCGATTTACCACGCGGAGAGTGGCGAAAACTCACCGACGAAGAAGAAAAAATATTTACAGGCAAAATTTAGGTATATATTCGTTTTTTCCGTCCATAATAATCGTAGGAGGAATGAATATGAAAATTGCTAACATTATCGCATACGTATTGGTAATTGTCGGCGCTCTTAACTGGGGACTTTTCGGGCTCTTGAATTTCAATCTCGTTTCTTTCGTCTTCGGTGGAGCAAGAGTAATGGGCTCGATAATCGTTTATTCGGTTATTGCGGTTGCCGCTTTATGGCTTATCGTATCGCCCTTTATCAACGAAGGTAAACTCGCGCTTACAAACGGCGAAGAATACTAAAAATAACGCTCGCAAAATATTGCGAGCGTTATTTTTTTGATTATATACCCATTTAATTGACCTATAGCCTAGTTTTTGATATAATTTAGGCATAAATTCACGTGGGATAGTTATGAAAATTATAGGCGAGATAATAGGCGGTTTAGCCATTATAATAAACTTTTTAATATATCAGCAAAAAGAAAGGAAAAACCTATTAAAGATAAAACTTTTATCCGATATTGCTTGGGCTTTGCACTACGGACTTTTAACAGCTTTTTCGGGTATGAGCGTTTGTCTTGTCGGCGCTTTTAGAGAAACCACCTTTTTACTTACCGACGATAAAGAAGACAACAGAAAATACTTTTTACTAACCTTTGCAATAATAGCGGTTATTACTTCGGCTTTAACAATGAAAGACCTTTACGGTCTACTGCCCGCCCTTGCATCTCTTATTGCGGTTTTTAGTTATTGGCAAAAAAGTCCCACGCTAACGAAAATATTAGGGCTTCCCATTTCGGCAACGATGCTCATTTACGATTTTATGCGGTTTTCTCTTTTTGGTATAATAAATGAGATTTTTACCCTAATTTCAATTACAGTTTTATTTATTTTAAATCATTTCAAAGACAAAACAAACTAAAAAAGTAGCCGTATAGGTCGATAAACGACTTATACGGCTTTTAATAAACTGTTTTATGCAAGCGGTTCGACGGGCGTCAATTCACCGCTTCCTAAGACGTAGTCTTGGAAAGTTTTGAAGGCTTCGGCAGTAAAGGGATTTACAAGCCCTGCCGATTTTAACGAGCCTACGAACCCGAGCGACGTATCTGACAGAGATATTAGCCTATCGTAAGACTCTCGCGCTTCTTGACGATTTGCGCAAGCCGAAACGTAGAGATTTATTGCCGAAAAGCCCGACGTTGCGTAACTGATATAATAAATGGGCTGTTCAACTACTACCTTACGCCAATACAAATTTATATCTGTAAACTTTTCGTTGACGTAATCGACACCGCCGTATTTTTCACAAACTTCACTCATCAACCCGTCAAAATCTTCAGAAGTAAACTCGTCGACAGATTTTTGGGTAAACACCCTATATTCAAACTCGTCGATAATCGAACAAATGACGATTGACGCGAGCGCTTCACCGATTATTGAACTCTTTAACACTTCGTACGCGTTTGGCGAAATTTCGGTTGATAAATAATCTAAAAGTAGCATTTCGTTTGCTTGGGAGTGGGTTTCCTTTAAGTCCATAGAAACACTTTCAATCCCGAGCGTTAAGCCTGCGCTATAATGCCCAATTTCATGCGCCACGGTAAAAACGTCTTGATATCCCGGTCCAAAATAGCAATAACTCTTGTTTTTGCTAGGAAGATTTGCGGTAAACGCCATTTCTCTCGAATTCGCGCCGTTTGCAAAAGTTACGTTTTGATTATCAAAAGCATGAGAAAGTTTACTCTTTAATGATGAGTCCTGATAGGAATTAAGGTAATTTTTCCAATAGTTTACCTTGGTTTTATCGTAATCGTTATACACGAGTTGGGATACGATTGATAGTTCGTTGCTGGTTAAAAGTTCTTTTTGTTCGCTTAAACCACTTATAACCTTATCCGCAAGAGGAACTATCATATTTGCCACGCTATCTCTAAAAAACGCCAATTCCGTCTTGGAATAATCTCTTTCATAGACGGTTTTGCTAGCGTATTCGTAATAGTTTTCAAAGCCGAATTTGCTTGCTATTTTATTATTGTTTTTAATAATTTGCTTATAGATTTCAACCGCTCCGTCCGTAAATTCGTCATCGTCTAAAGAAGCGTACTCTACTTCAAGTTCGGAATTTTCCTGTTCAAGCGCAACGACTTCTTCGTCGTGATTTAATATAGCGTCGATTTCTTCCTTAGTCCAACCGTAGAAAAAAGTTTCGCTACTAGGCGAGTTGTAAATACGCTTTAAACTATCGGTATAAAGGCCGTATAATTCGCTATATGAATTATTTGCAAACAAGTAGGCTTGCTTATACTCTTCGTTTTCGCTATCGCTTGCAAAAAGTATAAAAGACACGTTTGCTTGGGTTGCAATTTCATAATAACGATCGATAAACTGACTCCAAGCAAAGTTTATTTCTATCGTCGTCTTGTTGTTTAACGTCGTATTTTCGGCTTGTTTTAATAGATTTTTAGTTTCTTCGACGTAGTTTTCAGTCAAAGTATATTCGGGTAGACCTTTAGACGTGGTATTGACGGGAATAAATAACACCCAATCACAAGATATTAGCAAGGTTGCCGAAATTATTAGCGATAAAAGCAATGAAATTATTCGTTTAAAATTTTTCATAAAAAATCCTTTAGATTTAGTCATACTTATTATATTTGCATTTTAACACAAAATATATACGGTTGTCAAAGTCAATCGCCATAATAAATAAAATTTCATATAAAATATGAAATTCACTTAGGTTTTTATTTTAAGCGCGCGGTTGCTTTTTTGACGCAAAAATGGTATAATCGATTTATGATAACAGTATATTTAGCCGTAAATCCACTCTATAAGGCGCAAAAAACACTTTGCGAAAAGCGAAACGAAGAGATTTTAAATGTTAAAAACCAAAAGGTTTATACCGAAAAATTACAAGTTTGGCTACTATTAGAACACTCCCTTAAAGATTGCGGTTTTGACCTAAAAAAACTTAATTTTGAAAAATTGCCGTCGGGCAAATGGATAGCGAACGGCGTTGAATTTTCGCTCTCACACTCAAACGGTGTTTTTGCCGTAGCGATAAGCGACGAACCCGTCGGCGTCGACGTGCAAAAACACACCCTGATTAACCACGCTCGCCTTGCTCAAAAAATATTATCTACCGAAGAATTAAAGGCGTATGAAAATTTAAGTGGCAAGGATAAAAACGAGCATATAATTAAAAAGTGGACTGAAAAGGAAAGCATATTTAAAGCCTATGAAAAAGGTGATTTAAAGTATTGTCAACTTTCTAATTTAAACTATTTAACCCAAGTTAAAGACTTTGAATTTTTAGGTGAAAAGTATTCGATTTCAGTAAGTTCTAAAACCGATAAAAAGGTGGAATTTGTTATAGTGAAATACTTTGACTAACGGCAAAAAGCCCTATATAAGTCGATTATTCAATATTTTATGCGATAATATAAAAACGCAGGTTTTTTAACCTGCGTTTTATTTTTATTTTGTAACGTGAGCGATAATTGCGTCGTAATCATCCATTTTGAAAGGTGTTTGTTCGCCCGTTTGAAGATTTTTAATACGCATTTCACCGCTTTGAATTTCGTTTTCACCTAAAACGACGGCGAAAGGAATATTCATTTTGTCAGCGTAACCCATACTCTTGCCGACCTTTTGAGTTTTCTTTTCAAGTTCGACCTTTACGCCACGATTACGAAGTTCGGTAGCGTAGCGGAAAGACTCTGCGACCGTTCCCATCGGGATAACGAACAAATCGACGACCGACGTTTTTGCGCCTTGACTTTGAATCTTTAAAATTTCGTATATTACGTCAAGCCCGAAAGACATGCCGACTGCGGGGTACTCTTTACCGTCGTCAATAAACGAAGTAATGATTTTATCGTATCTACCGCCACCGCCGATACTCAAACCAAAATCTACGTCGCCAACCCTCCTTTCTCTTAAAACGACTTCCCATACCGTACCGGTATAAACGTCGATTCCGCGCGCAAGATAAGCGGCGAGAGTCATGCGGTCGTAAGCCTTTGTGCCTTTAAGATAGCCTTGCAATTCTTTAATTTCCTTAATACCGTCGTCAATCATTTGACTTTGGGGGTATTCGGTAATTTTTTCGCAAAGTTGCTCAAACGGAAGGGCTAAAACCGAACTGATTTCTTCAACCTTATCTTCGGTCACGCCGATTTTTGAAAATTCGTAGACGAGTTCTTTTTTAGTGAGTTTTGCGAACTTGTCGATAAGCATAATACTTTGACGTAAAACGCTTTCGTCAACGTCACCGAACACGGCTTTGATTAACCCGTTTAAAAGTTTGCGGTTGTTGTATAAAATTTCAACGTCAAGACCGAGTTTTCTGTACGCTTCTTCAGTCATGGTCATATATTCGGCTTCGGCAAGTAAACTGCTAGTGCCAACCACGTCGATATCGCATTGGGTAAACTCTCTATTTCTACCGAGTTTTACGGGGCCGTCTCTAAAGACTTTACCAATTTCGTAACGCTTGAAAGGCAAGGTCATAGACGGGTTAAAACTTATGAGTTTTGAAAACGTAATGGTAAGATCGTAACGAAGACCCAAACTTCTCTTACCTTGGTCGGTGAGTTTATACGTTTCGTTTAAAATGTCCGCGCCTTCGGAATACTTTGACGCTAAAAGGTCGTATCCGCATAAAATAGGCGTTTCGACGGGCGCAAAACCGTATTTAATAAAAATTGATTGTAAAGTGCTTTTGATGTTTTCCCTAATTATCTGTCTTTCGGGAAGGTAGTCGTAAGTACCTTTTAAGTTTTGAAATTCTTTAGACATAACGAATCTCCTGTCAACGTTAAATAACGTGACGTTACTTATACATTTGAAATCTTTTAAATAATATATTCGATAGAGTTTTTCTAAAGTAAGTATTTAAAGGCTTAGATGCAAGTTAGCCAAGGCTCGTGAGCCTAAAAAGACTTGGGATTCCTTGTTGGTCACCAAGATTATGAAGGCGACACAGTTAACGCAGGCTAACGAAGTAAATAAGATTTTAAACTATCTCTCTTCTCGGAAATAATTCTGTCCTAGCGACGACGGCGGTTGAACGTTCTTTTTACCCATTATGCTAACGGTCAATAATACTATGACGGTTGCAACGTAGGGTACGAAACTAATCAATGCGTTTATAACCGAAGAAGATACTGAAATAAAGTTGGAAGCGGTGTATAACGCGCCGAAGAGAATTGAGCCGAGAATTGAAAGCGACGGTCTCCACAAGGTAAATATTACGAGCGCAATAGCAAGCCAACCTACTGCTTCAACGGGCTGATACGAGTTGTAAAGGCCTTGAACAAGGTCCATAACGTAGAAGAATCCGCCGAGAGCGGCAATACTTGAACCGAGCAAAATTGCGCCGTATTTGTAGCCGTCAACCTTAATACCAACGGCGTCTGCGGCTGCGGGATTTTCACCGACTGCTCTTAAATTTAAGCCTACTCTCGTCTTTTTCAGGATAATACCTGCAACCACCGCAAGGATTATAGCAAGATAAACGAGCGCGCCGTAGGATAAGAAGAGTTCGCCAAACCAACCTAAATTTTCCGCAAACGGAAAAGGTGATTTTGCAATATACGTAGCGGCAACGCTAAAATGCGTTTTATCGAGAGTTTTCATTATAACTTCGGTAAAGCCCGCGCCAAAGGTAGTGAGAGCAAGACCGGTTATGTTTTGGTTACACTTTAAACTTACGGTTAAAAAGGCGTAGATTGCGCCGAGAAGAGCGCCTGCTAAAATTGCGCCCAAAATACCGCAAAGAAGTAAAAGTATATGGCTAGGATTGGTAGGATCGGGAATAGCGCTCATATAAAGCGAAACGCCAAGGCATCCGCCTGCTACGCCACCACACATAATACCCGGTATACCAAGGTTTAAGTGGCCTGATTTTTCAGTTATTATTTCGCCGAGACAGCCGTACATAAACGCTGCCGAACATCTTATTGCATTTTGAAGGAAAATCAACATATTATTTGTCCTCCGTCTTCTTTTTGCGAAGGTTAATCTTGTACTGAATTAAGAATGAGCAGGCTATGATAAAGAAGTAAATTATACCTACGACTAAGTTGGAAAAACTGTCGCTCGTCATCTTAAAGTCCATACGAACTTGCGTCATACCCTTACTTACGATTGATACGAGAGCGCAAGATGCCAAGATTGCAAGGGGGTTACAGTTGCCGAGCCAAGTCGTCATAATAGCCGTAAAGCCCATATTTTTTGCAGTACCGACGCCGATTGCAGCGTTTGCGTAGTTACCCGAAGTGAGCATAAGACCTACTAAACCGCAAATTGCGCCCGAAATGATAAGAGTTCTGATAATAACGCCTTTAACGTTGATACCGACGTATTTTGCCGTGTTTTGGCTATCGCCTACTACCGACAATTCATAACCGCCTTTCATATATTTAGTGTATACGAACATAAATACGAAAACGGCAACGCTTACTAAAATAGTTAAAAGGAATTGGTTGCCTACGACGGGCAATCTACCATGAGCGAGTTGATCGTCGGTTAAAACGCTTGAACCACCCTTTACCCAAAGCGCAATAAACAAGGTTACGAAACATTGCGCAATGTAGTTCATCATAAGTGTAAACAAAGATTCGTTAGCGTCAAAAAGAGCCTTGAATATTGCCGGGATAACCGCCCAAATTGCGCCTACGACCATACTTGCAATTACTGATATAACGATAATCCAAACGTCGGGAATAACTCCGCCGAGATAGATCATACAAGCGTTTGCGGCAAGACCGCCCATTAAAATTTGTCCGTTACCGCCAAGGTTCCAGAACTTCATTTTAAACGCGGGAAGCAACGCCATTGAAACGCTAACTAAAAGCGACATATCGCGAAGGGTTTCCCAAATCTTTCTGTCTGACGCGAAAACACCTTTATAAAGGGAGGTAAAGAATTTGATCGGATCGCCTTTGGGGGATGCTAGCGTACAAATGATACTGCCGAGCAAAAGGGCTGCTACTACGGATACTACGTATATTATCGCAGATTTCCATGTTGGCATTTCATCTCTTTTTGAAATGTGGAAAAGCGGTTCTCTTACCGCTGTTTTTTCGTTAGCCATCCACTCTATCCTCCTTTGCGCTTATTTCTTCATGTTGAATCCATTGCTCTTCGGTAAGGTTACTATCTTTTGCCTTGCCGTATTCTTTATTTCTCGCTTCGCTTAAATCAAGCGCGCCCGTCATCATAAGACCGAGTTCTTCCTTAGTGGTTTTGCTTGCGTGTACTATACCCATATTTTTACCGTGGCAAAGTACCATAATCTTATCGCAAAGAGCCATCATTACGTCTAAATCTTCACCGATAAACAAAATACCCGTTCCCTTCGCCTTTTCATTATTTAACATATCGTAAATAACGTAAGACGAGTTGATATCAAGACCACGAACGGGATAAGCCGTGATGATAACGTTGGGGTTAGATTCGATTTCTCTACCAACTAAAACCTTTTGAACGTTACCGCCCGAAAGTCTACGGATAGGCGTTTCGGTCGACGGGGTTACGACTTCGAGTTTTTCAACGAGAGCCTTTGCTCTTACCCTTGCCGACTTTCTATCAACGAAGGGCTTACGAGCGATATTTTTTATACAAGTCCAAGTTTTAAGCATTGCAACTTGGAAGGCGTTTTTACCTGCAATATCTTCTTCCGTAAGCATCGTTTCCTTGCTCTCACGGAAGGTTTTAAGCATCATATTGTCAGTAATTGAGAAGTTGGGGGCAAGTCCCATACCGAGTCTATCTTCGGGTATAAAACTCATTGAAATACCCATATCGATAATCTCTTTTGCGGGTTTACCTATTATGCTCTCGCCCTTGTGCATAATAAGTCCGTCTTCTACCTTTCTAAGACCTGCAATCGCTTCGCAAAGTTCCTTTTGTCCGCAACCTGCAACGCCTGCTACGCCGAGCATTTCGCCACCGCGGATATAGAAGTTTACGTCGTCAACTTTTTTACTGCCGTCGTCGCCTTTAACTTCCAAATTTCTCACTTCTAATAAGGGGCGGTCAAAGTTGGTTTCCGTCCTGGTGATTTTAAGTTCAACCTTTTTACCAACCATCATTTCGGTAAGTTCGCTTTCCGACGTTTCGGAAGTGTTTACCGTGCCTATATACTCGCCCTTACGAAGAATAGAAACTCTATCTGAAATTTCCAAAACTTCGTTTAACTTATGGGTAATTATAATAATTGATTTGCCGTCTTCACGCATCTTTCTTAAAACGTTGAAAAGTTTCTTGATTTCCTGCGGTGTTAAAACGGCGGTCGGTTCGTCCAAAATCAAAATGTCCGCGCCACGGTATAAAACCTTGATAATTTCAACCGTTTGCTTTTCGGAAACCGACATATCGTAAACTTTCTTTTTAGCGTCTATTTCAAAACCGTATTTACTTGCAATTTCTTCAACACGGGAATTTACGTCTTTAATATTAAATCTCTTGCCGTCGTTTACACCGAGAACGATATTTTCGGCAGCGGAAAAGATATCGACGAGTTTAAAGTGCTGGTGAATCATACCTATTCCGTACTTAAACGCGTCTTGAGGGGAAGCGATTGAAACTGCTTCGCCGTTGATAAAAATTTGACCTTCGTCGGGGTAATAAATACCCGAAATCATATTCATAAGCGTGGTTTTACCCGAACCGTTTTCGCCGAGCAAGGATAAAATTTCACCCTTTTTTACGCTTAAGTTAATATCTTTATTGGCAACCGTTTTGCCAAAGGTTTTGGTTATATTTTTTAGTTCAAGCGCAAAATCCATTTTTGCTTAAACCCCCATTTTTATTTTATTTCGACGATTAAAACGAATATTTTTTGCTTCGCTAAGTTTGCAACAAGTCACTCTATAAGTCTTTTATCTCAATAAAAAACTATAAGGGCGGAGACGAGCCCCGCCCAAAGTTTTTTGTAAGATTATTCTACGTCTGCACCGATGGTGATACCGTCGATAACGATATCAAAGTAAGGAGCAGAACGAAGTTTAGATTCTTCGAAAATGCCGTTGTTGATAACGTTGGTTTCGCCTAAATAGTCGCCAACGTCGATAACGTCTGCATTGTAAGCGGTAAGTCTGCCGTCTTCGTCCATAGTGATGAAGCCTGCTTTAGAGAAATCAGAAGCGTCAGCCTTAGCGTTTCTTACGGTGAAGTTAGCGGTGTCGAAAACTTTGATTTCGCCGCTGATGAGTTTTGCCTTAACTTCGTCAAGTCTAGCTTGAGTGCCTGCAGCAGCAGCTTTACCTAAAGTAGTGATTTGAACAGAACCGGTAGATAAGTTACCGCAGTAATCTTTTTCAAGAGTACCTTTGCCTAAAGCGTTGTCGATCATCTTTTCGAAGTAGGGTTGCCAGTTAATCTTAGAAGCGATAACGAAAGTGTCTTCAGTAGTAGTTCCGTTGTAGAATACGTTAGGAACGTTCTTTTCTTTACAAGCAGCGGGAACACCCATAGAGTCAGCGTGACCAGAAACGAGCTTAGCGCCGTTGTCGATTAAAGCGAGAGCCGAAGCCTTTTCTTTAAGTTCGTCGTACCAAGAATAGGTGTACTTAACTTCCATAGTAACGTTAGCTACGATAGACTTAACGCCAAGGTAGAAAGAAGTGTAACCAGAAATAACTTCTGCATAGGGGTGAGCGCCTACGTAACCGATTTTTGCTTCATCATCGGTAATGTCGTCGCCGTACATTTCAATGAGTTTTAAACCTGCAGCAACGCCGGCAAGATATCTACCTTCGTAGATAGATGCGAATGCATTGTGGAAGTTAGCAGGAGTGTCGTTTGCAGCGTCGGCATCTAAAGACAAGCTTGCCTTAGTACCAGTTGCATGACAGAATTGTACTTCGGGGAATTCTTTAGCGGCTTTGATCATGTTTGCTTCGTGGCCGAAAGAGTCAGCAAATACTGCTTTGTAACCAGAACTTGCGAATTGAACTGCGTTGTTGTAGCAGTCGTCGCCTTCTTCAGGGATACCGGTTACGATGGTGTATTGATCTTCAGTAAGGCCTTTTGCAGCGCATGCAGCTTCAAAAGCGTCGATAAAGTTTTTATCGTATGAAGATTCAGAACCGTGTAAGCAGATAAGAGCAACTACGGGTTCGTCGTTGGCGTCGCTAGTAGTTTCACCACAAGCGGTAAAGCCAAAACATCCTACGAGCATACAGATGCTAAGTAAAAGAGTTAAAAGTTTTTTCATTGGTTTTATACCTCCTACCCTTTTTAGGGTTTATTTAACTTGTTTATAAATTAGGAAAAACCTAAATTATCTAAATTTAATTTGACAGTCGTCCATCGAGTCGACGATTGCAAGTGAAAAAAGGTCTACGCCTTCGCCACGAAGTTTATCGCCCGCGCCTTGGAAGCCCTTTTCGATTGCAATTGCCACGCCCGAAAGGGTTGCGCCCGACTGCTCTACGATATCTTTAAGGGCGTAAACGGCTTGTCCGTTTGCCAAAAAGTCGTCTACTACGAGAACTTTATCGTCCGCGTTTAAATATTCCTTTGCAAGAATTAACCTATTCATAACTTTATGAGTATATGAAAAGCAGTCCGCCGCATAAATATCCCCGTCAACGTTTGCGGTTTTACTCTTTTTTGCGAAAACGGCGCTCACGCCGAACCTTTCGGCAACGAGAACGGCAATCGCTATACCCGACGCTTCAACGGTCATTATTTTAGTAATGCCCTTGTTGTAAAAATACTCGTAAATTGCGTCCGCCATTTGCGATAATAGTTTTACGTCTAACTGATTGTTTAAAAACGAGCCTACTTTGAGCACGTTTCCGGGAAGAACTTTACCTTTTTCTAAAATTGCTCTTTTTAAAAATTCCATAAAACAAAAAAGGGTTGGTGTTACCAACCCTCGTAAGCTCTTAACCTACCGATAACGGTTTTTCTTAGGTAAAAAGCGGAATTTTAACGACGATTAAAAGTAAACACCCTTTGTATTATATCAAAGAGAAATTTTAATGTCAATAAAATTTTACCCCTTTAATCGCATTTTATATTAAAAATATAATTTTAGGATTTTTATCTTTGAATTCTGCCCGAACCGTCGCCTTTTGCAAGTTTTTCTACTTCAGCAACGCTTACCATATTATAATCGCCTTCAATAGAGTGCTTTAAAGCCGAAGCCGCCGTTGCAAACTCAATAGAGTCTTGCGTGGTTTTGCCATTTAAGAGCGAATATATAAGTCCGCCTGCAAAACTATCACCGCCGCCTACTCTGTCTACGATATGCAAATCGTATTTTTTAGAAAAAGCGTACTCGCCCGCTTTTACGTCGTAGAGCATTGCCGACCAACCGTTATCCGACGCCGAGCGACTTTCTCTTAAAGTTATGCCGACATATTCAAAGCCGAATCTCTCGGCAAGCTGTCTTGCAACCGACTTATATCCTTCTCGGTTGACTTTGCCTGCGTTTAAGTCGGTGTCTTCGGCTTGTATTCCGAAAACGTCTTTAGCGTCTTCTTCGTTACAAATGCAAACGTCTACGTATTTGCAAAGTTCCGCCATGGTCTTGCCAGCCTGCTCTCTCGTCCAAAGTTTGCCCCTGTAATTTAAGTCGCAAGAGATTTTAACGCCCTTAGATTTTGCAACCTTACAAGCCGTATGGCAAATTTGGGCTACGTTTTCGCCGAGAGCGGGGGTTATGCCGGTAAAGTGAAACCAATCTACGCCGTCGAAGATATTATCCCAATCAAAGTCGCTTTCGCTCGCCTTTGCGATTGCCGAATTAGCCCTATCGTAAATGCAGACCGACGCCCTTTGCGACGCGCCCTTTTCATTAAAATATATACCTACCCTTTCACCGCCACGGGTTATCTTTGAAACGTCTACGCCGTATCTTCTGAGCGAATTGACCGCCGATTGACCTATAGCGTGGGCAGGGAGTTTGGTTACGAAAGCCGAATCGATACCGTAATTTGCAAGCGATACCGAAACGTTGGCTTCGCCACCGCCGAAAGTAAATTGAACTTTATCCGTTTGGATAAATCTGTCGTAATTAAAGGGTTGAAGCCTAAGCATAAGTTCGCCAAAAGTTACTACTCTCATTATCTGTTCTCCATTTTATCCAAAGATTCTTTTACGAAAAAACTACCGCCGACGGCGTAGATTTTATCCCATGCAAAAAATTCGTCTATATTACTGCTGTCAACACCGCCCGTTGGGATAAATTTAATCTGCGGGAAGGGAGCGGAAAGGGCTTTCATTGCCTTTAAACCGCCGTAGACGTTTGCGGGGAAAAACTTAACTACTTCAATGCCGAGTTCAAGCGCTTGCATAATTTCGGTAGGGGTAACGCATCCGGGGAAATATGGAATCCCCCTTTCTTTACAAAGTTTTGCAACTCCGACCGAAAGCCCGGGAGAAACGATAAATTTTGCGCCCGCTTTTAAGGCTTTTTCGCATTGTTCGACGTTTATGACCGTACCCGCGCCAATTTCCATATCGGGGTAATTTTTACAAGCGTATTCAATCGCTTGACTTGCGCACGCCGTTCTAAAAGTGATTTCGGCGCAGTTTATGCCACTCTCTTTTAAAGCCGTGAGAATTTTGTCCGTTTCAGACAATTCTTTGATTACGACTACGGGAATTTTTCTGCCCATAATATTCTCCTTATTTTACGTTTAAATATTTTATTGAATTGTAATAGCAAACGTCTTTGATTACTTCACCGACCAAATTTTCATCCGCAGTCATCTCGCCCCTTTCCATCATTCCGCCTAAATAATTACACAAAATTCTTCTAAAATAATGGTGTCGTGGGTATGAAAGGAAGGATCTACTGTCCGTAAGCATACCTACGAAAGCGCCGATATGCCCCGTTGCGGTCAAGTCTTCTAAATGCTTTTCCATGCCGACCTTATTATCCAAGAACCACCATGCGGGGCCGTACTGAATTTTACCCCTTGCGCTACCGTCTTGGAAGCAACCGATAAGCGTCATTATTTCGGCATTCATCTTGGGATTAAGATTGAAAACTATCGTCTTTGGCAAGGAATTTTCCATTTCTAACCTATCAAATAGCCTTGACGTGTTTGCAATAGAGTTGTCTTCGGCAATACTATCGTAACCCGTGTCAAGACCTAAGGCGTTGAGCATTTTAGTATTGTTGTTACGCATTGCGCCGACATGAAGTTCGGTTGCTATACCATATTTTGCGTACAGTTTAAAAAGGAAATAGGTCAAATACCCCTTAAAGGCTTTCGACTCTTCTTCGCTGACCTTTTCTCCCTTTCTACGCTTTGCGAAGATATCTCTCGCCACGGACTTTTCAGCGATTGGGTAAACGCCTTGAAGGGCTACGTCGGCGGCGGTCGTACCGACTTTTATAAAGTCGTTTAACCTTTGCTCTATTTTTTCTTCCAATTCGTCTAAACCGTTGACTTTTCCGAGTTTGTCGACAAAACCGTTGTAACCGTCGGCTTCGATATTCATTATTTTATCCGCTCTAAATGCGGGAATTACCTTAAACTTGAAATCCTTTTTTGCAATTTCTTCAAAAGTCGTCAAGTCGTCGAAAATTTCGTTAGTCGTAAATAGGTGGGTTACGTTTGACTGCTCGATAAGTTTTTGGGGCGTTATATTATTGATTCGAATAAACTCGTTGCACCAGTCCCAAATGAGTTCGGCGTTTTCTTCGTTTATTTCAATTTCGCAGTTAAAAAACTCTTTGAGTTCGACTTGCGACCAATGATATAATGGGTTGCCAAAAGCCGTGCCGAGCACTCTGCAATAGGTGATAAATTTATCTTTATTAGGCGCGTCTCCCGTGATAAATTCTTCGCTTACGCCGTAATTTCTCATAAGTCGCCATTTGTAGTGATCACCGCCGAGCCACACTTCAAAAACGTCGTTAAACGGCTTATTGGCTAGGATTTGCTTTTCAGAAAGGTGACAATGGTAGTCGAAAATCGGCATATTAGACGCAAATTTTGCGTAGAGTTTTTTTGCCGTTTCGTTTGTAAGTAAAAAGTCGTCTTTTAAATAACTCATAAGGTTACCCCCGTTTTGTAAAACGCGATTTCTCGCACGTCTTCGCTCTTGCATTTATATTCTCCGCTCGCCGTCGCTTTAATCAAATTGAAGAGACCTTCTTCGTCCATCGAGTAGGCGTTAAAGTCTATCCAACCACTTTTGTTTGCCGAGAGAGCGTCGTTAGTCGCTATCTTTAAAGTTGGTACGAAAGTCGAAAACGGCGTGCCTCTGCCCGTTGTAAAAAGAACTATTTGGCAACCGCTTGCGCCTAGCGCGGTAGACGCTATTAAGTCGTTGCCCGGGGCGTTGAGCGCCGAAACGCCGACTTCTCTTACGATTTCGCCGTAATCTAAAACGTCGACAATTTCGCTACCGCCCGCCTTTTGCACGCAACCGAGCGATTTTTCTTCCAAGGTGGTTATACCGCCTTTTTTGTTGCCCGGACTTGGGTTTTCATACACGGGAAAACCGTTTTCAATATAAAAATTTTTGAAATCTACTATCATTTTTTTGTAGCGCTCGAAAACTTCTCGATTTTTACATTTATTCATTAAAAGTTGTTCCGCGCCGAACATTTCAGGCACTTCGGTCAAAATTGCGCTACCACCGCAAGCAACCGTCCTATCCGTAATTTTACCTACTAGCGGATTTGCGGTAAGCCCCGAAAAACCGTCGCTTCCACCGCACTTCAAACCTATGCAAAGTTCGGAAAAATCGACTTCCTGCCTAACTAAATCCTTTGCTCTTTCCGCAAAGTCTTTTAAAATTTCTAACCCGTACGCATGCTCGTCGGATACGTCTTGGCAATTAAAATACGCGATATTGTCGCGATTGAACGGTTTTAAATATTCAACCATTGCGCTCAATGCGTTGTTTTCGCAACCAAGTCCCACGATCAAGACGAAAGTGGCGTTGGGGTTTAAGGCTACTGCGGATAGTAGTTGCTTTATATTTTGGTTATCTTGTCCAAGTTGGGAACACCCAAACTGATGGGTGAGCGCAAAAATGCCGTCGATACTGCCCTGAACGAATTTTTGCGCGTCCTTCGCAAGCCTTATGCAGACGTTGTTTACGCAACCGACCGTGGGAATAATATAAATTTCATTTCTAATCCCCGCTCTGCCGACCTTGCGTTTATACCCCATAAAAGTTTGCTTTTGGGGTGGGAATTTTTTCGCTGAAAAGTCGTAGACGTAAGAAGGCTCTTCGTCAAGGTGAGATTTCAAATTGTGAGTGTGTACCCACTCGCCCTTTTTTATAAAGGTCGTCGCCCTGCCGATTACTTCGCCGTACTTTATAACTGCTTCGCCTTTTATAATATCTTTAAGGGCAAACTTATGCCCTGCGGGGATATCGCCCTTGCCCGTAAGGGTAACGGCTACGCTATCTTTTTCATTTATTATAATTTCACTCATAAAAGGCAAATTCCTTTTTTGATTTTTTCAACGTTTTCCTTTACCGTTTCTAAAAGCCCTTCATACGCAGTAAGGTCTTCTCCCCAAACGGAAATATCACTCAAAAAGCCGTCAATAGGTTGATTATTCGCAAAATATTCAAGATAACGAAGGTCGTCTTTGAGTTCTATTTCGCCATTTTTTAGATTGACGGCAAACCTGTCGTCCACCTTTTTTACGGACGCGTAAAGAGCGATTAAATAGGAAAATCCTATCGTCATAAGGGGTGGAACTTTACCGTGTTTTTTGTAATAATCGCTAAAAGACGGTAAGTTTCTTGCGCGCCACTTGGATATAGAATTGAGCGAAATGCTAACTAATTGATGATTTAAAAAGGGGTTTAAAAACCTTTCGGTAACGCTGTTTGCAAACTCGGTTGTCGCTTTTATATCGTCGGAAACGAAGGGGATAATTTCGTTGGTCAAAGTATCGTTGACAAAGCGCAAGAGTTTTGGATTTTTCATGCAATCGTACACGGTTTTTTCGCCGAGCATAAGCCCTGCGGGAACTAAATTGGTATGACTGCCGTTTAAAACTCTAACTTTTCTCTTTTTATAATAGCCGATATCGTTAGTCAAAACGACGTCGATATTGTGTCTACCTTGGTGGATATATTTTGAAATTTCGCCCTTGTTTTCAATAGCCCAAAGACCGAAAGGCTCGCCGACTGAAACGAGCTCGTCCTTTGCGCCGATAATACTCGTTAAATGGTTTAACGTCTGCTCGTCTTTTGGATAACCCGAAACGATTCTGTCTACCAAAGTATTGCAATAATAATTTTGCTCGTCGTTCCACTTTTTAAACTCTTGGGGAAGATTCCAAAGAGCGATATACCCGTCTACGCACTTTTTTAAATTGTCGGCGTTGTCGTCGATAAGTTCGACGGGAAGAATATATACCCCGCCTAAACCACCCTTAAATCTCTCGTATAAAAACTTTGTGAGTTTTGCGGGATAAGTTATTTTTTCAAAGCCCGAAAAGTCGTCTTTTTCATTAAAGCAAATACCCGCTTCAGTAGTGTTTGAAACTATAAGTTTTAAATCGGGCTCTAATGCGAGCGAAAGATACTCGTTTTGAGTTAAAAACGGGTCTATAACACGATTAACGCAAGAAACCGGGCAAACTTTTTCAACTTCCCCACCGTTTGCAAAGCCCCTTAAAACCACGTGATATCTATTACTTTGCTTTGCAAATTTTTCAATCGTGCCAAAGGGGGCGGGTTTAACGATATTGACTTCGTATTTAGAAAACCCTTCGTCGTTTAATGACTGAAAATAAAGGTCGGCAAAAGAACGCAAAAAGTTGCCTTCGCCGTATTGTAAAACCTTAATCATAAGCGTTTACTCCCAATTTAAAATTTATAAGTATATGATACCACAAATGGTTTGACAATTCAATATAAAATATGATAATATTTTAGTAAATTACATATATATTTTAATTCGTGGCAAAAAATGGCTTATATTGAAATTGAAAAATCTATAAAGACAGACGACTGGTCAATGCTTGAACTGCACTCGCACAAGCATTATGAAATATACTTTTTAGAAAGGGGCACGCGAACGCTAATTCTTTCAAACGTACTTTATGAGTTGACAGGGCCGTCGCTCGTGATTATTCCGCCTAGAGTTGTGCATAAAACCGAAGGCGGACCTTTTGCAAGACACAACGTAAACGTTTCAAACGATTATCTAAACGCCTATCAAAAATCGACGCTAGATCAAAAATCTTTGAAGATTATAAATTTAAACGACGGGCAAAAAAACTCCTTTTTACAACTTCTTGATAAGGCTTACGGTATTAGCAAATCGGATAAAAATTACGAGCATAAAATCAACGCTCTTTTTTCATACGGAATAACCCTACTTGACGGAGTGTTACCAGCAAAAAAACAACCAAAATCATTGAGCCCAAACGCCTTACCGCCGACGATGCTACGAATTTTGGACTACTTAAACTCGCATTACGAAGAGAATATAACGCTAGACTTTTTGTCTGATAAATTTTTTATTTCAAAATCGACTTTAATTTACAACTTTAAAAAGTACACCGACCGCTCGCCCATTGACTTTTTACTTGCGGTTAGATTAAGCAAAGCAAAACAAATGTTAATTACGAGTAATAAAAGCGTTGACCTTATTTCAAGCGAGTGCGGATTTTCTTCGGCAAATTACTTCGGCTTGATATTTAAAAGGAAGGAAAAAGTATCTCCACTTGCCTTTCGTAAGTTGCAACGAGAAAAAACTTAATCAAGTATTGCTATAATAAAAACGCCCGCTATTTGCGGGCGTTTTTGCTTGATAATCAACTTATAGGCTAGTTTTACTATCGTCGTCAGTTTGTTTACCGTATAAAATCGTACCTTGTAAGGGCTTATATTTATCGCTAGACAATTTTATCTTACTCTGCAAAGCGCCGTTTTTGAAAATCTTTAAATATCCTTCGCTCTTTGCTCCGTCTTTAGGAAAAACACTAATTTTTTCCTGTCCGTATTCTATTAAATCAGACTCTATTCTTTCAAAATCGAGCGGAGCTATTTTTTCAGTAACGACACTCTCTCGCTCGTAAGTAAATTCAGTTTTAGTACCATAAACACTAATGGTAATACTGTTGTCTGTTGCGGTTGCAGTAATAAATACGACCGAGTCGCTATCGTTCACAAACTTAAAATCGGCGTATCCACTACTTACCATAGCGTCGAATGACGGCTCGACGTAGGATACTAGCATACTGTGCGGATGGCGTTCAACAACCTTCAATCCGCCTAAGAGAACGGCGTTATATAAAGTTGAAGAAACCTGACAAACTCCACCCCCAACCCCGTCGGTAAATTTACCGTTTTCAATTATTTTTGCATTTAAAAAACCCCTTTCTTCGGTGCGCTCGCCAACGACTTCGTTAAAGGAAAACTGCTCGTAAGGCTCTATCGCTCTACCGCCGATTAACCTTGCGCAAAGGGCTATGTTTTGCTTACGCTCCGACGACGAATAATGATAACACGTTGTAAAAAAAGACCGCCTATAAGTCGATTTTTCAAGTTTTTCAACGGTATACTTGGGTGAAATAACCACTTCTTTCGCCTTAACTTCGCTCACGCCGTTTAGCAGGGCTTTTTCTATTTTTACTACTAAATCTTGCTTATCTATCGCCCTGCCGTAAATCTCCCTTTCAAAACTTATTGGGTTTTCGCTTTCAAGATTAAATACCGCCTTTGCATCTATCGGCTTAATTATGGTGTCGTAATAAATTCCGTCTACGATTTGCTCGGCGTTTTTAAGATAAAGTCCACCCTGAAAAAAGTCAATTTCGGGATAATAGAACTCGTAAGTTTTGTCCATTGCAAAAATAGTCAAACGACTGTCGGTTTTAGGTAAAACCTTTGCGTCAACTAAAATGGCGTTTGAAAAGACGAATAAAAAACCCGCCAAAATTAAGGCGGGTAATTTTTTTATTAAGTTGATTATTTTATTTTTTTCACCCGACATTTGCTATGAGTATGTCGGAAAAAATAATTTTTATACTAGGTTAATTAAGGTCGCCGTCCACCTTAGCGTCAGCCGAAAGATTATAGGGAGAAATAATTGGCAAAAAGTAGGGTTGAACGTTAAAGTTTGCCATAGCCCCTGCGATTGACGACCTTAAAAATGGGTATAGTTCTTCAAAGGCTTCTTTTACAAATTCACTATCCTGCGCTTCTTTTAAAATGCCAAAGCGGGCAACTAAAATAACGTACATATTAAAAGGCACGGGCGAAGAATTGTTCTCGTTTACCCTTGCCGATAAAAACGCGTTAAGAGTCTTGCCGTTTTTACCGATTTTACACTCGATTTCGGGCTTGATATTAAAGACCGTTCCGCCTTTTATACCGTCGACAAACTGAAAATCAAATTTATTTATTTTAAATTCTAATAGCCTTAAATTTTTAGTCATTTTACTCCTTTTTACTAAAAAAACCGTCTATAAGTCGATTATTACGATTTATTTATAATTTCAAACAAGTTTTCTTTATAGCGTATCAAAGACTCTTTAATGATATTTACCGCTTCGGCTCTACCTTGAACGGTATGCACGGCGGTATTTTTACCTTCGAGTTGTTTATAGACCGAAAAGAAGTGTTGCATTTCGTCAAAAACGTGTTTAGGAAGAGCGTCTAAACTCTTATAAGTATTATAATTAGGATCGGTAAAAGGTATTGCGATAATCTTTTCGTCGGCGTCGCCGTTGTCTTCCATCGTTATTACGCCGATAGGATAAACCTTAACTAAACTCATAGGAAGCAAACTTTCCGAGCAAAGAACTAACACGTCTAACGGGTCGCCGTCAGCCGCTAAAGTGTGGGGAATAAAACCGTAATTTGCGGGATAATGAGTTGAAGTATACAAAATTCTGTCAAGGATTAGAAGCCCCGTCTTTTTGTCGAGTTCGTACTTTTGCTTGCTACCCTTTTGAATTTCAATGACTGCGACGAAATCGTCTGGGTTAATTCTGCTTGCTTGAATGTCGTGCCAAATATTCATTTACAATCTCCTATTGATTATAGTTTTCACAAATTTTGCTCAAGTTGTCGTTTACGATTTTAAGCGAACGGTACATAGTTTCAACGTCGCGCTCGGCAATTCCGTCGTCCGCCATGCTGATAAACCCGTCAATTTTACGGCTTATTAACTTTGCGGTTTCCGCGCCTTTTTCGGTGAGAATTATGGGCGTTTTATATCTTTTAAGTTCTTGTCCATCAACGATATAGCCGTGATTACCGAGATAATTTAAGGAACGCGAAATCGTCGCCTTGTCTTCACCGCACAAATCGCTAAGTTCTTTCGCAGTAATAGAGCCCACTTTGTAAACGTAATAAAGACAGGATACGTGGGGGCTTTTAAGGTTATACTCAAGCATTTCTTCAGTTTTAATCTTTTTTATCAGCCTATTTAGACTTGCTATTAAATAAGTAAACGTCCTAAACTTCTCTATCATATTCCACCTTTATCCATTATTTACTCACTCAACTATATTATAACTAAAATAACAAAAATTGTCAATAGAAAACTTAAGCGTAAGCGCTATTAGTCAAATTGCCGTATTTTTAATAATTTTGAAATATAGGCGCAAAAACCCTTTACAAATAAAGATAAATTTGCTAAAATGTAAAAGCTAAAAGGTTTGGGGACGTAGCTCAGCTGGTTAGAGCGCTTCCTTGACATGGAAGAGGTCATAGGTTCGAGTCCTACCGCCCCCACCAAAAAAAACGACAAGTTTCGGAAGAAGCTTGTCGATTTTTACTTCTTCACTTTTCACTCTTCACTTTTCACTAAAATTTCCTTGTCGATTTTTGGCAAGCAATAAGTAATAGTGAATAGTGAATAGGTATTTGATGCAGCTTTTCTCCTTTTAGTCGAAAAGCACTTATTTTACACACGGGTTCAAGTCCATATCAAAACAACGAAAAATATCTTTTTTGTCCGCACTTCACAAAAAAACCGGCAAGTTTCGGAAGAAGCTTGTCGTTTTTTTATCCAAGCCGTGGGCTTGGTACGTAATCACGCGCTAGCGTGCACGTAATCATCAAAGGCGTAAGATATTTTTATTTACTTTTTAGTTAAAAGAGTTTGACTTTTATAAAATAAAAGTTTATACTCCTATGCGGAATAAATGATTTTTACGGTGTTTTATGAGCACAAAAGTTGACGCAAAAAACGAAAAAACTTTAAATAATCAACTTATAGGCAAGGTTTTGCATACGGTTTTAGAATTTTGCAAGAAAAACGTAGTAATGCTAATCGCACTTGCGCTTGCTATTATTACGGCGATTTTCGTGCCTATAAGCAAGGAATATTTAGATTATTTTGACTTTAAAACTTTGGCTTGTTTGTATTGCGTTTTGGCGGTCGTCTGCGCCCTTAAAAACGTAAGATTTTTCTATAAACTAGCCCAAAGCATTGTAAGCGTTTTTAAAAACCTTAAAATTTGCGTACTAGCGCTTGTTTACGTTACGTTTATAGGCTCGATGCTAATTGCAAACGACATGGCACTACTTACCTTTTTACCGCTTGGATACGTGGTTTTAAACACGACGGGCAAAAAAGATTACATGGCGTTTACATTTATTATGCAAAATATTGCGGCAAACCTTGGCGGAATGTTAACCCCTTTCGGCAACCCCCAAAACCTTTATATATTTAATAGATTTACAATACCCCCGCTCGAATTTATGGGCATAATGATAGTGCCATTTTTAATCTCCATTGCGCTGATAACTTTATGCGTGCTAGTCTTTATAAAGGCAGAGCCACTTGAAGTAAGCGAAGAAAAAATAGATTTGCCACCCCTAAAAACCGCCGTATATTTAGCGCTATTTGCGCTTGCAATTATAATAGTTTTTAACGTTATTCCATATTGGATAGGAATAATAGTAATAACCCTAGTATTACTCATTTTAGATAGAAAAGCCCTTGTAAAAGTCGATTATCCGCTACTTTTAACCTTTGTATTCTTTTTTGTTTTTGCGGGCAATATGGCAAAAATAGAGCCTGTTAAAAACTTTTTATCTTACCTATTAGACAAAAACACTTTGCTCGTTTCAATCCTTTCGTGCCAGGTTATAAGCAACGTACCGACCAGCATTTTACTTTCGCAATTTACAAACAATTACAAAGCGTTACTGCTCGGCGTAAATATCGGCGGTGTAGGTACGCTTATTTCGTCGCTTGCAAGTTTAATTACTTTAAGAGAGTTTTTAAAGCGTAGTCCCGAAAAAAGCGGGAACTACCTGCTACTGTTTAGCGTAATAAACTTTGCCTTTTTAGGCGTTTTAACCTTAATTGCGCTTTTTATATAAATATTTATATAAATTTTCAACTTATCCATAAAATAAGTGCAAACTTGTTGACAATTCAACTGTTTTGCGCTTATTTTTTTATTTTTTTATAAATTTTTCAGTTTTTTAAGAAATATATCTTGACAATGGTCAAATTTATGATAAAATTATATACTGTCCTATTATATTTGCGCGTGCGCAATGCGATCGCGTGCGCGATACAAATACAATAAGATTTATTTTGGTTTTTATTATCATTTTCTATTAGGCAAGGAGACTGATTATGGAAAAAAAGCAACTGTTACTCAAATATCAAACGCCAACCGTAGTTGCGGTACTCGTGTTTGACGACGTTTACACCGACGCATTAATACTTTCGGACGAAGCTGGCAATCCATGGCCATGGGATTAGGAGGTCTAAACATGAACGTAAAGAGTAAATTTAGAATTCTTGTAACTACTTGTTGCGCATTTATCGTAAGTTTATGTCTTGCAATCGTTTGTGGTTTAAATTTTTCATTTGAAACCGCAAGCGCTGACGGCACACTTGGAAGCAACGCATACCAAACCGACGGCGCATCCGTGCGTGTTTTTGAAAAAAAATCTGACGGTACTTTTTCGACCGAAAACGTTAGAAAAGGTATCCGTTTCCACGTAGAAATGGGAGCAGGCTACTCTTATGACGGCACGGAAGTTGTCGACGTAAATAGTACGGTTGAACGAAACGGCGCTTACGCTTTAAACGCAGGTTTTAAAACGTATACTCTCATTATACCTACTAGACTTTTAACTGGCGACCTTACGATGGAAACTGAAAGCGTTCTTGCTATAGATACGTCCGAATATTGGTATGACGACAATGACGGCAATTTAGAATCGGTTGCATACGTTTACAATATTCCCGACGCAAACCGTACTGACGCGCTTTCGTATAGGGGCGTTATATGCACCGTTGACGGCGAAGGTAACAAAACCGTAATTGCGCAAACTGAAATAGAGGAAAGATCTCTTACCTTCGTTGCTAAACAAGCGTATGACGACACTTTGCAAGGAAGTATTGAATGGGGAGACAAATCGGAAGAACACCAAACTCACGCAGAAACAACTTTACTTAGTTTTATCCCCCAATATACGATTAAGTATGACGTAAACGGGTTTGAAACGACAGAAACCGTTTTATGGGGTGAATCTCCCCAAAACGTTCCTACCGAAGGCGTAAAAGGCGCTTGGTACGATACTAAAAACAGCGAAGCGGTTGACGTTGCTAAAACTATGGACTATTCTGATGATAGGACTTTAGATTTAGTAACTAGTACTTCTACTGAGTTCGTTTTGACCGGCGTTGCTGCGGAAACGGATTTTGAAGTTGGCGGAAACACCTATCACGGTGTAAAAATCTTTGCTACTTTACCTAGAAACACGTTTGCAAACAAAACCCAAATGGACGTACACGCAGTAAACGTTGAGCACTTACGCGATGACGCCGTTTTATGCGACGGCATTGAACTGCAAGGCGTTTGGACGTTGGAAGAGGAAAACTCTTTAGGCGAGTGGCAAATGCGCTTATTCTTCGCGCTTGACACAAGCACTCTTCAAAGTGGCGACCAAATAGTAATTAAAAACGACTCCGTATTCTATTCTGACGGCGTTATGTATAAACTTACCGAAGACTACGTAATCGATTATACGAAAGAAAATGACGAAGAAGACTACGGAATGTTCTTAGGTTACTTATACAATTCTGACGTATCGCAAATCACTAACTGCTCTGAAGACTCTTCAGGTAACCAAGGCGAGCCCGACGAATTTACCATACGTGTAGAGTTTTACGAAGACGTAATGATTAACGGTGAATTCACCTTTGAATTCGGACCTGATTCCGACACTTTAAAATACACCTACCCCGTATTTATTAGATGCGGAGAAGACAAAACCAAATTAATTCCTATCGCAGGCGGTAGATATTACTGGAACGACGGCGAACATAAGATTTTGGAATTAATAGGCGCGGGTGATTATGTAAATAAAGTATTCGGATGGCATAAGGGCGACGAATTAATAGCCGCGCCCGGTACGATAGTTAAGCAAAACGGCGGTTATTATATTTTCCATGACGAGATGTACGGTTACTTCTTGACAAACGACAAGGAAGACGAGTGGGGCTACGCTCTTGGTGACTGGGTTGTCGGTGACGAACTAGACGAGTATACGACGAGCGAGTTTGACGAAGAAGGTTCGGTTGCAGAAACTACCGACTACGGCGCGCTTGCAGATGAAATTCGTATCAATACTGTAAATCATTGGTTCGGTCAAGCAAAGGTAAGCTTACTCACAACGGAAAAAATGTTAAAAGACGCGCCTTACGCTATTTATTGCACGTCTAAAGACGGTACTGTTACCGAAATAGACGAGGTAAGATATCACGGCCAAGCAAACCCTGATGGCGGAAACTACCAAATTCTCGGTCTTTGTGGCGAAGGTAAATTTAGTGTTGGCGACGTGGTTACGATTGCTGAAGGCACGCGTTTTTGGTTAGGAACTGAATATTACACCCTTAGTGAAGAGATTAATTATTACTATAACGGCAATTATTGGGTTAAAAACTACGACGAAAACACTATGGGTGAACTTTCTTCAGAAAATTTTGGCGACCGCGCGCATAACCAAGGCGCAACCGAATTGCGTATGTACTTTACCGCTCCGCTTGCAGGCTATACTACAACCGACGAAGGTGGTTTGGACGAATTGAGAATAGGTACGGGTAGCATCACGTTTAACGGAAACCCCGTATCATACGTTAGATATCAACGTTGGGATGCAAATTCTACTTGGCTCTCGCTTGGCGGATATAGTGGCTCGGTTGCCTTTGGCGACAAGGTCGTTATTGAAGCAGGCACTACAATTTGGGGCGCTAATAAAGTCGCTTATAAGTTTACGGACAAAGTGGAATGGATTTATTCGGCTAACCCAGCGGACGAATATAAAACTTGGTCAAGAGTAAGGGGTGGCGTTACCGTAACTGCTACTGCTGAAAACTCTTCAGTTAGCGGTTCAGGCACGTTTGCATTGGGCGAAACCTATATTCTTAACGTTGCGCCTAACGACGGATACCTTATTTCTTCAGTAATCGTAAACAGCAACGATTTATCCTTAAAGGCTAGCAACGTCTACGAATTTATCGTAGCGCGTCAAAATACAATCGAAGTTAGCGCCGTAGTAGGACATAAAGTTACCTTTAATTGTGAAGGCGCAACGGTTGACGGTGGCGCAATTAGCAACGGCGAATTTAAAACGGTAGCGCACGGCTCATCACTCACCTTCTCGGCGTCGGCAAGTGAGGGCTATAAACTTTTAGGCGTTGACGGCGCAACTGATAACGGCGACGGAACTTATACCGTAGCAAACGTTACTAGCGAAAAAACCGTAACCATAAGAACTGAAAAACTTTACAAAGTAACCTATTCGGGCAATAATGCAAGCATTACGGCTAACGTAGCAAGCGGTACTTGGGTAGACAACGGAACTACCGTAACCTTTACCGTTTCGGTAGAAAGCGGTTATATCCTTGCGGAAGTTAAAAACGCTACTAAGGTAAACGCAACCACCTACACGGCAACCGTAAACGGCGCAGACTTAAACGTTGTTGCAACCGCATTAAATAGTAACGATTTTGTCGATATTACCGAAAGAATTCAAATTGAAGACCGTACTTGGGGCGCTCACACTAATGAAGTTTACGTAGGCGTACTTGATACGGGCGTTACGTACACTGTGACAAATCAGGACGGTACAACTTCTACAAATCACTACTTCAACACGTCAGTAACCGATACTTGGTATGTTGGAAATGATGCACCGATAACGAATAACGGTGGCGTAGATATTATGGAATATATTTACGTAAACGGCGTTTCTGCAAGGTCACTTATTACGGCAAACGCAAATGGTGTAAGGAATTCAAACGCATGTGCATGTTGGCTTTCTAACCCAGCGGCATACCCAGTATGCGTTGAAACGACAAACGGAAGCGGTCTTATGATGAGATTGGCTACGGCAGCGTTTGGCACGGAATTTACTATTACTATTAAAGCAGGCTTTAGAATTACTGACGCTAATGGCGATTTAGTAGCGGTAACGAAAGACGTCAACTTTAAGTATAACAATGCAACGATAACTAAAGAAGTTATCACTTCTCAATACTCGGTAACCTTTGGCAACGTAACGGGCGCTTCAGTAACGGCAAATGGAAATCCTGTTGCAGACGGCGCAAAATTATCTGAAGGTACGGAAATAACTATTACGCCTAGCGAAGCATATAACGTTTCTAGCGTAACGGTAGACGGCGAAGCGCTTACGTTAAACAACGGCGTTTACACGTTCACCTTGTTGAAAGATTCAACTATAAACGTTTCCGCAACTATAAAAACTTATACCGCAACGGTAAGCGTATCAAACGCAACCGTAAATGGTATTAGTAATAATCAACCTATTACGCACGGCGAAACTTACAACTTTACAGCAAGCGTAAATAGCGGATGTCAGTTGACTTCGGTTACTATTAACGGCGTTGAACAAGGAACTAGCGGTTCTTACTCTTTCACTGCAAGTGGAGCAACTAGTATTGTTGTAACTGCTAAAAAGTTATATGCCGTTACTTGGTCTAACCCGACTGGGGCAACTATTAGCGTTACGGCAAACGGAAATGCAATTAGTAGTGGTGCAACCGTAACTGAAGGAACTTCGATTTCGGTAACGGTCACTGCAAGTAGTGGATATAGATTAAATACCGTAACTATTGGCGGTGCAGCGCAAGGTAGCGTAAATACTGCTCATAACGGCAGTAGCACGTTTAACTATACAGTAAATGCAAACACTGACATTTCTGCAACAACCGTTAAAATGTATCAAGTAACTTGGTCTAACCCGACTGGCGCAACCATTAGTGTAAGTGCTAACGGCTCTACTATTTCAAGTGGCGCAGTAATTGATGCGGGAACTTCTATTTCGGTAACCGCAACAGCAAATAGCGGATACCGTTTGAATACGGTAACTATTGGCGGGGCTTCGCAAAGCGGTGTATCTACTTCTCAAGCAGGCTCAAGCACATTTAGTTATACTGTAAACGCTAACACTTCTATTTCCGCAACTACGGTTAAAATGTATAAGATAAACTGGAGTGTTGGAGATAAAACTTCAATAACTTGTAATACGTCTGGCGTAACAAATGGTGGTTGGGTAGACAATGGGGCAACCATTACGTTTACTATTAAATCTACGGACTCTAGTTATAAATTATCCGTTTCTGGAGCATCAAATACTTCCGGAGATACATATTCCGTAACCATCAACGGAGCAGATGTAACCGTTAAATCTTCAGCAACTTATGACGTTTCCTGTCTCGTAGAAGGAACAATGGTTATGATGGCGGACGGAACTGTGAAAGCCGTTGACGACGTTGTAGCAGGTGATATGGTAATGGTATTTAATCATGAAACTGGCAAGTATGAGGTTGGTACTATTTGGTTTAACGATCACGCAAACGACCCCTCAAGACTTCGTAAAGTAATCAACCTTGAGTTTGCTAACGGCTCTAAGTCGAGAATTGCTTACGAACACGGTTATTTCGACCTTGATTTGATGAAATACGTATTCATTAGAGAAGACAATATGCACGAATTTATCGGACATAGATTCGTAACTTCTACGTTCAACGGTACGGAAGTCGTTCAAGGCGAAACGACGCTCGTTAAGGCGTATATCACGGAAGAAGTTGTTAAGGTTTACGGACCGATTACCGAATATCACTTCAATATGGTAACCGACGATATGCTTTCAATGCCTTCGTTCAACTTTGATGCAACGGGTATGGTAAATATCTTTGAATATGACGAAGACCTTAAGTACAACGCAGAAAAAATGCAAACTGATATCGAAACTTACGGCGTATTTACCTATGAAGAATTTAGCGCTTATATGTCGTATGAAGATTACTGCAAAGCACCTATCGCCTACTTCAAGGTTGCAATCGGTAAAGGCAACTTAACTTGGGAACAAATTGAATTAACTTTAAATTACTTAGCTGAAAATGAGTTTTAAGGTTAAATTAATTTAAAGCCTACTAAAAACCGCAAGGGAAATTCCCTTGCGGTTTTCTTTTGGCGTAAAAAATAAGGGCGGGTTTAAACCCGCCCTTATGATATTATTGATAATTTTTATAAAACTGCGGCGTTGATAAGAGTTGAGTTACCGCCCTTGCCAATGGGCGTTCCGCCCGTCATTACGACGGTTTCACCCTTTTTGACGAGCCCGCTTGCTTTTGCGGCTTGTTTTGCAAAGTAGAACAATATATCTACCGAACTATACTCGTCGCTCATCATAGGAAGCACTCCCCAAGAAAGGGCGAGTTTACGATAAGCCTTTACGTTAGACGTAAGCCCGATTATGGGTATTTGCGGACGGAAACGAGATACCATACGCGCCGTTTTGCCCGTGTGGGTACAAACGACTATCGCTTTTGCGTTTAAGTCCCTTGCCAAAGTACACGCCGAGTGAGAAAGGGCTTCACCCATGGTGGAAATTATAAACTGGTCGTCGCTAATGTTTTGGATATAAACCCTATAATTTTCGGCTTGTTCAACGATTTTTGCCATTGCTCTTACCGCTTCAACGGGGTACGCGCCTGCGGCGGTTTCGCCCGAGAGCATTACGGCGCTAGAGCCGTCGTAAACGGCGTTGGCTACGTCGGATATTTCCGCACGGGTGGGCCTAGGATTATGTATCATTGACTCTAACATTTCGGTGGCGGTGATACACCTTTTACCGATAATACGGCAAGTGTCTATCATGCTCTTTTGAATATTGGGAAGTTCTTCATAAGGTATTTCTACACCCAAATCGCCCCTAGCAATCATAATTCCGTCTGAAACTTCGGCAATTTCACGTAAATTGTTTACGCCTTGACGAGATTCTATCTTTGCGATAATATCGATATTTTCACCGCCGTTTTCCTTTACGAATTGCCTTACGGTGAGCAAATCTTCTTTGCAAGACACGAAAGAAAGGGCTATAAAGTCAACGTCGTGCTTTATGCCGAATAAAATATCTTCCTTATCCCTGTCGGATAAAAATTCAAGTTTAAGGTTTTTATCGGGGAAAAACATACTCTTATGGTTAGACGTTTCACCGCCTTCGATAACGGTAGTCAAAACGTCGTTTCCTTGAACGGAATCGACTTCAAAAACCATAAGACCGTTGTTTAAAAAGATTTTATCGCCCTTTTGCATAACTTCGGCAATATGCGTATAGGTTACCGCAACGCGCGTTTCGTCGCCTATTATATCGTCGGTGGTAAAGGTGAATTTATCCCCTTTTTTAAGAGTGATTTTGCCGTTTTTATAGGTTTTTGTGCGAAATTCAGGGCCTTTAGTATCCAAAAGGATAGGGAGCGGAATACCGCGTTCTTCACGAATTTCTTTTATGATTTTAATCTTTTCAGCGTGTTCTTCGTGCGTGCCGTGCGAAAAGTTAATACGGCATACGTTCATACCTGCGTCGTACATTTTAGAAATTATTTCCTTGGAAGAACTTGCAGGTCCTAACGTGCATACAATTTTAGTTTTTTTCATAATTTACCTTTTTATTTTTGGGAGGAGCAAGCCCCTCCCCTACGATTTGTTTTTATTTTACTACTGCTTTTTTATTTTTGGGAGGAGTAGAACCCTTCCCCTACCATCAAATTAAAGAAAATTTGACGAAAGCGTATCTTTCAAAGTAATGCTCGCAAGTATTATCGTCCTTCCAAGCGCCTGTAAAGTCAAAGGTATATGGAGAAACTGACATTGGCTCGGGAATAATAAAATGGTGTGGGCCGTAAATATTACGGTTACTTGCATAAAGCACGAGTTTTACGGTATGCGCTTTGCCGTCGGCAAAAGCCGAAAGGTCGGCGTTATCTTCAAACATAAGCATCTTGACGAATTTGCCGTCTACGAATACTTCGGCAACTGCTTTTCTGCCCGTCAAATGCAATTTGCTTGCGCCTTTTTGTATAGTCAACTGCTTTTCAATTTCAAGTTTACCTGCGAAGAATAAAAGCCCTTGAAGTGTAAAATTATCGGGAAGAAGCGTAGATTTAGCCTTTGCGATATAATGCTCGCCCTGAGTTATCATTGCTCCGCTCTCGTCAAAGGTTACGCCGTCGTCGTAAACGCCGAAATCACCCCTTACGTAAACACTTTCAAGTTCGGTGTTATACGAAAGACAGTTTTTAAGTGATTCTTTTTCGGGCGTTACGTCCGAAAGAACGAAATAAACGTGCTCGCTTTGGTAAAAATCTATTTCATAAACGATTTCGTTTACGCCTACCTTTACAAAATTTGCAAGGTCTGCCGTTATGAAACTTCTATCCAAACTACCCGTACCTGTAAACTCAATCTTTTTGCCGTTTACCGAGCAAGAAATTATGCTCATACGCTCGCTTTCAAGATATATCTTTTGCGGAATTTCCTTTGCCGTAAATTCGTATTTAAGATAGATTTTACCAAGATATTGCTTTTTTATTAAAGAATTGAAAAGCGCGGGGATATACGTCTTTTTGCCGTACGTTACGCCGTCAAACGAAAGGCTCGCTTTATCTATCGTAAGTGAATTATCCGTCATTGAAACGACTTTCCACTCGCCCGAAACGTCGATATCCTTTTGCTCGCTAACGCAATTTGAGGCGTAGGGCTCGTCGCTTTCAAAAATGACCGCAGAACCTGCAAAATCAAGGCGTAATTCCACTTTGCCGTCAACAATCGTAAGGGGTTTGGTTTGCTTGGTTTCAAGGTCGTATAATACGGGATATTTAGAATTTAACTTAATTTTAATATCTACCGCATTAGTATCAAGGTTGACGACGTAAAGGAAGGTGCCAAAATCGCCCGTCCTATACGCGCTTCTTACCATTGCGCTATCCGTTTCAATAGTATATTCAGTAGCGTTTAATACGTCGTTTAAGGTTGCCGTTTGAGTTAAGTCTGCAAAATCACAGGGCTCGCCTTCAAGATAAGCGGGTTTTCCGTGCTCCATAACGAGTTTACCACCCTGAGCGATAAAGTCCTTTAAAAGGGCGTAGGTGGTTTTATCAATCGTCTTTAACCAAGGCATAATGACGTATTTATATTCGCATTTGCCTATTTTAAGAACTCCGTTTTCAACGCTAGCGTGCCTTGCCATAAGGTTTTCGTCGCCAAAGTGATGCGGGACGTTTTTAGCCCCTAAATCTTCAATAAGATCTCTAAACGAATCGTCAAGATCTTTTATTGAAAGGTAATCGTTGCGTCTATCGTAAGTCAAATAAGCCGTTTTGATGGGGTGTAAAACTAAAGTGTTTACCCTATTTTTACTCTCCGCTAAAACGTAGCCGAGATTTGCGAAATAATCGTTGAAATGCCTAAACTTTTCATGCCAAGAGTTATGCTCTGAATAATGAAGGGGGTAGTCCCTTTTTCTCTGACCGCGAATTGAATAGGGGGAAAGGTGGGTACACATAAGGTTTACGCCGTTTACGTACTGCCACTCCGCAATGCGCTTTAATTCGGCGGGGGTTACGTCCCATCCGCAACAAGCGAAAGTTTCGGTTAAAACGTGTTTTTTGCCAAGTTGCTCGCACGCCGAGCCGATTTGCTTGGGCATGAGTTCGTCGTTAACCGTTCTGCCAAGCCAGTCAATACCGGGGATATGCTCGTACTCGTAAAAATCCATTACGCCACCGCAACACCACATTTGCATGAATATTTTCGACTCTTCAACGGCGTGACCGGTAAGTTGACAACCGTGCTCGTCACACCAATCGTAAATTTGCTTTGCAAAACTTTCAATAAAGAACTTATGTAAAGCGTTCCAATATTTATAGCGGAAGGCGTAAGCGCCGTCGCAATCAATGAAAAGTTTACCTATTTCATCCCAAAGTTCAATGCCGTACTCTTGCTTAAAATAGGGTATTAAAACCTTTGAGTAAGCGGTATCCCATCTATAATATTGGGGCTCGTCGGTGAAAAAGCCTTTCATAAACGCGCCGAAATCCGCTCCGCACTCTTTAAAATATCTCTCGTGAGTAAGGTTGATAAACTTCCTTACTATATTTTTATCCAAAATGTCTACGACCGACGGGTTAGTGAGTACGGTTACGTTGACATAAGTACCTTCTCCACACGGCTCGTAAACCCTTTTAAGTGTCGTTCCGTCTAAAAAGTAAACGGCGTCCGCTTTTATATCGAACTCACCGCAAACTTCTCTGCCGAGATAGTTTTCGTGATTTGCAGGGTCTTCTAAAAGTTTCATGCCTGCAAAACCGCTTGGCCAACCGTTTTCGTCGTAACTCCACGCGTTCATATCAACTTTTTTACTCTCTTTGATACACGCTTTTATACACTCAAACCATCTCTCGCTTAAATATTCGGTTTCAAGTCCTCCCCTTGCGTGCATAAAGAATCCACCGATACCTTTATCCTTCATATCGTGGATTTGCCTTACGAGTTCTTCGGGCTGTAAATCGTCGTTCCAACTCCAAAACGGAATGGGTCTGTAATCTCTTAAATTGCCGTTTAAAAGTTCAGTAAGTTTTTTCATAACTACTCCTTTGCACTTTTAATATTATTGATTGTTGGTTGGCTTTTTAAGTCAATGCGCTCCTTTTTAACAGCGCTAACGCCTAAAAATAAAATAAGCGAAAAAGCCCAACCTTTTCCGCTTGCATTATATCATAAACTAATTTTATTATTCAATAAAATTATTAAAATTTTTAAGAAATTTTCTCAAATTTTTAATTTTTAATTATCACACCTTTTTCCTTTAAAAACAAGACGAGTGAGCAACTTTTTGCCCTTGCCTTTTTTAATGCGTCTTCTTTTCCAAAAGACGACGTGGGAAAAACTATACAAATTTCTGCATTTGAATAAAGGCGCACGCAAAATTCGCCGTTTTGATAGGTTTGTTCGCCGTGAAACCCTTTTTCGTCGGGAATTAAACTATCGTAGGGGATAACGCCGTCAACGTAATAAACACCGTCGTCGGCGATATGAAAAATGGTAGAATAATCAATTTTCATACTTTTCTAAACTCCGTTTATAATAAAAAACGTATTGCTGTACGTAACCCGAATACTCGCCGAACTCATTTGAAAACCACTCGGTTATCTTATTCCTATCGGTGAGCGTACCGCAAAAATCTTCGCGATAAAGTTTTTCTATCCAAGTATCGACGGGAAAACTGTCTACTCTATGATACGCGAAAAGAGCTATGCAATCGGCAACCTTTGGACCTACGCCCGTAAGCGAAGTAAGGCTCTTTTTTAAACTTGCTGTCGAAAGTAAGCCAATGCCGTCAAGCGATATTTGACCGCTTGCGACCGACTTTGCTACGCTTACCATATACTTTGCCCTATATCCGTAGCCTAAATCTTTAAAAAACTGCTCGTCCTTTTGCGCAAGATCGGTTGCGCTAGGAAAAGAATAATATTCCTCTTCGCCAAACTTTAGTTTTTTGCCAAGCGCTTTGCAAGTGCGCTCGATTATATCTTTTATCCTTGGAATACGATTGTTTTGAGAAATGATAAACGAAAAAAGCGTTTCTTCCTTTAACTGATTTAAAATTCTAACGCCCTTTGCCCTTTTGGCGGAAAGACTTACTATTTTATGTTTACTTTCTTTTGCAAAGCCGTTGATTTTAGCGTAATCTTGATTTAAATCGAAAAAGTTTTTAAAATACTCTTCGTCTTCGCACTCGATATAAGTCCATTCGCCTACGGTTTTTAAAAAGCACGCCTTATCGCCCGAAAAAACAAAAAAACCGCCGTTAATCGGCTTATAGCGGAAGATTTGCCCACAATCAAGGGTATCTTGAGCATTGAAATATTCACTTTTGAAAGTAATTTTTTTCATGGCAAATTCCACCTAACTTTAACTTATGGCTCTATCACAGCGTACGACTGATTAAATTTAAACGAAAACTAATTTATAAAGAAAGCACACTACTTTTCACGTAACGTGATTATAGTGTGCTTATCATTTACAATTTGCTATCCGAAATATTATTCAGCAACGTAAACGCTAACTTGCTTTTTATCTCTGCCGAGTCTTTCGAATCTTACTACGCCGTCAACGAGAGCGTATAAAGTATCGTCGCTACCGATACCAACGTTTTTACCGGGATGGAACTTAGTTCCTCTTTGTCTAACGAGAATGTTACCGGCTAAAACTGCTTGACCGTCAGCGCGCTTAGGTCCAAGACGCTTTGCTTCGCTATCACGACCGTTTCTAGTACTACCTACACCTTTCTTATGTGCAAACAATCCGATGAATAACATAATACTTTGTCCTCCTTCCGATTATTTCGATGCAATCTCAACAATCTTTACTTCAGTAAAGGGTTGTCTGTGACCGCGCTTCTTTCTTTCGTTCTTTTTTGACTTGTATTTGTAGACGATAATCTTTTTATCTTTATCTTGTCTTAATACTTCGCCAACTGCCTTGAAGCTTGCCGCTTCTTCTTTTACCTTGATGCCGTTTTCGTCAGATACGAGTACTACGTTGAATTCAACTTTTGCGCCAACTTCAGCGTCAAGTTTTTCAAACTTTACTACGTCGCCTTCGACTACTTTGTACTGCTTGTTTCCATTGTCAATAATAGCGTACATTGAAAAATAGACCTCCTGTCTAATCTCGCCGGGATATATTTTTAGGCGGTGGTTTGCCACGACTTAATGAGCCCAACCCGAGCGGTTCTTATCTATTATATATATTTTTGATTTCTATGTCAATTATTTTAAACCTCTTTTTTAGCATTTTTGCATAATATTTTTAAAGATTTACATACTTTTAGCGTCCGAGTATAAATTTTCGGAAAAGGAGATAAAATGAACTATCAAAATCTTGACAAAGAAGTATTGACGTCCGTTTATAAAAACGCGCATATCGCATTGCAATCTATTTCAAACATAATTGGCGAAACCGACCATCCCGATATGAAAAACGAACTCAGCGAAGAATACGACGGGTACGAAAAATATATAGGCAAACTTTCCGCTTATATGAAGGAAGTTGGTTGCGAACCGAAAGACATTGGTTTTATGCAAAAAGCGTTTATGTTTACGTCAATTAAAATGAATACTTTAACCGACGATAGCAAGAGCCACGTAGCCGAACTTATGATTAAAGGTACGGTTATGGGCATAACCGAACTTACTGAAATTTTAAACAAACACTCTAACGGCTTAGGCGAACAAACACGCGCTCTAACCCAAGAACTTTTAGATCTTGAAGAAAGTTTCGAACAGCGTTTAAAGCGCTTATTATAACCAAAACACTACCCTATAAGTCGATTATTAATGAAAATTACAAAAAAACGCCCCGCCGAAAGCGGGGCGTTTTATATAAGTATTACATCTTGTACGGATCTTTACCGTAGAGAGATTCTACGTTGTCTGCGTATTTTTTCATCTTGTCGTACTGCTTTACTTCGATTTCTTTTTCTAAACTTTCTAAAATCTTCTTTTGATCTTTGCTAAGTCTAGTGGGAACGTCTATTACTATTTCGACGAATAAATCGCCTGATTCTCTTCTCGTTTTTATGCCCTTGCCCCTAAGTACGATTTTCGTACCGTGGCGAGAACCTTCGGGAACGTAGACGGTAGTAGTATCGTCCAAGGTAGGCACTTTTACCTTACCGCCCAAAACCGCGGTGGTATAATCTACTGGCAATTCTACGTATAAGTTAAAGCCTTCACGCTTGAAAATCTTATGCGGATGAACGCTAAATTCTACGAATAAATCACCCGGTGCGTCGCCGTAGGTAGACGCGTTGCCGTAACCCCTTTTTTGGATATAACTGCCGTTATCAGCGCCTGCGGGAATATCCAAAACTACGGTAGTTGTAGCCTTTTGGAAGCCCTTGCCTTGACAGGTAGGACATTTTTCGTGTATTACTTTACCCTTGCCCGAACAAACGTCGCAAGGTCTTGTAGAAACCGTCCTAAAAAAGCCGTTGCTATTTACGTATTTTATAGTTCCTTCGCCGTTACATTTTGAACAGGTCGAATAAGCCGTGCCGTTTTTAGCGCCCGTGCCTTTACAGTCTTTACAAGGCTCGTTGCGGTTGTATCTGATTTCCTTTCTGCAACCCTTTGCGGCGTCTAAAAAAGAAAGTTCTACGTTGACTTTGATATTCGTACCCGTTCTCTTTTGAGCGCTTTCACGCCCACCGCCACCGCCGAACATTCCGCCTAAAATATCGTCGAAAATGCTCGAAAAGTCGCCGTAACCCGCTCCGCCTTGACCAAATCCGCCGAAAGCGCCCGCATTAGGGTGTTCGAGTTCAAAGTCGTACTGCTTTCTCTTTTCAGGATCAGACAAAATTTCGTTGGCTTCGTTTATCTCTTTAAATTTATTCGCGCATTCTTCGTCGCCGGGATGAAGGTCGGGGTGATATTCGCGCGCAAGTTTTCTATATGCTTTTCTTATCTCTTCTTGCGTAGCATTTTTATCAACGCCGAGCGTTTCGTAATGATTTTTTGCCATTTTTATCTCTCTTTAACCACAATAAGGCAGAAACATCTGCCTTATTGGATTTTCGTTAATTAGCTTTGATGGAATTCGGTATCTCCGTCTCCGTCGGGGTTGCCGTTAGCGTTGCCCGCTTGTTGGGCTTGTTGATAGAGTTTGCTAAATACACCTTGAACGTCGTTTGAAAGTTTTTCGGTCGCTTTTACGATTCTATCGTTATCGCCCGATTCAAGTTCTACTTTTGCTTCTTTGACGGCGTTTTCAACGATGGTTTTATCTTCGTCGGTAAGTTTGTCACCGCTATCTTTTACAGTCTTTTCAATTTGGAAAATAAGGCTGTCGAGTTTGTTTTTATTTTCAACCGCTTCCTTTCTCTTCTTGTCTTCCGCTTCGTACATTTCGGCTTCTTTAATAGCCTTGTCAATGTCGGCGTCGGAAAGGTTAGTAGACGCGGTAATCGTTATATCGGCGGACTTTTGAGTGCCAAGGTCCTTTGCCGAAACGTGAACTATACCGTTTGCGTCGATATCGAAAGTAACTTCGATTTGGGGAATTCCCCTAGGCGCGGGAGCAATACCGCCAAGGTTGAATTGACCGAGAGTTTTGTTGTCTGCCGCCATTTGTCTTTCGCCTTGAAGAACGTGAATAGTAACTTCGGGTTGATTGTCTGCCGCAGTTGAGAATACCTGAGTCTTTTTGGTAGGAATAGTGGTGTTTCTTTCAACAAGTTTAGTAAATACGCCACCGAGAGTTTCGATACCGAGTGAAAGGGGGGTAACGTCGAGTAAGAGTACGTCTTTAACTTCACCCGTTAATACACCGCCCTGAATTGCAGCGCCGATTGCAACGCATTCGTCGGGGTTGATGCCTTTGAAAGGCTCTTTGCCCGTTTCTTTTTTAACTGCGTCAACGACTGCGGGGATTCTAGTAGAACCGCCTACTAAAATAACCTTTGCGATATCGTTATACGAAAGACCTGCGTCTTTCATAGCCTTTCTCATAGGCTCTTTAGTCTTTTCAACGAGATCTGCAGTCATAGTATCGAACTTGCTCTTAGTTAAAGTTACGTCTAAGTGCTTAGGACCGGTAGCGTCTGCGGTGATGAAAGGAAGGTTGATGTTGGTTGAACTCATGCCCGAAAGTTCGATTTTAGCCTTTTCGGATGCTTCCTTAATTCTTTGCATTGCCATTTTATCTTTAGAAAGGTCGATACCTTCTTTAGCCTTAAAGTCGGCAACAACCCATTCCATAATTCTATTGTCAAAGTCGTCGCCACCGAGCATGTTGTTACCGCTAGTCGCTTTAACTTCAAATACGCCGTCGTCGCCGATATCCAAAATAGATACGTCGAAAGTACCGCCGCCAAGGTCGTAGATCATAACCGTGTGCGACTTGTTATCTTTGTCAAGACCGTATGAAAGAGCGGCTGCGGTGGGTTCGTTGATAATTCTTAAAACGTTAAGACCTGCAATTTTACCCGCGTCTTTAGTAGCCTGTCTTTGGCTATCGGTAAAGTATGCGGGGCAAGTGATAACGGCGTCTTTAACCGTTTCGCCAAGGTATGCTTCGGCGTCCTTTTTAAGTTTAGTAAGAATCATTGCCGAAATTTCTTGGGGTGAATAACTCTTATCGTCGATTTTTACTTTATGGTCGCTACCCATGTGCCTTTTTATAGAAACAACCGTTCTGTCGCCGTTTGCAACCGCTTGACGCTTTGCAACTTGACCTACGAGTCTTTCACCGTCTTTTTGAAAACCTACTACCGAAGGGGTAGTTCTTGAACCTTCTGCGTTTGCGATAACGACGGGTTCTCCGCCTTCCATTACTGCTACACACGAGTTGGTCGTACCTAAGTCAATACCAATTACTTTTCCCATATTTATATCTCCTTTTTAGATTAATCTTAATATATTATACCGCATTTGCGGATTTTAACTTGTTTTACGTTTATTTTACAACGGTTACTTGCGCGTAACGGATAACCTTGTCGCCGAGTTTGTATCCCCTGCCGAAAATTTGTTTAACGTTACCGCTCTCTTCGCCTTCTTCACCGTCTATCTGCATTACTGCGTTTGCCGTGTTGGGATCAAACGGCGTGCCTACTTCGGGGGTAAATTCGGTTACGCCGAGATTTACAAGGGTTTCGTGATACTTCTTTAAAAGCATTTCTATCCCTTCTTTCGTCTTGTCGTCAAGTGGCATTTTCAAAGCCCAGTCTAAACTGTCGCCAATGCCTAAAATCTTTTCGACCGTTTGGGTTTTACCGTCTTCGTACGCCCTTCTTACGTCTTCGCCCTTGTGCTTTCTTACGTTGTCGCAATCGGCGCGGGCTCTCAAATAGTCGTTGTGCGCTTCTTCGGCTTTTGCCAAAGCGCCGTCAAGGTCTTGCTTTAACTTAGCGTTTTCGTCTTCGAGCATCTTAACCCTTTCTTCAAGGGAAATTTCAACTTTTTCTACTTTCTTTTTTGCCATGATTTACCTGTTTGTCAATATACTTTCTAATATTTTACCGACGTTTTCAAGCACCGCAACTACCTTTTGATAGTCCATACGGATAGGCCCAATAACGCCGTAAGTACCAATTTTAGTGCCGTTTGCCGAATAGGTTGCAGTAACTAACGAACAATCTTCGGGGATTTCTTCGTAACCGTCAGTACCTATTTTGACGTTGATTTTTATATCTTTTCCGTCCCCGCTTAGCAAGGTCATAACCTTGTCTTTTTTAGTTACTACGGAAAGGAAATTTTTAATTTTACCGATATCGGCGTAGTCGGGATGATCCAAAATTTTGTCCTGTCCTTCTAAAACGACGTCGGACTCTTGCACCGTCATATAAACCCTTAACGCTTCGACTACGTTTACGAAAATACTCTTATATCCCGAAAACTCGTCGTTGATATCGTCTTTGATATTACATATCTCTTCAAAACTCTTACCTACGCAAAGCCTATTTAAAACGTTTTCGGCTTCGATAAGTTGTTCTTCTTCCATATTTTCAGGCACGGTAATGTAATTGTCTTTTAAAAGCCTACGCTCGGTAACGATAAGCACCAAAGCCGTGTCTTTTTTATAACGGAAAAACTTGATTACGTTTATCTTTTCGCCAACGTCGGGGCTAACTACGCCAACCGACGTATAAGACGTGAGTTCGCTTATAACCTTAGTCGTATTTTTGATAACTTCTTCTAAATTGTCGGCTTTGTCAAGGAAAATCTTTTTGATATAGTCGAGTTCTTTTTCGGTAAGTTTATCTTTGACCATAAGGTCGCTTACGTAAAGTTTATACGCTTGCGCCGACGGAACTCTACCCGAAGACGTGTGAAGTTGGGTTAAGTAGCCGAGTTCTTCAAGCGCCGAAAGTTCGTTTCTGACCGTTGCCGAACTGATGTTTGGCAAATGTCTTTCGGTAAGACTTTTTGAAGAAACGGGTACGGCCGTTTCAATATAATCGTCGACGACGCATTGTAAAATCTTCTTTTTTCTTTCGGAAAGTTCCATTTGGCACTCCTTATCGTAATCTGTTAGCACTCTTTTTGCTTGACTGCTAATTTCGACTATATTATATAATGTATTTGTCGGCTTGTCAACCGTAGAACGCAATTTTTTAAAAATTTTTTTATTTTCACAAAATCTTCATTTTTGTAAGAATTATTATTGCCTTTTTAAGGATATTTATTACGATTGTTAAGGGTAAGACTAAACTTTAAATATAAAACGCGCCCAAAATCATTTGACTTTTGGACGCGAATTAATTGAAAGACTTATATTTTCGCTTGCTATTAAACTAAAAGCGACTGCAAGCGTTGCTAACGCTAAACATAAAAAGGTTTTTATTTTCATTATAGGTCTCCTTTGCTTGTTATGCGGTATCGTTTATATTTTTTATTATATCACTTGTAATTTTTATTGTCAAATTTTAACTTGTGCGAATAATTTTAACTTCACTTCACAAAATAATTTTAATTGGAGGAAAATTATGAGAGCAACAGGAATTATTAGGCGCGTCGACGTTTTAGGAAGAGTCGTCGTTCCAAAGGAAATTAGAAAGGTTTTAAAAATCGACGAGGGCGATCCGCTTGAAATTTTTACGGATAAAGACGGTATTATTTTAAAAAAATACTCGCCCATAACCAACATGGACGGCTTGGCGGACGACGTGTGCAAAGCACTTGCTCGTCAAACTGCTAAATGCGTTTACGTAACCGACAAAGACTCTTTCGTCGCAGCGAGCGGTAACTGCCCCAAACAAGCCGTTTTTAGCGGTATTTCAAGCGAAATTTATAAACTTATCGTAAATAAGCAAACGGTTATTTCGTCATACGACGAAGGGGGCGCGCCACTACCCTTATCCGACGGCGAGCCCTGCGATTTTACCAATCAACTCGTCATGCCCGTAATCGCAAACGACGAAGGGGTGGGTTGCATAATAATCGGCGACAAATCAAAGGAAAATAAAATTTCGTCAAACGATATCGAACTCGTTTCCTTTGCCTGCGAAGTGCTTGCGAGTAGATACTAATGACTAGCCCTATCACAGCGACTGACAACGGGCTAAAAAAATATAGAACGCCAACCGTAACGCACCCCAAAAAGCAGACGCAAAATCTGCTTTTTGGGGCTACTGTTTTATCTATCGGCGGGCTTTTGACTAAAATTTTAGGGGCAATTTATCGAATACCTTTAACGTCGATTTTAGGGGCGGAAGGCATTGGCGTTTATCAAACGGCTTTCCCCGTGTACTGCATACTTTTAACCTTTTCGTCTACGGGCGTTCCGTCGGCGATTGCCAAACTAGTTGCGAGCGGTTACGGCGAGCGTAGCGTTTTAAAAAAAGCGCTTTCAATTTTTTTGCCAATAGGATTTTTAGGAACGGCGCTTATGAGCCTTTTTGCTTACCCAATAGCAAATTTACAAGGTAATAAAAGCGCCTATTTGGCGTATATAACCCTTTCTCCATCGGTCGTAATAGTTTCGGTTATTTCGTGTCTGCGGGGGTATTTTCAAGGTAAACTGAACGTTTTGCCGACTGCTATTTCACAAGTAATCGAACAAGCGGTTAAACTTGCGGTTGGGCTAACACTTTGCTTCTTTTTACAAGGTAGCCCCGCGCTAAAAGGCGGGCTTGCTTGTCTTGCCGTTACGGCTAGCGAAATAGTAGCGCTCGTATATCTTTTAGCCTGCAAAAAAAAGGATTATTCGCCTGCGTTAGATACGGTATATTTACCATTTAAACGACTTATAGCCACACTTTTACCTATAACTCTATCCACGATACTACTTCCTATTTCAAGGGTTTTCGACAGTTTTACTATCGTAAACCTAATGAGCGCTTACACGGATAAAGCCACCGCTTTATACGGCGTTTACACGGGTGGCGTCGAGTCGGTTTCGGGCGTGCCCGTCGCCGTTTGTTACGGCTTTGCTACGGCGGTTTTACCGCAAATTACCAAGGCTTTATCTAGCGGTGATTATAAGTCGGCTAAAAAAGACTGTTTTAAAAGCCTTTCGATTTGTCTATTTTTATCGACGGCTTTCGGTTTGTTTTTGTTTTTATTCTCTCGCCCTATAACGAATATTCTATTTTCTCGACTTTCGCGTTTTGAAAAAGACGTTACGGCAAAACTCCTTTCCCTTTCTTTCTTCTCGGTAATAGGTCTTTCACTTTTACAAACGCTCGCTTCGTGCATTATCGCATACGACAAACCCTATTTCCCTTGCGTAAGCCTTGGTATCGGTATAGCGATAAAATTTTTTATGCAAATTCTTTTGCTTAAAAACCCGACTATTAACGTTTTTGGAAGTTTATATTCGGATATTGCCTGTTATTTTGTTGCAGTTTTTTTAAATTTGTTATATATTATATTTATCACTAATAAAGAGAGAGTTTGCAATGAAAATAACTTTAGTCGGTATAGGAACGCAAATAGGCGACTTAACGGTTGACGGCTTAAACGAAATTAACAGCGGTAAAAAAGTCTTTTTAAGGTCTGCTTTATCACTCGTCGGCAAACAAATCGTCGACGGCGGTTATAAGGTAGAGCCCCTTGACTTTTTATACGAGAAAAGCAAAAACTTCGACACGCTTTCAAAAAAATTAGCAAAGGTAATTATCGACGCGTCTAAAACTGAAGACGTAGTCTATCTCGTCGACGGGGACGTCGCTAGCGACGTTTCTTGCTCAATAATTTTACAAAAGAAAAAAGACGTTAAAATTATACCCGGCGTTTCAAAAGTCAATTACTACTTGGCGCAAACGGGCGTTACGGGCGCTTATACGGCGTGCTCGGCGTACGATTTAAACAAGACTACTCTTTCCCTTCCGCTAGTCGTTTACGACGTCGATAATCAGTTCGTCGCAAGCGACGTAAAACTCACTCTTTCAAACTTGTTTGGTGATGAAATCCCTGCCTATAAGTTCAAAAATGGCACTTTTAAGAAAATTAAACTTTACGAATTCGACTTTGAAAACGACTTTGATTATTCTAGCGCAATCGTGATAAAGGAAGTTCCGCTAATTCAAAAAACGAGATTTTCTTTTGAAGATTTACACCAAATTATTAAGGTGTTGCGCTCGGAAAACGGTTGTCCTTGGGATAGGGCGCAAACAAATGAAAGTATTAGAAAAGACGTAATTGAAGAAGCGTACGAACTAGTCGACGCTATAAACCGTGGCGACGACGACGGCATTTGCGAAGAGTCGGGCGATTTGATTTTACAAGCGGTGTTCGCTTCGGTATTTGCCGAAGAAACACAGACGTTTACCATTGACGACGTTATCAGCGGTATTTGCGGTAAACTGATTGCTCGCCACACTCATATTTTTGGCGCGGACAAAGCGACTAGCGCAGAAAGCGCCCTTGAAATATGGGATAAAAACAAACAAAAGGAAAAGGGCTTTACTTCAGGCGGAGAGTATCTTGAATCCGTACCGATTAACCTGCCCGCTTTGATGAGAGCCCAAAAAGTTGGCTCGAGAGCAAAAAAACGCAATATGGACTTTGAGTCGGCTAGCGCCGTTTTTGAAAAGATAACCGAAGAACTTGGCGAAGTTAAAGACGAACTTGGTTGCGGTGATTTAAAAAAACTTTCAAGTGAAGTTGGCGATTTGCTCTTTGCGATAGTAAGTTTTGCAAGACTTTTAGGTTTTGAAAGCGAAGAGATTTTAAATCTTTCTACCGATAAATTTATTAGGCGTTTTAAAAAGACCGAAGAATTGATTATTAAGGACGGCAAGGATATGCAAAACCTTACCGCTAAAGAAATTGACGAATACTACAATGAATCTAAAAAGTATTAAAATAGGCAAATTTGAAACCGAAAACAATTTGTTTTTTGCACCGCTTGCGGGGTTTTCAGACTTTGCGATGAGAGATATTTGCATAGGCTACGGCGCAGGGCTCACCTTTACCGAAATGGTGAGTTGCAAGGGGCTACTCTTCGGCAATGAAAACACCGAAAACCTACTTTATTGTAGCCCGTCTGAAAAGATTAAGTGCGCGCAGATTTTCGGCAACGACCCCGTTATTATGAGAAGGGCTATTGAAGAAACTCCCCTTTCCAATTTTGACGTTATCGATATAAATTTCGGTTGTCCTATGCCCAAAATTTTTAACAACGGCGAAGGTAGCGCTCTACTGCAAAACCCTGCTCTTGCCGAAAAAATCGTTTACGAGTGTTCAAAATCTGATAAACCCATAACTTGCAAGATTAGAATTGGGATAAAAGACGGCGAATTTTTGACCGAAGATTTTGTTAAAGCAATATGCGCAGGCGGCGCTAAACTCATCACCGTGCACGGTAGAACTAGGGATAAAATTTACGCTGGCGAGCCAAATTACGAAGAGATTGCAAAGGCTAAAAACTCGTCTATAGTACCCGTCGTTGCAAACGGCGGAATCTTTTGCAAAGAAGACGCAGACAAAATGCAAAGCCTTACCGGCGCTGACGGAGTTATGATTGCTAGGGGCGCTCTTGAAAAACCTTGGATATTTGCCGAAATATTGGGAAAAGACGTAAAAGTTTGTAAAAAAACTTTAATTAACGAACATATAGACCGACTTTTGACGAGATACGACGACAGGACGGTTTCAATAATTTTTAGAAAGCAACTATGCTTATACTTAAAAGGCGAGAAAAATTCCGCCGACTTAAAACAAAAACTTTTTACGTATAAAGACACGCGTTCAATCAAAAACGCGATTGACGAATTCTTTTCGTAACAAAACGCGCGCTTTCAAAATAGAATAGATTAAAGGAATTTTTGTTTTGAAAGTAAAGATTGATTTAAACGCAACTTTTCCGCTTGCCGAAAATTTAGACGGCGATTTCAACCTTTTTATAAACGGCTTTAACGACTGCGAAAGGGTTAAATACGGTAAGGAATTAAACGGGCAAACTACCCGTCTAAAAGACATTTGCCACCTTTCCGAAAGGTATGACAAAATCATAATTTCGGCGTTTGACACAGACAACTACGGCATATTAAAACAGTCAGCAGGGGTTTTTTACAAGGGCAAACTGCTCGGCATAAGCGACACTTCAACCGTCTACGCCGACGGCTATTACATGCCCGGGTGCGGTGGCAAACTTTATCAAACCGACCTAGGCAAAATCGGCCTAGCGGTTGGCGACGACATATACTCTTTTAGTCTGTTTAAAGCGCTTGCCGTGTGCGGCGCGGAACTTATCGTTGCGACGACCAACTTCAAGAAAAAGGAAATAAACTCGATTCTAACTAGGGCTTACGCCTTTTTACTTGGCGTACCTATCGTCTTACTGTATAGCGGTGGCGCGTACGCGTCGGACGCAGGCGGTAACCCCGTTCAATTAAACGAAGATAAGACGGTAGAACTCACCCCTTACGCAGAATACGTTTTAAAAATAACAAAAACCCGATTTAATAGGTGATTTACCTACAAAGACCGCCTATAAGTCGATTATTTACACAAAAGGAAGAATGCTATGTTCAATATCGTACTGGTAGAACCTGAAATTCCGCAAAACACGGGCAACATTTCAAGAACTTGCGCGGCGACTAATTCCGTGCTTCATCTCGTAAGACCGCTTGGATTTGAAATATCCGATCGCACCTTAAAAAGGGCGGGGCTTGACTATTGGCAATATCTCGACGTTAGATATTACGACAGTTTTCAAGAACTTTTAGACAAGTATTACGACGGCTCGAATTTTTACTTTATGTCCACGAAAGGCGCAAAGGTGTACTCTGACGCCCAGTTTAAAGACGGCGACTTTTTAGTTTTTGGAAAAGAATCCCACGGACTTCCCGAACCACTTTTAGAGAAACATTACGACGAGACTCTGCGTATACCCATGTGGCAAAACTTGAGAAGTTTAAATCTTTCAAATTCGGTTGCTCTCACCCTTTACGAAGCCCTTAGACAAAACGGCTTTGAGGGTTTAAATCCCGAAGGTCACCTTACGGGCAGAAAAGACTAGGGGGATACTATGAATTACCATATTGGAACTATGCTCATTGACGAAAATTTTACCGAAGGTTGCGACTGTCCTATTTGCAAAATCAAAAAGACGGTAAACGAGCGCCTTACCGAGCAATATTTGGGTGAAGCGGTTATGGAAGAAGATACTCGCTTAGAAGTAAATAAACTAGGCTTTTGCCCAAACCACTACTCTATGCTCTTTTCCTTCCGCTCTAAACTTGGTCTTGCATTGCAAGTTTCAACGAGATTACTAACGCTTAGAAATGAAATAACCTTACCAAAAAACGGTTGGCAAGCAAAAAAGCAGGGCGAAACCCTACTTAAAACTAACAAGACCTGCGTGATATGCAAATATCTTGAAGAACATATGGTGCGCTATTACAAAACGGTCGCCGAAGTTTATTATAACGTTGCGAGTTTTAAAGATAGGCTACTAGCCGTAGACGGCTTTTGCATGGAACACTATGCTAACCTGCTAAAATATTCGTCTTGCGCAGGCAGTAAACAAAAGGAATACGTAGCCGACCTTTACGCCGTGCAATCTAAAAAAATCGACTCTTTAAAGGTTGCTATCGACGAGTTTTGCATACACCACGACTACCGCAGGGTTGGCACGCCTCTTTCAGACCAAGCGAGAGAGTCTTTAAAGGTCGCTCAAAAAACACTTTACGGTGATAAAAAATGACTTATAGCCGATTATTTGACGGTCTTCGCTAAATTTAGCGAATAGACTTGAAAAATAATCGGTTTTGTGTTATAATATATTAGTTAGTAAAAATATTGGGTCGTTTTTATAAAAAACATACCGTTTACTAACAAATTTTCCTACAACTGAATATACTCTAATTTTACAAAGGAGTTGATTTTATGTATCAATTATTTACTGACACCGATACGGACGTAACCCCAAAAATAGCCGAAAAGTTGGGCTATAAGCTCATTATTATGCCTTATACCCTTTCAAACGGCACGGAAGTTCACCCGTATATCGACTACGAAACTTTCGATTACGTATCATTTTACCAAATGCTGAGAAAGGGTGAAATTCCCAAAACTTTCGCCCTTGCGCCCACGAAATATATAGAATATTTCGAGCCGACTTTAAAGGAAGGCAAAGATATTTTATACGTGCATTTTTCAGCCGCTATGAGCGGAACTTTCGACTCAATGAAAATCGCTTGGGAAGAACTTTCAAAGCGTTACCCCGACAGAAAATTATATACCGTCGACACGAAAGGCATTTCAATTTTAAGTCATATTATAATTGAAGAAATTGCCACTTTAGCAAACGGCGGGGCTACAGCCGACGAAATTTTAGATTGGGCAAATCGCGAAGTTGATAAATTTGCCGTTTACTTCTACTCTAACAACTTAAAATTCTTTGCCCGTAGTGGAAGAATTAGCAACTTCTCTGCGGCAATGGGTAGCCTTATCGGTATTCGTCCGATAATTTCGGTCGACGACAAAGGTGTTATGAGTTCTATCGGCAAAGCAAAGGGCAAAAGCGGCGCTATAGACGCATTATTAAACTACGTTAAGACCTTGCAAGACGATATTAAGGGGCATAAAGTGTTGATTGGACACACCGACGCTTTAGACCAAGCGCAAACCCTTGAAGGTTTGTTAAAAAAAGAATTTGGCGACGACTTAGTCGTTGAAATTATGCCTGTAAACCCGACGATAGGTTGCCATTGCGGACCTGAAACGGTAGGCGTTTGTTTCCACGCAATTCATAGATAAAAGGATGGGGTTATGGTTACTATAAAAGAAGTGCAAACGAAAAAAGACATTAAAGAGTTTATCGAATTTCCTTTAAATTTATACAAAGGCAACCCCTATTTCGTTCCACCGCTCTACGGCGACGAAAAAGATCTCTTTAAAAAAGAAACCGTTTACTCCGACCAAGCCGAATCAGTATTTTACTTAGCGGTTGAAGACGGCAAGACGATGGGTAGAATTCAAGGCATTTTACAACACGTTAGCAATGAAAAATGGAATCAAAAAAGGGTTAGATTTACCCGTTTTGACAGTATTGACCGCCAAGACATTGCGGACGCTTTGTTTAAGGCGATTGAAGATTGGGCAAAGGCTAAGGGCATGGAAGAAGTCGTCGGACCGCTTGGCTATTCGGACTTGGACCGCGAAGGCTTGCTCATTGAAGGTTTTGACCAAATTGCAACCTTTGAAGAACAGTACAACTACGAATATTATAAAACTTTAATCGAAAACTGCGGTTATGAAAAGGAAATAGACTGGTTTGAACATAAACTCACCGCGCCCGACAAAGTTGACCCGAGAATTCACGACATTTCAACCCGAATGATGCAAAAGTACGAGTTGAGATTTGCCGAAACCAAAAACTCGGCAGAATTTATCAAAAAATTCGGCGACGGCTTTTTTGAAATTCTCGACAAGACCTACGTTGAAATTTACCAATCCGTACCATTTACCGACAAGATGAAACACAATCTTATCGACGGATTTAAACTTATCGTAAACGTAAAGTACGCGACCGTTATTCTTGACAAAAACGACCAAATCGTAGGCTTTGCTCTTGCGTTCCCCGCGATTGGTAAAGACCTTCAAAAATCGGGCGGTAGACTTACTCCGTTTACCATTTTAAAACTTTTAAAGACGATTAAAAAGCCTAAAGTTCTCGACTTAGCCCTTATCGGCATATTGCCTGAATACCGCAATAAGGCTATTGCAACTGCTATCGTAGATAAACTTATTGATATGCTAAGCTCGGGCGATATTGAATACGCTGAAACCAATTTAAACCTTGAAACCAACGCTAACATATTGAACTTGTGGAAATCGTTTAACTGCGTAAGACACAAGAAAAGAAGAAGTTTCGTAAAGAAAATTTAACGAATAACAAGCTTATAGCCCCACTTTTTAAAAAAGTGGGGCTACTTTTATAAATATTAATTAATATCGTAAACCGATTTAATTCTTAACGTTTTTGCGCTACCGCTTAAAATTTTAATCTTTCGCTCGCCTTTTCCCATATCGAAAAAGTTGTCTTCTAAAATCAAGTCGCCGTCAACCCCTTCGATCGACACTGCTTTTGCAAAAGCCTTACTTGAAAGAATTATTTCGCCGTCGCATAATTTATAAGTAATTTGCGGATCTTCAAACTCAAAGTACTTGGGCGCAACGAAAAGCGCGTTACTCTCACAGCACTTATTTTCGCCGACTTCAAGCCAATAGTGCAAATGGTCTTCTTCGGGGTTAAAATCGTCGATAATCAACTTATTGAGCCACTTTGCGCTCATAGGCTCGACAAAAACTTCTTCCTTTCCGCATTTTTTAGTCTTACCGACAGAGTCGCAAATTTGCCAATTTACAATTCCGCTAAAAGGAGTCAAGGTATCGTTAGTTACGCAAAACCTTGCAGATTTTTCTTGACTATAAGTTCCCTTTTGCGCGTTTATAAAGCCCTTATTTTGCAAATCGCCTATTTCTTCGCAAGAAAGTAACACGGGGGAATAAAAACGCTTTGCATAGTATTGCAAGCCCTTAAACCTGCCGTAATAATCAATGCTAGACCAAGAAGTGCACGGCCAAACATCGTTTAATTGCCAATATAAAGTGCCCATACAACGACCGCGATTACGCCTATAATGCTCAACCCTATACTTTATCGATTCGGCTTGCAAGACCTGTGAAGCGTAGATTAAAGTTTCTAAATCGTTAGCGTATTTAAAATATCTTGACAAATAAGTTAAAATAAGTTCGTTTCCACCAAAACAGCGTTGATGAACGTCCATGACCTTGCTGAAAATATTTCTGTCCTGTGGCTCAGTAAAAGCCTCAACCGTTTTTATGCTTGGTAAAGACTGAAAACCAAACTCACTCACGTATCTATAACGCTTGTTTCTCGCAAGCAACCAATTTGGCTCCCAATCGTGACAGTCTCCAATATTTTCGCCGTTGGGATCAACGAAATTTCCACCCGACGTAGGCGACGACGGGATATAAGGCAAATAATCGGCTATTTCTTTTAAGGTTTTAGGAAGTAGATCTTCAAAAAGTTCTAAGTAAATATTTCTTAAATATTCACGGTCAGGTCTACCTGAAATTGCAACGTATTCGTCGAAATGCCACTCGATTTCGTTGTTACCGCAAATGACGCCAAGGCATGCGTGATGGCGGATTCTAGTAAAGTTTTGCCTTACTTCTTCAACGATATTAGCCTTCATTTTTTGATCGGGCTCGTAGACCGAACACGCAAAAGCCATATCCATAAATACAATAAGTCCTAACTCGTCGCATATATCGAAAAAGTAATCGTCGGGATAATAACCGCCACCCCAAACCCTTATTGCGTTAAAATTAGAATTTTTACAATGGGTTAAAAGCCGTCTCGTTCTAGGTTCGTTGACTCGACTTAAAATTCCGTCTTCAGGAATATAGTCCGCGCCCATTGCAAAGACGGGCACGCCGTTTACTTCGTGATAAAAACTCTCGCCGTATTCGTCTGCTTTGCGAATAAGTTTAAGTTCTCTCAACCCTATTTTTAGTTCTCTTTGGTCAACGACCACCCCGTTTTCCTTTAAAACGACGGTGATTTTGTATAAATTTTGCTCGCCAAGACCGTTCGGCCACCAAAGTTTTGGGTTTTCGACTTCATTTTCACGGTTGGCAGTCAAAACTACGCTCTCTCCGCTAGGATTAGTTAAAATCACTTCAACTTCCCCGCCGTCAACGGCTATTTGGGGGGTTAAAAACACCGAATTATCCCTATGGCGTTGCAAAATATGAACGTCTACAATTTGCGCGCTATCTTTTTCAAGCAAATAAACGTCTTTCCAGATGCCCGCATCGGGAAGCCGTGGGCCCCAGTCCCAACCCATCATTGAGTGGGCTTTACGCGCGTGCGGATATCCTTGCATACAGTCGGTCGCGCCGAAGAGTTTACTCAGCGATTGTTTGCGCCTTATAAAATCGTTTATCGAGCGACACACCACCTTTAAAAGGTTGTTGCCGTTCACCAACTTATCGCTGACGTCAAAGGCGTAGCGAAGGTGCATATCGTCGGTTTTTGCAATCAATTTGCCGTTTAAATAGATTTCACAAAGAGTATCAAGCCCGTCGAAAACTAAACTAACGGGATTGGTAGTTGGCGTAAAATCAAAAGCCTTTTCAAATGTAAAATCCTTTTCAGTAAGGTCGGTATAAATGCTTTCGTTATCCCTATAATAAGGGTCTGGCAAAACGTCGTTATCTACGTGTAAAAAAGAATAGACCGAGCCGGGCACGTTACCTTCGTACACCCCGTCTAAACCAAACATTTGCCACTTTCCGTTTAAAAAAGTTCTCTTCATAATTAACCTTTGCGTAAAAAACGACTTGATGAATACTTCGTTTTCGTTTAAACCTAAAAACTTATTATAAGTATACCAAACGTTCTTCGTATTGTCAATTTAATGTTTAAAATTGCGCGCTTTTTACGGAATTTTAGGCTGCTTTTCGCCAATGAGTAAAATTTATATAAATTTTACCTTTTGACATTTTTCGCTTGACTATTTGCGCGTATAGTTTTATACTTTTTAAGTACCTTATAAAGGAGTAAAACCATGATTGATTTTTGGTCTGTTAAAGGCTACCTAGGCGCACCCGAAGAAAGATGGACTTTAGGTCGAATTATCGCCGAATTTTTCGGTATAGGCGGATTTTCACGTCAACCCGAAGGCGCTTGGTCGTGGCAACATATACTATTCGTTTCTTTACTGCTCGCTTCAATGATCGTTTTAGCGGTATTTTTTGGCATGAAAAATCGCGATAAAGATTTGGCCACTAAAAACGTTGTGCTCATTTGGGCGGGCGTTTTAATCAACGCGGTAGAACTGTTGCAAATTTTCGTCGTTTGCTTTAGGGACGGATGGGATTCGATAACGAGACTTTTACCCCTTTTCCTTTGCAGTATTCAAATGTTTGCAATTCCCCTTGCGGCGCTTTCAAAAGGCAAACTTAAAGACTCGGCTTTAGATTTCGTGTTTACTTTTGGTATTTTGGGGGCTATTTTCGGCACTATCGGCGCAACTCAAAACTATAACGCTTACCCCGTTTTATCAATGCCCAACGTCGTTTCGGGCGTGAGCCATTGCATTTCGGGTTTTTCTTCCCTATATATCGTTATTGCAGGCATGCAAAGCATGAAAAAGGAAAATTTGCTTATAACCTTAGCTATTTTAGGCGGTTTCGTCCTTTTGGCGTCGCTTGCAAACTGGGCGTTTGGGTATAACTATATGTTTTTAGTTTACCACGACGGTACTCCGTACGTAATTTTATGGGATTTAGTCGGCGGAAATCAAGTCGTTTACGCATGCTTGGTAGTTGCAATTTTCGTAATTTATATCGTTGTTTTTTACGCCGTACACGGACTTATTAAACAAAACGCTCTTGCCCTAAACGGCAGTAAGGAAAAGAATTAAACTTATTTATATCTTTAAAGGCTTAGGATTTTTCAAAGCACCCCAAAAGTTAGATAAACTTTTGGGGTGCTTTTAGATTAACTTTGACTTTTTATCTTAATAACTAATTAAAGTTCACAAAATTCTTTTGGTGTGCTTGTAAAGAAAAAACGAACTTTGACTTATCATCAAGGTTAGTTTTGTTCTAGTTTAGTGCGGATAAGTTCCGTCGGTTGTTTGGCTCAACCTTTGGGGTAAAAACGAACGCTTTTTTAGGTCGCGCTCACCTACCCGTTCAAGTCCTTTAATAAACTAAAAAAATGCAAAAAGGAAACTCAAAAAAGAGTTTCCTTTTTGCTTGTCTATGCAGAACAATTCCGCTTTTTTGAGTTTTTCAAGTTTGGTCTTGTAGCCCCCATTCATTTTTACAATATAAATTTATTTCAAAAACAACGTTTGCGTAGAAAGATATTCAAACGTCTCGAACACGGTAAGCGTATCGCCATTTATCGCAAAGTTTGCCTTACGCACCTCGCCCGTCTGCTTATCTATAACGGACAATTCATTTATCTTTATGCCGTAAACGCTGAACTGAATTTCATCAAAATTTTCCACCGTCGTATTGACGAGTATCAAGGCTTTTTTGCCATTGAGGGCATACAGGTATGCGTACACGCCGCTATTTCCCGTACTTACGATGGGCGTTCTTGCCTTTTCGCACACAAAATTCCGCAGCATTGACGTGCGCAAATCGTTGTATTGCTCGTACAAAATCCCGTCGTGAATATACGGAATCACAAAGAAATTTCCGCCGTCCGCATCACCGTAGCCCACCACGTTGCCTTGATAATCGTACACGTAGGATTTCGCAATTACGTCTTCCTCGTATTCGATTTCCACGTAATGCCCTGCACAGCGAACCGCCGCCCGAATGCCCTTTTTGCCGTTCACCTCTACGCCGTCCGCCGCTTGCTCGTATGCGTGGACATCCTTACCCTGCCAATGCTCTTTATAGGCTTTTGCGCGGATTAAATACCCCAAGCCCATACGCATTAAGCGAATGGCGGCGCTACCGTCCAAAATGACGTAGTTGTTGGCAAACAAATCCACTAATTGCGTTTTTGTAAAATTGTACACCGCGCTGTTGCAAAGCGCCACGATTTGCCCTTTAAAGGATTTTTCCGTCGATACTTTCGTGTTCAGCCCCAACGAAGCAATATACGCCCCAAAATAATATTCGTCGGGCGAATAGCTCATAAAATTTCCCGCGTCCGCCTTTCGGTTATAGACCTCGTTCGGATCAGCGGGAATGATAATCCCCTCTGTCTTATCGTATGCAATGCCTTGATTGATAACGCTGTTCAAATAAGGCATTATCTTCGAGAGCGCCTCGCCGTAGCCAAATTTCTCGTTGATACCGTTTCCGCAAAAATCGTAAATATCGTAGGTCATACCGTCGATACAAAGCGGAATGGCGGATTCGACTTGGAAACGCAAAAATCTCGCGTTTTTACTAAACGTGCTGAACGCGCTGTTTTCCAATTCGGGTAAAACGGTTGTTTCCTTGGGAATATACGCACGGCAAACGTACGGCAACATATTGAAATGAATATAATATTCCTTTGCGCATATTTCCATATAACAGGGTAAATGCAGGCGGTTTATCATTTCGCCACCCTGCGCCAAGCCCTTGTGTACGGCATACCAATCACGCGCTTCCATCGAATGTCGGATTTGTGCCGAGCTCATCAAGCCCACCTTCGTATTTAACCCGACGCCCTTGACCGTTTTTCCTAAAAATTCCGCCACGTCCGTCATCGTTTCGCGGCTTACGTCCAACCACACATCTCTTACGCGCTCGTCGCACGTCTTTCTAAACAGCAGGTCGGTAAATTCTTCACGCGTATAATTCGTGCCGAGCTTTTCGTTATAGCGTTGCATATGCAGTTTACAAAAACAGCCACCGTACTTTAAATCGCCGTGGTTGTGCAGGCGAAAATCGTCCTCTACCCAAATGGTATCGGGCTCGATTTCACGAAGCAAATACTCGTAAAATTCCTTAAAATACGCGCGCCAATTTTCACACAAGGGACAAGCGACCACTTCGCACTGCGTACCGTCGTAATCCACCATTGTGGTGAAATTTTGCTTCTCTTTTAGCTTCCTGCCGCCGTCTAAATGTCCCATTTCTGTCCAAGGATTTAAACTGACCTTAATGCCCTTTTCCACCAAGCGCTTTTTGGTACGTTGGATTGCCGACACCCAAGGTTTTGCTTCATCAATCGTCATATGTCCGACGAAATAATCCTCGGCATTGATGAACAGCATTACGTGCTGAAAACCGAATTTTAAACAAAACTCTATAATCCCGCTTACACGCTCTTCCTCGTAAAAATCGGGAACGATTTGTATCCGTAAAATGTTTTCAAAAATCTTTTTTTCCATCATCTGTATTCCTGGTTTTAGGGCATAATTTTTATTTGCCGAACACGCAAACGGCCTTATATACCCCATTATACTTTTTTTACATACTATTGTCAATAGGCTATAATGACAAATAATTGTGCTAAAATGACCTGCGAAAAGTAAGTTTCATTCTTTTTCCGTCATTTTTTCACTTTGCATAAAATCTCCTTATAATCTGTTGGATAAATTGGAATTTGTTAGTATCTATTACCATAAATTGATTTCGCTTTTTCAGTATATTTCTTTACGAACTCGGTCTTTGCGTTTGTATAAGCATCTCGATTATGCTCGTATTCTTTCCATAAAGAAATCTTTAATTTTTCATACTCTTTTGCTATATCGGGAAACTCAATAAGATAATCCCTAAAATACAATTCATCGTTATCCCCTGCATATCTTAAATGCAAATGAAATACTTTCTCGGAAAATCCATTTTCGGTATATCCTTTATTAAAAGAAATTCTATCTTCGCTTTGCGACATACAAATATAGCCGTTGTTTGTAATCAAATCTTTATAATCAAACAAGTTGCTTTCTTTGAGAACTTCCACGAGAATATCAACAACAGGCTTTGCCCAAATGGAAGAAATCGCGGTACTTCCTATATTACTTATCCTTTGGACTTTTGGAAGAACTTTCTTTAACAGGGTTTCTTCTTCCAAATACCATTCTTTCCAACACTCTTGATGTTCTGTTAAAATGATAGGAAACAACTGCCACAGTTCTTCTAAACTCATTTCGGTTAATTTTTTGCTCATTATACACTCCGTCAAATTCTTATTTTCCTAACTGTTCGACCTATTGGAATTTGTTGATTACACTGGTGTTCCCACTTCTATTAAATTGCCATCCAAGTCGTAGAAGCGGATTACCCGTTGTCCCCAGCTATGTGTCATAAGACGGTTTACATATTCAATAGAGGGGTATAGTCTTTCCAATTTTTCAATAAAAGACTCAATATCCTGTTCTTCAAAATACAGTTCGCAAGAGTTGCTTTTGGGAACAATATCTCTATCTAAAAACGATTTCCATATTTTCTCGTCTTGAAGGACAAGTCCTTCTGTTAAAATCATATTGCCATCGTTGTCAAGCACTAATTCTATTCCAAACAAGTCTTGATAGAATTTTCTCGATTTTTCTATATCTTTAACAACGATCAAAATGTTCTTCAGCTTCATATTGTATCTCCGTCAAATTCTTATTTATCGGTGAGTTTATTATATCATATTTCTATGCACTTTTCAATCAGCTTCAATGGTCTTTGCCATTTTTGACACAAATTTTGAAGGGCACCTTAATCGGCGCCCTCTTTTAGTTTTGCTTTCTCTTCCTTGATCTCCGCTTTCTTTTCAGCAATCATCTCGGCGAGCTTGACTTCGCACTGCTCTCGCTTTTCGGCGTAGATGTTGAACTTCTTCCGTTTGCCGTTTGGAAGTCTTGGATAGAAGCTGCCTTCCCAGAGGTGATCGTTTATTTGATACAGGCATCCGGTGCCGCTCTTGCGTATCTTTCTCGGGACGGGTTCGGGATGGGGCTCTGACGGCTCGTACGTTGCGTTTACGGGCGTGTTTGTGTTCTGCTCGAGTGTTTGCTTTACCTCGGGCATCTGTGCGTCCGTACCGCCGATCTTGCGGTCGATATTCACCGCCGCCTGCATCTGCATCGTGTCGGTCATATGGCTGTAGATATCAAGGGTGGTCGCGGCAGACACGTGACCGATGGTTGCCGACAAGGTTTTGACGTCCATTCCGTTTTCCAACGCCATGGTTGCGAAGGTGTGCCTGAGATCGTGGAAGCGGACGCGCTTACAGCCCGCACGGCGAAGGAGCCTGCCGAGGATGTCGCTTGTTCCCGTGGGATATCTCGGCGAGTCGGGATTTTGCGGTGACGGGAACATCCATCTGGAATCCACCGTTTTCTTATACTCCTTCAGCACCGCCACAAGGGAGGGCGGTAGCACGATGGTGCGCACCGACGATTTCGTTTTCGGCACGGAGATCTCCAGCTTGCCGTCCACGGCACACACCTGACGGCACACGTGAAGCTCGCCCGTGCGGAAGTTAAGGTCGTCCCACTGTAGGCCAAGCATCTCGCCTCGGCGCATCCCCGTGCCGAGCTCCAACAGGAAGAATTCATAGAAGCCGTCCTCCTTGGCTTGCCTTAGGAACCGCCCGAGATCCTCTCGGGACAGCACCTGCATCTCGTGGGCTTTCTTCGGCGGAAGCTTACAGCCGATGGCGGGATTGGTTCGGATGAGTCCATCCTCCACCGCCTTTTCCAGCGCCGAGCGGCAGCTTGCGTGGCAGGCGCGCACCATTCGGTCGGACAGCTCGGGACCGTACTGCTCTACGCGGATCCTCCGTCCGTTCTTCTTTAGCCGAGCGTAGAACTGCTGCAGATCGTTCTGCGACAGCTTGTTCAGCGGGATCTTTCCAATCTCGGGAATGATGTGATCGTAGATGCGGTTCTCGTAGTTTTGCTGTGTCAGCGGACGGACGGCGGGCTTGCAGAAGTTCTCATACCAAAAGTCGATATAGTCGCCGAAGAGCATATCCGGCTTGCACCGTGTGCTTGGCGGTCGGTACTCCTCGCGGAGCTTTTCCAGCTTCTCTGCACACTCGGTCTTGGTCTTGGCAAGCACGTTTTTGGTCTTCGGCAGACCTTTATCATCGTAGCCGATGACAACTCGACCTTCCCACCGTCCGTCCTTGCGCTGTCGGAGCATTCCCTTACCGTTCTTTCTTCTCTTAGCCATTGCCGTCCTCCTTGATAATCAGGTCGTCGAGGAACCCGCCCACGATCTTTGACGCGCGCTTTTGCATATCGGTTGTTACGTGGGTGTAAGTGTCGAGGGTGAAGCTTGCGTTGGTGTGACCGAGTATCTTAGACAGCGTCTTTGCATCCACACCGCCCGTCAGCGCATGGGTGGCGAAGGTGTGGCGCAGATCGTGGAAGCGGATCAGCGGAAGCTCCGCACGCTTTAAGAGTACCTTCATTCGATTGTAAGCTGAGTCGGGATAGAGGGGTTGCTCGGGCTTGTAGAGATTCGGGAAGATCCATTCACCCACCGCAGTTTTCTTTCGCTCACGAAGCATTTCCGCGGTGCTCGGCGGCAGGAGGATCGTTCGCATACCGGTTTCGGTCTTGGTGTCGCCCCAAGTCAGTCCTCCGCCACTCTTTACAAGCACCGTGCGCGACACCTTGAGGTGTCCCGTCTCAACATTAAAGTCCGACCACCTAAGACCGCAGATCTCGCCGCGGCGAAGTCCCGTTGTCAGCTCGGTGTAGAAGAAGTCGCGCCACAGCTCGTCCTGCATCACCACGGCGATGAACCTTTCAAGCTGTGCATCGGTGAGGATCTGCTTGGGCGGATAGTTGGTTTTCGGTATCGTCGTGCCGTTTGTCGGATTCTTCACGATGAGCCGTTCCTTCACTGCCGTGTCCATCGCCTCGTGGAGCATCATATGGATCTTGCGCACGTAGCTGTCGGACAGCTTGTGTCCGTGGATGGGATGCGCTTCCGTTCGTCCGCTACGCTTGAGCTTGTTATACATCCTCTGCACGTCGGCGGTGGTGACGAATGCGATCTGCTTGTCGCCAAGGTGTGGCTTGATGTGAAGGCGCACGGTGGTTTCGTATGCCTTCCACGTGCTTTCGCGGATGGTGAAGAGCATATACTCATTCAGCCACTTGTCGAGCCACAGACCGAGCGTCATCTTGCTGTCCTCGGTCAGCTCCACACCGCGGTAATCCTCGATGCGCTGATGAAGCTTATCGAGCACCTCCTTCTGCGTTTTGCCGTAGACGTAACGGTAGATCGGCTTGCCGTCATCCTTGTGACCGACGACGATCCTCGCTTCCCATTGACCACGCTTCTTCTGACGAACCATTCCGTCGCCTGCAGGACGTTTCTTTGGCATCAGCACCACCTCTCTTTCAGCACAACACTATACCACAACTTTTTCACAAGTCCAGAGAGAATTGGAAGAAAGAATTTAATTTTCATCATCTTCATATCCTCTCAATGCCATCTCTTCCTTCACAGCTTGCTCGATAGAAAAGAATCCGTAGTTGCACCTGACAGCATAACGCGCACGCGCATTCAGCTCTTCCAACTCCTCATCGGTCATGTCGATGATGTTTGCGCCGAGAATATAATTTGCTTTGGCAAGCTCCACGGCAATCTTGAACACCATCGCGCTGAGTCGGTTCATATCGTTCCTCGTGCACGCACGGTACGAGGTTATGATGCGGTCGGTCAGCACATCCTGATTCTTTTCGCCGTCAATGCTCGCCGCATATTCGCGTATTGCCTGACTGACAAAGTCCACCTCGCGTCCTCGGTGAACGTATTTGTGGGTTTCGATCAGCTGTACAACCTCGGGTCTGAATGCAAATGTTTTTTTGATTTTCTCCGGTTTATCCGTCGATTTCGGTTTTGAATTATACATAAAAATCCTCCTTAAATATCGCTAATACCTGGTGAAAACAGCAGGGGACAAAAAGCCAGCCATTTTCGAAAAAAGCCAGCATCTCATATTTTTTCGGCAAGGCTCAAAAAACCTTGAAACAAGCCACTTTTCAGCCCGCTGTTGCGGGCTGATGTGACCGCGAAGCGTGCAAAAGCCAGCTTCGCTTTAACCCGCTTCAAAATAAGTTCTGCCTCAAACCGCCGTTTTTCGATACTTTTTGTCGTAGCGCTCCAACTTTTCCTGCGCTTTCGCTCTCGCCGATTCAAGCCGTGCCATTTCAAGCTGCATTTCGTAATGCCGTTCTATAACATCGCGGATCGGCAGGATCGTATAGCACAGGCTTCCGTTGTGAACGCGTCCGTCCTTTGTGTTGACCTTGGTCGGCTCGGTGAAGATCAGCCCCTTCTTTTCAAGACCTTGAACATACTTCTTCACGCTGTTTTTGCTTCGACCGATGGCTTCGCAGATCGTCGCGTAGCTGGGATGACACTTGTACGTTTTTCTGTCCTCGCAACGCATCAGAAACGTATACACCAAGATCTCGCCGTCGGTGAGCCCGAGACTGAAGATCTCATTCGGCACGGGAAAGAAGTTCTGCATTTTTTGATTTTGCAAATACATCGCATCACCTCACGCAACCACTCTAACTTTTATTTCGCATTCAATCGGAATGCATTCGTACCTCATCACTTTATGAAACAACTCCAGCGCGTTCGCAAGCACTACGGTTAAAAACAAGTGATGATATAATTGATCGACGCTTGTTTCTCCGTTTCCTTTCCAACGCCTGATCGCATCGTCAAGTTCTTCGGGCATCATTTTGTTGAGCATCATATTGCGGATCATATCTTGTGAGTAGATATATCCGCAGCATTCAACATTGTCTGCGTTCCACAGCATCAGCATTGCTTCGAGCGCCTTTTGTTTGATCTCGGCATTCTCGTATTTTCTGTCCCTGTGAAAATAGCAGTCCTTGAGTTCTTTTACAAATCTGATCTCAGAAATGTTTTTCATCTAATACCTCCTTTTGTGTTCTCATTAACCCAGATCAAAAATTTGTCCTTGGGAACGACTAAGCGTTTCCCGATACGGATCGTCGGAAAATCTTTCTCGTGCATCAACTCGTAACAGGACGAAATTGCAATGCCGAGAACATCTGCGAGCTCCTGCGCATTGATGAAGTACGGAAGCTCCTCGAATGTTTTGATGTTTGATTTTTTCATAATAAATAATTCCTTTCTTTGTTTATTGCGAGTCAAATATTAAACAACGGTTTAGTCAATCATTTCTATCACCTCTTTCTTGATTTGAAAAAAGATCCCTCTAAGTAGTAGCCGGTGAGAAAGCGTTTCTTATACCCCTCACTTTATATCCCACACTTTTTTCTGATTTTTAGGAATGTACTTCTATCTTTTATTGCTGACTTTTTTACGATTTGAGTGCCATGTTTTTTACGAATTTACAATTTGTTTACTGAAGAACCCCCTCACCTTATATCCCACACTTTTTTGCGATTTGACCACCGCTTTTTTTGACAATTAACAATTTCTTTACATCTGCACACGCAATCTGCAAAATGACAACTAAAAAAGGGCATGACGATACCACTGAATAATCAGTGTATGTCATGCCCTATCTCGATGGTCAGTGTTCTCACCCTTACGGGTGGATATAAGCTCTTTTCCGGCTTGCTTTACTGATCGATGATCAGCGTGTCCGGCGGATGGATGCTATGTACGATACATAAAACTATTTAATTGTCTTTTGAGTTTCCTCGACAGTATTATATCAAATGTGTGCCGAGAAATATGTTGAAGTATGTAGGCTGAAGGAAAATTTTTACTGCTTCGAGCCCTGTGAGCATATTATACACGAACGGCTTTGCGTTTTCAATAGGGTTTTATGAAGTCGCAAAAAGGTGGGCGTATTTGCGCCCACCTTTTGAACCTCAGAAGTGTTTTCCTTCTCCTGGGCGGTCTTCGCCTTCGCCAATGTAGTCTTCTACCGGTCGATCATCTATCTCGGTGGGTATGTCATTCTCAAAAGGATTGGGCTGACCGCCGATCTGCGGCTTGTATTCCGCAAGGCTCTGATCGCCTTCGTCAATACATTCGATGGTGTCTTCTTTCGGTTCTATGATAACCGTTTCTTCGGTGATTTCGGTGCATTCCTTTGTCACGGTTTCTTGTACCGGAGGTGCTTTTTCTTCAGTAAATATCTCTGTTTCTTTGGGCACAACTTTGCTTTCAGTTACCGTCGATTTTTTGGTTTGAACAATGGTTTCTAACTCGCTCACTTCGCCCACAAACGCCGTTTCTGCGGGCTTTTCACTTTCTTCGGGTACTTGCTCCACCTGTACCTTTATCGCCGTCTGTGGCGTTTTTACGGCGGTCACATGCGGTTGTTCTGCGCTCCGGTTCGGTGCGGTGAATAGCGCCATAATAAGTGCGAGGATGATGGTGATTAACTTTTTCATATATGTATTTCCTTTCCGAGCACACCTTTCGCGGCTCAACACAAGAATACTCGGAAAATACGCAAAGTCCAGAGAGAATCGGAAGGAAAGAGGAACCGCTTTTGCGATTCCTCTTTTCATCATTCTTCTGCCGTCATCACCTCGATGATGATCCTGGCTCCGAGCACGAAACCTCTCACGAACGCCTCCCGCTCCGCGATGCCGTACATCTCGTTGGTGCATTCGGTGAACTTCTCGAAGATTTCCTTTTCCTCGTCGTTCAGCCGTTTTTGCAGATCCTCCTCGTGCCGTACAATGTACCCGAGCAGCTCCGAATACTTGCTCCCTTTCTTGAAGTCCTTCTCGCAGGGCGAGATATTACCGTACCATAATTCTTCAAGGATTCCCATCGCCGTTCTCCTTTGTGCCGAGCGCGTCCTGAATAATCACCGCTATCAGTATCTTGCCGAACACCTCGATCTCGTTCTCCTCCTCGCCAAACCGATAGTCGCTGAACCGCTTAATTGCCAAGTCGATGTACTCGGGCTTGACATTCGGGAATAGCCGCCTCAGTTCCTCCGCCCCGATAATGAGAGAGCGGCCCCGCCTCGGGAAATCCCGATTCAGAACCGCTCTGTTTTCAGTATTTACTTGTTTCTTCCGTGTCATATGCACTACCTCCTTTTCGTGGTAGCACACACAATATCACAGAAAGGGACGAAAGTCCAGAGATTTTTTGAATTTACACGGACGATTTCTGTTGGGGTTTATGTCGTCTAATTCTATAATTCTCATCATCTGTGGGATCAATATAATACTCGTATATCCAACCTTTACGTTTAATTTTAATCAGAATCTCTTCGTTTTCTATGCACACAGCAAATCTGGGTTTCTTTCTGGATTCAAAGATGTTTTCAAAATCCTTTCTTCCTATTAAAGCAAATGCGTGTGCACACTGTTCTCGGGACATTAACGGTATGGATTCGGTTAACAACGACAATTTATCGGCATCATCCAAATTTGTTGCTCTGAGTAATTCTTCAACAAGAAGCCAAGATACATCTTGAGGTGCATTAATTATCTGAGCTACTTTCTTTATAGCGTCATTCAATACAAAGAGTTTTACCTCCGCGCTTTGGTTGTGATACTCTTTTCGCAAATATTTTAGATCCGATTCTTCTAAGTTGTTTTCTAAAATAAACGATTTCACCAAAGGTGAGTATGCTTTACCCACAACAGAAATTGAGTTCGAAGTAAATGCCAACAAAGCAATTTTGTGCTCATCGGCGACATCCCAATCCAAAATTCTTATTAACTCATCAAATGAAAATATGTCTACATTCATCATTTCAACATATACATCGAAATATCTTTTAATAAAATGATCGCATACTTCAGAATATTTCTCACGTAAAGTCTCCAACGACTTTTCATTCATTTTGATAACGCTGCCGTCAATCAATATCTTCATTTTGTCATTGGGGACATTTTCCACAGGGAAGTCTTCGGGATAAACGCGTCTCATGGAGAGCAAAATTTGCCTGTATTTTTCATTTTCAATTTCAAAACTCTTTAGGCAAGCAGTAAACAATTCGGACTTAAAATCGTCCTCACTGATGTCAACTTTACTCATGTCTATATCACGTGGAAATGCATTGATATAGCGCACCAAAGCGGAAGTGAAAAGTTTTTTAGAGAAATAATACGATACAATGTTGTTTTCCGAAAAATCAATTATCCCATCATCAAGACATTGATCCCAAAGATCAATATCTGCAATTGCGGTAAGCATATTAATTGTAGTCTTTAAATTAGCGATGTATGCCAATTTAATTTCATTTGAAACGCAATTATTATTGATTATTGTAAGCGCAGCTTCTTTTTCATCATTAATACTATCCGAACAATTACCAAGAATCTCCATCAAATACGTTTCTATATTATCATCAATATATTTGCATAACGGAGATTCTTTATTTGCGCTAACCAAAGAATAGTTTTTATGTTGGATGTCATCTTTTGAATCAAATTGCTCCATTACGCATAGCATAAGTTCAATGTTTCTAAAATTAATAACATATAAATCGTTTTCATATACTGCTTTAAAAAGATGTTTATCGGATATATGATAATCAATCGACCTAAATTTAATATCAAGTTCTTTAAACGCCTCTATCAAACGATCAATCTTTGGCGATTCAATCTCCAAGTAGGCAGATGATTCTTCTATATAATGCGACAAGCAGCCATCAATATCAATTTTGGGAAAGAGATCAAACGAAGAATAATACAATGTATAAACAGAATATTCATGAACCATTTTGGAAGTAAACGAATTGGATTCTATAATCTCTTTAAACAAGCTTGGCCAAAGTCTGTTTAATTTAGCTACAAAAAGATCCCACTTCCTAAAATAACTTAGAAACTGTCTAACAAAATCAATATTATGATTGTCTGAAATCTGCTTCACCAAAAGCTCAAGTTGCTTTGAGGTAGGCATTTCTTCAATTAGATACTTTAGCAAATAGAAATTCAGTGTTTCTTTCTCTTCGAAATCAGAAATGTCCAGTCTTGATACAACTAATCTTAGATCTTTTAATTCGTATGTACTTTCTTTGGCTTTTTTATCAGTTACACTACGCAAAAAAATCTTATCAACTCTGTTTATACTGTTTTCGTAGAAATAAGTCATATAATCAGCATAGGTTTCGTCAATATAGCCATTTCTAACCAAGTATTTTAAAAGAGCAAAATATTCACTACCTTTGATTTCGTTATAATTCTCTTTTTCCCCAATTTCATTAATCGTAATAATTTTGAAAATCTCATCAATATTGTCACGATTAATTATCTCCTTAAGGGTAGCAGACTGAAGCTTTATAAGATTGATTTTAAGTTCATCAAGTTCTTTATTCAATACATTGTTTCGATCCGCCAATTTGTTTATAATTGCATCTTTTCTTTTGGGCAACTCTTCCTTTTGCCACTGGTTATATTCATCCTGTTTTTGGCGACGAATTGTGTATGATGCATTATCCGCATTATTTCGCTTCGCAACCTTTACTGCTTCTAACTCTTCCAAGGATTCCAATTCTTCATTTTTGCAATATTGAATTTCCTCCTCTTTAGCATCAATTTGATCTTTAAGTTTGCATTCTTCGATTTTTATAAAATCGCTTTTCTTATCAAATAACGAATATATAAATCCTCTTCCAAGTTGTAAATCGCTAAAATCTCTTGGGAACAAATTCTTATATGTAATTAACGCAAGCATTTTATTATAATCAAGTTCGGTTGTATTGACTCGTTTGTAATACACTAAAAACTCATTACATATATTTTTCAAAAGTCGCATATCGTCAACATATAATGATAATCCTTGCAAAAACTTATCATTTAAGTTGTCATACATGCCGCTTTTGCGCAGATGTAAAATAAACTGATCGTATGCGTTTGTTCCATCCAATACGGGGACAATTGGAACAATGTAATCAAAAAATTTTGTGCGATCCTTCGATACAAAAACATCATCTCTCAACAAATAAATAAACCGAAGCGGCTTTTCGGCTTTCTTCTTTTCAAGTTGAACATTTACTAAAGTATTTACCTCGCGCAACCGTTCGAATATTCTATTGATTTCAAACCTATCCATATCTTCAAAAACGATCGCATCAACATCTGAATTTTCAAAAAGGTATAAAACTTCATTTAGATATTTATCAAAATAAGATTCTTCTTTGTTTTCGAAAATCTCAATTTCTGTTCCTTGCACGTTAACTTTTTTAAATATCTTTTTGTTTTTTTGAAGAACGATTAACTGATGAGCAAAGAAATATGACAAAACAAGTATTAATATACCAGCTATTATCTGTGCATACGGAGATATGCTAAGCTTCAAAACAGATCCAAGCCATCCAGGAAAAACGGATATAAAAGCCTTCCAGTTATCATACAGAGCCAGAAAAAGCGTAGCGATTACCGTTATTATAAAAGATAACGCTATCTTAATAACGCTCCATTTGGTCACATTCTGCTTTATTTTAAAATTTGTTTGAGGAATTTTCTCAGGTGGTATCTGATGAATGAGCTGATTAAGAATTTTACCCTCTAAAATTGACTCTTGCTTTCTTTCATCCAGATCATCTTTATCCCCATTATCAAAATGAGCCAATGAAATATGCATAAAACTTTTTTCTTTATGAAGCTTCTTATACGACGCCAAAACGCTACTTTTACCAGCACCATACGCTCCAGAAATTGCAATATTCCTAACATCTGCGGATGAAAATGCAAAATCAAGGGCTTCCTCATAAACCTCGATATTTACATTTTCGTTTAAAGTCAATTTTTCAAAATGCAAATTATTTTTCACGTTTATCCCTCATTTCGGTTATATTAGTACACCGTTACAATGATCCACCTCGTGCTGAATGATCTGTGCCGTCCAGCCGGTGTAGGTCTTGAGGCGAGTCAGCAGTTCCAAGGTCTGATATTTGACCTTGATGGATTTATAGCGTTTACAAGGTCTCGGACCGCCGAGAAGTGACAGACAGCCTTCCTCGGTGTCGTACGCGCCGCCTTTCTTTATAATCTCGGGATTGAGCATCACCGTATACGTAGGGGCTCGTCCACTTTCGTCGAGAAAGGCGATGATACGCTTGCGCACACCGATCATATTTGCCGCCATGCCGACACAGCTTTCTCTGTGCGCCATCAGCGTGTCAAGCAAGTCCTGTGCGACCTGCAAATCTTCTTTTGTTGCGATCTCCGACTTTCCTGCAAGAAATATCGGATCGTGCATAAGTTCTTTGATCATTTCTTTACTCCATCAATCCAAAATGCTTGGCGATCATATCGCAAACCTGTTCTCTTGTATCCAAGCCGTTATCCTCACGCACAACCGTGAAAAATCCGCTGTTTGCGTATTCGTCGTAGTGCTCCTTGCTGTTGATTCGGGCAAGTCCTTGGCGATAGTTTTCCATTACTGCCGCAGGATCGTCGCAACTATCGATCACATTTAAGAGAAACTGCTTTTCCGGATCACTTCGGTCGAAGAAGCGCTCGACGCTCATAGATTGAGGTGAAAGCATCACCGCAACGTGATCGTAATCTGTGATTTCTTTCAGTATATCGATGGGAATACAGGTGTCCACAATCACCTTCTTATCTTGCGATATGGTGATCAACTCGGCGACCTCAAACTCTGCTGCCTCGCGACCGACGGCATAGAGCCAACGTTCATATTCCTCGGGGGTGCGGGTGACGAAATCTTTCCAATCCGTGAGGCTTCGGTTGTAGCAGAGGTCGGGGTGCGTTTCGGGCGTCGCTACGATCTCGGATACCGCCATATGATAGTTTTCGCCGCAACAAATCATATCGTAACGCTCGGCAAGCATCTTCACG
>JAFTTJ010000032.1 GCA_017466825.1 Clostridia bacterium
AGCCATAAAGGGCTCCCGCAAAAGATTTTGAAAAAAGATTTTGTGGGAAAAGGAGCAACCGATAGAAAAGTTTTACCAACCGTAGCCACGGTTGGTTGACAAAAAATCGAGTTGCGACGCGCTTGCATCTAAGCCTTTAAAACAACTCGCAAAGGGTGACCAACAAGGTCTATTCCATCCGTCAACCCCTTGCGAGTCTAGCGGTGCTCGCATCTAAGCCTTTAATCGAGTTGAAAGTCTTATCAACACTACAAATAAATACTCCAAAGGATAAAAATGAAAGATATTATTTTTGAAATAACTGCCACAAGGCAACTTACCCAAACCGTTTTTGAGATGGTTCTCAAAGGCGACGTTTCAGGCGTTAAGTGTGGCCAATTCGTAAATATTTTAATCGACGGTCTTTATCTTCGCCGACCTATTTCGGTATGCGATATAAACGGCGACACGCTTACTATCGTTTACAAAGTAGTAGGCAAGGGTACTGAAAAAATGTCTAAAATGCCCGTAGGAACTAAACTCGATATATTAACCCAACTCGGCAACGGTTACGACCTTTCAAAGAGCGGTGATAATCCGCTTTTAATCGGTGGCGGTGTTGGTGTTCCCCCTATGTTTTTATGCGCTAAACGACTTATAGACGGGGGTAAATCCGTTTCGGTAGTGCTTGGCTTTAATACCAAAAGCGAAGTGTTCTATGAAGAAGAGTTTAAAAAACTCGGCGCAAAAGTTACCGTTGCAACGGTCGACGGATCTTACGGCGTTAAGGGTTTCGTTACCGACGCAATGAAAGATATCGACTATTCCTATTTTTATACTTGCGGTCCGGAACCTATGCTTAAAGCCGTCTACAATTTTAGCGTAACGGACGGACAGTTTAGTTTTGAAGAGAGAATGGGTTGTGGTTTCGGCGCTTGCATGGGTTGCTCGTGCAAGACCTTATACGGCAACAAGCGTATTTGTAAGGACGGCCCCGTGCTTGAAAAAGGAGAGATAATATGGGAGAAATGAAAGTAAACCTTTGCGGAATTGAACTCGACAACCCCATAATCCCTGCGAGCGGAACTTTTGGTTACGGCTACGAGTTTGCGGAATTTTATGATATCAACGTACTCGGCACCTTTTCTTTTAAAGGTACAACCAAAGAGCCGAGATTCGGCAACCCCACGCCGAGAATAGCAGAGTGCTACGCTGGTATGATAAACGCAGTAGGGCTTCAAAACCCCGGCGTTGACAAAGTTATTTCAGAAGAATTGCCAAAACTTGCAAAGTGTTTTAATAAAAAAGTTATGGCAAACGTAGGCGGTTTTTTGGTTGAAGAATACGTCCACACGGCAACTTTACTAGACAAGCAAGACCAAGTAGGTTGGCTTGAAATCAACATAAGTTGTCCCAACGTTCACGCAGGTGGAGTAAACTTCGGCTCGTCTGAAAAAGGCGCTTACGAAATTATCAATGCAGTTAAAAAGTCGGTCAATAAGCCGATTATCGCTAAACTTTCACCTAACGTAACCGATATTACGGCAATAGCGAAAGCCGTTGAAGACGCGGGCGCGGACGGCGTTAGTTTAATAAACACCTTGCTCGGCATGAGAATAGATTTAAGGACGAGAAAGCCTGTTATCGCAAACAAGATGGGCGGTTTTTCAGGCCCTGCAATTTTCCCCGTCGCCGTGCGTATGGTTTATCAAGTGGCAGACGCCGTAAAAATCCCCGTAATCGGTATGGGTGGCGTTTCTACTGCGGAAGACGTTATCGAAATGATGCTTGCGGGCGCTACTGCCGTTCAAGTAGGCGCGGCAAACCTTGTCGACCCCTACGCTAGCAAGAAGATCATAGAAGATTTGCCAAACGTTATGGCAAAGTATAAAATCGAAAAATTAAGTGATATTATAAAAGGAGTTAAGTAAAATGGGTAAAGACGTAATCGTTGCTTGCGATTTTGACAGCAAACAGAAAACCCTTGAATTTTTAGATAAATTCACGGGCAGAAAGCCTTTCGTAAAAATCGGTATGGAACTTTTCTACGCAGAAGGTCCTTCAATCGTAAGGGAAATCAAGGCTAGGGGACATAAAATTTTCCTTGACCTTAAACTTCACGATATTCCCAACACCGTTAAAAAATCAATGGCGGTACTTTCTCGCCTTGACGTAGACATGACTAACCTTCACGCAGGCGGAACGGTATGCATGATGCAAGCGGCTATCGAAGGTCTTACCCGTGAAGACGGCACTCGTCCCATTTTGATTGCCGTAACCCAACTCACTTCAACCGACGAAGAGAGTATGAGAAAGGATTTATGGATTGAAAAACCCATTGACGAAGTAGTTATGCACTACGCTGAAAACGCTAAAATCGCAGGGCTTGACGGCGTTGTATGTTCTCCCCTTGAAGCAGGTAAAGTACACGGCGTTTGCGGTGATAACTTCTTAACCGTTACCCCCGGCGTAAGATTTGCTGACGGAGACGTAGGCGATCAAAAGAGAGTTATGACCCCCGAACAAGCAAAAAAGATTGGTTCAGACTATATCGTAGTAGGTCGCCCCATAACTGCCGCTGCAGATCCTGTTGGGGCGTATGAGAGATGTGTACGAGAATTCATTGATTAAAGTCTTATATTCTTCGCCCCGCGTCGTTTACTGCAAGTGCTTGCCGACTGGGATGACCAACAAGGTCTATCCCATCCGTCAACCCCTTGCGAGCCTAGCGGTGCTCGTATCTAAGCCTTTAAAACACTTGAAAAGTGCGTTACTGCATTAAA
>JAFTTJ010000033.1 GCA_017466825.1 Clostridia bacterium
GCATTATCGTCGGCGAAATTAACTACACCCCAGCCATATTCTTCATAAGCGGATTCTGTCATTTCAGCATCTCTAAATCCTGCTAAATAGTTAATCTTAATATCATTTGTAAAATAAACGTCTACATACCATTCACCATCTACGGTAAATGCATGATATTGAATATCATTATGCGTAAGATTGCCAAAACCGTCCATTTCAACAAAACCAGTAACTATATAATCGAACTCGTCATTTTCACGATTATAGGTAAACATATAATTACCCGCCGTTACCCAAGTAAAACGATTATCCGTTACCGTTCCGTCTGCCGTCGTAGTTGCAACGTGCAAACGCGCTACTTCACCGTCCAAAGCCGACCATGCCGTATACGATTCCGCAATATAATTCGCCGTATCTTGGTAGAACGCAAAATCGATACCGCCACATACTTCACAAGTACTGTCGCTATTTTCGTCTACGTGCGTATTCGTTTTGGCTACAACTTCTTGTGCAACTAATACCTCATTACATACGGAACAATGTTTGCCCTCGGTTAAACCCGTTTCCGCACACGTTGCCGCTACTGCCGAATCAATTACTTCTGTATGGTCTACTACAGGAATTTCCTCTTGCGCCGTAAAGACTTCTCCGCAAGTTTCACATTCGCTACCGCTCGTCAAACCCGTTTCCGTACAAGTAGGGGATTTCCCTGCTACCGTTACGGGCGTATGCCCAAGAGCTTGTACAACCTTTTGCGCCGTCAACGTTTCGCCGCACGTGCCGCAATGGCTGCCTGCGGTCTTGCCTGCTGTCGTACACGTCGCCGCTACGGCTTTATCTGCTACTTCCGTATGACCTAACGCCGCAATTTCCTTTTTGGGTACAAGCACCGCATTACAATCTTCGCATTTCTCCCACGCAGTATAACCTACCGTTGTACACGTCGCGGGTATCGCCGCTATCGTTTTTGCGGTATGCTCTGCCACGGGCATTATTTCCGTTTTCGTCGCTGTGCAATCCTCACTTGTACACGTATACGTTTTTATGCCCGTTTCCGTGCACGTAGGGGAAGTGGTAACTTCACCGTCATCCCATGCATGTTCTAACATAGGTTCGCTTTCCGTATATGTATGCCCGCAATCCTCGCAAGTGAACGTTATTTCACCTTCTTGCGTACACGTCGGTTCTATCGTTTCTACGCCGCCGTCATAACTATGGTCGCAAGTTTTCTGCTCGTACCATTCCTTAAGTTTACAACCCGTTGCAACACTTGCCATGGCGAGGGTTGCCGTTGCCGCAAGAATACTCAATATAAGTTTTCTCTTTTTCATTTCCTTTTACCGTCCTTAAAACAAAGTCTTCTTTTTCTTCTGTTCTTTGGGTTTCGGCTCGGCTTTACCTTTTCCGTAAGCTTCTGAAATCCTACTTTCGGGATTTTTCAAACCACGTGCAATCAAGCCATTCATATACGCCGCTTTTTCAACCTTCGTATACTTTTCTTTCTTCTTACCCTTACGAGAAGAGACTCTTCTACCTTTAGTGCCCATGTTTCTACTTCTAAATCTTGCCATTTTTTTTATTCTCCTTATAATATATTTCATAAGCATGGCTTGCTTATAATTTCAAATAGAATCCGCTTTTAAAAATCCGTTGCCGACTTCTTCTTGCACCGAGCCGAACAGCAATTCACGCATTTTTTCTAAACACATTTCTTTGTCTTCATCGGACAGCGTTTGAAACGCTCTGCGTAACACCGCAGGTCCGATATATCGGATTTTCTTTTTACGTTTTTTATTGCTTTGCAAATCGTTTAAAATTTCCTCGATACAGCTTTGTATCACAATAGGCTTTTCACGACGTTGCAACTCTTTCAACAACTCATCAAAAATCATATCTGACATATCTTGCAATTTTGATATATCGCCAACGTCGTTGAAATTGTATTCACGCAGGACACCGTACGTTTCATAAACACGGCGGTTTTTTAAAGCGTTTTCCAAATAACAGAAATCTTCGTATTCAAAGATTTTTTCTTTCTTGTACGTGCCTTTTATGGCGTACTTGAAAATTTCGTGGAAATTACTTTCCGCATTATCCGCTTTTACGTCAAAGCCGTCTTTATACAATCCGTCCGTAACGCCGTAAATATCTATGATATTTTGTTTTGTTACCTTAATATCCAACATAAGCAAACACCAAATGCGCTGTAACAGCCATTCAAACTTTGAAAAGTACGTAACCTTGCGTTTATTCGTTACGTAATCATATTTGCCGTTGGAAAAACTGTTTTCTATAACCTTTTCCATGTTTGGGGGATTTTTAGAAAGCACAATCATTGTGTGAAAATGGGGGTGAAAGTCGTTGCCGTTCCTGCGTTTACCTGTCGTAATTTCTAACGAACGTACCGCGCCAACGTAACCGTATTGAAAGAAATCAAGTCCTTTGACTTTCTTTTCGCCTTTCAAGTACGCTATCAAACGCCCGAAACGGCTATACATTTTATCCAACGTCCAATTTAGATGTTGCCCCGATACGTTCGGTACGGTGAATACCGTATGGAAAATATCGTGTGTTTTTTCCAACTGTCGCAAAATGGGGGAAAATAATTGAAAACGCCTTTGCGCTTTTAAACTTTGACATACGTAACAAAAGGAATCTTGACAGCGCGTAATGCTTTTTATTTGTTTGATACCATGACGAACGTAATAGTTCAAATCCCAAACCTTACTGCAAGCAAGCGTGCGCTCTGCTTTCTTGCGGTAGGTATCATCGTTGTAATCGTCTGCCATGCGCTCGTAATACTCGCTTTGGTAGACGTTGTACTTTACTTTCGCTTGCAGGTCTTTGAACCAATCGATACCAAATTCCCATTCGATAGTGCTTTCTTCCCGATTTTTCTTTGAACTCATATTTCAACGCTCCGTAGTAAAGATTTTGTTCCAAGATTTTGCGGGTGAAGATGATTCTATATTATCAAGGAGGGGGATTATGTGGTTTTCCCCACATAATCCCGTCATATGAAAAAACCTACGCGATTACCTCACGCATTGTTTGCCAAATACCGCATTTTAGCAAGATTGCCACGATATTTGTAGTCGGTACGGTCATCGGTGGAAAAGTCAATAACCTCAACAGGAATATCATCCTTACCAACTCTAATAAAGAAATTATACTTTTCGCCGTCTTCGCTTTCCGTCTTTTTCGCTCTCGCAAAAACTTCTACGGGATTGCAGACTTCGCCCTGCTTGAACGCTTCATAGCTGACCGCAAACATGTCCAACAAATCTTCCCTAATACGGAAATCATCATCACGAAGAATATCGTTGCCGTCCTCGTCTTTCTTCACGCGCATAATAACGTTGCCGTCTTTGTCCTTCTTTTCGACAAGCAATTCCTTGCCGTCCTTATCCAACTTCGGCTTGTTCGTTGCAGGGTCAATAACCTTTTCCATAACAGCTTCCATTACAGGTTTACCGAAATAGCAAACACGAATGGGAACCATACCCGACAAGCCTACGCCTTGAAGATACAACGTGCGGTTGAAATAATCTTCACCGTTCTTGGTCGTCTTCTTCTCCGTCTTAATAACATAACACTTCATAAAATTACTCCTTCGCGCTCCTCGCGCATTTAAAATTATTTATCTAAACGCTCCTCACGTTTGATATCGATTTAACGAGAGTCCAACGTTGGACTCTCATTTTTTTTACAGCCCGTCCAACATATCGTTGGACTGCATTTTCAACACTTCGCCCTGCAAGCGTTTCAATACGATTTCTAATTCTTGTACGATAGGGGCAAAACGTGTATTGTTACTATGTAAACCTGCAACCGTTCGCAACGTTTCATCAAAAAAACGTGTATATGCTTTGTACGGATCGGACACCAAGCCTTTGGGCTTGCCGTCCGTTTCCTTTGCTGGTTCAAACTTCCTTTGAAGTAACCTTGCACTTTTTAATAAACGGTTTTGTTCCTGCTCGGTTTCAAACTTTTTCAAATCATCGCGCCACGTTGTTTGAATATCTACATGCCATTCGTGCGATGCATAATATTTTTTCAGCTTGTCTAACTGCTTTACGGTAACACTCGGTTGCAATTTTCCTTCGAGTCCGTTTTCAAACGTTGCCATAATTGCAAGTTTGGAAGCTCCATAACTCTTATACTGTTCAGGCAACTTGGAATCGTTTTTACAAAAATGCTCGTTAATTGCGATAAGTCGTTTTGCCGTCGTTTGAGCTACGCCTAACTTTTCTTCGCAAAACTTATAAAAATTCGTATAACCTTGCAAGCCTTCTTCGATACAATAACGATACAAGCCTTCGCGCTTGATAAGGTTTAAAAAATAACCGCATAAAATAAAATCGTCTTGAATGCGTTTCACGCACCTGCCGAAGTCTTTTACATACCTTTGCAAATCCGCAAATTTAGGTTCAACCTTCATTGACATTTCCAAAGGCAAATACCGTGTAAACTGTATTTCACCTTCGAGCTGTACTATGCTTGCAGGTTGCATTTCCTTTTTCTTCGTCGCAACCAACGTTTCTATTACGTCGTAACTCATTTTCAACACTCCAATATATTTTCGCCCATTCCCACATAGGGGGCGTAGCGTTCGCGCAAACGCTACGCCATGAGCGTTGAAAGCTTCCATACGGCTCATGCGCCATAAGGGAGCAGATTTTGCCGAAACGGACGAGAACAAGCATATTTTCCGTATTTTCGGCAAAAATGAAAATAAAAAAATGCGAACTTTTATTTTCGCATTTAATTATAAATTATACAAC